>JAWXUX010000032.1:0-3761 GCA_044426045.1 Bacillota bacterium
TTGCAAAAAAGTCTACTTTTTTGCAATCGAATATAAATTCAATTTAAACTAATTTTTAACAATTCTTGACTGTTTTACTTGCCAATTTCACACAGTTACATCGGCACTTTTCGCCCATTTTATAAAGGTTCTGTAGGCTACGCCGCATGTTTTTGCGCCCTCGGCAGCGGATATTTCACCGTTTTGCCAGCTGTGTAAAATCTTAGCAAAGTTTTTCGGTCGCTCCTTTTTTGGTCGCCCGAACTCCACGCCTTTTTGTTTAGCGATGGAAATCCCCTCTTTTTGGCGCTTACGAATAAACTCACGCTCGGTTTCTGCAACATATGAAAGCAGTTGCAAAACTATATCCGCAATCAGCACGCCCGTCAAATCGCGACCTTGCCGAGTATCGAGAAGTGGCATATCCAAAACCACAATCGCAGCGCCCTTTTCTTTCGTTATAATCCGCCACTGCTCCAAAATCTCGTCATAATTGCGACCTAGCCTATCTATGCTCTGAACATACAAAACATCCCCCTCTTCAAGCAAATCCAACATCTGCAAATAACAAGGGCGATTGAAATCTTTCCCCGACATCTTGTCACAAAAGATATTTCCACTCACAACCCCAACCGAAAGCAAAGCCTCCACCTGCCTCACCTCATTCTGATCACGAGAACTAACTCGAACATATCCATATTCCATTTTTCCTTTAGTAAAATCCAAAATTTCCCAAACTCCTTTTTTACCTATATTATATAGTACAGTAATATCAAAACAATTTTCACAAAATGCCTTGACAGTACGTATAATACGTAGTATAATATAAATACTACTAAGGAGGAATTATGACAGCAAAAGAACTTGAAAAGATTTTAAAAAAGAATGGTTGGGAGCTTAATTCCATACGTGGTTCTCATCATTATTATAAAAATAGTGAGGGGCGCAAAATTCCAATTCCATTTCACAAAGGAGATATACCAATCGGCACAGTAAATGCGATATTAAAACAGGCTGGATTAAAATAACCAGCAAAATTCAAACGAAGAGGAGTACAATATATGAAGAAGGTAATTTACCCTGCATGCTTTTATGCAGAAGAAAACGGACAATTCACAGTGATTTTCCCCGACTTTGAGGGAGCAACTTATGGCAACAATATAAACGACGCATACGAAATGGCCACTGATTTTCTAGGCGGAATGATAGCTGAACTTGAAGATTCTAGTGAGCAAGTACCATTACCATGCGATATCAAAGAAATTAAATTAGATAAAAGTTTTCCAAACGGCGGCTTTACCTCATTGATTTCAGCAGATGTTGACAAATACAGAAATAACAGAGCCGTCAAGAAAACTTTGACAATTCCAGCATGGCTAAACGATGAAGCGACAAAGAAAAAAGTTAACTTCTCTAAAGTCTTGCAAGAAGCACTCATGAATATTATTTGATAAAAAGAACCCGAGTTTACACCTTGGGTTCTTTTGTTACTATTCAATTTCATGCCTTATTTTTTGATTTCCCAGTGTCCGTCTTTTTTTGCTCCAATCCTAGCCACAATATTCATATCCATTAATTTATAGATTGCACGTTCCACCGTTTTGTTGCCTTTCCCAATTATATTTGCAATATCATTCATAGTTGCAACTGGATTATCTTTTATAATATCATAAACCGATTTTTCAGTTTTAGTCAACTTTAATTCGTCATTTATTTCGTCATTTACGACGTCATTTACAACGTCGTTTACAACATCACCCAATTCAGCTCTCTTGAAAAATGACAGAACCGCCCTCATAAAATTTGGAGTAATAATAAAATTTGACCTATCGTAATACTTCATAATTCTCAGCATGCCCGAGCCCAAGTGTTCAACGAGTTCAATATCTTTAAACGCCCTCATAATTTTCCTATTTCTCGGCATAGAGTAGCCACGGAAAAAGTCATCTTCGCGCATCCCATTCACAAGCCCCCCAACAGAAGTGATTTCCATTCTGTCGGAAAATATTTCAACAACAGGTGGAACTTATATTAAAACGCCAAAAGAAAGCGTTCAACAGCCTTTTAATTTCGGTTATTTTTAGTATTTATTATAAATTTCCTTACTAATTTCATCTTATCCTATACTTTCTCCTTAAATTCACTATTATATTCCGTTCCCGTGAGTTCAGAAATCAAAAATGTATCATTTAGCATAAGAATGAAATTTTTTACGCTTTCTGCATCATTTAATATAATTTGCCTATTCCCGCTCTCTCCTTGAAACTTTATAATACCCTTATATTGTTTATGTCTTGCTATTTTTTTAAACAATTTTTCCTTATCCATTATTAAAACCGGTGAGTCTGCCAACCTCATAAGCTTTCTTGCATTCGATAGCGATTTATCGCTATATGTTATTAGTTTATTACTGTCACTCACAATATTTGCTTGCTTGATTTTTTCACATGTTTTATTTGCCTTTGATTTTATGATAACATCATATCCGAATGATCTTTCTAAAAGAGCATAATTTTTAATATAAAACATATCATTGCACTTGATAAAGTCAATTCTTTCGTCAAATTTTATGATGTCTTCATTGAACTCCCCAAACATATTTCCAGCAAAACTTGCCCTCAATCCCTTTGCTTTCTTTGATAAAGCCATTGGGTATATATGCTGATAAAACACTACTTGTAAATCACTATTTTTAATAACAAATAAAAATCCCATCAAATTATCTATTTCACTATTTTGATAGACATTCATCTCTGAATAGGATTTATCTATTTCATCAAAAAATTTTAGTTTTGTGTAATCGGTACTATTATTTAATGTATATAAAACATTTTTAAAATTATCCGCCCCATCAATAGATTTTAGCAAGACCTCATCGCACAAAATTTGTTTTTTTGCAACATCTGCAATCAACCCCTTTAACCTACCCTTCAAGCTATCTTCAGTCTTAAATTTAGACACATTAATAACCCCATCTTGGCTTTTCACGCAGGCGAAAATACCAATTGCAAATCCGCTTTCATCTCCCAATATTTGAGTTATTACACTTTTTACATCCTTATTATTATCTTCCACAATGATTACCCCTTATGTTGAACAAATATTATATCATCTTCTATTGCAACACATGAATTATTTTCCTTTTGCATAGCACCTTTAGATATTGCAATATATTCTCCTTCATCAAAATCTTTGTTATTCTTCAAACAAACCTTATATACTCTGTATCCCAACAAATCCAAAATAGGATTATTATAGTATGCACCAGTATTATAAATCAAAATTGCTATCACAACTATCGTTATGATAAATGACGCTGCTCCTTGCCAAGTATTGACATCATCAATAATCAATGGCAAAATAATGGCCATTAAAAAATCCAGACTCCCCTGCCTGTCCTCTTCATAACTTTCAAAAGAAACCCCGCTAGGTTTATCATCATATCGCATTACCTCGAATACAAAATGTCCTAAAATTCCAAATAATAAAATTACAACACATATGAAATATACTCCAATAAGCGGTGCATTGACATTAATAAAATCCTTTATAGCATACCTCACCCCATTTTCATCATGCATTATAAAAATAAAATTTTTGATCATCATCAAAATAGCAACAATCCCCAAGGATTCAAACACCAATCCCCACTTTAAATATTTCCTATAACCACATTTACTCACCATATTCACCACCTTTTTTCTGTATCAATATTTTACCATATATTACCTTATTTGTAAATACATTTTTTATCCTACAAAGGATAACTAGTAATTATTGAT
>JAWXUX010000003.1:0-180731 GCA_044426045.1 Bacillota bacterium
GCGGAGTGCCTACCACACCTTTCACCTTTCACCTTTCACCTTTCACCTTAAAAACAGCGTCCCTCCCCCTCCCGCTCCCTCAACCCCACATGCGTGCCCCCACTCCGCCCCCCCACAAGCGTGCCATTTTTTTTCACTTTTTTTGTGAAATAATTATCAATTATTTGTGTATCATGGTGAAAACATTTGATTTTTCTCAAAAATTGGTTTATTATATAGTGGGGATATTTGTAACGCATGAATACAAAATAACTCGTGATGATGAGTAAATTCAGGTTATAAAAGTTACTTTTGAATACAAATAAGTGCAATATGGGCAACAAAATCGTGCTGGCTTATGGGTTTTAAAAAGAACGCTTCAACTAATAAAACAAAATGTATGGAGGACAAAAATGGACAAAACAATGATTTTGCAAGAGAGAACTAGTGAAATTGCTTCAACCTCTCAAAAAATCAGAGATTTTCTAACATCGGTTCTTGATGAAAAAAGTTTCGTTGAAACAAACGCATTTCTTTTTTCTTGCGGGGATACATATCTAGGAAATCCTACAAAAGGCGAAGGCGTGATAACAGGATACGGCACAGTTGGTGACATGCCTGTTTATGTTTACGCACAAAACCAAGAAGTTCTTGGTGCGGGTCTTGGAAAAGCTGGTGCGGATAAAATCTTGAAAGTTTTGGAACTTGCTGAAAAAACTTCAACTCCAGTGCTTGCAATCATCGATTCAAACGGTGCAAGACTTGGCGAAGGTGTGGAAGCTCTTTCTGGATACGCTCGTATCATGAAAAAAGTTGCTTCACTTTCTGGCGTAGTTCCACAAATCGCTGTGGTGAAAGGTAAAGCTATTGGTCAAATGGAATATATCGTTGCAATGCAAGATTTCTGCTTCATGAACGAAACTGCTGTTTGTGCTTCTCAAAGTGCTGAAGTTTTGACGCTTCAAGCTGGCGGAAACAAAAAAGCTGTTGATTTGTTTGGTGCAAGCATGCACGCTGAAAAAACAGGTCTTTGCTCTAAAGTGGTGACTGATGCAACTGTAAGAGGTGAAATCATCACTCTTCTTGACTTGATTCTTTGCTCTGGTGCTGAAGACGTTTCTTCGGTTGCTGGCAACAAGGCAATCGCAGGCATGAGCAATCGCGACGCTTTGAAAGCTATTGCTGATGGCGGTGCTGTTTATGAAATCGGCGAAAAATATGAATCAGCTCTTTTCACAAGCCTTGCAAGAATTGGCGGAAGCACTGTTGCTTTTATCGGAACAGATAACGCAACGCTAACTGGCAAAATGGCTAAAAAGGCTGCAAGATTTGCAAGATTTGCTGAACTTTTCGCAATCCCAATGGTAACTCTTGTGGACTGTCTTGGAAAAGATGCATGCGTGGCTTGCGAACAAACTCCAGAAGCTAGCGAAATTGCAACTCTTCTTTACACAATCGCAGATACAACAAATGCTAAAATCGGCGTAATCACTAAAAACGCTGTGGGTGTTGGTTTCACTGCTTTTGCATCAAAAGAACTTGGCTATGACTACACAATCGCTTGTGCGGACGCTTTTGTTTCAGCTATTCCAGCTGGCACTGCTGCTGAAATCGTTTATGGCGATGAAGTTAAAAAAGCTAGCGACCCTGCAAAAGCAAGAGAAGCAATCAACGCAAAATATAAAGAAGTTGATGGCGATCCATTCAACAGTGCAAAAAATGGCGAAATCGATACAATCATCGATCCAACTTTCCTTCGTGCATATATCATGCAAGCTCTTGTTAGTTTGGAATATAAAGAAAGTCTTTCTCAAGGCGTTGGCAATATGCCACTATAAGGAGGCATAAATGGATAACTTAATGCTTGGTCTTAAAGTTGCGGCTATTGGTATCGTTGGCGTTTTCGTTGTTTTGTGTGTTTTGATGGGAGCAATCAAGGCTTTTGAATACCTTATTGCATTCGCAACTGCAAAAATAAATGCGAAAAAAGAAGCGAGCGCACCAAAAGTTGCACAAGCTCCAGCACCTGTGGCAGTTTCTGCTCCAGCGGTGGTGGAAGAGGACAGCGAAGTTGTTGCGGTTATCACAGCTGCAATCATGGCAATTCTTCAAGGCGAAAACGCAGGGGATATGCCAAGCTTCACAATAAGAAAAATCAAACAAATTAAAAGAAACTAAGTTTCAATATAAAAGAAAATAAGAGGAGAAATAAAATGCGTAATTTCAACGTAACAGTAAACGGAAAATCATACAGTGTTCAAGTCGAAGAATCAGGCGCTGCACCAGTTGCAGTAGCTCCAGTAGTGGCAGCAGCACCAGTTGCAGCAGCAGCTCCAGCAGCAGCTCCAGCACCAGCTCCAGCGGCAGCGGGCGCAAATGCTCTTAAAGCACCACTTCCAGGAATGATTGTGGACTTCAAAGTTGCAAGCGGTGCAACAGTTAAAAAAGGCGACGTAGTTCTTATTCTTGAAGCTATGAAAATGGAAAATGACGTTTGTGCACATGCAGATGGCGTTATCAACTTTGTCGTTGCAAAAGGTGCAACAGTAGAAACAGATGCAACTCTTGCAACAATTGGTTAATAAGGAGAAATAATGCTGAACTTCATTTTAGCTTCATCAGGGTCAAAATCCCTCAGTGAAATATTAGTATCCCTTTGGGAATCCTCTGGGTTTATCGGTATGCAATGGGAAAGTTGGGTGATGCTTGTGGTGGCTTGTGGTCTTTTGTATCTTGCGATTGCAAAACAATTTGAACCACTTTTGTTGCTACCTATCGCCTTTGGTATGTTCCTTATCAACATTCCTGGGTCAAGAGAAGTCTTGTTTGCAACACCAGACGCATCAATAGGTGAAAAGGGCGGTCTTTTGTACTTCCTTTATTATGGTGTAGATCTTGTTATCTTCCCACCACTCATATTCCTTGGCGTCGGGGCAATGACCGACTTTGGTCCAATGATTGCAAACCCAAAAACAATGCTTCTTGGTGCTGCGGCACAAATTGGTATTTTCATCACGTTCATCGGTGGCCTTTATCTTGGTGGCGTTATCGAAACGCTTGTTCCAGGCACAACATATGGACAACTTGAGGCGGCGGCGACCGCGATCATCGGTGGTGCGGATGGACCAACGGCGATTTATGTTTCAAGTAAACTAGCGCCTGATTTGGTGCCAACGATTGCGATTGCGGCTTATTCATATATGGCGCTTGTTCCAATCATTCAACCACCAATCATGAAAGCTCTCACAACTCCTGAAGAAAGAGCAATCAAAATGGAACAACTTCGCGTTGTTTCTAAGCTTGAAAAAATTGCCTTCCCACTAGTTGTTATTTTGGTTGTTGGTATCCTGCTTCCAACGGCATTGCCACTTCTTGGTATGCTGATGTTTGGTAACCTTTTGAAAGAAAGTGGCGTTTGCGACAGACTTTCAAAAACAGCACAAAACGAACTTTGCAATATCGTAACAATCATGCTTGGTATCGTTGTTGGTGCGAAAACTTATGGTCCAACATTCCTTTCTCCAGTAACAGTTATCATCATCGTCTTGGGTCTTCTTGCGTTCTGCGTGGGAACTGCTTCAGGCGTGCTTTTTGCAAAATTGATGTGCAAACTTTCTGGCGGAAAAATCAACCCACTCATTGGCTCTGCCGGCGTTTCTGCCGTTCCAATGGCTGCGCGTATTTCAAATAAGGTCGGTCGTGAAGAAGATTCTTCAAACTTCCTTTTGATGCATGCAATGGGTCCAAACGTAGCAGGCGTTATTGGTTCTGCGATTGCAGCGGGCGTACTTCTTGCTATTTTTGGTTAGGACATAGCCAAAAAACAGAGAAACTTACTGCAAATTTACTTAAAAAATTAGGAGGAAAATATAAATGGCAAAGGTTAAAATTACAGATACAATTTTGCGTGACTCCCACCAATCACTTGCTGCGACAAGAATGACAACAGAAGAAATGTTGCCAGCTTGCGAACTACTTGACAAAGCGGGATATTATTCACTTGAAGCGTGGGGCGGTGCAACTTATGACAGCTGTCTTCGTTTCTTGAATGAAGACCCATGGGAAAGATTGAGAAAGCTTAAAGCGGCTCTTCCAAACACAAAAATTCAAATGCTTCTTCGTGGTCAAAACATTCTTGGCTACAAACATTATGCAGATGACGTGGTTGATAAATTCGTTGAAGCTGCAATCAAAAACGGCGTTGACGTTATCAGAATTTTCGATGCACTAAACGACACAAGAAACATGAAAGCGGCTATGGAAGCCACTAAACGTCACGGCGGTATTTGCGAAGCTACAATCAGCTACACAACAAGCGACGTGCACACTTTGGAATATTTCGTTAAACTTGCAAAAGAACTTGAAAAAATGGGTGCTGACCAAATCTGTATCAAAGATATGGCAAACATCTTGCTTCCTTTCACAGCGGCAGAACTTGTTACAAGTTTGAAAAAAGCTGTTAAAATTCCAATTCACCTTCACACGCACAACACTGCGGGAACTGGCGACATGGTTATTTTGAAAGCGATTGAAGCGGGCGTTGACATTGTTGATACTGCGTTATCTCCAATGGCAAACGGCACAAGCCAACCTGCAACTGAACCACTTGTGGCAACACTTGCTGGTACAAAATATGACACAGGCATCGACCTTGCAGTTCTTTCTGAAGCTGCAAAACACTTCAAAACTGTTAAAAACAGACTTGTAGAAGACGGTTTCCTTGATCTTTCAATCATGGCTGTTGATATCAACACTTTGGTTTATCAAGTTCCAGGCGGTATGCTTTCAAACCTTCTTTCACAATTAAAACAACAAAAAGCAGAACACAGATTCCTTGAATGTCTTGCTGAAGTTCCAAACGTGAGAAAAGATTTCGGATACCCACCTCTCGTAACTCCAACATCACAAATCGTTGGTACTCAAGCGGTTTTGAACGTTCTTGCAGGCGAAAGATACAAAACTTTCACTAAAGAATCAAAAGGTCTTTTGAAAGGCGAATATGGTAAACTTCCAGCTGATCCAGATCCAGCAATCGTGAAAAAAGCTCTCGGCGACGAAAAAAGAATCACTTGCAGACCTGCTGATTTGTTGAAACCAGAATATGAAAACTATAAAAAAGAACTCATCGAACTTGGATATTATGAACAAGAAGAAGACGTTCTTTCATACGCACTTTTCCCACAAGTTGCAATCAACTTCTTCAAAACAAGAAAGACTGCAAAGTATGGCGTAGACCCATCATATGATGTGGAAAATAACGTGCACCCAGTTTAAGCAAAAAAAGAAAAGACCACTTCGGTGGTCTTTTATTTTTTTGCTGGGTGCACACCGTTTTCCACATCAACCCGCACAAAGGGGTCTTTTTCGGTTTTTTCGCCCAAACGCGAGCTCGGCATATGTTAATATAGCCTTCACTCGCGTTTGGGCGAAAAACTCCAAAAAATCCTCCCTTTCTGCTGCTTGCCCCACCCTGGCGGACGTTCGCTTGAGGGGCGTCCCTTCGGGACGCGACTATTTGTTGGTTTGCAAGCAAAAGGCGAAGCCTTTTGGCTTGTGGGGGTGCCCGTTGGGCACGGTTAAATTTTGATGTAGGAAGGTTCAACCTTAAATTGGGGTCGAGGGAATCATTCCCTCGCGGGTGTGGGCAGAGCCCACAAAAAGACAAATAAAAAGACCGCACTTTTATGTGCGGTCTTTTGCTTATAGTATTTTCCAATAACCTGTTTTTAGTGAGCCTATTCTTTCTATTTTTTTCATTGATTTTAATTGAGTTATCCGTCTTGAAATGGTTTTTGGGGATACATTTAATTGTTCGCCCAGCTTTTTCATTGTGATTTTAGGATTGTCTTTAATAAGTAAAATGATATCAATTAAAACTTGATTTAATTGGTCATTTAATTGGTCATTTAATTGGTCATTTTTGCAATTTAATTGGTCACTTTCGTTATTTTTGCATAGTAACATTTGTCGATTTTGAAGTGAATGCGATTCTTTGAGCAAAAGATTTTCAAAGAAGTTATAAAGATAGATTTTGTCGGGATAGATTTTTTGTGCTAGGTTTGTGTAGTTTGCCCGAACGAGAGCGTTTCTAAAATACCATGAATGATTTGCGAACATATCATTTTCCACATCAAAGCCAAATTTTCGCAAGTATTTGATTGCAAAAACGGCAGTCGCGCGGGTGTTTCCCTCGCCAAAAGGATGGATTTGCCATATTCCAGAAAGGAAGTCGGCGATATGATAAATAGTTTGTCTAGTATTCAAGGTGCGATAGTCAAAAGATTTTTCCTCGTCAAAATCGTATTTCAAAGTGTCCATGATGGAATTTGCACTGGCATAATACACCGTTTCGCCATTCAAAACCCATTCGTCTTTCGTTATGTTGTAGGTTCTGATTTTTCCGCCGTATTTGAAACCTTCAAAAATTCTTTTGTGAATATTTAAATATTGAGCAGGGCTCATCACAAACGCCTTTTCGCTCAAAATTTCAGCGATTTTTGCTGAAACTTTATCGGCTTCTTCTGTGCGGTTCTCGATATCTTGCCTTACTGCGCTTGTTTTGTAATAACTAGCAAGATTTTCATGAACTTGACGGAAAGTTAAGTCACCGTCAATATTCGATTTCGCAGTTTTGTGAAGATACTCGCTGGTTTGCAAACCGTCAACTTCTTGAAGTCCGATTGCGGTTTTCCAAATTTCACTTTTTTCAAGCTTATCTGGTTCACCAAGTTTTTTATATTCATCAAAATTAATCATAGGTGACCTCCTTTTCTTTATTATATTTATTATACCATATTGGCAAGATAAATGCAATCCCATAAAAAAGCCTTATATTAAATCGCAATCTATTTTTTGGAAAGTTTGAAAAAGTGGTAGTCAAAAAGTTAAATATGGTATATTATATAGGAGAAAAAATTTGGGGTATCTGAAAGAGTACTCGAAAATCGTGGTGCATTTTGCACAAAGGGGATATTATATGTATCAAATCAATGAAAATTTCTTGAAGCTGAAAGCTTCATATTTGTTTTCCACTATCGCAAAGAAAGTTAGCGATTATTCAGCTGCAAATCCTGAAGCGGACATTATTCGTCTTGGGATTGGCGATGTGACAAAACCGCTTGTTCCTGCTGTTGTTGAAGCTATGAAATCGGCTTGTGACGAAATGGGGAATGCGGAAACTTTCCGCGGATATGGACCAGAGCAAGGTTATGCTTTTCTTCGTGACAAAATCGCGAAGTTTGATTATGTTGACAGAGGAATTGAAATCGCGGCGGACGAAATTTTTGTTTCCGACGGTGCGAAATCAGATTGCGGAAACATCGTTGATATTTTCGGCGATAAAAACGTGGTTGCGGTTTGCGACCCAGTTTATCCAGTTTATGTCGACACAAACGTGATGAGCGGAAGAAGTGGCGAAGGCATGGAAGACGGCAGATTTTCTTCTTTTGTCTATCTTGAATGTTCAAAGGAAAACAACTTCTCGCCAGCTCCACCGTCAGAAAAAGTGGATATCATCTATCTTTGCTATCCAAACAACCCAACGGGCGAGGTTGCAACAAGGGATGCTTTGAAAGCGTGGGTTGATTATGCAAACGAAAACGGTGCAATCATTCTTTACGACAGCGCATATGAAGCGTTTGTGACAAGCGAGGATATTCCACGTTCAATTTATGAAATCGAGGGTGCGAAAACTTGCGCGATTGAGTTCAGATCATATTCAAAAACAGCGGGCTTCACTGGCACGCGTTGCGGTTATACTGTCGTTCCAAAAGATTTGGTTTCAAATGGCACTTCTGTGAACTGGTTGTGGCTTCGTCGCCAAACAACAAAATTCAACGGCGTTTCATATATCGTGCAAAAAGGTGCTGAAGCGGTTTATAGCGCTGAAGGTCAAGCGCAAATAAAAGAAAATATCGAAGCGTATCTCGAAAATGCAAAAATCATCAAAGCAGGTCTTGAAGAGATTGGCTACGAATGTTTCGGCGGTGTTCATTCACCATATGTGTGGCTAAAAACTCCAGATAATATGACAAGCTGGGAATTTTTCGACTACCTTCTTGAAAAAGCAGGCATAGTAGGAACTCCAGGCTCAGGATTTGGCAACATGGGCGAAGGCTTCTTCAGACTTACAGCGTTCAACACAAAAGCAAAAACGATTGAAGCGATAGAGAGGATTAAAAATTTGTAAAAAATCGGAGATTTTTTATAAGTGAAAAGTGAAAAGTATGGTATGGCACTACGCTATCGCTTCGTGCACCCAATTTGAACTTGGACAGTAAAACAGGGACGCTATTTGTATAAAGTAGCGTCCCTATTATTGTTTACTATTGTAATTGAAAAGCACGAGCAAGGCGAGTGCATTACCACACCTTTCACTTTTCACTTTTCACTTTTCACTTTTTAAAAACGCAAAGCGTTTCTAAACTTCAATTTCAACAACTCCCTCAAACGCGATGGTTGCTGTTCCTGTCATGAACACGTGGCCGTTATCTGCCATTTCGATGTAAAGCTCGCCACCTTTGAGTTTGACGTATGAGCCGTTTTCGATCATGCCTTTTTTATATGATGCGACGAATGAAGCGCAAGCGCCCGTTCCGCACGCGAGGGTTTCGCCCGTTCCGCGTTCGAAAACTCGCATTTCAATAGTGTTTTTATCAATAAGTTTAACAAATTCCACGTTAGTTTTCGCAGGGAAAGCCGCGTGGCATTCGATTTCTTTGCCAAGTGTGAAGAATTCTTCAAAATCCGTTTCTTCAACATAAATAATCGCGTGTGGATTACCCATTGAAACGCAAGTCACGTCAAATTCATATTTTTCAGTTTGCAAAACAAACTCGTTTTCATCCGCAGTCACAGGGATAAGTTTTGGGTCAAGAATAGGCGCACCCATGTCAACTCTCACGCTGATAACTTTGTCGTCTTCAACAAAAAGTTCCAAAGTTTTCATGCCAGCACGCGTTTCAACAGTCACGCGTTTAGAGTTGTGAAGTCCTTTTTCATAAACATATTTACCAACGCAACGAATGGCATTTCCGCACATTTCCGCCTCACTGCCGTCGTTGTTGAACATACGCATCTTGAAATCACAAAGGATTGAAGGCAAAATCAAAACTATGCCGTCACCGCCGATTGAAAAATGTCTGTCCGAAAGCTCGATTGCAAGGGTGCTAGGATCAGGAAGGTCGTGCTTTGTGCAATCAAAATATATATAATCATTACCAATGCCGTGCATTTTTGTGAAATTAAGTTTCATACTATCGCTCCTTGGATTGTTTTTATTACTTACTAATATTATACTCGAAAATCGGAAGAAGTCAAGAAAATTGCGGAGCAATTTTTAAGGTGAAAGGTGAAAGGCTACGCTTAAGGTGAAAGGTGAAAGGTGAAAGGTGAAAGGTGAAAGGTGAAAGGTGTGGTAATGCACTCGCGTACCGCTCGTGCTTTCCATTATTTAAATATTTATTATCAGAGCCAAACACTTCATATGGTAAGAAACTAATATAGTAAAAAATTTAAAATATGGACTGCACGAGGCGAAGCCAAGTGCCATACCACACCTTTCACCTTTCACCTTTCACCTTTCACCTTAATAAAACTCCCCCACAATACTAATTTCTCCCGCTTTCAAAACTATTTCCTCACCGCTTGTTTGGCAAACTAAATTGCCTTCTAGGTTGAAGGATTTTGCTTTTGCGGTTATTGTTTCTCCGTTTTGGGTGAAAGTGATTGTTTTTCCGAGCACTAGTGAAAGGTTTGTGTATTTTTCCACGATTTGCTCTTTTGAAAGTGCTAGGATTTCAAAAAATGTTGTTGTGATATTCGCGATTAATTGGTTTTTGCGGATTGAAACTCCCACAGAGCCGGCTTTTGTTTTGATTTCGTCGGGGAAATCCTCCGTTTCGATATTAATTCCAATTCCCACAATCACGCTTGAAAGTTCGCCACTTTCAAAATCGAATATGCCTTCCGTTAAAATTCCGCAAACTTTGCGATTTTCGCAAAAGATGTCGTTCACCCATTTGATTTTTGTGTCCCTTCCGCTCATTTTTGTCAGAGTTTCGCTCACGGCAATGGCGGCGGCGAGGGTGAATGTGTTGGTTTCCCCCGATTTTGGGGCGAATGCCATTGTGAAATAAACGCCGGTATCTTTTGGCGAATAAAAACTGTTGCCACGCCTTCCGCGCCCCGCGGTTTGCTCGGATGCACAAATGAGGTGAAGTCCTTCTTTTGGGTTGGTTTTTGCATATGTGTTAGTGCTTGTGATGCTGTCGAAAACTTCGCAAGTGATTTTTTCAAATCGGTAATTTTTGCAAGAAGAGCAAGAATTGTTGGAATTTTCCGAAAGTGCCGATAAAATTTCCCCTTCCAAAATAAAATTTCCCAAAAGTTTATAACCTTTGTTGGTCACGCCCTCGATTTTCACGCCCTCGTCTTGCAGTTTTTTGATGTGTTTCCAAACCCCCGCACGCGTCACGCCAAAATGAGTGGCGAGCTCTTCACCAGAAGTGTATTTATCGCTGTTTTTTTTCAAAAATTCAAGCAAATTTTGACTTGTCATATCTATATTTCACCTTTTTAATTTTTTTCATTGTTTTTCTCCCTAAAATAGCAAAAAAGCCTATCAAAAGGCTTGACATGGCGTATGGGAGTTGATATAATATTAAAATGCATCATTATGTGTGGAGGTATCGCTAAATTCAGATTTAGCCTCCAATTTTCATGATTTTGCGGGGGAAATCGCGGTGAATATCGCTGAAATTTCATCTCGCTATGCACATTATAACATAAATACATCTCTTGTCAAGAAATTTTTGATAATTTCCAAAAAAATATACGTATATCTATAAAAAATATGCTTTTTTTTTGAAAAATAGTTCCAAAATTTCCCAAACGCCTGAGATTTTAATATAAATATCTAAGCAAAAGTATTTTTAGAAGAGGAGTAAGCAAATATGGAAACAAAGTTGAACAAAGAAAAATTTGGCAATCATGAAAGAGTGAATTTTTCAAGAGTTAAAAATGTTCTTGACATTCCTTACTTGATTGAAGTGCAAAAGGATTCATATAAATGGTTCGTTGAGCACGGTATCAAGGAAGTTTTTGAAGATTTTTCACCAATCACAGATAAGTCAAATCACTTTGAGCTACATTTCTTGGACTACACTCTTGCAGGAAACCCTAAGTATGGCGAAAAGGAATGTAAAGACAGAGATGCAAACTACGCACTTCCTTTGAGAGTTAAGGTTCGTCTTGTGAGAAAACAAACAGGAGAAATGTCTGATCAAGAAGTTTTCATGGGGGATTTCCCACTCATGACAAAAAACGGTTCTTTCATCATCAATGGTGCTGAAAGGGTTATCGTTTCACAACTTGTTAGATCACCAGGTGTTTATTGCGATATGAACATCGAAAAGAAAGTAGGAACAAACCTCTTCGACACAACAGTTATCCCATCACGTGGTGCATGGCTTGATTTCAAGCAAGACGCTACTGATAATCCTGATGCAAGAATTCTTTATGTTTCTGTTGACAGAACAAGAAAAATCACAGCGACTATTCTTTTGAGAGCGCTTGGATTTGGCACTGATGAAGTTCTTGCTGAAATCTTTGATAACGATCCAACAATCCTTGCAACATGTGCAAAAGATACGGCTAAATCTGAAAAAGAAGGCCTTATTGAACTATATAAAAGACTTCGTCCAGGCGAAGTGCCAACTGAAGAAGCATTGAAATTGCAACTAAACAACATTTTCTTTGATGCAAAAAGATACGACCTTCAAAAAGTTGGTAGATACAAATTCAACAAAAAACTTGCGATTGCAAATCGTTTGGTTGGAAGAACTCTTGCAGAAGATGTTATCAACCAAAACACAGGCGAACTTTTGCAACCTGCGGGCAAAACTCTTTCATTTGACGAAGCTAAAGCAATCCAAACAGCGGGCGTGAACGAAGTTAGAGTTGAAACAGACGGCAAACCATTCAAAATCATTGGTAATAACACAGCTTCTCTTATGGAAGTTTGCGGAATTGACTATCATGAAGTGGACGGCTTGGTTGATTTCTGTTGTTATCCAGTTTTGAGAGATCTTATCGAACAATCAGCTGGCGACAGAGATGTGCTTGTTAAGCTTTTGGAAGAAAACGTTCTTCGCCTTTGCACAAAACACATCCTTATCGACGATATCATTTCAATCGTGTCATATAACCTTGGTCTTCGCCATGGAATTGGCTCGCAAGACAACATCGACCACCTTGGCAACAGACGTGTCAAATCAGTTGGTGAACTTTTGCAAAATCAATTCAGAATTGGTATTTCAAGACTTGAAAGAGTCATAAGAGAAAGAATGACAACTCAAGACCAAACAGATGTCACTCCACAATCTCTTATTAACGTCAGACCAGTTTCTTCAGCAATTAAAGAGTTCTTTGGTTCTTCACAGCTTTCACAGTTCATGGACCAAACAAACCCAATCGCTGAGCTAACTCACAAAAGAAAACTTTCAGCCCTAGGACCTGGTGGTTTGAACCGTGAACGTGCAACGTTCGACGTTCGTGACGTCCATCACTCACACTACGGCAGAATGTGTCCGATAGAAACTCCTGAAGGACAAAACATCGGTCTTATCACATCATTAACATCATATGCGCGTATCAATGAATATGGTTTCATTGAAGCTGCGTATAGAAAAATCGATAAAGAAACTGGCGTCGTGACTGACCAAATCGACTTCTTGACAGCCGATGAAGAAGACGCGTTCACAGTTGCTCAAGCAAGAGAACCGCTTGCAGAAGATGGTTCAATCGCCGCTGATCGTGTTATCGTGAGAAGAAGGGAAGAAATCATTGAAGTTGCCAAAGAGGAAATCGATTATGTCGACGTTTCTCCAAGACAAATGGTTTCAATCGCAACAGCGCTTATTCCGTTCCTTGAAAACGATGATACAAACCGTGCACTGATGGGCTCAAACATGCAACGTCAAGCAGTTCCACTTTTGAAACCTGAAGCACCATGTGTTGCAACGGGCGTTGAAGCGAAAATCGCAGTTGACTCTGGCGTTATGATTATTGCAGAGCGCGACTGTGTTGTTTTGAATGTTTCAGCAGACAGCGTTAAAGTTAAATATGACGACGGCGAAATTTGCAAGTATGACACTCAAAAATTCCTTCGTTCAAACCAAGGCACATGCGTTAACCAAAAACCAGTTGTCAATGTTGGCGACAGAGTTTTGAAAGGCGGAGTTCTTTGCGACGGCCCTTCAACTCAAAACGGTGAGCTTGCACTTGGAAGAAACATCATGATTGGTTTCATGGAATGGGAAGGTTATAACTATGAAGATGCCATCCTTATTTCTGAAAAACTTGTTCGCGACGACGTTTTCACTTCAATCCATATCGAAGAATACGAAATTGAAGCGAGAGACACTCGTCTTGGAACAGAAGAAATCACACGCGACATTCCAAACCAAAGTGAAGATTCACTCAAAAACCTTGATGAAGACGGCATCATTCGTGTCGGCGCTGAAGTTAAGGCGGATGACATCTTGGTTGGTAAAGTAACACCAAAAGGCGAAACAGAACTTTCTCCTGAAGAAAGACTTCTTCGTGCAATCTTTGGTGATAAAGCAAAAGAAGTTAGAGATACATCTCTCAAAGTGCCACACGGTGGAAACGGTATTATCGTTGACGTGAAAACATTCACTCGCGAAAATAAAGACGAACTTTCACCAGGCGTTAACAAACTTGTGAGAGTTTATATCGCACAAAAAAGAAAGATTTCTATCGGTGACAAAATGGCGGGACGTCATGGTAATAAGGGTGTTATTTCACGCGTTATGCCATGGGAAGATATGCCGTTCATGGCGGATGGAACTCCACTTGAAATTCTTTTGAACCCACTTGGCGTGCCATCTCGTATGAACATCGGTCAGGTTTTGGAAGTTCACTTGGGTCTTGTTGCAAAAGCACTTGGCATCAAGGTTGCAACTCCAGTATTCGACGGTGCAACGGAAGCTGATATCAAGAAAATGCTTGAAGAAAACGGCTTTGTTAACGATGAAGGCAAGGCTGATGGTAAAGTTCAACTTTATGATGGAAGAACTGGCGAACCATTTGAAAACAGAGTTACTGTTGGTCAAATGTATATGCTGAAACTTCACCACTTGGTTGATGATAAAATCCACGCGAGAAGCGTTGGACCATATTCTCTTGTAACACAACAACCACTTGGCGGTAAGGCACAATTTGGTGGACAACGTTTCGGTGAAATGGAAGTTTGGGCACTTGAAGCCTACGGCGCAAGTCACATCCTTCAAGAAATCATCACTGTCAAATCAGATGACGTTGTTGGACGTGTTAAGACATATGAATCAATCGTTAAAGGTCACAATATTTCTGAACCAGGTATTCCAGAATCATTCAAAGTTTTGATAAAAGAACTTCAAGCACTTTCGCTTGATATCAAGGTTCTCACTGAAGACAGAAGAGAAATCACTATCAAAGAACTTGCGGAAGATCAAGATGATATGTTCGAACCAGAAGTTGAAAAAGAAAAATTTGAAGAGGAAGAAGAAGTTGACCTCTTTGATGACTTCGATGAAGAATTCGAAGACGGCGGAGAAGAAGATTTCGACGATCTTGATGATTCAGCTTTCGAAGATTTGTTTGACGACGACGAACTTTAAGCTTTGTAAGATATAAGGAGAAAACATATGTTTGAACTTAATGATTTTAATGCAATACAAATCAGTGTTGCATCTTCTGATACAATAAGAGAATGGTCTTATGGCGAAGTAACAAAGCCAGAAACTATCAACTACCGCACACAAAAACCAGAAAAGGAAGGTCTGTTTTGCGAAAAAATCTTTGGACCTATCAAAGACTGGGAATGTTCTTGTGGTAAATATAAAAGAATAAGATACAAAGGAACTGTCTGCGACAAATGTGGCGTTGAAGTCACTCGCAGTAAAGTTAGACGTGAAAGAATGGGGCATATTGAACTTGCTGCCCCTGTATCTCACATTTGGTATTTCAAAGGCGTGCCTTCAAGAATGGGCTTGCTTTTGGATATGAGCCCAAAACTTCTTGAACAAGTTTTGTATTTCGTGTCATATGTTGTTTTGGATGCAGGCGATACTGACCTTGCTTTCAAACAAGTTATTTCAGAAAAAGAATACAGAGAAAAACTCGAAGAGTTTGGCTCAACTTTCAAAGTTTCAATGGGTGCGGAAGCTGTCAAAGAACTTTTGATGGGTGTTGACCTTGACAAAGAATCTGCAATGGTTTCAACTATTCTTGAAAAAGCAACAGGTCAAAAACGCGTGAGAGCGGTTAAAAGACTTGAAATCATCGAGTCACTTCGAAGAAGCAAAATCAAACCTGAACTTATGATCATGGATGTTTTGCCAGTTCTTCCACCAGACCTTCGCCCAATGGTTCAACTTGACGGCGGAAGATTTGCAACAAGTGACTTGAATGACCTTTACAGACGTGTTATCAACAGAAACAATCGTTTGAAAAAGCTTATGGAAATCGGCGCGCCTGAAATCATCGTGCGCAACGAAAAACGTATGCTTCAAGAAGCGGTTGATGCTCTTATTGATAACGGCAGAAGAGGAAAAGCGGTTTCTGGACCTGGTAACAGAGAATTGAAATCACTTTCAAGCATGCTTAAAGGTAAGCAAGGACGTTTCCGTCAAAACTTGCTTGGTAAGCGTGTGGATTATTCTGGTCGTTCAGTTATCGTGGTTGGCCCTGAACTCAAACTTCACCAATGTGGATTGCCAAAAGAAATGGCTTTGGAACTTTTCAAACCGTTCATCATGCACCAACTTGTTGAAAGAGGAATTGCTGGCAACGTTAGAAATGCAAGAAAAAAAGTAGAAAATCAAGACAGAGAAGTTTGGGATATCCTTGAAGATGTCATCCGCGAACATCCAGTTTTGTTGAACCGTGCCCCAACCCTTCACAGACTTTCAATCCAAGCGTTTGAACCAGTTCTTATCGAAGGTAGAGCTATCAAAATTCACCCACTCGTTTGTTCAGCATTCAATGCCGATTTCGACGGTGACCAAATGGCGGTGCACGTTCCACTTTCACTTGAAGCACAAGCTGAAGCAAGATTCTTGATGCTAGCTTCAAACAACATCATGAAACTTTCAAACGGTTCACCAGTTGCTGTTCCAACGCAAGATATGATCGTAGGTTCATATTATTTGACAATGTTCAAACGCGACGCAAAAGGCGAAGGCAGATACTTCAAAGACTTCGACGAAGCGTTCATGGCATATCAACTTAAAGAAATCGAATTGCAATCTAAGGTTTATATCAGGGTTTCAAGAGAAATCGATGGCGAAATCGTGACTAAACGTCTTTACACAACTGTCGGAAGAATGATTTTCAACAAAGCTATTCCACAAGATATTGGTATGCAAGAAGTGTTCAAAAGCGACATCGTTGATCCAAATCCAAAAGAATGGACAGAAAAAGAAAACAAACTTAACCTTGCAGTTGATACGCTCGTGAAAAAAGGTCAGCTCACAACAATCGTTGATGAATGTTTCAAAAGAGTTGGCGCAACAAGAACTGCTGAAGTTCTTGACATGATCAAAAGTCAAGGTTTCAAATATTCAACAATCGGCGCTATCACAACATCATTGTTTGATATGCACATTCCACAAACTAAATATGAATATATCGCAAAATCTGAAGAAGAAGTATTGCAAGTTGAAAGAAAATTCAAACGTGGTCTTATTTCTGAAGAAGAAAGATACAAAGGTGTTATTGCCGCTTGGCAAAAAGCCGAAAAAGGCGTTACTGAAGCGTTGAAAGACGTTCTTGATGCTGAAAATCCAATCTGGATGATGGCGGACTCTGGCGCCCGTGGTTCTATGCACCAAATTCGTCAGTTGTCTGGTATGCGTGGTCTTATGACAGACCCATCTGGTAAAACAATCGAAGTTCCGGTTAAGGCAAGTTTCCGTGAAGGTTTGACAGTTCTTGAATACTTCATTTCTTCGCATGGTGGACGTAAAGGTCTTGCAGATACTGCCCTCAAAACTGCCGATTCAGGTTACCTCACTCGTCGTTTGGTTGACGTTGCTCATGAAGTTATCATTCGTGAAGACGACTGTTTCGAAACAGCGGGCGAAAAAGTTAAAGGTATGATGATCACTGCCATTGTTGGCGAAAAAGCATCAGCTGGCGACGAAGAACAAATCATTGAAAAACTTTCTGAAAGAATCAATGGTAGAGTTGCAGTAAACGACGTTATCCACCCACAAACTGGTGAAGTTTTGGCGGTTGCTAACGAAATGATTACTGAAGCGCAATCTATTGCGATTGAAAAAGCAGGAATCAAAGGCGTTGAATGCAGAACACTTCTCACTTGCAGAAGCAAAAGCGGTGTTTGTGCAAAATGTTACGGTAAAAATATGGCTAACGGCAAGCTTGTTCACACTGGCGAAGCTGTCGGCGTTATTGCGGCTCAATCAATCGGTGAGCCAGGTACTCAGCTCACAATGAGAACATTCCATACCGGCGGTGTTGCGGGTGCGGACGATATCACTCAAGGTTTGCCACGTATCGAAGAAATTTTTGAAGCAAGAAAACCAAAAGGTATGGCGGTTCTTTCTGAATATGCCGGCACGGTTTCTATCAAGAATGATAATAAATCTAAAAAGGTTGTTATCACGCAAGCGGACGGCGTTGAAAAAGAATATCCAATCCAATATGGTGTGGATATCAAGGTGAAAGACGGCGATGCTGTTGTTCCAGGTTCTGTTATGACAGGTGGTTCAATCAACCTTCATGAAATCTTGAAAACAACAGGTGTTCGTGGCGTTCAAGATTATATCTTGACAGAAGTTCAAAAAGTTTACAGAATGCAATCGGTTTCAATCGCTGATAAACACGTTGAAATCATCATTCGTCAAATGCTAAGAAAAGTTAAAGTTGAGGACGTTGGGGATACGGATATTCTTCCTGGCGACTTGATGGATTTGTTCAAATACGAAGAAGAAAACGAAAAAGCTATCGCGCGTGGCGGTCGTCCTGCGGTTGCAAAACGTGTGCTTCTTGGTGTGACAAAAGCTTCTCTTGCAACTGAATCTTTCCTCTCTGCCGCTTCTTTCCAAGAAACTGCAAGAGTTTTGACAGAATCAGCTATCAAAAACAAAATCGACCCACTCGTTGGTCTTAAGGAAAACGTTATCATCGGTAAGCTTATTCCTGCGGGAACTGGCATCAAGAAATATAAAAATATTTCAACTGCCGTTGTTCAAAGAACGGACATCAACCTGGGGGATTATGACGACGACGATGAATTTGATTTGATTGAAGAAGTTGAAAGTGTGGCAACACCAACTGCTGCTGAAGCAGTTGTTGGAGAATAATAAAAAAATAAGACCAGCCGTTGGCTGGTCTTATTTTTTTATTATTCTAACCCGTGATAAAGGGTCTTTTTGGGTTTTTTCGCACAAACGCGAGCTCGGCATATGTTAATATAGCCTTCACTCGCGTTTGTGTGAAAAATTCCCAAAAATCCTCCTTTCTCACTACCACAGTAGTCTAATGGACGTCGCTGGAGGGGCGTCCCTTCGGGGACGCGACAATTTGTTTTTGCAGCTTGGGCGGAGCCCAAGGCTGTAAGGGTGGGGCGTTGCCCCACTGCAATTATATGGTTTGCAGCTTGGGCGGAGCCCAAGGCTGTGAGGGTGGCTTCGCCACGGTCAATATTGGTTGGAGCAACCGAAAGCGGTGCTTTCGAGTTGTAGGGGTGCCCCGTTGGGGCACGATCAATTTTGGGGCAAGCAAAAGGCTGAGCCTTTTGGCTTGTGGGGGTGCCCGTTGGGCACGGTTTATTTTTTTTGTTGTTTTGTATTGACATATGGCTATATTTGATGTATAATTTAGCCATAATAAATTATGGAGGTGGTTTTATGCAGATAGTTCCTATAAAAGAATTGAAAGATACGGCATCTATTGAGAGAATGTGTCAAGAGAGCAAGGAGCCTGTTTTTGTAACTAAAAATGGGTATGGAAAATTGGTTGTGATGGATATTGATGTATACACAAATTTAATGAAAAAAGCGCATGAAGCTATGCTTGTTAACGAAGGAATCAAGCAAGCAAACAACGGCGAAGTTGTGAGTGCAGATGAAGTTTTTCAAATGGTGAAGGCGAGATATGGGTATGAATTATAAGGCAGAATATACTCAAATTGCAAAATCAGATTTAAAAGAAATACTAGATTATATTAAATTTGAATTGATGAATCCAAAAGCTGCATTTGATTTTGCAAGTAAAGTTTTTGATTGTGTTGATATGGCATGTGAAAATCCAAATATTTATCAAATGGTGGATAATGATTTGATAACCGATGAACGTGTCAGGAGAATTGTTGTAGATAACTACGTGGTATTTTTCAGGATAGATAATGAAATATTGACAGTTTTGAGACTTTTGTATGCAAGGCGAAACGTTTCGGAGATAATGAATGAAACAATTAAAAATTAACAAATCTCTCTCTTTTATTAAAATATAATTTATAATGATATAAATTGCAACCAATATCGGTCAAAAATTATGTGGAGGTGCTGTTTTGGAGCAAAAATTGAAGCGAGATTGTGTGATGGGTGACAATTTGAAGAAAATGCGTTCAAGTTATAACATTTCACAAGAAAAACTGTGTGCCAAATTGCAACTGCTAGGCTGTGATATTGGAAGAACAACGTATGCTAAATATGAAAATGGAGAATTAAATATTCGTATCAGTGTGATTGTTAAATTGCGTGAAATATACGGCTGTTCATATGATGATTTTTTTGAAAATTTATAAAAAGGAAGCGAGATGCTTCCTTTCTTTTTATTCAAATATAAGTTTTAAATAATTACCCCACTAGCAAAAAGGCGAAGCCTTTTTTAGTGGTGCAACTCAAAACCCATACCCAATATTGGGGTCGAGGGGGTCACCCCCTCGCGGGGTTTGGGGCGGAGCCCCATAAAACAAGCCCTACAATCCTTCACTCACGGCGAAGGCGGAGCTCCATGCCCATTGCAGGTTGTATCCACCGCACTCACCGCACACGTTCAGGGTTTCACCGCATGCGAAAACGCCTTTTGTGGTTTTTGATTGCAGGTTTTTGTCAAACTCGCGAAGTGGCACTCCGCCGAGTGTTGATTGCGCTTTTGAAAATGACAGATTCCCCGCAAAATCGAACGTGAAAGCCTTTGTCAGACTTGCGATTTTTTCTATGTCGGAATTTGAAAGGGTGCTGATTTTTCTTGCTGAAAGCCCCGCTTCTTTAGTGATTGCACGCGCGATTTGGTTTGCGGTGATTGTGAAAAGCAGTGTTTCGGCATCGCAATCTGGGTAAAGTTTTGATTTGCTTTCTAGGATTTGGATAAGTTGCGATTTTCCGATTTCGGGAAGAAAATCTACAACAACGCTACCGCTTTTATGGGGCGCGGAAAATGCCGAAAGCAGAAAACTCACAGGCCCGGAAAGTGCGAACTCGGAAAAGTGCATTTCGCCAGAAAAAGTGGCGATGGTTTTCGAGTTTTGGAGAAATGAAGCGGTCACTTCTGCTTTTATGCCCTTGAGCGTTTTTGTGTGGGGGGAAGTTGTTTTCATTTGCACTAGTGCGGGGAAAACGGGCGTTGAAGTGTGCCCGAGCGATTTCAAAAGTTTAACGCCAAATCCGTCGGTGTTAAGGTGAGGTGCTGCGTTTCCGCCCATTGCAACAACGATTTTTTCAGCCTTGATTGTGCCATTCGAGGTTTGAATTTCAAATATTCCGCCGTTCTTTTTCACTGCTGAAACTTGGCGGGATAAAAGGACGTTGATATTTTTTGCGGTGATGTTGAAACGAAGAAGATCAACAAAACTTGAAGCGGAAAGCGAGCGTGGAAAGATTTTATCGCCTATTGTCGTTGTCGCAATACCGAGCGAGGCAAAATAGCCAAGCGTGTTTTCAAGATTGAAGTTTTCAATAAAAAAGTAGCAATCGTCGCCAAAGAATTTCTCTTTTGACAAAACGGTGTTGCCGATATTTCCCCTGCCGTTGCCAGTTTGGGCAAGCTTACGCATGAGCCTTTCGCCACCTTCAATAATGGCGATATCATCTCCGTTATATTTTTTTGACGCAAGAAGAGCGGTCAAAACGCCCGAAGCGCCCCCGCCGAGAATTGCGATTTTAAATGTTTTCATTTTTCACCTCAGAATTTCAGAAGTCCCCTTATAATTTGCGTTGAGACTTTTTATAAGTTACATCATAATTATAACAAATTTTTTGCAAAAAATATATATATTATAAAAAATAATTTTCGATTTGGGGTTGAAAAGGCGTGAAAAGTGTGGTAAAATTATAAAAGTGAAACAGAATGTACTTTTGCATGCGTTTCACAATAAAACAGATTATTATGATTAAGGAAGGTTGAAATGAAAGATTATCGTGCGGAATTTGAATTGTGGAAAAACTATGGAATAACAATTCCAGAACTTTGCAAAGACATGGAATTTGCGGAAAAAGACGAAGAAGAAATCAAAGATAGATTTTATCGTGATTTGGAATTCGGAACTGCGGGTCTTCGCGGAATTTTGGGTGCGGGCTCTAACCGCATGAACGTTTATACTGTTGCACGTGCGACAAAAGGCCTTTGCGAATTTTTGGCTGACCAAAAACCAAACTATGTTGTGGCGATTGGCTATGATTCAAGAATTAATTCCGACGTGTTTTCAAAACTTGCGGCAAGCGTGATTGCTTCAATGGGCGGTAAAGTTTATATTTATGACAGACTTTTGCCAGCACCACTTCTTTCTTATGCATCTCGCGAACTTAATACTGATGCGGGAATCATGGTGACAGCTTCGCACAACCCTGCAAAATACAACGGCTACAAAGTGTTCGGTGGCGACGGTTGCCAAATCGGGCCAGAAGTTGCCGATGTTGTTCTTGCAAAAATCGACAATCTTGACTTGCTTGAATCATACGATCCATCGCTTGATTTTGAAGCGTTCCTTGCTGAGGGCAAAATCGAATATATTTCAAACGAAATTCTTGAAAACTTCTATAAAGTGGCACTTGACGAACGCGTGTTCCCTGATGCCATTGAAAATACTTCACTCAAAATCACATATACGCCACTCAACGGCACAGGCAATGAACCTGTGAGAAAAATTCTTGACATGGCGGGATATAAAGATATCACTGTTGTGGCTGAGCAAGAACATCCAGACGGAAACTTCCCAACTTGTGCGTATCCAAACCCAGAATTCAAAGAAGCATTGGAACTTGGACTTCGCGATGCAAAAGCGAGTGGTTCTGATTTGCTTATCGCAACTGATCCTGATGCCGACCGCGTTGGTATTGCGGTTAAAGAGGGCGATGATTATATCTTGCTTTCAGGAAACGAAGTTGGCGTTATGTTGCTTGAATATATCATTCGTGGCAAAAAAGAAAAAGGCACTTTCCCACAAAATCCAGTTGCAGTGAAAACAATCGTTTCAACTCCGCTAACTGATAAAATTTGTGCTAAACACGGAATTGATTTGAAAGACGTTTTGACAGGCTTTAAGTTCATTGGTAACGAAATCACTAAACTTGAAACTGTGGATAGATCAGCTGATTTCCTTCTTGGCTATGAAGAAAGTTATGGTTATTTGAAAGGAATTTATGTTCGCGACAAAGATGCGGTGACAGCTTCGCTTATCATTGCAGAAATGGCGGCTTATTATAAAATGAAAGGTCAATCTCTTGCCGACGTGAGAACAGCAATGTATGAAGAATACGGCTATCTTATGAACTACACTGAAAACTTCGCGTTCCCTGGCGCTGAAGGCATGGTTGAAATGGCTGAAATCATGACTAAGATGAGAGCAGATAAATTCAAAGATTTGGGTATCAAAGTTATCGCGTTTGCCGATTATTATGACGGCTACAAACAAGATATGGTTTCTGGCGAAAAAGAAATCATCGACTTCCCAAAATCAAACGTTTTGTCTTTCAGCTTTGAAGGCGATTTGAAAATCATCATCCGCCCATCAGGCACAGAACCAAAAATCAAACTTTACTACACAGTTTCAGGCAAATCAGCAGGAGAATCAGCTGAAAACTACGCCGAAATTTCTGCGAAAGTAAAAGAATATGTTTTTGGGAAATAAGAACTTTTGTGACCCTCAAACCTTTTGGTAGGTTTGGGGGTTTTTTGTTCCTGCCGTCAAAGTGAAAGGTGAAAGGTGAAAGGTGTGGTAATGCACGCGGCTTCGCCTTGTGCTTTTCGATTATATTTGTAATCCATGATAGGAACGTAACTATTCAATAGGGGCGTTCCTATTTTACTAGCCAAATCCAAATGGGGTGCACGAGCGTAGCGAGTGCCTACCACACCTTTCACCTTTCACCTTTCACCTTTCACTTCTCCCCAATACCTCCCAACCAAACCTCCTTCTCGCACCTTAACTTACCTACACAACACTTGACATTCCCCCACCTTTGTGATAGCATATTTATATAGAAAAGGACAAGTTGGTGAAGTATGAAAGGGCGAATTTTGGTTGGGGGCACGGGCAGTGGCTCTGGCAAGACAACTGTGACGATTGCACTTTTGGGTGCGCTCAAAAAAAGGGGGATAAAGCTTTCCGCATTCAAGTGCGGTTGCGATTATATCGACCCCATGTTTCACCGCGAAGTTTTGGGTGTTGAAAGCGGAAATATCGACAGCTTTTTTTACACTCCCGAAATTTGTCGCGAGATTTTTGCGGAAAGTGCCAGGGATTTTTCTGTTATCGAAGGGGTGATGGGATTTTTCGACGGCGGTGCGGGTTCGACGGAAAACGTTTCAAAAATTCTTGATTGTGGCGTTATTTTGGTTGTGAACGGCAGGGGCGCTGTGCAGTCTATTCTTGCGACCATTCATGGATTTTTGACGTGGAAAGAAAACAATATTTCGGGCGTGATACTCAACAACACAAGCGAAAATGTGTTTTTGCAAATTTCAGCGGATATCGAAAAAATGGGTGTTCGTGCGCTTGGATATTTGCCAAGATTACCGCAAGATTTAATTCTTGAATCAAGACATTTGGGGCTCGTGACGGCGTCAGAAATTGCGGGACTTTCGGAAAAAATAGACAAACTTTCGGATATTGCCGAAAAAACTTTTGATATCGACGGCATTTTGGAAATGGGATTTGAAGCTGAGGAAATCATTCCAAACGGCTTGAAAATTTCCAAAAAGGAGAGCGTGAAAATCGCGGTTTCTCGCGACGAGGCATTTTGTTTTTGCTATCGTGAAAATATTGCTGTTCTTGAAAAAATGGGGGCGGAAATTTGTTATTTCTCGCCGCTCAGTGATGAAAAATTGCCAGATTGCGACGGACTTTACATCGTTGGAGGCTATCCTGAACTTTATTTGGACAGGCTTGAAAAAAACGCAAAGTTGCGTTTTGATATAAAAAATAAAATTGAAAACAAACTGCCAACCATTGCGGAATGTGGCGGGTTTATGTATCTTTCAAAAAAAATTGATAGGTGTGAAATGTGTGGGGTTTTAGATGGCGAGTGCGAGAAAAAATCCAGCCTTGTGCGGTTTGGGTATGTGGATATGAAAAGTGAGAACGGCGGGGCTGTGTTGTTTGAAAACGGCTTCAAAGGTCACGAGTTTCACTATTATGACAGCACTGCAAATGGCGGGGATTTGGTTTGCACCAAGCAAAATGGCACAACGTGGACTGCGGGATTTTTGACAGAAAGTTTATACGCGGGCTTTCCACACCTTGCGTTTTTGAGCAGTCTTGAAAGCGTGGAAAATTTTTATGATAAATGCTTAAAATATAAAAAATCAACAAAATAATAGAAATATAAGATGAGAAAATTCAGAAAATAAGAACGGGAAAATGGGAAGAAAACGAAAGGAGAAAAGATAATTGATAGCTTTGTTTTATGGTGGTGCAAGCAGTGGCAAATCTGAAATTGCGGAAAATTTCGCTGTTGAAAAGAACCTTGGATGTGGGGGGAAACCTCTAATTTATATGGCGACTATGCTTCCTTACAGCGAGGAGGGCAAGCGCAAGATTGTCAGCCACAAAAGAAAACGCAGTGGAAAAGGCTTTGAAGTGGTGGAGCAGTTTTACGATATCGGCAACACTCCAGTGATTGGCGGAACGGTGCTTTTTGAATGTGTTGGCAATATCCTTGCGAACGAGATGTTTTGCGAGGGCGGTATCAAAAAACACGTCAACGAGTTCATCTTGGTTGGGCTGAAACAGCTCGCGGCAAAATGCGATAATCTCGTTATCGTTTCAAATGATTTGTCCGACGGCGGTGACGCAGTGACTGAAAGCACAATCAGATATATAACTAACCTCGAAATAATCAACAAGGAAATCGCAACAAATATAGCAGACGAAGTTTACTGCGTGCGAGTGGGAATACCGATAGTCAAAAAATCTGCGATTGCAAATAAATAAAAATTAGAATTTAAGGAGCAAGATGAAAAGTATACTTTCGTCACTTATCATCGCGTTTGCGATGTATTCAAAAGTACCTATGCCAAGGGTGGATTGGACAAAACCGAACATGCGATATGTCATGGCGTTTTTTCCGCTTGTGGGTATTTTGGTGGGCGGATGTGTGTTTGGCGTTTTGTATGTTGGGAATTTGTGTGGTGTGTCCCCATTGCTTTTTGCTGGGATAGCAACCGTTGTGCCAATACTGCTCACGGGTGGAATTCACTTTGATGGATATATTGATACGGTGGACGCAATTTCTTCATATCAAACTCGAGAGCGAAAGTTGGAGATTTTGAAAGACCCACACGTTGGTGCGTTTGGGGTTATTTATGGGATAGTTTATATCCTGCTCTTTTTTGTTGGTGTTTGCGGGATTTTGACGATTTCTGAATATACGGCGGAGATGATTTGGGCGGTTTCGCTTGGGTTTATTTTGTCAAGATGTTTATCTAGCTTTTGCGGGATAAATTTCAAATCGGCAAATTCGGGCAGTCTTTCTGCATTTGCGGATGCGTCTGGGAAAATAGTTTGCAACATAGCAATTTTGGCGATTGCGACTTTGACTTTTTGGGGCTTGCTTGATTATGCCAACATTTTTGGGATTGTGGTTGTGGCGGTTCAAGTTGTTTGGATGGCGATTTATAAGGTGAAAACCGACAAAATTTTTGGCGGTGTGACTGGCGATACTGCGGGGTATTTTTTGCAGATTGCTGAAGTTTTATCAGTTCTTGCGGTTGCGGGAATGGGAGTTATTTTATGATATTTGTAACAGGAAAATATGGAAGTGGAAAAAAGAAGTTTGTGAGAGAAAATCTTGGCGTGAATGAAAAATTCGACGGTGTTTTTTTCTTGACTGAATATATTGAAAAGGAATTTGCCGTGAGAAATGCCGAGAGCATGAAAGAAGCGGTGATTGAAAAGGCGACAAGCGGAGAATATAACATTGTGATTTGCGAGGAGCGTGGCTGTCGTGTCATGCCGATTTTTGAAAGTCACAGGAGGCTTGTCGAACTGAACGGCGAGATTGCGTGCGAGATGGCGCAGATGGCAGATGAAGTTTATCTTATTGAAAACGGCGTAAAAGACAGAATAAAATGAAGATTTATTTGATACGGCACGGCAAAACGGCGGGGAATGCATTGCGAAAATATATCGGCGCAACTGATGAGGGTGTGTCGGATGTTGGGTTTTGCGAGCTTGCGAAATTGCCAAAAATAAAGGTGGATATGCTTTTTTGTTCGCAAAAAAAACGGTGCTTACAAACGGCGGAAGTGCTTGTTTGTTGCAAAGAAAAAGCGAAAATTGTGGACGGACTTACAGAATGCGATTTTGGCGATTTTGAAAATAAAACAGCTCGCGAGCTTGAAGATAACGCTCAATATATTTCTTGGGTGAAAAGCGGTTGCACCACCCAAATTCCAAACGGCGAAAGCATGGATATTTTTAAAAACCGAAGTGTGAAAGCGTTTCTTGAGTGCGTGGAAAAATCAAAAAAGGCGGGCGTGGAAAAAATTGCAATCGTCGCGCACGGCGGAACGGCAATGGCGGTTATGAGCAGTTTTTTCTCAGGTGAGTTTTACAGCTACACCCCAGAAAATGGCGGTGGCTATATTTTGTGGCTCGACGGTGACGGCAAGTTTAAAAATCTCGGCAAAATTTGAGTTTAGAGCTTTGGATTTAGCGGGCTTTGCAAAATTTGATATTTTATATTCAGTATCTGATATTTTATATTCAGTATCTGATATTTTATATTCAGTATCTGATATTTGCAAAAGATTTAAGGGAAAATAAAGGAAATATTAAGGTTTTGGTGGTATGATAGATTTTGGGACAATAATAAAATTATCCACGCTCGCGGTTTTGGCGGGGTTTGTGATAGATTTGATATTGGGTGATCCGCGGTGGCTTTTGCACCCCGTTGTTTTGATGGGGAAAATCATCACGGCTTGCGAGAAAATCACTCGAAAAATCTTTCTAAAGACTAAAAATGGCGAAAATCTAGCGGGGTTTGTGACGGTTTTTATCGTTGTGGCAATTTCTGGGATTTTGCCCGTCCTTATTTTGTGGGGATGTGTAAAAATCAATATTTGGCTTTATTTCGCGGTCGAAAGTGTGATGTGTTGGCAAATTTTGGCGGGTAAATCGCTGAAAGTTGAAAGCATGCGAGTTTTCACGGCACTTGAAAACGGCGATTTGAACGGCGCGAGAAAGTGGCTTTCTTATATCGTTGGCAGGGACACTGAAAATCTTTGTGAGGCGGGAATTGCAAAGGGAGCCGTTGAAACGGTTGCGGAAAACACCGCAGATGGCGTGATTGCGCCCATGATTGCGATTTTGCTTGGCGGTGCACCCTTGGGATTTATTTATAAAGCGGTGAACACATGCGATTCAATGATAGGCTATCAAAACGAAAAATATAAATGGTTTGGCACGTTTGGGGCTAGGCTTGATGATTTTTGCAACTTTGTGCCATCAAGGATTTCCGCATTATTGCTTATTGACAGCGCTTGGCTTTGCGGTTTCAACTGGAGAAACGCGCTGAAAATTTGGAAGCGGGACAGAAGATGTCACCATTCGCCAAACTCTGCTCAAACGGAATCGGCGGTGGCGGGCGCGCTAGAAATTCAGCTTGCGGGCGATGCGGTTTATGGCGGTGTGGTCAAAAAAAAGCCTACGATTGGCGATAGTTTGCGAGAAATCGAGATTGCGGATATCAAAAAAGCCAACAAACTCATGACAGTTGCAAGTGTTTGGGGTCTTTTGTGGATGACAGCGTTGAAAGTTGTAATCTTGCTTATTGCCTTATAACGCATTGACAAAAAACGCGAAAAGGTTTATTATTAAAGAGTATTTTTAAAAACTTAAAAATAGCATACAAAATTTTTGTATAATAGGAGAAAATGATGAGAAAAACTATAAAAATGACAGCACTGCTTCTTTGTTTATTGCTTGTGATGACGGGCTGTGGCAGTGAAACTGTTGATTTGACAATCGACGGAACAAGCATTATATTTGCCGATATGGACGACACTGCGCTGTTTATCGAGCAAGTGAAAGACGGCAGTATTGATTATGATGCCTATGAAGTGCCAACGATTGTGAAAACGTGTGCGACTTCTGCTATGCTTGACGAGCTTTCAATGTTGACATATTTCGAAAGTGTCGCTGACGGAATGGCGCTGGACAGTGTTATTGTTGGAAATTCCAGCATTTGCGTTGTTTATGACTTGGGGCTTGATTTTTCAGAAGCGGGGATAACTCAAGATGAGGAATACCTTTTGAACACTGCAACGCTCACAACTTATATGACTGACGATGTTGATACGCTTTTTGACGGCTTTTATTCAAGCGGAACTTACACAATGAACGCTGATAGCACTAGCTTTTCAGGAATGTACGGCTCGTATGGTTCAATGTCTGTTTCAAAAGGTGCCGATAACCAAGTTTTGGTTATGTATCTCCCAATCACTTTCTCTGCCGACATGATGAGTGATTCAGTGATGAGTGCGTATTATTTTGAGTGAGGGGGACGCTTTGCTTAAGGTGAAAGGCTTTGCTTAAGGTGAAACGATTCGCTTAAGGTGAAAGGTGAAAGGTGAAAGGTGAAAGGTGTGGTAATGCACGCGGCTTTGCCTTGTGCTTTCAATTATATATGTGACCACTTGTAGGGACGTAACTATTTTAATAGGGACGTCCCTATTTTACTGTCCAAATCCAAATGGAGTGCACGAGCAAAGCGAGTGCCTACCACACCTTTCACCTTTCACCTTTCACCTTTCACCTCTTCTCTCTCTCTTTTCACTTAAAAGCCCCGCATCTCCTTCTCTCTAAAAACTTTAAAAATTTTAAAAAACTTCAAAAATTGTCTTGACAAACCTTTTTATATACTATATAATATACACAAGAGTTAAAAGGAGTTAACTGAGTTTGTTACTTTTAACTTAAAGGAGAACAAATGACTTTTACAGAAAACGGACGTAAACTTGTTCTTGAGATGATTTCTGAAAACGAAGGGGCCGAGGCTGTTTTGTTTGACACTGATGAAATCGATGGCGGACTTTCTCTTGGTATGCACATTGTTGACTTGCAAGAGGGCGACAGAGTTATCGAATTTGGTGACTTGAAGGTTGTTATTTCAGAAGAACTTGAAGAAATGCTTGGCGATGTGATTTTCGACGAGCAAGACGGCGAACTTGTTGTTGCCGATGAAGGCTGTGGCGGAGATTGCGATTGCGGTGGCAGTTGTGGCGACGGCGAAGAAAGCGGATGTGGCGGAAGCTGCGGATGTGGACATTAATAAGCTAAAAAAAGATAATAAATCTTAATTTTAATACTAAAAAAAACAGCGGGAAACCGCTGTTTTTTTTAGTATTAAAATTAATTAAAAATTAAAAATTAAAAATTAAAAATTGTGGTATGGCACTTGGCTTCGCCTCGTGCAGCCCATTTATTTTAAGTAGTATTATTAAAGGCATAGGATTAAAAGAAATCCCACGCCTTTTGTATGCCATATAAAAATTGAAAGCACGAGCGGAATGCGAGTGCATTACCACAATTTTTAATTTTTAATTTTTAATTTTTAATTAAAAGTGCAACTACGTTGCACTTTCGATTTCACTCACAACACATGCGAGTGGGTTGCCTTCAACAAGTTCTAGCATGCCTTTGTCGCAAAGTTTTGGAAGTTCTGGGTCGATTGGGAGTGAGTCTAGGAGTTTGATTCCGTATTTTTCGCAAACTTCGGCAGTTTTGCTTTCGCCAAAGATTGAAATTTTCTTTCCGCAGTCTGGGCAGTTGAGGTAAGCATAATTTTCAACAACGCCGATGATTGGAACTGAAAGCATATTTGCCATTTTCACGGCTTTTTCAACTATCATTGAAACGAGTTCTTGAGGTGAAGTCACGATGATGATTCCGTCAACTGGAAGTGATTGAAAAACAGTTAGTGGCACGTCGCCAGTTCCTGGTGGCATATCAACGAACATGAAATCAAGTTCGCCCCACAAAACGTCAGTCCAAAATTGTTTCACCATGTTTGAAATCACAGCGCCCCTCCAAACGATAGGGTCGGTTGGGTTTTCAAGAAGCAAGTTTGAAGAAATAAGTTTGATACCAAATTTTGATTCAGCAGGGAAAATTCCTTCGTCGTTGCCAGTGGCATGACCGTTAGCTCCGAAAATTCTTGGGATTGATGGGCCAGTCACGTCGCCATCCAAAATGCCGACTTCAAAACCGCGACGTTTTGATTCGATTGCAAGCAGGCTTGTCACAAGACTTTTGCCAACGCCACCTTTTCCGCTCACAACGCCGATAACTTTTTTGCAAGAAGAATGGCGGTTCAATTTTTCAGTTTCAATTCTGCTTGAACAGCTTTCGCCACAACTTGAACAATCGTGTGTACATTCACTCATAATTTATCTCCTTAATATCCTATTATGTAATTATTGCCATATAATTATTATGCACCTTTACGGTGCGGTTTGTCAAATATTTTAAGCGTGGCAAAGTTTAAAATTTTTCGCAAAAATAAAGGATTTTTGGGGGTTTGCATTGAATAATAAAATGTAGGAATATATTTTTTTAGAATATGAGTTAAAATATCGAGAAAATGTACCAAAATAATACAAAAATATACAAAGGAGGTTGAACTTTTGAATAGTACATACGAAATTGAAAGACAATTTTTGTCAGAATTTGCATTTTTATCTGAAAACAGTGTTGGCAGATACAATGGCGACCCAGAAATTTGTGAGATGAGAACGCCATTTCAGCGTGATCGCGACAGAATTTTGCACTCTAAATCATTTCGAAGGTTGAAAAACAAAACGCAAGTTTTCATGAAACCGTCAAATGACCATTGCAGAACGCGCATGACTCACACTTTGGATGTTTCGCAAATCGCGAGAACTATTGCGAGGGTTCTCAACCTCAACGAGGACTTGACAGAAGCCATTTCACTTGGGCACGACCTTGGGCACACGCCTTTTGGGCATGCGGGGGAAAGGGCGCTTGCTAAGCTTTCGGAATATAAATTTGCCCACAACAAGCAATCGCTTCGCGTGGTGGATTTTTTGGAGGGGGACGGCAAGGGCTTGAACCTCACAATGGAAGTTCGTGACGGCATTGTGAACCACACCAAACGTGGGAATGCTTCAACGCTTGAAGGCAAGGTGGTTTCTTTTGCCGACAGAATTGCTTATATCAATCACGATATCGATGATGCGGTGAGGGCTGGCGTTCTTAACATGGAGGAAGTTCCTCACGGTTTGATTGAAATTTTTGGCAAAACGCACGCGGAAAGAATCAATCGCATGGTCAAATCGATTTATGTCGCAAGTGCGGGCAAAAATTACGTCACAATGGAAGCGGATGTTTTGCAAGCGTTTGAAGAAATGCGCACGTTCATGTTTAAAAATGTTTATGGCGTGGGCGAAAAGATGTTGCAAGAAAACAAGATTGAAAAAATTGTAACCGAACTTTTCGGATATTATGTGGACAAGCCAAATGAGCTACCGCCGTTTTTGCAAAGCAGAATCGAAAGTGACACAATCGAAATCTGCGTGTGCGATTATATCGCCACAATGACAGATAATTTCGCACTAGATACATACAGCGAGATTTTCTTGCCAAAACCGCAAATTTAAAAAATCGCAAATTTAAAAAATCGGAGATTTTTTAAAAGGTAATAGGTAATAGGTAATAGGTAATAGGTGTGGTAAAGCACTCGGCTTCGCCTTGTGCATTCAATTATAAAGTGGGAACATGTAGGGGAGCACCCTTCGCGAGCCTCCCGCGGACAAAACTAAAAAAGCGAGAGCTTTTATCAAAACAAAACACTAAACCACCCCAAAAACCGTTAAAAAGGCGACAGCCTTTTTCAGTTCACGAAGCTAGAATGGTTTCCAAAATTGGGGTCAAGGGTGTCACACCCTTGCGGGTGTGGGCAGAGCCCACGAAAAGGCAAGCCCCGAGCGGGGTTTGGGGCAGAGCCCCATGAAAAAGCAAACTAACAAAATAAAAAAACAAAAAGGAAAATGATGGATCTTCAAAGTTTTATAGCTGAGCTAAAGTCAAAACTGAATATAATTGAAGTGTGTGAAAAATACATGACTCTCAGCCAGAAAGGTGGACGGTTTTGGGGTTGTTGTCCTTTTCATCATGAAAAGACGGCATCTTTTTCGGTGAACGAGAATGGATTTTTCTATTGTTTTGGGTGCAAGGAATCGGGGGACATGATAAAGTTTGTTCAGCAAATGGAAGGGACAGATTTCATGGGCGCACTTGAAGTTCTTGCGAAAATGGCGGGAATGGAAGTTCCGAATCTTTCTGGTGGAAGCAAGGAAGATGGTGCGGAAAAAAGGAAATATAAGGAGCGACTTTCTCAGCTTTTGCGAGATACCGCGCTGTTTTATTATAACAACTTGAAAAAGGAACAAGCAACGGGTGCGAGGGAATATCTCGCGAGACGAGGCATCGCAAGCGACGGTGTGAAAAGGTTTGGTATTGGGTATTCTATTGATTGGGACGGACTGCCAACCTATCTTGGAAAGCTTGGGTATAAACGGCAAGAAATGGTGGACGCGGGCGTTTGCGACTCGAAAAACGGCAAGATTTATGACAGCCTTGGGGGCAGACTTATCATCCCGATTATCGACGGGTTCAAGAATGTCGTGGCGTTTGGTGGCAGGGTTTTGGAAAAGACGGATTTTGCCAAATATAAAAACACTAAAGAAACGGAAATTTTCGTGAAATCAAAAACGCTTTACGGCTTGAATTTGGTGAAAGAATCAAGAAAAAGCCGAAAGATTGACGAGCTTATTATCGTGGAAGGGTATATGGACGCGATTTCGCTTTACACCGCGGGGTATGACAACGTGGTGGCTTCAATGGGCACATCACTCACCCAAGAGCAAGCGCGAATGATGCGGTTTTTGGTTTCGAAAGTTTATATCTCGTACGACGGCGACTTTGCGGGTCTGAAAGCTGCGGTCAGGGGACTTGATATCCTCGAAAACGAAGGGATAGACGTGAAAGTTGCGGTTATGCCAGAAGGTATGGATCCCGATGATGTGATAAAAAAACTTGGTCGGGACGCTTATGATGATATTTTGAAAAAAGCACTGCCACTTGTGGATTTTAAGCTTTATATATTGAAAAGCGAAGCGGATTTATCTGATTCGATTGAAAGAAGAAAGTATATCCAAAAGGCACTTGCGGTGATTTCCAAGGTTAAAGAAAATGCGACAAAATCCGAGCTTTGCGAAAAGCTGTCACGGGAAGTGGGCGTGAAATACGATTCACTTGTCGAGGACATGAACGCGATTGCAAGGGGTGAGGCGAAAAAAGAATCGGACAAGCGAAAAGCGGAAACGCTTGCGAACCCCGATATTGTGAAAGAGAAAAAAGATGAAGAAAAAAACTTCATTTTATATATGCTGATTTCAAGGAAAGTGGAATTTGACGCGGTGAAGGAGATTGAAGAAATTTTTGAAGCCAAGGAAAAGGAAATTGTTTTGGAATTTCAAAAGATGAAACTTCCAATTTCAAGCTTGTTTGAATATGTCGGGGCGAATGCCTATGATATTTTGAAGTTTGAGGAAGTGGAAAACAAGGATAAATATTTCGAAGATGTGTTGAAACGGCAAAAAACCAAACTGCTTGACAAACAGCTTGTTGTGGCAAAAGCGAAACTCGCGATTGCAAAAACGAGGGAAGAAAAAGCAAGACTACTCAAAGAAATAGAAAAATACACAAAGTTAAAAAGAATGTAAAGCGAGGATAAAAAATAATGGAAAATACGGAAACATTAACACAGCTAGCGGGGACGCTTATCGCGCAATCTAAAAAGTCAGGTCAAATCATGGCGGAAGAGATTTTCGACAAAGCGGAAAAATTGGGACTTGCTGGCGAAACAATCGACGCGGTTTGGAAAGCTATTGAAGAAGCGGGAATTCAAATCATTCAAGAAAGCGACAACTTGCTTTCACTTGAAAACTTGAACATCGAAATCAATATGGAAGACCCTGTCAAGATGTATCTTAAAGACATCGGTATGGTGCCACTTCTTTCTGCCGAGCAAGAGATTTATTATGCTCAAAGAATGCTTGAGGGTGACGATGAAGCGAAAAAGAAACTTTCGGAAGCTAACCTTCGTTTGGTTGTTTCCATTGCGAAAAGATACGTGGGACGTGGTATGCTTTTCCTTGACCTTATTCAAGAAGGTAACTTGGGGCTTATGCGTGCGGTTGAAAAATTTGACCACACAAAAGGGTTCAAGTTCTCGACTTATGCAACATGGTGGATAAGACAAGCGATCACTCGTGCGATTGCCGACCAAGCAAGAACAATCAGAATTCCAGTGCACATGGTTGAAACAATCAACAAGCAAGCAAGGGTTGCAAGAGCACTTCTCCAAAAACTTGGAAGAGAGCCAAGCACGGCGGAAATTGCGGAAGAAATGGGCGTTTCTGAAGAAAGAGTTATTGAAATCCAAAAGATTTCAATGGACCCAATCTCTCTTGAAACTCCAATCGGCGAAGAAGATGACACGCATCTTGGCGACTTTCTTGAAGACGACAGAGCGATTGACCCATCAGAATCTGTGACTAACACAACGCTTAAAGAGCAGTTTGCATCAATCTTGTCAACTCTCACACCGCGTGAAGAAAAAGTTATAAGGCTCAGATACGGAATTGACGATGGCAGAAGCAGAACCCTTGAAGAAGTTGGCAAAGAATTCAACGTTACGCGTGAAAGAATTCGCCAAATCGAAGCAAAGGCACTAAGAAAGCTTCGTCACCCACAAAGAAGCAAAAAATTGAAGGATTTCTCTAAATAATATGAACAAAAGGCGTGAAGAAATTTTGTCGGTCATTCCCAAGTGCGAGGTTTTGTGCGACGTTGGCTGTGACCATGGCTATGTCGGGTTTGAATGTCTTTTGCGAGGGATTGCGGGCAAGGTGATTTTTTCCGACATTTCTGCGCCAAGCCTTGAAAAGGCAAAATCACTTTTGCAAGGTGACGGCGAGCTTTTGAAAAGGGCGAGCTTTTGCGTGGCAAACGGACTTGATGGCGTGAGTGGGATTGCCGTTGACGCTTGCGTGATTGCGGGCATGGGCGGTGAAGAAATCATGAAAATTTTGAGCGGTGAAACGCCGAAATTTTGCGTTTTGCAACCCATGAGCGAAGTGGAAAAACTGCGCGAGTTTTTGGCGGGCAGGTTTGAAATTTTGAGCGACAGACTTTTTTATGACAGAGGGAAGTATTATAATCTTCTGCTTTGCGAAATGTCGGGGGCGAGCGAAAAACTTTCAAAGTTCGAGGTGATGTTTGGAAAAACCAACCTCCAAAAGCCCGAAGCGGACTTTTTGGAGTTTGGGGCAGCAAGGCTGAAAAGGCAAAAGGCGATAAAAAAAGCTAGAAGCACCACTGCAAAAGAGGATGATGAAATAATTGATTTTTTGGAAGAATTTTTGAAAAATCACAGCTAGGGGGGTTATGAAAACTTCTGAAATTATAAATGAAATCGAAAAATTTGCACCGATTGCCGTTTCAAACGAATTTGTGCAAAAAACTGGTGGATATGACAACAGCGGGCTTTTGATTGGCGGGGAGGAAGTTTCCCACGAAAAAATGCTTGTTTGCGTTGATGTCGAAAAAAAAGATATTGATTTTGCCATTGAAAATGGTATAAAATTCATTTTTTCGCACCACCCTTATATATATGGTAAACTCGCCGATGTGAATGTTGAAAGTTTCAAAGGCAGGGAGATTATTTCCCTTTTGAAAAATGATATCACGGTTTATTCGGCGCATCTCAATCTTGACGCTTGCGCGGGCGGGATTGATGATAACCTTGCTTGGATGCTTGGTGGCGAAATTGAAAGCGTTTGCGATGGGTTCTCTTGTGGGGGTTATGGCAAGGTTTCAGTTTTGAAAGAAAATGTTTGCAGTTGCGAATTTGAAAAGGTGCTAAACGAAAAATTCACCCTTTCAAAATGCGTTATTGCAAGGGAAAAAGTTAAAAAAATTGCTAGCTTTTGCGGGTCTGGACTCGGCGAGGCGGAATTTTTTTGGGGTATTGAAAATGGCGCGGACACGTTTGTTTCTTCAGATATAAGGCACCACATGCTTGTGGAGGCTTCAAGATTTGAAGTTAACATGTTTGATATTCCGCATGGATACAGCGAATTTGTCTGTATGAAAGAATGTGTGAAAAACATGAACTTTGCGGGGGTTGAAATCTTTTTTCAATCGGGCAAAGTTGGTGAAAAATAAAAAGTTCCTTTGGAGCTTATGTAACGAAATAATTGGAGGGCGTATATAATGACGACTAATCTTAATAAATATCAAGAGCTTGATGGCAAAGTGATCAAGATTGAAAATGATTTGAAAAAATCAGACGAAAGAAAAAAACTTGTGAAAGTTAAAGTCTTTTTGGACGATGTTGATGTGACACTAACAAAAATGGAGCAACGTGCGGGGGAACTTGTTGGTTCTTATAACGGTTGTGAAAGAAGAATGGGTGAGCTTGCAAACGAGATTGAAGAATACGAAGCAATGAACCTTGACGGCTCGGACGAAGCGGAAATCAACTATCTTCAAGGTAAAACTCAAAAGCTTCGCGACCAACTTCGTGGGATTGAAAAGGACGGCGAAACAATTTCGGGGGAAATCGAAAAACTCTCTCGCGATTTTGATGCCTTCAAAGAAAAAGTTTCAAGCGCTAAAAAGGAATATGCCCGTGGCAAAGAAAAATTTGACGCTTTGAAAGCGACAGTGAAACCGGAAGTCGACGCGGTTAAAGAAGAAATGAAAAATTTGGAAGGAGATATCGAGCCAGAATACCTCGAAGCCTATAAAAAAGGCAGAAAAGAAAAACTCTATCCTGTGTTTGTGCCACTCGTTTCGGGCAACTGTGGTGGTTGCGGAATGGATTTGGCGCTTTCAATCATTTCAGAAATCGACCTTCACAAGTTCACAAAATGTGAGCATTGCGGAAAACTTATCTATAAACAATAGTAGCCGAAATAAATCAAAGGGGAAATATTATGCCATTTGTAACAATCAAAATAATGGAAGGAAGAGATGTGGAAATCAAACGTGAACTTTGCAAAAGCGTAGCCGAAACAATCGGTCGCGAACTCAATTTGCCAGCAGAAAACGTGATTGTCCAAATCGAAGAAATGAAAAAAGAAAACTACTGGATTGGCGGGAAACTTTTTTTGGATAAATAGGTGAAAAAAGCGAAGCTTTTTTCAAAGTGAAAGGTGAAAGGTGAAAGGTGAAAATGGTGGTAATGCACGCGGCTTCACCTTGTGCTTTTCAATTATATTTGTAACCACTTGTAGGAACGTAACTATTTAATAGGAACGTTCCTTTTTTACTGCCTAATTATAAATAGGATGCACGAGCTTGCGAGTGCTTACATTCATTTTCACCTTTCACCTTTCACCTATTACCTTTCACTTTTCACCTTTCACTTTGAAAAAAGCTTTTACCACCACCTCCTCCCCTCCTTTTCTATACCCCCATCTAATTTCATGTAACCAATATCGCACTTTTTCTTGACCTTCGGTTTATATCATGTTATAATATTACGGCATGAAATTTGCCTTTTGCTATATAAATCGCACTTTACCAGCGAGGGCAAATTTACTAAATAATACTACCGACTGAAAAAGAAACAGTCGGGCGGAGGGGACAAATGACGAAAATTTTTGAAAAATGGGAGAGTATCAGCCTTGTGAAACGCATAATTGGCGGTTTGGTTTTGGGTACTATCCTTGGACTAGCTTTGCCACAAGCGACGTTTATCGCGACGTTTGGCACGGTTTTTACTGGCGCGCTTAAGGCGATTGCACCGATTTTGGTGTTCTTCTTGATTATAAGCTCGCTTTCTCACCACAAAGAGGGCGCAAAATCAAACATGGGCAGAGTTGTCGTGCTTTATCTTATCGGAACATTCACAGCGGCGCTCGTTGCTGTTTTGGGAAGCTTCCTTTTCCCAATCACGCTCACGCTCACAACTGCAGTTGAAAGCACAAGCACTCCTGGTGGGGTTGGTGAAGTGGTTCAAAATCTGCTTATCAGCGTTGTTGACAACCCAATTTACGCACTTTCAACAGGCAACTATATCAGTATTCTTGCTTGGGCGGTTGTTATCGGGCTTGCACTTCGCGTGGCTAGCGACACAACAAAGGTTTTCCTTGAAAACATCTCCGACGGTGTTTCTCAAGTGGTGAGATGGATAATTTCTTTCGCACCGTTTGGTATCATGGGTCTTGTTTTTTCAACAGTTTCAGAAAACGGTATCGCGATTTTCACTGAATATGGCTCGCTTTTGGCACTTTTGGTTGGTTGCATGCTTGTTTCAGCATTGATTTTCAACCCGCTCATCGTTTTTTGCAATCTCAGAAAAAATCCATATCCACTTCTTTGGAAATGTATCAAAGGCAGTTTTTTGACAGCGTTCTTCACAAGAAGTTCGGCGGCAAACATCCCTGTTAATATGCGCGTGTGCGAATCTCTTGGGCTAAACGAGGACCACTATTCAGTTTCTATCCCGCTTGGTGCAACAATCAATATGAGTGGTGCGGCGATCACTATCACGGTTATGACGCTTGCGGCTGCAAACACGCTTGGAATCAGCATCGACATCTGGACAGCACTTATTCTTTGCGTGGCTTCAGTTGTTTCAGCTTGTGGCGCTTCAGGCGTTGCGGGCGGTTCGCTTCTTCTTATCCCACTCGCATGCTCGCTTTTCGGAATTTCGGGTGACGTGGCAATGCAAGTTGTTGGCGTAGGCTTTATTATCGGCGTAGTTCAAGATTCTTTCGAAACAGGACTAAACTCTTCAGAAGACGTCCTTTTCACAGCAACAGCAGAATACGTCCAATGGAAAAAAGAAGGCAAAGAGCTAGATTTTTAATATCTCAGCATAAATAACATAAATAATATAAATAACATAAATAATATAAAAATAACCCCCCAGTCAGTCTGGGGGGATTTGTTATGAAAAACCAAAGCAATGCAAATAACAGCAGGAGTTCCAATCTCCATAGTGTCAGCAAGGGCGGGTCACGCCAAAACATCAACGGGGCGGATATCTACACCCACTTCCTAAAAAGCGGTGATAGAGATGCTGCAAAGAAAATCGATGCGATGTTTGGCTAAAGAAAAAGTTCCAAAGGTTTGTGGCCTTTGGAACTTTTTCTCTTAATTTTTACGTTCATTTTATAATTCTATAAAGAATGAAAAACACTGAAAGTCCGATGTATGATAGCAATGTATTGCACCATAAGATACAACCAAGTTTTGAATAAAGTATGTGCTTAGATAATTTTTCAGTAGTTATAGTTTGCAGTCTTAAATCAGTATCCTTTTGCCAAGATAAAAATTTGATATAAGATTTTTCTTGATTTCTATTGATTTTATCTTCGTCAAAAAAAATCGAGAACTCTTTTTTGTAGACAAATGTTTTGTTAGTAAAATACTTATCATATTCTTCAGAATAGATTTTTTTATCTTTTAATTTCTCGGTATCTTGGATAAAAAAGTATGTTTCTGTTTCGAAATTTATATTCTTCTTTTTAACTATTGAAATATGATTCCATGGCAAGCGATATAGATTGCCTCCTTGCATTACAAGTAGCCCATCTTTGGCAATAATAAATTTCAAATGCACTTTTAAGCTATTGTAATAGGTCACGAAATGAATAAGATTACTGATAGCAAAAGCTAGGAACCATATTCTATCTGTTTTACAGTATTCAATAAATACACTAACTGAGTAATTCGTTGTATTATCAATGAACCTACCAAAAAATGCAAGTGTGCTGACAGCTGCAATAATAAAAAATATTCTTCTTCTATCAATCAAGCTTACACTGCTATCAAATAAATAAAAATTGGAACCTATTCGCATTTGATCCTCCTAATCTTTCTTAAGTAAATTTTTCGTATATCCATTTGCCTGAGTCATATATCCATTGGCCAGCCATTTCTCCTAGTTCTGCCCCTGCGACAGCGCCCATAGTTCCACCAACTACTGCTAAAATTCCGCCGCTTCCAGCACTAGCTACAGTTGCACCTATTGCTGCACCGCCAATCCCACCAATAATTCCACCAACTGAAACTAGTGTTTGTTCAAAATCACCATTAACTAAAGCGGTAGCAGCTTCACTTATGTCTACGGCAGTCATTAGTTTAGATATGGCCTTACTACCATATTTTGCAGTCTTTTGCATTACGTTATTGTTTAATAAATTATTAGTGCTATCAAATATTTTAGATGCATCAATTCCTGAACTTGTAGAAGAGATAAGATTATTAATAAGATTTGATGTGTCGACATCGTTAAGCACATTCTTGTTTAAGTCTCCCCACATGCTTCCAGTATAGATATATGCATCGTCAGATAGTGGACTTATTGTAGATTCTTTCACTGTTGAAATATTTGATGTATTTGGCTGGTTATTATAATAATAGCTTGGTGTTTTTTGTGTAGTTGCAATTCCAGCAAGATAGTTTGGCACGCCTTTTGCTTGCAGGTAGCTATCCCATGCATATTGTGTTTTTATGCCAAAATCTCCATCAACTTTCAATTCTTCACCGTTGTAGTCGGTTTGTTTTACAGTGTTTAGTGATTTTTGAATGTTCTCGATCGCTGTTGTCTTTGCGAGTAACGCTTCATACGCAGCTAGTGTGGCACTATTGCTTGATGAATTTGAGCTAGCGCTTGAATTATTTGAAGTTACGCTAGAACTATTATTTGATGAACTTGAACTAGAGTTTGAACTGCTGCTATAAGATGTTTTTGGTATTCCATTATATCCAGTGCTTGAATCATCGTATACGCTACCACCCGTAAGATACGTGCTTGGAGTTGTTGGAGTAGAAATAGTCAAGGCAGTTTTTGCGTTGTTATATTTTTCTTCCATCCAATTACCAATGTTGCTTGTGGTGCTTTTAACTGCACTGCCAACACTACTCGCAGTATCTTTCGCCCAATCTGTTACGTTAGACCATAAACTCATGCTTGCCACCTCCATTATACATCACCGAGGTGCGTTTTTCAATCTTTTCACGAATGTTTTTCATTTTTGCCACCGTTTTTAGCCTTTGCACTAGATGAAGCTTGCGTGCTGTTTAAAAGTTCTAGCATTTGAGCTTCATCGCTGCCCACATAACCTTTAAAAAGTATGCCAGCTATTTCTTCTTGTTGGAAAAAGATATTGTAATTTTCTCCCAAGTTCCCTTCGGGGTAAAGACAAGCAACATAATCCCAAACATTTTGTGAATTTGTTTGCATTTGCTTTCTGCCGTAAATCATCAACGGCTTTGTGCCGTCAATTAGTGTTACCACACTCCCTAGTGGTAGGTATGCTGTTGTATTATTTGTCATTTTTTTGGTCTCCTTTTTGTTATTTTTATATTTGCCTTTGTGTTATTCTTTTTTATCTTGTGTATGGTTTAGATTTTGTTAAACGCCTCCCTTCTGCTTGCGATACGATGTGCGGGGTGGGAAATATCACTCGCTTTTGTTTGATGTTTTTATTATACTACTCAAAAAGTGCATAAAAAAACCGCCAGTTTTCGCTGACGGGTAAGGGTTCAATATTTGTTTTTAATATTCGGAAAGTCCCAAGAGATAATCTGTGGAAACATCAAAAAGGATTGCGAGTTTACACAGGTTTTCAAGTGTTGGAAATGCACTGCCTGATTCGTATGCTTGGAAAGACTGGTGAGTTATGCCAATTTCACGGGCAATGTCCTTTTGTGTTTTGCCAGCTTGAACCCTCAATGTTCGCAATTTCACTTTGAATTCTATTAAATTTTTATTAATATTAACTTCCATATTGACATTATACAGTTATTGGCTGTATAATATTCATAATTCAGTTATTGACTGTTGTCGGTTTTCACTGACGGTTAAAGGGATATTATTTTTTTGTGAAGTTTTTGGGCATATTTATAGCATTTATATGCGCCACTGTTTTCTTTGTTTCGAATATAAAAAACTGTATAATCACTTTGTTTTATTATTTCACAATTTCTGTAATATATGCGAGTGTACCAATAATCAAATTCGAGTGGGAAAGAAATTATTTGGTCGTATTCTTCAAAATTAATCATTTTATATTTTTTTAGTTTCTTTATATGTTTATCGTCAGTTGCACAAAAAATACATTTTAAGTAAGGGAATTGCTTCATAATTTTGCGAACTGTAGTGTGGCATAATATATCAAAATCGCCAAACCCACCAAAATAAAAAATGCCTACATTTTTATTTAATATTAAGTCAATGATGGTCTGCTCAATTTCAGATTGTAGTTGCAGTGAATTTTCTATATCTCGATGCCCGAAAAAACTGCACGATTTTATTTCGTTATTATTATAAGTATCCATTTTGTAATTATACTATGTCGGCTTTCCGACAGTCAAGAATATTATATCGTTAAACCGATATAATTATAAAAATGAGGTGAATTATGAATAATTTAGAAATATTTTCAACAAGGCTTAACGAACTTACAAAAGAAAATGGAATGACGGCATTTGCGTTGACAAAGAAATTGGATATACCACATTCAACAGCATGGGCGTGGTATGCGGGAAAGAGTTTTCCAAGCGTAGAATATTTGATAAAACTCGCCAAGTTCTTCGATTGCTCAACAGATTTTTTGCTTGGTCTTAAAGAATATTAAAAAACAAAGAAGAAATTTCCCGACTTCAAACAATCATGGCGGAAGTCAAATCACCAGAAACTGGTAAGATCTATGGAAACATAGAGGAGCAAACAAAAATAATGCAAGACTTCGCACTGAAAATATCCGAAAACTATCTGCACGATTGCCTAGCTGATATTTTGTGATAAAAAGTAATCTTCGATAAAATGTATATTGTGTTGCAATTTGCGATACAATATGTTATAATCTGTATATGTATAACATCAAGGAGGAAATTTTATGAAGACAGCAAGTGTTAATGTTAGAATTGCACCAGAACTTAAGGAGCAAGCAGAAGTTGTTCTTTCAGAACTTGGAATACCTATGTCTAATGCTATTGCATTATTTTTGAAGCAAGTAGCATTGCAAAGGGGTATACCTTTTGATATAAAACTTCCAGTTGCAAAGCCAAAAGTTATGGGCGAACTTAGCGAAGAGGAATTCGATATTCTTATGGAAAATGGACTAAGACAACATAATGAAGGAAAGTCAAAATCAGCAAGAGAAGTGCGTGAGATGTTTGAAAGGGAATATAAAATATGATAGATAAATGGGAAGTGTTGTTTTCTGAGCAATCTATCGAGGAGATTCGCAACATTCACGACTATATCGCATATGAATTGCTAGCTCCAGAAAACGCAAGAAAACAAGTTGATAGGATAATTTCAAAAGCGGAAAGCCTAGATATTTCGCCAATGCGAAATCCGCTTTATGATAACAAAAAGTGGAAGAAAAAAGGCTTAAGACGTATGGTTGTGGATAATTTTTTAATATTTTATTTGACTTGCGAAAAATCAAAACAAGTGCAAATTGTGTCTATACTTTATGGTGCAAGAGATATTGATAATATAATTGAATAATAATATCTGACCGTTTTGCCGATGCTGGCAAAACGGTCATTATAATAAATTTTTGTACTTGGGTGCAAAAAATAAAAAACGAACGCACGAAGTGCCGTTCCCAAAAAAATGCAGAGCGGGCGAAGCCTTGCTCCTCCCCACCCACCCAAAAAAATGACCGAGCGGACGAAGCCTCGCTCCCCACATCCGTACGCAACTTAGACCGCTGTGGTAGCATTGAATTTCAAATGTGGTGCAAGTGCAAAGGAAAGTGGGGCGTGGGCTATATTGGTATATGCCAAGCCCCATTTTCAAAGCAGTTGTGCCACATTTGGAATTCAAGGCGGGGTGGGGTCACCAATAAAAAAAGCCATCTCGCGATGGCGTTTTTTATTGGTGACCCCTAGCAGGGTTGAACTGCTGATTCCACCTTGAGAGGCATCAAGACCCGACCAAGCAACTTGCATATCAGCAAATATCGTGCGTTTCCGAGCATATCTTGCGACCTTTTAACCACATAACTAACGTTTCACCCCCTAACTTTTGCAACTCAACATAACTTTTCCACAAGCAAAACCCCCAAGGGTGCAAACAGGGTGAAAATTTGATTGGGTTTATATCGATTTTTTATATAGTACAACTGTAGTTTTGTGGGCAGTTTTAGTAGTTGTGACCAAGTACGATTGGATATGAATATTGCAATGAAATAGATGCAATACATAGTGGAAATATCATTCATCCTATTCTAGACAAGATAATAAATAATCCCCCTAACTAATCACACTCTTATGATCTCACTCCTAAAAAATCCAACCACATCCTCAGCCGTCCGAAACTTAGGTATATACATATTTTCACCTCCAAATATTGTGTCTTGTTGTACCATAAGTTGGGAGAGTTATCAAATATATGACAGAAAGCATATTGAGATTCTAGCTTATACTCATTGTAACTTAACATAACAATGGATAAATGTACTATAATATAAGATTAGGGCGCTATGTTATATACAGGAATGCTTGTTAAAATGTATATTTTGAGTAATTGTAGTAAATTCTATTTTGAATAGAATTCAATTCTTGTTATAATAGTGGGGATTCAGTATTTTTTATGTTATAGTAATGATATAAAAAACGAAGGAGAGTTGGTATGTATACAAAATTTGGAAATAACATTATGAATTATCGCAAACAAAATGGATTGACACAAGAGGACTTTGCAGCTTTGATTGTGGATAGGCAACTTGAAAACAGCAAGCGAGATTATTCAAAAAGTGTAAGCAAATGGGAGCGTGGCGAATCTTATCCGGAAATGAAAACGTTGATATTGATAGCGCAGGAGCTAGATGTCACGTTGGATGAACTTGTTAATGTTGAAATAGAATCTTATGGAATAAGCCCTGAAATGGCTAAGGAAATAGAGAATATGGAAAGCTGGGACTTAACATATCTAGTGAGATTGTATGAAAGATCAGTGTTGCATCATTGTGGTGACCACAATTGCTTTATGTCATTAATAGTGCTTGAAAGATTAAGTGAAGATGATGAAAATATCAAATTTATCGATAGTCTTCAGTTTGCAAATGGCGCTAGCGGTATAAGAATTAAGAAAGGGGATATAATTGAAAATCTAAAATACAATTTGGAAGATGTGTTTGAAGATTTATTGAATTCGTCATTTGTTGTCGCAGATTTAGATTTTAAGTTCGTGAAGGAAGATGAGGATCGCTATACGGTTTGTATTTACTTACTTGCAGATCGCAATGTAATCAAAGCGTTGATAGATGAAAATGCAAGAAAGAATAAAATGGAAATTAAACGTAAATTTGATGCTAAGTCTATGTGAATCGCTAATGAATACATACTTTCATTGAATTGTATTGTATCATGGAGTTGTAAAAGAGGTGAAAAATGAACAAGAATTATTTTGAAGACAAAAATCAATATAAAACTGATGAAAACTTGATAAAGCGTAATCCTTGTTATTATATAAGGACAGTAGAGCTATCAGAAAAAAATTGTATGCTTGCTGTATCCTTAAACTTTCAAGCATTAAAATACATTCCAAAATCTTTGCATACTGAGAAACTATGTCTTGTTGCTATCAAGCAATGTGGATACGCGCTAAAATTTGTGTCTAAAAAAATAATCACAGAAGAACTATGTTTTGAGGCTGTCAGGATGGGAAGCGTTTCTTCGATGTATCTACCACGTGGTTATAATGTTTTTGAGTACATTCCATGTAAATATCTTACACAAGAATTTTATATTAAAGCATATAGTATTAATCCCAAAATACTATGTTATATACCAAAAGAAATTCATGCGTCTTTAAATATAGTAAAAACCTATAATAATATTAATCCATTGTTGCCGACAATTGAGAATATAGCAAATGATGGACTATGTATAAGAAATATGACGATAAAGTCAATTACTGAGGATATGTGTAAAGTTGCCGTGGAAAATAATGGGTTGGCTTTGCAGTTTGTTCCTGATGAATGGAGAACGTTGCAGTTATGCGAATTGGCAGTGGAACAAAATTTACTTAGCATGGCTTTTGTTCCAACGGAAATCTTAACACTAGTAATCGTGAAAAAATGGTTATATAAGGTTGTTTCTTGTTTTGGCAATATGATATATGAAGATAGTAAAAACTCTGAAAGTAGAGTATTTACTTATATGGATAGTCCAAGAATGCAAGAATTAAAAAGAATAATGACAGAATTTCCTGATGATATAAATAGTGATTATAAAGTCATGCAGATTCAACGAAAATTAGGTTTTAGAAGGTTTATATCAAAAACTTATGATAAAGAGAGTGGACAATTTATAACGAGTGAAAAAATTTTAAGTCGATATGGTTTGGAAGAAAAACGTTTTTCTGAATTTATGGAGTTTTATAGTTATGTTGATTATGATCTACGCGATTCAAATTTGAGTGACTATAATTTCGTTGGAGTCGATTTTAACAAGATAAACATAGCTGGTGCTTATATTTCTAGTGACGTATTGATAGAGCAAAATCTTTATGATGACACATACTATAATTCTATAATTCCAAAAGACAGAAATATGATTACTCCATCATGGGCACTAGAGAATGAAAATATTGATGCACAATCACTACTTAGGATAGATGATATAGAAAGCAATGAAGTGAATGATAATAATACAAGATTTTATTATATTAGTGATATTCACTTAATGCATAAGATTAAAAATAAGTTTCCTGTTCATGCAACAGAAAGAGAAGTATTGGAATATATTGGGGCAATTGTTGACAGTATTGAAAAGTCTGCTTGTGGAATATCTGCGTTTGATTATATTTTAATCGGTGGAGATATATCGTATGATTTTGAAATTTCAAGATTGTTCTACACGGAATTATCTCAGAAATTTAGATATAATAAAATTATTGTAATACTTGGAAATCATGAGCTTTGGGATGCACGTATAAACAAGCGAAGTAAAAAGTTGTCATATAGTAATCGTAGTATAGATGAGGTTATTGAAAAGTATCGAAACATGCTCGGGCAGCTAAATATTTATTTTCTAAACAATCAAATGTTGGCAAAAGAAAATAATCAAGTAATAATATTCAGTGAAGAGCAGTTGTTGAGTATGTCTGAACAGAGGTTGAAAAATATTGCTCTTAAATCACCATATTTATTATTAGCAGGTTTAGGATTTTCTGGATACAATAAAGAATTTAATGCAACTTGTGGAATATATCGCAATAAAATTTTCATACTTGAAGAAGATTTAAAGGAAACACAAAAATTTGAAAAGGTGTATCTAAAATTGAAAAAGTGTTTACAAGATGAAAAGTTGATAGTTTTCACACATACACCGAAATCAGATTGGTCTATTGATGGTTATAATAAAAATTGGATTTACGTCAATGGGCATACTCACAAAAATGAGTATGTAATTGATGATGAGAAAACAGTTTATGCTGATAATCAAATAGGATATAAAAGTGTAAGTTTTGGGTTAAAAGCATTTAGAATGTCAAATACATATAACATATTTAGATACTATGACGATGGAAAATATATTATTGACAGAGTGCAATATATTGAATTTAACAGGGGGATGAAAATACAATGTGTATGCAGTAGGGTAAATGGAAGTATTCATATGCTAAAGAAACATAATAACTATTGTTTTTTCTATGAAGAAAACGATAAGATCTATCTTATGAATGGGGGAGCAATTAGAAAGGTGGATAATCAAGACCTCGATTATTATTTTGATAGGATGGATGTTTATTCAGATGCAATAAAAAGCATGTTGCACAAGTATAATTTAGCGTTGAAGCAAATTTCTAAAGAAGTGAAAATAATTGGTGGAAGTGGCGATATACATGGTTGCATAGTCGATATAGATTTTTTTAATCATATATATCTGAACCCTATTGATGGAAGTATAACGTCATATTTTGCAACGGATATTACTAATAAAAAGGTATATTCATCAGTATTGGCATTGCTCAAAGAAAACACTCCACGATTATATGATCAATATTTGCTGGCTCAAAAGGATAACCTAATCATTGGAAAAAATCAGTTAATTAATAATATAGATTTAGAGATGTCAAAATATGTGTTTGATACATCTATGTATGAACCTTCAAGAGTAATGAGATCTTTGCAATATATTACTGAAGCAAATATAATTAGAAATTGGAATGATGATGTTATTGATAAAATTTGCGACAAACTAACGAATGGTGGATTGCGCATAGAATAAATATCTAGATAATAGAAAAAGAGCGACTAAAACAGTTGCTCTTTTTCTATATTCATAAAAAAGAAAAGGCAAATAACATACGCTCCATAGTATTCTACGCGATATGCCAAACAGTAAAATGCCAGTTTCAATTTTTGCTATAGTTATGAATCAATACGTGGTGCAGAGCTGTTTTGTAGTTTTGCATAAGTGTTGGAGTGTTAACATGATAAGGAATTTCAAATATAATAAACCTTGATTTGAGGTTCTTTATGTGATATAATTGGATAGGAAGATAAATGGTCAAGATTGAAAACTTGTATTATGTGTAGGGGGAGATATTAATGGGAAAAATTCACGAGTTGTTGGATGCTATTGAGGCGCGGGATATGCAAAGCTATTCTAAAGAGAACACGTTTTTGGATGTGATTGGTAGGACTAATGATGAAAATTTTATATCTAGGCTGCTACTTTACACTTTGCAGAATGATGGTGGGTTGTTGAATTATTTGATTTGCAAATATAGCGCAGACATGGGCAAGAATTGGGGCGATTGTGGCGGTGGTTATCGCATTATTGAGGCGGTAGCGGAAAAGAATATGCTGATTGGCAGGAGCGATATTTTTATTGTTGCACAAGATTGCGATGGGCAAAAAGTGGTTATAACAATTGAAAATAAAATCTACACATGGGAGCACGACAATCAAACGGATACGTATTTCAAGTGGGTGGAAAATCAGCGAGTTTATAAAGATTATAGGAAGGTTTTCATATATTTGAAGCCTGAATTCAACCGTTCGCAACCGTCGTGCAAAGAATTTTTGACGTTGACTTATGCCGACATTTTCAGGAATATCAGCACGAGTGATAATAAAATTATTGCGGATTTCAAGGATCATATAAAGAAGTTTAGCAGCAGAGGAGTGGAAATAATGAGTGACGAGAGGTTTTATTTGGAAAACTATAAGAAGATTAACGAGGTCATTATTCGTGCAAAAAACAAGAGGGATGAAATCAAAGAGCAGATTGTGAAGGCGCTAGAGGCAAATTTAGTGGACAAGCACGCGGACATGCTGTTGGAAAGGGCTGATGGCAACAGCGTATTCAGATTTTATAAAACTGATAAGTGGTATAAAAATGCTGAGAATAAGGAAAATAAATATTATTTTTACGTAGAAATGAAGTTTGAAGGAAACGATATTTCAGATATTGTCTTTCAACAAACCGTTAAGTCATATGGTCAGCGAAAGGGCGACAGCATCATCACAAAATTCATGGAAAACAGAAGTTATTCATGCGTGGAAATAGTGGGCGTGCACCGCATTGTTGCAAAAGAAAAATTCGTTGATAACACAAACAAATTCTTATCTGAAGCGTGGATTGAAAATTTGACGGCAAAAGCAACTGCAGTTCTGTTGGAATATATCGATAGTACGGATGAAATGGTGGATGACTTTGTTGTGTTTAGAAATGATTTCAATCTTGGATAGGCTAAAGTAATAGTTTATTTATGTTTAGTATTAAATGTATATAATAAATAAAAAAGGAGATGAAAATTATGTGGATTAAATTGACGGGGAAAGAGAAGAAAAGAATTTTAGAAAATGGGATCAATAATGAACAAGCAAATAAATTGCTTAATGAACTTATAGACCAATATAAGTTAGTAGAATATTGCGAGACGGAGTTTTCTTCGCCGATTAATTATGTACTAGAATTTGGCGATTTTATTTTGGCGTATTCTAATCCCTACAAAAAACCGAATATTGTAAAGTTTGGGATTCAAAATCCAGATTGTTTTTTAAATGAGTTATCGGATCATTCGTATTATTTTAGAGATATGTATGGGAAGTGTTATTTTATCTCAAATCCATATTTAAGCACTGAAGAAATTGAGGCGATATTAGATGAGTTTCATTCACAAGATTCAAAATATATAGGGGACTATAGCAAGATAAATTTTTTTATATTAGGAAAAGAGAGAAGTTATCATTGTCCTGATAAATCTAATTTATTTATTATGTCACGTAAAGCGTGGGATTAATTGATTGCAAGATAAACACTGGAGGAAAAATGCGAAAATGTTTGTATAATGGAGTGGAAATCTTTGCTGATGAAGCTTATGAGATATTTGAAAACGAGGAAGAAATAAGAGCGGCTGCAAAGAGCAATAAATTATTTTGTCCTTGGGAAGAGTGTGGCATGAATGTTGAATTCCGAAAAGGCGAAATCAGAAGGGCCTATTTTGCACACAAGAAATCGGGTGTAAAATGCGAATACGATAAGTTTCATAAACAAAGAGATACAAGTGAGGTGCTTGAAAAGGCAATAAAATCACTGTATGAATTACTTTTGCAAAATAAAAATTTAACAGTTAAACGAGATTGCAAAATTATAGATCACAATTGGGCTGATATTGTGGTTAGTGATGGGAATGGTAATGTTATTGCTTTTGACTGTATTGAAAAATATATTTCGCAGAGTGCTATAACAAGGAAAATAAATAGATATCTAAACGAAGGTAAGCAATATCAAATAATAATTCTCAAGTCAGTTAGTAGTAGTCAAGATGAAAAAAATTGGTATTACTATAAAAGGAAGGCACTTCATAGTGATAATGTATTACTAGAATATGATATTGAAAATAATGAATTGTATGGATATCAAAAGCATTATAATGAAGTTGTTAGAATTAAGATTGGTGTAAGCTCATTTGTGTTTCAAAATGGAGTATTCTGTAACAGTGATTTCGAAAAACAGTTAGCTCAATGCAAAAATAGTGCATATGCAAATCGTGTGAAAAGCCCGCATACATATGATAATGTTGGTGTTGACGTAAGAATAGATTCGAGTTTATATGTCCCGATGAAAATGGATAAAAGTATGGATATGCCGAACGTGCTTTCGGTTGAAGAAATAAAAATCTTGTGGGCAAATGATGCGTTTGTTAGTGCGGCAGATGGCAGGAGAAAAATAGCACATGATAAAATAAATAATGGCTGGAAATATAATGAAGAAACAAGGGAAAATATCATAATTGCTTATCGGGAGCTACGGGCGGAAAACAGTTGTGCTATATTGAAAATAGATAATCAATTTACGCATATCAGTTACGAGATATCTTCGATAGATAAAATTAGATGCAAGTAGTTGTTGTTCTATTTGATTGCAACAGTATGAGTGAGAAAATCACAAATGTTTGATCGATGTAAAAAATCACAAGAAGTTTCGTGTATTTTTTGGAATTTTTATAATGAAAGATAATAGAACAGTACCCATGTTTTTGTTAAAAGGATACTGTTAAAAGATTTGGCTGCACTATTTATGCGGCCAAATCTTTTTGCTTTTTATAGTATTATTTGTTTTCTAACGAAGATTTGTGGAGAAGTTTTCGTAAACTTTGAGTTTCTACAATTCTATAGTTAGTTAACCACAGTTGTTTGTCTTTACCTGCTAATTGGGGGTTTCCTATGGTTTCAAATGTATTTTGTGCTAGACTAGGTCCTACTTCTGCCCATATCTCTAATGGATTATATATCCATTCAATACTTTGGGCACAATCATCGTATTTTAGTAATGATCTGAATGCACCAAAGATGGGATAAATATATCCGCTTGAAATGTTGTAGTGCAATTCTTTATTTGAAAAATTGCTAAATTTTGTATTGCCTAATTTTTCTATGCCACGAACATTACCAAAGCGAGGATTTGTACCTGTCTGTTTTTTGTAAATGCAATACATTTTTGGCAATTCTTGTTCAATTGTTTCAAAAAGCTGAACCAATAAAGGCAATTGCTTTATTAGCGATATGTAGAGCCCTGAATCGTGAGAATGTTTGTATTGTTTAAAAACTTGATTTTTTCCAGAATAGCTTTGGACTGGAGCTGCAGAGTCATCTGGGTATTTATCTATATCAAATGCGTAAATCAATCTTAGCAATTCGTATACATGGATAGGTTTGTCCTCGTTATCTTTGTAGGCGATTTTGTTTGCATATGATTCATTTGCAATTGACTGTTGGACCGATTCAAATTTGTTATCCAGGTTGAAAAGTGCTATATCTGATACTTGAACGGATGTATTGCGAGCATCAGAAAGCCTAGTGATATTTTGTACATTTGTGATTATTTCCATTCGTACAAACTTGTCAAGAGAGTCGGAGATATTTTCCATGTTTCCCATTATGGCTGTATAGGTATGTCCGCCATCAAGGATGCCATAAGAGTATCTGTCGCTATCAACTGATTGATCTCCAAGGTCAATGGTTACTGTAGAGTCACTTGTGTTGAATGACAGTGATTTTGCAGAAACTACAATGCCTCGGTTATTGATGTAAAAGTCGGTTTCCGGCTCTGCAACTGCAGCAATGATATTTTTTGCCACATTTGTAGTCATCTTTGGTTCGCGAGGATTGACATCAAGAGGTAGGTTTGGTGCAAGGTCTTTCATGTTTACCAACAGGTAATGAATTGTTTCGAGGTTGCCTTCTGAGCCTTGGTCAGATTTATCTGCAACCTTTTTGTAAGGTGATGATAGTGTGCGAAGAGAGTGCACCCTAAAAGTAATTTTTGAAGTTTTCATTATAATGAATCTCCCCTTTTTTTATTAGTCATTCGAATGCATTTGCATTGAACGCATTTATATGTTATCATAAATAAAAGGTAATTACAATGCACCATGGTGCATCTTTTGGTGAAATTATGGCAAAAAGAAATAAGTTTGATAAAAAATTAGTAAAAATAGGTGAATTATTGATGAAAAAGCGGCAAGAGATGGGGCCGCTTTATTCAAGTAGGGAGAAATTTATCACAGAACGATCAAAGGAAATATTTGATTATCAGGATTGGATATCATTGAGGCATTTAAGCAATATAGAGCTGGGATATAATTGGCCGAGTATTGAAATGCTTATTAAACTAGCATATGCACTAGAAGTAGATCCAGTGGATTTATTTGTAGATATATTAACTGTTTATAGGACTGATGATAGCACCTAGATCTTTGTTGTTGATAAAATAGAAATAAAACAAGGTTTTATCTTGCTTTAATCTTCAAAATATAGTATACTGTCATTGAATAAAAATGAGGTCTATATGATAGAAGTAAAAGATAAAAAACTTAAGGGATACAGGTTCGTGGATTTGTTTGCGGGGCTTGGCGGGTTCAGGTTGGCGTTGGAAAGTTTTGGGGCGGAATGTGTTTATTCTTCGGAATGGGACAAGGCTGCACAAGATGTTTACGAGGCTAACTTTGGCGATCGTCCAGACGGCGATATAACACAGGTTGACGAGCGAACTATTCCACAACACGACATTATATGTGCGGGGTTTCCATGCCAAGCGTTCTCTATAAGCGGAAAGCAAAGAGGGTTTGAAGATAGCCGTGGAACGCTGTTCTTTGATGTGGCTCGCATTGTGAAAAAGCATAGACCTAAAGTTGTGTTCCTTGAAAATGTCAAAAACTTTGCAAGTCATGACGGCGGAAGAACGCTTGAGATTATCAGAAAGACACTTGAAGATATGGGATATAAGTTCTTCGCTGAGGTGCTAAATTCTGTAAATTATGGAATGCCACAAAAGCGCGAAAGAATATATATGGTGTGTTTCAGGGGTGACTTGGAAATTGATGAGTTCCCATTCCCAACACCATTTGAACTTACAAAACATGTTGAGGATTTCATTCAGCACGAAGCTGATGTAGAACCATTCAAGGAAGTGAAATACAAGATTCAATATAATGGTAAGGAAGATATTGAATACAGCAAGAAGATGATTAGGCTTGGTATCGTGAATAAAGGCGGTCAAGGCGAAAGAATATACAGCACTAAAGGCATAGCCGCAACGCTATCTGCATATGGCGGTGGTGTGTTCTCCAAGACTGGCGGATATTTAATAGATGGCGAGGTGCGAAAACTTTCAACTCGTGAATGTGCAAGGCTCATGGGATATCCTGATAGCTATAAGATATCAGAAAACAAGAATCAAGCGTATAAGCAGTTCGGGAATTCAGTAGTGATTGACGTGTTGCAATATATTATAGAAAACATAGCAGAAAAATTACAATAAGAAAAGTTTATTCGGCAAGGAATGTCGGAAGACTTTTCTTTTGTCTTTTATGGGGGTTAATATGGAAAAGTGGAAACAATTTGAAATTGATTGTTGTGAGTATTTGAATGACACATATGGCAGTGCAAATTTGGAATTTGTTCATGCTGGATTCTCTGATTCAACTGCACCAGATATTATTGTCAAGAAGAATGGTGTGACTATTTTTAACATGGAAGTTAAAATGAATAAAGCACAAAGTGGGCAGTTTGTTGTTCTGCCAAAAGATGGAAAATTTGAATTTAGCAAAGCAAATAAATCTGAAGAAAGTTTGGCTAGTGAGATGGTTGCCTATATGAACAATCATTATGATACATATGCAAATGTAGGTCAAAGCCTTTTGAAGATTGATATTGGTGAGCAAATATATTTCAATTGGATAAACGCTCAATTTCAAAGTAAAAATATTAAGTTTGTTGTCACTATTGATAAAGCAGGTTTTGTGGTCTTCCCAGTTGATAAATTTAGCGAATATTTTGAAATAGAGTGCGGATACAGAAGAAAGCCAAGTGGATCAAATAATGTTCCTAAAAAATGGCAATATGATGCATTATCTTATTTTAAAGCGGCTGATGCTGAAGCTGAAATCGAATGGAATGATAAAAAACTGTATATAAAAACAACGCTGTCAGTTTCTAAAGGCACGATATATGAAGTTGGCGGAAATAGATATTTCGTGAGTGAAGTTGGAAACGGAAGATATCTCATTAAAAAACTTTCAAAAACAAATAATCCAAATGTAATTTTTAATATTGATCTTAGATGCGAGCAAGATTCGGAAGATATAACACTTTTCGAGGATGCAATAAAATGAAACTAAAATTCTTTGACTTTTGTTCGGGAATTGGTTCAGGTAGATTAGGTCTTGAGCAAGCAGGAATGGAGTGTGTCGGATATTCTGAAATCAATCGCTCTGCTATCAACACGTATAAGTTGTTGCATGATACTGAAAACGAGAAAAATTATGGAAATCTCACTAAGATTAAATCTGAAGATTTGCCTGATTTCGATGTTATGCTCGCGGGTTTCCCTTGCCAAACTTTCTCAGTTATTGGTAGACAAGATGGATTGAAAGATCCGCGTGGACAACTGATTTTCTATCTTATTGATATACTGAAAGAAAAACGAACAAAATATTTTATTTTTGAAAATGTTAAAGGTCTTGTCACTCATGATAAGGGCAAAACAATCAAACTCATGATAAATGCTATGAACGAAGCTGGCTACACTGTTGGTCACAAAGTCATGACTAGCATGGAGCATGGCGTACCACAAATGAGGCAGCGTGTTTATTTTGTTGGAATCCGCAATGACCTTATCAACAATGCAATCAAGTTTGATTGGGACAACCATGTAAAATCAAAGGGCGTCGAAGATTTGCTCATCGATACAGGGAATGAAATTTTGCCTATCGATTTGGAGTATTTCATAAAATATACAACCAATGAAACTAATCTTGGAAAGAAAACATACGAGCAACTCTTGAAACAAGAATATGTGATTATTGATTCAAGGCAGTCGGATTTGCGACTATATTATAACAGAATGCCAACGCTCAGAAGTCACCGTGATGGTGTTTATTATGTTCGTGATGGTAAGATGAGAACCCTCACAGGTTTTGAGGCACTGCTCTTTCAAGATTTTCCAATAGAATACGCAAACAAAGTCAGGGGTGTTGTTACAGATAGGGATTTGCTCATGAAAGCTGGCAATGCAATGACTGTTGGTGTAGTCAGGTCGATTGGCGAGAGTCTGGTGAAATATGTGGCGGGCAAAAAAGAAGAAGAACGTAAAAATGACTTGTTGGTTGGGATAGTAAAAAATAAAGAGCAAAGACAATTTTGCTTAGATAAGAAATATTACTATACATATTGTGATTCTGTGACTGGTGAAGTTGGCGAAATCAACTATATAGCTATGCGGCAACCAAAATCAGGCTTCGGCGAACAAGGCGTTGGTATTGAATATTATGGCAAAGTTGAAGCATATAGAAAATTATCACGTGCTGAAATAAAATTCAACGAAGGAAAATCAAAAGCAAAACGTTGTTGCTGGGTTTTTGAAGTAAATGAATGGGTCAAACTTGATAAGAACATGATACTGCCGAATATGAACAAAGCAGTTGTAGTGACAAGAAATTGTTTCTAAGGAGGTTTGCATGGCAAAAAATATTAACAATCAATATATAACATGGCTGTCTAACGCGGATAAGCCTTGGTCTGCTGCTACTATTGGAAAATATGAAAGTGCTGTGCGAATGGTTTCTAAAGAGATGCTTGATCTTGGGGTTATAAACAAGAGTTTATATGATATGAACTTGGTTGAACTTGATATAAGTTATTCAGTCATTTTTCAAAATCCAGAATTCATAAAGAAAAACACAGTCGGTAACAAAATGTATAGCAATGGATTGAAACAGTATAGATCCTATATTTCCTCTGTGATAGGTGTGCAAGAAAGTGATGTTGCTGAAATAGTTGACGGTATAAAGAGCGATGAAATACTAAGCAATACAGAAAAAGAAATTTTGGTCGCATCGAGGGTGGGACAAGGCAAATACAGGAAACTCATATTGAACAAATATAAAAAATGTGTAGTCACTGGTGTGGATGATACAAGATTACTGATTGCAAGTCACATAAAGCCATGGTCATCAAGTAATAACTATGAACGAATAAATGAAAACAACGGGCTGTTGCTAACGCCAACTTTCGATAAGCTTTTCGATGAAGGACTGATCACATTTAGTAAAAACGGAGAATTCAAAACATCATCTTTTCTATCTACAGCCAATGTATCAAGGTTGTTGATCCCAACTGGGCAATATTTTGATTTAAAGATGAGCGGAGAAATGAGTATGTTTCTAGAATATCACAACGATGTGTTATTTGTGAGATAGCAAGAGTGACGAAATAAATTAGGTATGGTTGTGGGAAGGTGCAAATTTTCCTGTGCATGTGTGGGTATTGTTTGGGTGTATATTATGAAATAGATAGGAGAAATTCTAAAGTTTTTATTGAATATTATTGTAAAGGTACATGTATATTAAAAGAAGAAAGCAAATATTAAGAATGTCAAGAGCAAAAAGTTTTTAAAAGCTCTTGACATTTTTTTTGTTTGGTGTTATAGTATTTTTATAAAATATACGATTGTATATTTTAGGTGTGTGAGGTGAGGTTTTATGAGAAGTAAGAATGAAGATAGGTTGAATGGAATTTTTGAATATATGGGGGATGTGGCGAGAGATGAGAGTCGTGTTGCTAGTATTTCTGAGATTGCGGATAGGTTTGGGATGAAGAAGGCTAATGCTTATCAGTATGTTTTGGAGCTCAAGGAGCGTGGGCTTGTGGAAAGCCTAGGCAAGATAGGATATGCTGTGATTGACAAGCGAGAAAAAGAAAGGTTCAACGGCGTGAGTGTTGTTGGCGAAGTTGCTTGTGGCCAGCCTATTTTTGATGAAGAGAATATTGAAGAGATTATCACTTTGCCTGAAAGATTCACGGGCAAGGGGGAGTTTTTCTTTTTGCGAGCTAAGGGTGACAGTATGATAAACGCAGGCATCAACCATGGTGATTTGGTGCTTATAAGAAAGCAAAGTACTGCGGAGCAAGGACAGATTATTGTGGTACTTTGTGAAGATAGTGAGGCTACGCTTAAGAGATTTTATAAAGAAAAAGGTAAAGCGATATTGCATCCAGAGAATGATAGTATGGAAGATATTATTGTATTTGATTGCCGAATTCAAGGGGTTGCAATAAAAGTTATTAAGGATTTGTAGCAATTAGGAGGAAGAATTTATAGGTGACAACAGAAAATAAAACAAGTGAAATTGAAGAAAAAGTCAAGGCAGCAGTAAAAAACTTAAAGTTTAAACTTGACTATGATAAAAAGGAATATAATCAAAGAATTGCTCCTCTGTATTATTTGGAAAGGGCTGAGTGGTTATTGGATAGATATAAGGCAGATAAGGAAAGATTGCAATTGTGCTATTTAAATGGTGGTAAAAACTGTGGGTTTCCGCCATGTGAATTTGAAGCAGTGAAAGCAGATATTTTTTATTTGGAAAAGCTTAAACGTACAACACTTAAGAAGTATGCTGACGTAATTAATGAACTTTATTTGAACGAAAAAAGCAAAAAGCAATTTGCTAATGAGTATGGTATCGGGCAAGATTCGGTTACGCAACTTTATCGTATGTTAATAATAAGCTATGCAGAAGAACTTGTGATGCGAGATATATCATATAAAGTTCCTGTATTTCAGGACAGGTTGTTGACGCAAGAGATATGTGATAAATATGAAGAGGAAATAGCCTTATTGCGGGGTGACAAGAAGGGTGTCGTTGCACTCATTGAGAGTGGTGGTATCACCTATAAAGATTTTGTTTTGCAGACAGCTGTTTATTATAGCTATTTTCAAATAGAAAAAGTAAAGAATGTTGTGTCTGAGCCTAAGAAAGAACGAGTAAAGAAAGGTGAAGTTGTAAATACAGGAAGCGAGGAGAATTGCTCATGATGCACGAATATGTTTATAAATATTTGTGTGGTGAAGAGGTGGCTGTGAGCGTGGATGATGATGTTTATGATGTGTTATCTTGCTTTGATAAACAGGAGTCAAAAAGTATAATTGGTGAGCATGTTATAAAGGTCAACAAGATAAATGATAAGGGCGAAAAAGTGAGAACATCACCACTATCAATGCTGACGGGCTCAACTGGTTAGACAATGTTGCCAACAAGCGGACGCACGGCACAATACTGAAAATCTCTTGTAAAGAATATATAAACAAGGGAAAAGAAACGCTCATCCCTATTTCGTTCCTAGATTCGGCGGAAATAAAGTATCGCATCGCAAAAGTCACCAAGTTGAATACAATCAAGTATCTGACAAACCACTATTTCGTGCAAATTGGTAGATATAAGCAATGCGATTCGGTGAAAGTTGTGATTTAATTTTAGATAATCAGATTGGGTATATGCATTAAATAAGTGATGTGTTGACAATGGTACAAGTGAATGGTATAATAAAATCAAATATACAAATGGAGAAGTGTTATGGGGTTATTTAACAAAAAAGAACTAACTAGAATAGCTGAATTAGAAGCTGTCCTTGAAGATTTAGGGGCATTGGACTACGTTCAAATACAGCAAAAGAAGGATGTTGTTCAAAAGCAATATGACGAGCTTGTGGCATTGATTAGCAAATCAATGGTGGAGGTATCTCGCAACAAGGATTTGCTTGATGAAATAATGTTAGATATAGATATGTCTGATTTTGGATTGTATACACCGAAATATAGTTGTATGACAAGTGAAGAGTATGCTGAAAAGATAAAAGAAAACAGAAGCATGCAGAAAGAAATGATAAAAAATAAAAAAGCACTAAACTTTTCGGATAATTGGTCACTTGATGGGAATAAGGCGAAAGGTCGTGCTATGAATAACGACAATATGAAAATGTTTTTGAGAGCATTTAACAACGAGTGTGATGTTCTGATTTCAAAGGTTAAGTTTAATAACTTTGATAAGATAGTGGAGCACATTCACAAAAGTGAATCGGCAATTAATAAGTTGAATGATAGAAATAAAATTTCGTTGAGAAAAGAGTTTGTGAATTTAAAAATTAGAGAGTTGGAGCTTGTGCATGAACATGCAGTTAAGAAACAAGATGAAAAAGAAGCAAATAGAGCTGCTAGAGAAGAAGAAAGAGAAAATCAAAAACTTATAAAAGAGATTGAAGCAGCTAGAGTTAAAATTAATAAAGAAAAAACACATTATGACAAAGCGAAAAAACAAATATTGGAACAAATGGGTTCAGCTGATGAACAAATGAAAATTGAGCTTGAAGCTAAATTATTTGATATTGACAAGACTTTATGTGAAATAGATAAAAACTTAGCAGATGTAGATTATAGAGAAGCAAACAGTAAGGCGGGTTATGTATATGTTATATCTAATATTGGATCATTTGGAGAGGGAGTATATAAAATTGGTATGACGAGAAGGTTAGAACCTCAAGATCGTGTTGATGAATTGGGCGATGCTTCGGTGCCGTTTAGATTTGATGTGCATGCGATGGTATTCTCGGATAATGCTCCAAAATTGGAAAATGCATTACATATTGCGTTTGAAAATAAAAAGGTAAATGTTATTAACGGTAGAAAAGAATTTTTCAAAGTTTCACTTGAAGAAATTGCTAGTGTAATAAGAACAAATCACGATAAATCAATAGAATTTAAGATGGTAGCTGATGCTGATCAATATCGTGAAGGATTGAAAATGAAATTATAAAGGTGAAATATAAAAAGTCATTCATTGGTGAATGGCTTTTTTTGTAGTCATATAATCTCGACTCATGGCTGAAAAATAACCGAAATCAAGAGGGGTATAACCCCCTTTTTTCAAGTTCGGTGAATCCCTTATGGAATGGGGGTTGTGGGGATTTTTAGTATTAAATTTAATCAAAGAATCTTTGAATTTAATCAAGTTTTTTTCAAGATTTTGGGGCGAAATCAATAGAAATCAAGTTTAGCTGTGGTAGCTCTTAATTTGAGTGTTTATCTGAGATGAAGATGAAAACCTGAGGAAATGGCTGTTTAAGGCTTTAAAACTGGACTAAAATAAATTAAAAACCGCTTATAAAAATATAAACGGTTACGATATGCTACTCTCTTCCAATGATGTAATCAACTGATACGTTGAAATAATCTGCAAGTTTGCATGCGGTTTCAAGGTTAAGTTTGGTTTCTCCGCTTAGATATCGAGCAAGAGTTGGTTGGTTTATTCCAACTGCTTTGGCAACTTGATTGACCGACATGCCGTGCTTGAGGCGAAGCTCTTCAAAACTTGTATTAAATTTTTCATTATAGAATTTTTTCATGTTGATATTATATACGAAATCGCATAAAATAGCTTGACTTATACGAAAGCGTATGATAATATAGAATAAAAAAAGGTGTGATATGAGTGCAATAAAGGAATTATACTACGGCAATATTGGAAGTCATGAAAGCATAACGCCATCGGTGGCATGGAAGAAAGCTAGTGATGTTGAATACGAGCAAAACGATAAGTTGGAGGCTATGCTGACAAAAGAGCAAAATGCTGAGTTTGACAAGTTTAAAGACTTGATGATGGAGCGAACGGCAGTCGAGTGTGCTGACATCTTTGAATATGCATTTGGAATCGGTGTAGCACTGGGATATGAATCCGCGAAGAATATAAGGAATAAATAGTTATACAAGGCAAACGCTTGAAGTGGCGATTGTCTTTTTTTTGTCGCAAGAAAATCTAAATAACTCTTGACAAAAAGTGTATAAAAGTGTATAATTTCTGTAACGGAGAATAGAATATAACAAGGAGGTAGACTCATGATAGAAATTTTAAAACAATCGTATGGAATAAATTCACCTATATTTATTGATGACATGGTCAATATTAGCGGACATTCTCGAGCTAGGGTCAATCAGCTTGTGAGAGAAATGGTTGTAAATAATCAGCTTGCGAAATTCAGTGATGGCATTTATTATATTCCAACTGTAACGATGTTTGGAAACTCAATTCTTGACCCACACACTGTTATAACGCGAAAATATTTGCAAGATGATAGCGGTCAAATTGGCATATATTCAGGCATGAGTTTGCTGAGTTTCTTTGGCGTGACAAATCAAGTGCCGTCAAGCTATGAAATCGTGACAAATAACGAAGCGACAAGGGTACGCAGTGTTGCTGTTGGGAATTTGCAAGTGAAGTTGAGAAGATCTAGAATAAAAATTAACAATGAGAACTATAAGGTATATCAGCTTTTAGAACTTATGAATCAACTTGACGTGAAGGAAAATTTCCCACCAGAAAAGATTGTTCAATACATTAAAGATAATAATATCAAGTATGCAGACATTGCAAAATATCTTGAGTATTTCCCTGCTAAAGTTTCAAAAAATTTGAATAGGGGAGGCGTGCTGTATGCATGTTTATAAAGTATAATTGCATATAATAAACCATGTAGAAAGTCTTGACATACTGATAGCGGTATGGTATTATATAATTGAAAAAAATAGGGAGGTGCTACATGGCTACAGTTTCATTTTCAGAAAAAGTGATTATAACAGATTCTCAAAAAATAAGTGAATTTAGGGATGTTATAAATTCTAAGCAAGAAAAAATATTTGCTCATAAAAAACCTTCTTGTGAAAAATTAACTAAAGAAGAATTAAGCAAATGGATTGTAAAGTAATAAAATTAATAGATTTTTATAATCAACTAAATAGCGAATTTCAAATATCTCGTGAAGAATTTTCACGAGATATTTTGTCTAAGTTTACTTGTGGTAAGAATAGTGACGAAAACGATTTTTTACATAACACAGTGTTTGTACATGAGGATAGCAAAAAGTCAGTCACTTATCTTATGCTGAAAGATAACCAAATAATGGCGTATTTTTCTCTGGCTATTCAGATGATAGAGCTTGAAGGGGTTTCTAAAAATCAAATCAAGAAGGTGACTCAAGGCACATCGCCAATGAAGAACACTGATGGTGAGAAAATTTACTCATCATACCTCGTGGGACATTTTTCAAAGAATGATTCTAATGAAGAGAGAGGTTTTGGGGATGAAATGTTTGAAGCGGTATACAGAGTATTGAATCAATCGCAAGAACTGGTTGGTGGTGCGATTGTATATCTAGATTGCTTAGATGAGTTGATAACGTATTATAAAAAATATGGATTTAAAATCCTTGTGCAATCAAGGGAAATAAAAACGGAAGATGGTAAGTTAACTAAGACATTTAATAAGATGTATAGAAAAATACCATTGATTGAAGAACAGTAATAAAAACAAAATAACAAACACAGAAGCATTATCTTTGGATAGTGCTTTTTTTATGCCCTAAAATGGGCGAAGGGGAAAATAAAAATATATGACAACGAGAGAAAGTTATGAAAATGTGAAAGTGCCACGTATGCGCACTACCACGATGCTTATAAGTTCATTTTATCTGCTGATAGCGAGACAGAAATCAGCAGATATTTTTTGCGTAAGATTTGTGAAAATGATATGGTTCATCATATCAAAATCGGGAAGAAACTGCTTGTGGATATTGATGATTTGCAAGACAAATTATCTGGCAGTTTTTATTTGAGTTAGTTAAAGGGAGCTTCTAAAAACTCTTAACGCAAATCTTAATTCCCAAAAAAGGCTTGATTTTCTGCAAAATTTCTCGAAATATACCCGATATTACTTCGAAATATTGCAAAAAATACGCACTTTTTTTGAAATCAATCTTTGGTCAATACTTTTTAGAAGTTCCCTTAGGTTTACAAGCTTTTTGCTAGACTTCAAGAGGGCTTAGCGGTATTGTGTTATTAAAAAATGGGAGGAAAATATGGCTACGATAGTTAAGAGGGAAAACAATAACAGTATAGTTTATAAGTTTCAAGTGAAATATAAAGACAGAGGCAGTGGCAAGGTTGTGGTGAAATCCACAACTTGGACACCGCCACCAAAGATGACAGCAAAGCAAGCGGAGCGAGAGGCTGTGATTGAGGCAATGAAATATGAAAATAAAATCAAGGAAATGGTTTCAATCCATGTGCGAAACAGCGGGCCTCCGAAAAGTGACACTGCACTCTCTTCGCCACACAAACATCACAATGCAAATCACGGCAGGCGTACCAATATCCATAGTGTCAGCAAGGGCGGGTCACGCCAAAACATCAACCACAACGGATATCTACACCCACTTCCTAAAAAGCGGTGATAGAGATGCCGCAAAGAAAATCGATGAGATGTTTGGGTGAGATGAAGTGGCGTAATCATACTTGACAATGGGTATTTTGTGTGCTAACATATATTTGAATTTATTGTTTGAATTTACAAAGGGGATAATATGACATTTGATGATATCAGAAAAATCGCAGAAGATGGGAATGAATATTGGGAAGCTAGGGAATTGCAAGTCGCTTTGGGTTATGCAAAATGGGAGAACTTTCATAAGGTTATAAAGCAGGCAATGATATCTTGCAAAATCAGTCAGCAAGATGTTTCTGACCATTTTCCTGAGGTCGGGAAATCGGTCGAAATGCCATCAAATGCAAAGCCTAGAACTATAATTGACTATCATTTAACTAGGTACGCATGCTATCTTGTTGTTATGAATGGTGATCCTAGGAAAGAAGTTATTGCACTTGGACAAACATACTTTGCTGTTAAAACAAGACAGCAAGAGCTTCAAGAAATATATGAACTGCTCACGGAAGACGAAAGGCGATTGTTTCTTCGTGGGGATATCAAGCAGAAAAATATGTTGCTTGCTGAAGCTGCAAGAAATGCTGGGATAAAGACAAGTTTTGAATATGCGGAGTTCCAAAATTCTGGATACAAAGGGTTATACGGCGGTATGACTGCACTTGACATTGCAATCAGCAAAGGTGTTGCAAGCGAGGAAGATATCCTTGATTATATGGGCAGTGTTGAACTTGGTGCAAACTTGTTCCGAATCACGCAGACTGAAAGTTTAATGAAAAAGAACGGTGTTGACAATAAAGAAGATGCAAATGCAACCCATTATAGAGTCGGCAGTGCTGTCAGAAAAACAATAGAAGAAATCGGCGGTACAATGCCAGAAGACTTGCCACCAGCAGAAAAAAGCATCAAGGAACTAGAAAAATCGCAGAAACAAAAGATAAAAGGTAAAACAGAATAAGCAAAAAGCAGGGTGAAAACCTTGCTTTTTTTTACGCTTGGGTGCAAAATAGGGTGCAAAATTTGGAGGTTTAAAAACTTGCTTTTTTAGAAATGCAAGAATATGCATAAATATTGCAAATATACGCATAAAATAGAGAAAAACGTGCATGTTTATGCACGTTTTAGTGGTGACCCCTAGCAGGGTTGAACTGCTGATTCCACCTTGAGAGGGTAGCGTCTTGACCGCTTGACCAAGGGGCCTTGTTTTGTGTACTTTTATTATATTCTTATAAAATTTGTTTGTCAAGGAAACTGTTGTTGTAAGCTGGGGCAAAATGATATTTTTATTTTGTTGCATAAAAAGTTTGGGCATGTTGGCTTATGTGTTTCAAATTGACTTGACTTGTATTGTATTGTTTTTTGTTGCACTTCTTTTTTCGTGGCACTTCTTTTTCGGTACGTAAAGATTGCTTTTTCCTGTTTGTTTTGCGTTTTGTACACTGGTGTTTACATATTAAATTATTCACCAGTACAATTTTTTTTAAACCAAAATATTTATTGACTTTTGCCTACTGTTCATTATATGATTACAAAACTATATTAATTTACAGATATAGTTTATCTCAAAAAAATCACTGCATAAATAAAGTTACAAAAAGTGAGCTTGCGAAATGTTTTTTGAAAATAAGTCAGGTAGTTTCAAAATCTTTTTCGTGTTAAATTTTATTTGTTTTTTTGTGTTGTTTTGTATTGTTTTGGGATAATCGATACTATGGGAGGGCTCAATTTATGAAAGGTATAGTATTTATGATTATTGCAATAGTAGCTCTTGGGGCGGCATACATCTTCTACGGTGGCTACTTGTGCAAAAAGTGGGGAATCGACCCAAAAAAGAAAACGCCAGCTTTTGAATATGAAGACGGTGTGGATTATGTTCCAACAGATACGCAAGTGGTGTTTGGACATCAGTTCGCTTCAATCGCGGGTGCGGGTCCAATCAGCGGTCCAATTCTTGCGGCGGCGTTTGGATGGCTTCCAGTCTTGCTTTGGATTTTGGTTGGGGGCATTTTCTTTGGTGCGGTTCAGGATTTCTCGGCTATGTATGCTTCTGTGAAAAACAAAGGCAGAACAATTGGTTACATAATTGAAAAATACATCGGCAAAACGGGCAAGGTTCTTTTCCTTGTGTTCTGCTGGTTGTTTTGTATTCTTGTTATCGCGGCGTTTGCCGACGTTGTTGCGAGCACGTTTGTGAGTAATTCCGGCGTTGCTGCAAACGACAGCGCGAACGGCAGTGTGGCAACAACAAGTTCACTCTTCATTTTGGAAGCGGTGGCACTTGGATTTTTCCTTAAATACAGCAAATTTAACAAATGGGTTAACACTGCTGTTGCTCTTGGTATGCTTGTTGTTGGAATCGTTGTTGGCTTGAATGCGCCAATGCTTGGGATTTCAGTTTCAACTTGGCACATCATCGTGTTTGGATATATCTTCATCGCATCTATCGTGCCAATGTGGGCACTTTTGCAACCGCGCGACTATTTGAACAGTTATTTGCTCATCATCATGATTGTGGCGGCTGTTGTGGGTATTTTCGTGGCTAACCCTGATGTTAATTTGGAAGCGTTCACTGGTTTTTATGTCGACGGAATGGGATATATGTTCCCGATTTTGTTCGTGACAATCGCTTGTGGTGCGGTTTCCGGTTTCCACTCGCTTGTTTCTTCAGGCACATCGTCAAAACAAATCAAAAACGAAAAGCACATGTTGCCAGTTTCTTATGGCTCAATGCTTCTCGAATCGCTTCTTGCGGTTATTTCACTTATCGTGGTTGCTTCATTCGTTGGCGGTGCTTCGGGCGCTGCGGCAGATTATGGCTACACAACTCCGTCGCTAGTTTTTGCGGGTGGTGTTGCGAATTTCGTTTCAACGCTTGGCATTCCACACGCGATAGTGTTCACAATCATCAACCTTGCGGTTTCAGCGTTCGCGCTCACAAGTCTTGACTCGGTTGCGAGAATTGGCAGACTTTCGTTCCAAGAATTGTTCTTGACAGCTGATATCACTGATGAAAACATGGAAGGTTGGAGAAAAGTTGTGACAAACAAATATTTCGCAACAATCATCACTTTGGTGCTTGCTTACTTGCTTGCAAAAGCGGGATATTCAAACATCTGGCCACTATTTGGCAGTGCAAACCAACTTCTTTCAGCGCTTGCACTTATCGCTTGCGCGGTGTTCTTCAAAAAGACAAACCGCGAAGGCAGAATGCTTTGGATTCCAATGTTTATCATGCTAAGCGTGACGTTAACGGCGCTCACAATCAGCATCAAAACAAAAATCACAGCGCTAGTTTTGGGAACTTCAGCTTCAATTGGCGGGGATGCATTGCAACTTTCTTTCGCAATCGCACTTTTCGTGCTTGGCGTTATCGTTGCAGTTTCAGGCTGTAAAGCACTTTTCTCAAAAGAAAAAATTGAAAAAGTGGCAGAATAATTTCCCTTTAAATATTTCGGGAGTATCATTTGCTTATAAAAATAAAAGGGCAGCCGTTTGGCTGCTCTTTTTGCGTGCGGAGTTGGTACTGTTGACTTGGTATTATTTTGTGTGGTATAATTAAAAAAAGAGGTTACGGAGGGAAAAATGAGAACTTTGCTGTTTATAAATGGGTGCGTGAGGGGTGAAAATTCCCGCACTTTAAAGCTTGCAAATGCCTATATCGATGCGGTGAAAGCGAGCGGGGAAGTTGATGTGATAACGCATGATTTGGGCGTTGAAAATATTGGTTATATGAAAAGTGACAGTTTCGATATCGCAACGGGCGAGCAAAAGCCTGCATCTTGTGAGCTCGCAAAAGAGTTTGCAGCCGCGGACGAAGTCGTTCTTGCCGCGCCGTATTGGGAATTTTTGTTTCCCGCGGTTGTGAATTGCTATTTTGAAGCGGTCTCTGTTGCGGGCGAAACTTTCAAATACACCGAAAAAGGCAGTGTGGGTCTGTGCAAAGCAAAAAACCTGAAATATATCTACACCGCCGGTGCCTATCTCGGGCAGGATGATAAACTGTGCGAAGAATATGTAAAAAAATTAGCAAATCTCTACGGCATAAAAAACTTTTCCACAATCTTGCTAGACGGACTAGATATTTGGGGCAACAACCCCGAAAAAATGGTCGCCGATGCGTGCGAGAAAATAAAAAAGTTGAAGTGATATGAGCAAACAAAATAGTCACAAGTGTATTTGCCTGCAAAAAGAATATTAAAAATATATCTAAAAGAGCGCAACCGCAGTGGTTACGCTCTTTTTTCATATCCAAACAAGAGAGGGCGAAGCAAAGCTAAAAACACCTCGCACATCGTGTCCCACAGAGCAGGTCACTCAAAAATATCTACAACAACCGATATCTACACCTACTATCTGAATTCAAGTGACAGACAAGCAGCAGATAAACTTGATGCGATGTTTGGGTGAGAAAAGAGCGGTGGCAATTTTAATGGCTTGACAAGGTGTATTTTGTGTGCTAACATATATGAAAGTAGAGTAAATTTATCATAGATTTGCTCACAAGGTATATAATTGATGCCAGTAGGGAGCTAAATTAAATGCCTTACAAAAATAGATGTTGGAGTTTTGCATGGAAAGTAATAGGGTTGAATACAAAAGAGAATTGAATGAAAGATTTGAAAATGAGCTTGTTGCTTTTTTAAACTATTCAGAAGGCGGAGAAATTCATATTGGGGTTAACGATGATGGTGTCGTGTGTGGAGTAGATAATATTGATGATGTTCAACTTAGAATTAAAGATATTTTTAATGATAGAATTGCACCAGCTACCCTTGGATTGTATGATATAGTTGTTGATTCTAGTGGAGTAAAAGACTTTATTCGAATTATAATAGCTAGTGGATCGGAAAAGCCATATTATGTTAAAAGATTTGGTATGAGTGAAAATGGATGTTACATTCGTGTTGGTTCATCATGTATTAAGATGAATCAAGGAATGATAGAAAATTTGTTTGCTAAGAGGGCGAGAAATTCATTGAGGCAAATTAGGTCGCCAAGGCAAGATTTGACATTCTCACAATTAAAGATTTATTATCAAGAAAAAGGCAAAGAGCTGAATGATAGGTTTGCGCAAACATTGGAATTTTTAACTCAAGATGGAAGCTATAACTATGTTGCATATTTATTTGCTGATGAAAATGGAAATTCTATGAAAGTAGCAAAGTATTTAGGCACGGATAAGTATGAACTAATAGAGAATAAGGAATTTGGATATTGTTCTTTGATAAAATCTGTTAAAAATATTTTAGATAGGCTTGATGTCGAAAATACTACCTTTGCAAAAATCACGGCAAAAGATAGGAAGGAATTGAGTTTGGTAAATGAAGTGGCCTTGAAAGAAATTTTTATCAATGCTGTCGTACATAATGATTATGCCCAAGAAGTTCCGCCTGTTGTTGAAATATTTGCTGACAGAATAGAAGTGACATCAACAGGAAGCCTTGTTCCTGGTATGTCTCAAGATGATTTCTTTAGCGGTTATTCTATGCCTCGGAATAGGGAAATCATGCGAATTTTTAAAGATTTAGAGTTGGTTGAGCATTTAGGGTCGGGATTACTGAGGATATTGAAACATTATGATAAATCGAACTTTATTATAACTCCTAATTTTTTAAGAGTTGTACTGCCATTTTCTTCGAGGGAAGAATTGGGTAACGACACGAGTGTCGGTATAAATGTCGGTTTAAGTGTCGGTATAAAATTGACCGAAACAGAGCGATTAGTTTATGGAATGATAAAGAGTGACACTAATATTGTAACTACTGATATTGCAGCTGGAGTTGGAAAAAGCCAAAGAACGGTGGAACGAGCAATAAATCAATTAAAAAAGCTTAATGTTATTGCTAGGGATGGTTCAAAAAAAGATGGAAAATGGGAAATTAAATAAAAGAATTTATAGTTAATGCATATGTGAAAAGAAAGAGGATTCCTGTTGGTGGGAATCCTCATTTTTTTGTGTTTGGTATATATTTTATTGATTTTATGCTATAAAGATGCCAAAAAAAGTGGTGGTATACCGCATGAATACTAGGGTTTTGGGGTGTCAGGATGCCAAAAAGGGTGCTAATTTTGATTTTTGGTGAGTTACACTATATGAATTTAGACAGAAAACTTGGATATAGTAATAAATGATCATGAGCCAGCGAAGCGTCGCTCCAAAAAACAGCCAAGCGAGCGAAGCGTCGCTCTCCATCTGAAAAAGAACGCCCATTTGCCCCCTATGGCAGTTGTGCCATATTTGGAAGCCACCACGGGGCGGGGTCACCGCCATAAAAAACACCATCATTTCTGATGGTGTTTTTTCTTGTGGTGACCCCTGGGAGAATCGAACTCCCGTTACCACCGTGAAAGGGTGGTGTCTTGACCGCTTGACCAAGGGGCCTTATTAAATTGAAATGGTACCGGCGAGTAGATTCGAACTACTGACCTATCGGGTATGAACCGATTGCTCTAACCAACTGAGCCACGCCGGCTTAAAATGGTTGCGGGAGTGGGATTTGAACCACACGACCTTCGGGTTATGAGCCCGACGAGCTACCAAGCTGCTCCATCCCGCGATATTTCAACACAAAGTTGCTTATCTAGTATACGCAATTTGGGAGCGGTTGTCAACTGTTTTTCGCATTTTTTCAAAATTATTTTCACTAAAAGCAAATTAATTTTCAAAATTCACAAAAATATGTTCAAACTCCTTAAGTCCGAGATTTATTATAGCAGAAAACATTTCGCTTGCAAAGTGTTTTCATAGGTTTTTTCGAAGTATTTTCGCATTTTCAAATATTTTTTGCAAAAACCGCAAAAATTGTAGCCGTGGGATTACATGCATGCATATTATGAAACATAGCCATGGTTATTTTATTTGCAACGGAAAATTTTTCGATCATATATAAACTGCAAAGGTGGCATTTCGCCTTTGCAGTTTACATATTCAGAAGCACCCTTTATGCCCACCACGCAGTTTGAAGCTGGATTTTGAAGCTAGATATGGTTTTTTTGTGATGCTGTTTGGATAAAAATAACTCCACGTGTACTTTTTTATTAATTTATTTATAAAATCATAGCGATTGACATTGACAAACTCTCGTCATTTTGGTAGAATTGAACTACGCTCGTTGTGTTTGATATGGATAAACGCAATGGGGACACATACAAAAGAGGGGAAAATCATGCCACGCAAAGCAAGGGAAGTCAGCGACAACGGAATATATTATATCTACACGCGCTGTCTTGACAACACGTATCTTTGCGGTGATAAGGCGGATTTTGAGAAACTTCTTGAAATTATAGCTGAAGCGAAGCAGTCGATATCTTTTGCGCTTTACGCTTTTTCTATCACGAGAAATGAAATTCACATAATCTTGAAGGAATTTTCTGCGGGTGCGATTTCAAAAATCATGAAAAAAATCTGCTTTGACTATACAAAATATCGCAACAACCAAACGGGGGGTGCGGGCAAACTTTTCAAAGACAGGTTCAAATCAAGCCCATTGCCACTTGACGATAATTTCTTGCAAGTGGTGAAATCTGTTCATCAATCGCCAATCAGCGCGGGGATGACGATGAATATTTCCGCTTATCCGTTCTGTTCGTATCACACTTACTTCGACAGTGAAAACGAGCTTGTTGATTGCGACGGCATTTTGCATTATTTTTCGACAGATTCAGATGAGGCACTTCGCAAGTTTAAACTTTTCCACGCGGGCTTTCCTGATGGCGAGTTGAAGCCAAAACAAAGGCTTATCGCAACGCGTGACGAGGTGGCGGACATAATAAAGGAAATCGCGAAAATTGACGCTTTTGAAATCAAGAACCTTGAAAAATCAAAACGCGACGCGCTAATCAAAAAAATCAAAAAATCAAGCGGACTTTCTATCCGCCAAATAGCTTTCGCCACAAGACTTTCAAGAAACACAATTTCTGAAGTTTTGAAAGCGAAAACTTTGAAATTGTGAGAATGGAGAATTTATAACCCTCAAACGGCTTTGGCTGTTTGGGGGTTTTTGGTTCCTGCCGTTAAGGTGAAAGGTGAAAGGTGAAAGGTGAAAGGTGTGGTATGGCACTTGGCTTCGCCTCGTGCAGTCCATATTTTAAATTTTTACTATATTAGTTTCTTGCCATATGAAGTGTTTGTCTCTGATAATAAATATTTAAATAATGGAAAGCACGAGCAAAGCGAGTGCCTACCACACCTTTCACCTTTCACCTTTCACCTTTCACCTTCCAAAAAGCGTTCCCCGCCCAAACTCTAACCCAAACCCAAAAAGCGGGCAAAAAAAAAGAGGCTCTCGCCTCTTTTTTTATTTCAATTCGATATATTCATCGTATGGGATTTCACGATCGAAAGTCAAGCCTTTTTCGCTGATTGCTAGAATTCTTGTTGCGACTGTGTTGCAAAGTTCGTGGTCGTGAGAAACGAACATCATTCCGCCTTTGAAGTTTGTCATGCCTTTGTTAAGTGAAGTGATTGATTCGAGATCCAAGTGGTTTGTTGGTTCGTCAAGCATAAGGAAGTTTGATTGTTCGAGCATACATTTTGAAAGCATGCATCTAACTTTTTCGCCACCTGAAAGCACTTTTGCTTTTTTCAATGCTTCTTCGCCAGAGAACAGCATTCTGCCAAGCCAACCGCGAAGGAATTCTTGGTTTTGTTCTTTCGAGAACTGACCAAGCCACTCAACAAGTGACAAGTCGCAGTTTTCGAAATAGCTTTCGAAGTTTTGTGGCATGTAGCCTTTATTGATTGTGATACCCCACTTGAAAGAACCGCTGTCCGCTTCTTCAAGTCCTGCAAGGATGTCAAAAAGCATAGAAGTTGTCGTCGCTTTTTCGCAGTCAATACAGATTTTATCGCCTTTTCTCAAGATGAATGAAAGGTTTTCGAAGTATCCTTTTTTTGTCAAATCAGTCACAACCAAAACGTCGTTTCCGATTTCGCGTTCAAACTTGAAGTCCACGAATGGGTATTTTCTTGATGAAGGCTTGATATCTTCAAGTTGAAGTTTTTCAAGCTCTTTCTTTCTTGAAGTTGCTGATTTTGACTTAGATGCATTTGCCGAGAAGCGCGCGATGAAGTCTTGCAATTCTTTTGCTCTTGATTCACGTTTTTTGTTGGCTTCTTTTGCTTGGCGTTGCATAAGTTGGTTTGTTTCGTACCAGAAATCGTAGTTGCCAAGGAAAGTGTTAACTTTGCCAAAGTCGATATCGCAAATGTGCGTGCAAACCTTGTTCAAAAAGTGACGGTTGTGGGAAACGATAATGATTGTGTTTTCAAAATCAATAAGGAAGTCTTCCAGCCATCTGATAGCTTTTGGGTCAAGGTTGTTTGTTGGTTCGTCAAGAATAAGGACGTCGGGATTACCAAAAAGTGCTTGAGCAAGCAAGATTTTCACTTTAACTTTTGGCTCAACATCCGCCATCATCATATAAAAAAGGTCAGAATCGATTTTCATTGAATTCAGAAGTGATTCCGCATTAGATTCCGCTTCCCAACCATCAAGGTCGGCAAATTCCGCTTCAAGCTCGCCAGCAAGTTCGCCATCGGCATCGGTAAAATCTTCCTTTGCATAAAGCACTTCCTTTTGCTTGATAATTTCAGTTAGTCGCTTGTGCCCTGCCAAAACAGTTTCCAAAACGGTGCAATCGTCATAGGCATTTTGGTTTTGCGCAAGAACGCTCATGCGGACGTTTCTTTCAAGCGTCACGTCGCCACCAGTTGGTTGGATTTCACCAGCAAGCACTTTCATGAAAGTCGATTTGCCAGCACCATTAGCGCCAATCACGCCATAGCAATTGCCTTTTGTGAAAGTGATATTAGCTTCGTCAAAAAGAATTCTTCCACCAAATTGCAAACTTACATTGTTTACATTTAACATTTTATATATCTCCAAATATTTTAGTTTTCGAGTTTAATGGGGTATGAGTGGGAGTTGGGGTTTAGGTTTGTGCTTACTATATATAAGGTGAAAGGTGAAAGGTGAAAGGTGTGGTAAGGCACGCGGCTTCGCCTTGTGCTTTCAATATTATATATAGCGATATTTAACTCATACTTCAGTAGTGTAGCAATATTCATTCAAATTGTCAATCAAAAACAGTGCAGTGCCCTAAAACAAAGGGAAAATCGACAAAAACATAAAAAAATAGCATGCACGAGGCGTAGCCGAGTGCCTACCACACCTTTCACCTTTCACCTTTCACCTTTAAAAAAGCGTTCCTCCACCCAAACTCCCCCCCCCCATCCAAACAGCGTGCCCAAACAAACTTCCTCTTTTACACAACATTTACATTCGCCTTACTCTCCCTTGCTTTTTTTATTTTTTTCATGGTGGTATTATATAAATGTTCTTGGGGCAAGAGGCTCCATGTCAAATGGTAAAAATTTTAAAGTGGACGGAAAGTCCGAATAAAGGAGTAATTATGAAAAAAATTCTTAGTCTAGCACTTGTTTTGGTGCTTTGCCTTGCAATGTTTGCAGGATGTGGTTCTAGTTCAGCGGTAAGCGAAGATGGAACTATCAGCGGATCAATTAACGTTATCTCAAGAGAAGACGGATCAGGAACACGTGGCGCGTTCACGGAAATCACAGGTATTGACGATGGCGACGGTGACAGAACAATCGCATCAGCTCAATTCATTTCTTCAACACAAACAGTTATCACAACAGTTGCTGGTGATTCATATGCAATCGGATATATCTCGCTTGCTTCACTTTCAGACAGCGTTAAAGCACTTCAAGTTGCTGGCGTTGATGCAACAGTAGAAAACGTTTTGAACGGTTCATACACAATCGCTCGTCCATTCAATATCGCTCTTGGTGTTGATGCATGCGAAGCTGCTGAATACTTCGTTGAATACATCTTCTCAGCTGAAGGTCAAGCAATCGTTGAAGAAGAAGGCGGTATTTCAACTGGTAACACTGGTGCATATACAAACATTCCTGACCTTTCAGGCGAAACAATCACAATTTCTGGTTCAACTTCAGTTTTCCCAATCATGGAAGTACTAACTGAAACTTACGCTGAAATGACAGGTTGCAAATTCGAACTTTCAGGTGGCGGTTCTTCAACTGGTATGAAAGACGCTATGGCGGGAACAGTTGATATCGGTATGGCTTCAAGAGAATTGAAAGATACTGAAACAGCCGTTGTTGAAGGCCTTGCAATCGCAATGGACGGTATCGCAGTTATCGCAAACAGCTCAAACCCAATCGACTCACTAACTATGGAACAAATCATGAACATCTATATCGGTGAAGTTACAGATTGGTCAGAACTTAACTAGTCAACAGATAAAATAATACAAAGCTATAAATCATAACTTTTGAATAGCGAAAAAGGGGGGCGGTTTACGCTTCCCTTATCGCTGTTTATTTGGGTGAAAGGAACTAACATGGATAAAAAAGACGAAAAAGCTGGCATGACGCCAGAAAAAAGAAAGGCGGAACGCGACAGGCAAATTCGCGATGCAAAAGAGGGGATTGCAAAGGTTGTTTTCACAATCGCGGCATGTGCTTCAATTTTTGCGGTGGCAATGATTTGTTTGTTTTTGCTTTCAAGCGGTATTCCAACTATGCGTGAAATCGGGCTTATTGATTTCCTTTTTGGCACGGTTTGGAATTCTTCAACAGACACATATGGAATACTCCCAATGATTCTTGGCAGTATCTACACAACGGCGGGGGCAATTCTTCTTGGCGTGCCAATCGGGCTTATGACGGCGATTTTCCTCGCTAAATTTTGCCCAGCGAAAGTTTATAAATATTTGAAACCTGCGGTGAACTTGCTTGCGGGAATTCCTTCAATCATATATGGCTTTTTCGGGCTTATGGTTATCGTTCCTGCAATCAGAGCGGTGAACCCTTCAAGTGGTGCTTCACTTCTTGCGGGCGCGATTGTGCTTGCGATTATGATTCTTCCAACGATTATCGGGCTTTCAGAAACGGCAATTCGTGCGGTTTCACCAACGTATTATGAAGGGGCGCTAGCACTTGGCGACACCCACGAAAGAACGGTGATGAAAGTTATGGTGCCGTCGGCAAAATCGGGTATCATGGCTTCAATCGTTTTGGGCGTTGGTCGTGCAATTGGCGAAACTATGGCGCTTGTTATGGTTGCGGGCAACTCGCCAATCATTCCAACATCTGTTTTCGACAGAGTGAGAACCCTCACGAGCAATATCGTTTTGGATATCGCTTATGCATCGGGGCTTCACGAACAAGCACTTCTCGCAACGGGGGTTGTACTTTTCGTGTTCATCATGATAATAAACACATGCTTCTCTATTGTGAAAGGAAGAAAGGAGGAAGCAAATGACTAATAAAACTGCAACAAAACCAAAACAAAAGGGCAAAATGCTCAAGTATGTTATCCGTGGCGGAGTTTATTTCGCGGGCGGTCTCACGCTTCTTATTCTTGCCGCAGTTATTGGATTTATCCTCGTGAAAGGGGTGACGAACTTCGAAAGCTCACTTTTCGAGCCGGTTTACACTTCAAAGAACGGTTCTTTCGTGCCTGCACTTGTCAACACGCTTATTATCGTTGGATTGACGCTTGTTATGGCGGTGCCACTTGGGATTTTTTCCGCGATATACCTTTGTGAATATTCAAAAAAGGGCTCGAAACTTGTGAAAGTTGTGCGTTTGACAACGGAAACGCTTGCGGGTATTCCGTCGATTGTGTTTGGACTTTTTGGGTATATTTGCTTTGTGAACTTCCTCGGATGGGGGTATTCACTTCTTGGCGGTGCGATAACTCTTGCGCTTATGGTGCTTCCTGCAATCATGCGGTCAACAGAAGAAGCGCTTTTGTCGGTTCCCGTTTCATTTCGCGAAGGTAGCTTCGGACTTGGGGCTGGCAGACTTCGCACGATTTTCAAAATCATCTTGCCGTCGGCATCAGCGGGAATTTTTGCTTCTATTGTGCTTGCGGTTGGGCGTATTGTTGGCGAAACAGCCGCGCTCATTTTCACGGCGGGATCTGCTGCCAACACGCCAGACACAATCTTTGGATCTGGCAGAACGCTTGCAGTGCACGTTTACATGCTTTGGAACGAGGGTCTTGGCGTTGAAAAGGCTTATGCCTGTGCGGTTGTTTTGATAGTGTTTGTTTTGGGGCTCAACCTTTTGACATCACTTATTGAAAGCAAGTTTAAAAAAGAGTATTAAAAGCGGTTAAGGAGATATAAAATGAAACTAGAAATAAACAACGTAGACCTTTATTATTCACAATTTCAGGCTTTGAAAAACGTGAATATGGGGATCGGGGAAAAGGAAATAACAGCGTTCATCGGACCGTCAGGTTGCGGAAAATCAACGCTTCTCAAATCAATCAACAGAATGAACGACCTTGTTGAAGGTTGCAGAATCGAAGGCGAATTCTTGCTTGACGGCGAAAATATCTATAAAGATTTGGACGTTAACATGCTAAGAAAACGCGTTGGAATGGTGTTCCAAAAACCAAACCCATTCCCAATGAGCATTTATGATAACATTGCTTATGGCGTGAGAACTCATGAAAATATTTCAAAAGCTGACCTTGATATCGTGGTTGAAAAATCACTTCGTGGGGCGTATATTTGGGATGAAGTTAAAGACAGATTGAAAAAATCAGCACTCGGTCTTTCGGGCGGTCAACAACAACGTATTTGTATCGCAAGAGCGCTCGCGGTGAATCCAGAAGTGCTTCTTATGGACGAACCAACTTCGGCACTCGACCCAATTTCAACAGGTAAAGTGGAAGAACTAGCGCTTGAACTCAAAAAAGATTACACGATTGTCATCGTGACCCACAACATGCAACAAGCAACAAGAATAGCAGATAAAACTGCGTTCTTCCTGCTTGGAGAAGTGGTGGAATATGGCAACACGGAGCAGATTTTCACATCGCCGATAGATAAGCGCACCGAAAACTACATTACTGGAAGATTCGGTTGATGCCAAGTCGAGGGGGAAATTGGGCACTTCTGCTGCGTTAACGGAACATTGGTGCTCGGTTACGTACGCAAGTACGCGCCCTCGCCCCAATAACCCGTTGCCTTGCATAAGCACCCAATTTCCCCCTCGACGCCAGCTGTTCGATGGGGGTTTGGTGGGAATTGCTTTGCGGTTTGGTCGTTGGGAGCACGGCACTTCGTGCGTGCATTTGATATTGGGCACGGCTCTGCGAGCGTGCATTTGATTTTGGCACGGCACTTCGTGCGTGCGGTTGTAGAACAGTCCGCCCGAGTGGGTACCGCGCCCCCTACGGGGGAGCTGTCGCGGAGCGACTGAGGGGGATGCTGGCTCACTAGTCACTAAATAAATATAGGAGATAAAATTATGACACTAAGAATGAAATATGATAAAGAACTTGAAGGAATGCTTTTCAAGCTTGTTAAGATGGCAAGAGCGACTGAAGAGGCGATTGAGGAGACTATTGAAGGGCTTATCAATGGCGATGTTGCGAAACTCAAGGAAGTTTATGTAAACGATAAAGAAATTGACAATATGGAGCGCGAGATTGAGCGAAATTGTTTCAAATTGCTACTTATGGAGCAACCTGTGGCAACTGATTTCCGCGAAGTTTCAGCGGCGCTCAAAATGATAACTGATTTTGAAAGAATTGCGGACCAAGCGAGCGATATTGCTCATCTTGGAATAAAATCTAAGCTTTCATCTTGCGATGAAGTTATGCCAAAAATCAAAATCATGGCGGATAACGCAAAAATCATGCTTCACGAAGGCGTTTCGGCTTATATCAACAAAGATGTGGCACTTGCGAAATCGCTAACAAGAAAAGACGATGCGGTTGATGCTATGTTTTCTGAAATCAAAGACCACATCATCGATGGTATCAAAACTGGAAGCGTAGATGCTGAAGAAGCTATCCTCGTGATGATGGTTGCCAAATACCTAGAAAGAATCGCCGACCACGCAGTAAACGTTGGCGAATGGGTAGAATACGCAGTGACAGGAGTGCACAAAGCCCACGAGGATTTGGTTTATTAGGGGAAGGAGTGTGTGCCCGCATTGGGGGATTGGTTGGCGGAGGGAGAGGAACGCTTTTTTAAGGTGAAAGGTGAAAGGTGAAAGGTGAAAGGTGTGGTATGGCACTTGGCTTCGCCTCGTGCAGTCCATATTTTAAATTTTTTACCATATTAGTTTCTTGCCGCGTGAAGTGTTTGGTTTTAATAATATCTAAATAATAGAAAGCACGAGCGATAGCGAGTGCATTACCACACCTTTCACCTTTCACCTTTCACCTTTCACCTCAAAAAAAGCGTCCCACACCCAATCGCTAACCCCAACCCCCCAAGCGTGCCCCCACCCGCCCCATTGCTTTTTCCCACATTTTATGTTATAATAAACTAAACAACAAACCAAGCTGATAATCGGGAGTTATTATGAAATATGAATTGAATGTTTTTTGTGTGGACGACGAGTCTGCTATTCGGGATTTATATCTTTGTGCTTTTGAAAGTGCAAATATTGGCTGTTCGTGCTTTGAAGGGGCGGACGGGCTTTTTGCTGTGCTGGAAAATGAAATTCCTGATATAATTTTGCTTGATATCATGCTTGAAAATATGAACGGATTTGAAATACTTGAAAAAATCAAGTCAAGTGATAAATATTGCGATATTCCGGTTATTATGGTCAGCGCGAAAGGCGAGGAAGTTTCGAAAGTCAAGGGGCTCAACATGGGTGCTGATGACTATATTTCTAAGCCGTTTGGCATTATGGAGCTTGTTGCGCGGGTGAAAGCGAATGTGCGAAAAACCAAGAAGAAACAAAAAGTTGAAATTCTTTGCGGGGACATCGTGATTGATTTATCGGTGCACACGGTTTCTATTGCGGGCAATTCTTGCGTGTTCACGTTGAAGGAATTCAACCTTCTCAAAATGCTTTGCGAAAATTTTGGGGTGGTGACAACTCGTGAAAATATTTTGCAAGAAGTTTGGGGAACCGACTTTTTTGGGGAAACAAGAACTCTTGACATGCACATCAAAGAAGTTCGCAAAAAACTTGCAAGCACGTGTTCGTGTTGCGAGATTGAAACTATTCGTGGGGTAGGATATATTTTAAAATGAGAAAAAAACTGCTAGCTTTCAACATAATAACAAGCCTTGTGGTGCTTGTGCTGATGTTTTTTGGGGGGATTTATGTGACCAGCCAAGACAACCAGCAATACGCCATGAGCTCGGTTGAAGAATACGCGCTCACGTATAAGGAGCAGTTTGAGATGTTTGGGGATATTGCTGTCCCTGATGATGTTTCCTATCGCGTGACGGTGATGAAAACAAGCGGTGAAGTCGTGTTTGATAACGATGCAAGCGTGACGGAAATGGAAAATCACCTCGACCGTCCCGAGGTTCTTGCGGCGGTGAATGGCACGCCCGAGGCGGAAATCAGATATTCCGAAACCCTTGGTGTCGACATGATTTATTATGCAGTTAATGCGGAATATAACGGCGAAACGGCGATAATCCGAATTGCGCTTTCGCTAGCTTCCGTGCGTGCGTATTTTTATGACTCGTTGCCAATTTTGGTGACGGTGTTGATTTTGATAGGCGTTTTGGGGGTCTTGATGTCGGTTGTGTTCGGCAAAAAGTCGCTGAAACCTCTTGAGCTTGTGAAAAGCAGTCTCGAGGCTGTGAATCGCGGGGAGTTCACTCAGATTGACTGCAATATTGCCGATGGGGAAATTGCGGAACTGCTTGTGGAAATCAACGAAATAAACAAGTCGGTCATGACAAGTTTTGCAAAGGTGCGAAGCGAGCAAACCAAGCTTGATTATGTTCTTAACAACATTGCTGATGGGATTGTTGCAATCAATATGCGAAATCAAATCACAACGATAAACAAATCTGCAAAACGCATTTTTGATGTTAACGACATGACAATCGGAAAGCCTGTGGAGTATCTTTCTGGACTTTCGCAGTTCACTGAAAAGTTGCAAGACGAGAACAATCAAATTTTTGAAATGGAAATTGATAAGAAAATTTATCTTTGCTTTTTGAACTATCTTGAAACGCCAACAAAATCGTTTAATCGCGTGCTTGCCATTCGTGACATCACCGAAAGAAAGCGTGCCGAGGTCATGCGAAGTGAATTTTTCGAAAACGCGAGCCACGAGCTGAAAACTCCGCTCACCGTTGTTTCGGGGTTCATGGAGATTTTGGCGCTTCAAATAACAGATGAAAAACAAGCGGGCATGCTTGAAAAAATGGCGAGCGAAACTGTGCGCATGAAAACGCTGATTGATGATATGCTTGCGCTTTCAAATATCGAAAACTCACAAACTGCCGACGTTGAAATTTTGAATGTCGTGCGCACGGCGGAAGAGGTTTTCGACACCCTTGCCATCGAAAGTTATAAGAAAAACATAAAACTGAAAGCCGATTGCGATGTGCAAATCAAGATGAATTCCGTCCACCTTTACGAGCTACTCAAAAATTTGGTGGAAAACGGCGTGAAATACAGCAGTGCTCGCAAAAACGGATTTGTGAAAGTGAGCGGTAAAATTGTGGGTAAAAATGTCGTGATCGCAGTTTCTGATAACGGAATTGGGATTGATAAAAAGCACCAAGACAGAATTTTTGAAAGGTTCTATCGTGTGGAAAAATCTCGCTCACGAAAAGCGGGTGGCACGGGGCTTGGGCTTTCGATTGTGAAACACATTGTCGATTTATATGGCGGAAGCGTTTCTATCGCCAGCACCGCCAGTCGCGGAACGACAATAACTGTTGAAATTCCAGTGGGATAAGTGCAGATTTAGTTCTTTTGAAATTATTGCGAAAATTTTCACGATTTTTTCAAAAATGTTATTGACAAACTCTTTTGAGAGGTATATAATTTATGCAAATAACACATTCTGACTTCACTTGGGATGTGTTTTGTGGATTACAAGGGGGGTATTCTGATGACATACGTTTATGAAAATATGGCAAAAGTCATAACAGATAACGTTGGCGGCAAAGATAATATTCTCAATGCGGAAATCTGCGCGACAAGAATCAGGTTTAGCTTGAAAGATTTGGAACTTGTGAATGACACAAACTTGAAAGATGCAGGTTGCCTTGGAGTGTTGAGATACGGAAAATTCGGAGTGCAAGTAATCGTTGGAAAATTTGCACAAAATATTTTCAGTGAAATAGTGAATTAAAAAAAGCGGACGCGTGGCGTCCGCTTTTTTTAAGTGAATAGTGAATAGAGAATAGTGAATAGTGGTGGTAATGCACTCGGCTTCGCCTTGTGCTTTCTATGTTTTGAAATTATAATAGCGACGAACAACTCGAACTGTTCGTCGCTATAATAGTTTTAAATTGAAATTAGAGTGCACGAAGCAACGCTGAGTGCCTACCGTCACTATTCACTATTCTCTATTCACTATTCACTTTGAAATGATAAAAAAATCTATGATTTTTTTATCATTTCAATAAGTTTCGGTATTGCAAGTTCGAAAGCTGGGCCGTATTTGGCTTCGTTGGCTTGATTTTTTGTTTCTAGGATAGATTCATAAACGAAATCCACTGCTATTTGAGTTGCGGTTGCGAGGGATTTTCCGCGGAGGTGGGATGCGAGGAATGTTGAGGCGAAAAGGTCGCCTGTTCCGTGGAAGTGACCGTCGATTTTTTTGTTTTGGTGGTAAGAAATTTCCCCACCGCGAGTTGCAACGCAAGCGCCAAGCATTCCTTTGTCCGCCACAACGCCCGTGAGAACCACGCAAGGTGCGATTTCAAGAAGTTTTGAAACAAGGTGCTCGATTTTTTCTTTGTTGTCGATATCGGTGAAATATTCAGTGCCCGTCAAAAAGCACGCTTCTGTGATATTTGGAATGATGATATCCGCTTTGTTGCAAACTTTTTTCATGTCGCGTGCAAAAGCCTCGTCAAAAATTGAATACATCACGCCGTTATCCGCCATTGCAGGGTCAACCAAGATGATGTTATCTGGCGTTTTGAACTTTGAAAAGAAATCGCAAACGATATCAATTTGGTCTTTGCCAAGAAAGCCTGTGTAAAGTGCGTCAAATTTTCTTGGAAGAGTTTGCCAATGCGTGTAAATTTTTTCCATTTCAGCTGTCAAATCACAATATGTGAAGCCCTCAAAGCCCCCTGTGTGAGTCGAAAGCACTGCTGTTGGAATGATAGAACATTCAACACCGCAAGCAGAAATAACAGGCAATGCCACTGTGAGTGAGCATTTTCCAAGGCAAGATATGTCTTGCACTGATGCAACAAGTTTAAGTTTTTCCATAATTTATTTCTCCTATTGTATGGGACGCTTATTTTTATAACCACCCCAAAAATTTTTTGACGTTTTAAGTTGTGCCTATCTGACGATAGCTCTTTTTTATTTTGTTGAATTATTTTATTGAATTTATTTTTAAATTTATTTTATCGAATATTTTTGAATTTATTTTATCAAATCAAAAACCACTTCACGGGCGAGCAAAAGTCCTGCTGCTGCTGGCACGAAAACCATTGAAGAGGGCACGTCCTTTCTAAGGTTTTTTTCATCAGAAAATGTGATTTTTGGCACAGTTGGCAGTTCTGTCGAAAAAACCACCTTAATGTCGATATTTCGCTTTTTCAGTTCCGACCGCATCACCCTCGCAAGTGGGCAAACCGACGTTTTTGAAAGTTTCGCAACGGCGAGTTTGGTCGGGTCGGTTTTATTTCCCGTGCCCATTGACGAAATGATGGGGATGTTTTTTTGGATCGCGATTTCCGCAAGCAGAATTTTTGAAGTTATCGAATCAATGCAGTCGATGATATAATCAAACTTTTCGAATGGAAAATCCGCAGCCGTGTCGCGATTGAAATAACAATCAAAAAGCTGAACGTTTGCATTTTCGTTGATTGAAAGAATACGATTTTTTGCCGTTTCGGTTTTTGACTTGCCAACAGTTTTTGTTGTCGCAAGAATTTGGCGGTTTAGATTACTGCCAGAAAAAACGTCGCAGTCGCAAAGATAAAAATTCAAAACGCCACAGCGAGCAAGCCCCTCGACGGCATAACCACCAACCCCGCCAAGCCCAAAAACGGCAACAGAAGAGTTCTCAAGAGCGGAAAAATTTTCCTCTCCAATCATTGAAATTGTGCGAATAAAATTGTTCATGAGGGGGTGTCCTTTTTTTTTGTAGGTAAGTTTGGGTTGGGGAGAATGGGGTGAGTGTAGGTATGCTTTAAGGTGAAAGGTGAAAGGTGAAAGGTGAAAGGTATGGTAGGCACTTGGCTTCGCCTCGTGCAGCCCATATTTTAAGTTTTTTACTATATTAGTTCCTTGCTATATGAAGAGTTTGGTTTTAATAATAATGTCTAAATAATAGAAAGCACGAGCGATAGCGAGTGCATTACCACACCTTTCACCTTTCACCTTTCACCTTTCACCTTTCACCTTTCACCTTGTAAAAAATGCTACGCATTTTTTACAGATAGCCTTCAACCGAAAAATATTTATCTCCTCCATCTGGGAAAACTGTTACTATATTTTTGCCAGCGTATTCTGGTTGTTTTGCGATTTCGCATGCTCCAAAGAAGTTTGCTCCGCTTGAAATTCCAACTAGAAGTGATGTGTTTTCTGAAAGCATATGCACCCCTTTGAAAGCGTTGTCACCTGAAACGGTGATAACTCTATCAACAACGCTAGTATCAAGGGCGTCTGGCACAAATCCTGCGCCGATGCCTTGAATTTTGTGAGCACCCGCACTGCCTTTTGTGATAACAGGCGATTCTGCGGGTTCAATGCCGATGATTTCCACGTTTGGAAGGCGTTCTTTAAGATATTTGCCAATCCCAGAAATCGTGCCACCAGTGCCAATTCCGCAAATGAAAACGTCGATTTCGCCGTTCATTTCAGCGAAAATTTCAGGAGCAGTTGTTTCAAAATGCGCAAGTGGGTTTGCAAGATTAGCAAACTGATCAAGAATCACCGCACCGCAAATTTCGCTTTCAAGCTGTTTCGCTTTTGCAATAGCGCCCTTCATGCCTTGCGTTTTATCTGTCAAAATCACTTGGACTCCGAGTGCTTCCATGTATTTCACGCGTTCAATGCTCATTGAAGCGGGCATTGTCAAAACGACATTCACGCCAAGCTGTTTGCCGATATATGCAAGCCCAATTCCCGTGTTTCCGCTTGTTGGCTCGATGATGGTGCCCCCCACTTTCAAAACGCCGTTTTCCATGGCTTTTTCAATCATATATTTTGCCACGCGGTCCTTGATTGAACCTTGTGGATTATATTTTTCAAGTTTAGCATAAACATTTGCGTTTATGTTGTAAGTTTCTTTATAATTTTCAAAATTGAACAGCGGTGTATCACCGATGCCGTCAAGAATATTTTTTTGCATAATAACCTCCAAATTTGTCAGTTTTAAAAATGTATGTCCATTTTGCTTCATGATATAACTTTCGGTGATAAATGTCAAGAAATATTCGCAAAATAAGGAAAATATGTTGCTAAAACCGACGGTATTGGGTATAATCATATTGATAAGAACTCAAGCAATAAAACAAAGTGAAATTCACACGGAGGAAGTATGACTAATTTTAAAGATGTGTATATAATAACGGATATGGACGGCACACTTATCAATTCTAGCCATAAAATCGACAGCGAAAATATTTCGGCTATTAACTATTTTGTCGAAAACGGCGGGACGTTTTCCGTTGCGACGGGGCGCGCTCGTGAGGGTATTGTGAATTTTGTGGATACACTCAACATCAATGGTCATTGTATCGTCACAAACGGTGCGGTGATTTATGACAGCAATAAGGATGAAATTTGCGAGAGTGGCAGTCTTGACACGGGGATTTTGCTTCCTTTTATCCAACGTCAAATTGATAAATTCCCTGGTCTTTGCTTGCAAATGTACACCGACAAAGGGCTTTATGTCGCTTCAAACACTAAGTCGATTGACGAATATATTGTGCGCGAAAAGGTTGCACATGTGCTTTGCGACATGTTTGATATGGCGGATTTAACGTGGAATAAAATGTTGTTTCATTCTGCAGTTAAATCCGAGCTTATGGAAATCGAAAGGCTCGCAAAAGAGGAATTTGCGGGGATTTTTGAGGTGAATTATTCTTCGGAATTCTATTTTGAAATCATTCCTGCGGGGTTCACAAAAGGCGACAGCTTGAACAGACTTCGCAAAATTGATAAATATAAAGGCAAGAAATTTATTGCAATGGGGGATCATCAAAACGATGTCCGCATGCTTGAAGAGGCGGATTTTGCAATTTGCCCAACCAATGCGAAAGCGGAAGCGAAAGCGGTTTGCGACTTGGTTGCGGATGTTTCCAATGATGAATTTTTGCTCGCGTGGGTGATTGAAAATCTTGAAAATGGCAAGATTGAGGCGTAGGTGAAATTTTGGCTGAAAGAGAAATAAAAAGAAAATTAATAAGCACGTTTGAAACAGTGGATAATCAAAAAGTTGAAGTTTTTTCACTTGTGACAGAAGATTTTGATTTGGTTTTTGGATTTTACGAAAGTGAAATTGCAAGGCTAGCAAACAAAGCGGATTTTTATCCATATAAAGATAGCGAAATAAAAAGCATACTTTCTGGCGGGGGCGTTTTCCTTGGCGGATTTATCGGGGGCGAGCTTTGCGGGCTTTGCGCGATAGATTTTGACAGCGAGTATCAAGTGGGGGTAAAAAAGGTGAACGAAAATTTCCCAAGTTTCCCATTTGAAGATGATATATTGGAATTTTCAGGACTTTTTGTGGCGGAAAAATTCAGAAAACTTGGAATTTCAAGCAAAATGAGCGATGTTTTATTGCAAGTTGCTGGTGAAGTTAGAAAGAATTCAAGGCTTTTTGCCGTTGTTTTAGAAAGCAATATCCCAAGCATGAAAAACTTCTTTTCAAAAGGCTTCAAACTTTACGGCTGGTGGCAAATGAACGAAGAATATAAGTTCGTTTATCTGATTTCCCAAAAAGCGGGAGAGAAAAGCGGTGCGAGTGGCACCGAGCGAGTTAACGTAGAAAATATTGTTGAGGCTTTGAAGTGCGGTAGTGTTTTTTGTGGCGTTGATGGGAAAGGAAGGTTTTTAAGGTGAAAGGTGAAAGGTGAAAGGTGAAAGGTGTGGTAATGCACGCGGCTTCGCCTTGTGCTTTCAATTATATTTGTAATCCATAATAGGAGCGTAACTATTCAATAGGAACGCTCCTTTCTTATTGTCCAAATCCAAAATGGGGTGCACGAGGCGAAGCCGAGTGCCTACCACACCTTTCACCTTTCACCTTTCACCTTTCACTTTTTTTCTATGTACAAAAGGCAAAACCTAATCAGTTTCGCCTTCTGTTTCGCTTTCTCACGCTAAATTATGTTTTTCGTCAAGAAAAAGCAGGAACTCATTGTTTGCGTTTTGTCATTCTTCGTAGTTACCGCAATAGTGAGCTGTTTGAATTTCGTTGTTGTTTGTTACCTTGATTTCGCAAAGTCCGCACTTGTCACCTTTTTCATGGTGCACGCAAGAAGGGACATTGCAACAAATTGATTGTGTTCTTTCCATAATACATTCTCCAAAATTTTTTTAGCGATTTAGTTTCGCAAATATAGTTTGTGCAAAAAAAGGGGAAATATACGGGGGAGTGGGTGATAGGTTGTGGGAGCATTGTGGTGGGTTTGGGTGCAGATGGGGGTTTAGGTGAAAGGTGAAAGGTGAAAGGTGAAAGGTGTGGTAGGCACTACGCTTTCGCTCCGTGCACTCTATTTGTATTTGGGCAGTAAAAAAGGGACGCCCCTTTGAATAGTTGCGTCCCTACAAGTGGTTACAAATATAATTGAAAAGCACGAGCGGTACGCGAGTGCATTACCACACCTTTCACCTTTCACCTTTCACCTTTCACTTTTAAAAAAGCGTCGCAAAAACCCCCGCTTCCCAAAACCCAAAAAGCGGGCAACTCCCTCGGCTCCCTCTCCCCCTATTTTTTAAAGACGAACAGTTTTGAAATCACGAAGTTCAGGATGATTATGAAGATATTTGATAGGATTTTCACTACCAAATCATTATATCCGAGGCTTGTCACGAAAAGCCACATTATGCCAAGGTCGATAAAAAGTCCTGATGTTCTTGCGATAAAGAATTTGCAAAATTCATTCAGTTGTTTTTTGCCTTTTGCTTTTGATTCAAAAACCCAAATGCGGTTTGTGAAGTAGGCAAAGATGATTGAAAGCACAAACGCTGTGCCTGTTGCCCAAAGTTCGTGCATGAAAAGTCCACGCGTGAATGCGATATAAAGAAAATAATTCACAAGCGTTGTCAAAACGCCAAAAATTCCATATTTCACAATCTCTTGATATTTCACAACAAAATCGATGATAAAGTTTCTCAAAATAATAAGTGCACACGCAAAAACAAGCGTCACGCCAGCTGAAATCGCAGCTGCCACCCCCGTTGCGATGCCAAAAAGCCATGGCAGTGCAAAAAAGCACACCAAAAAGCACATCACGGCAAGAATTGCAATCGCAATAAATTTGAGCGCTTCACCGTGTTTTTTTATTAAGTTCATAGTAGAGTCTTTCATTTTTTCCGCCTTGTTTTATATCGTATATTATTCGCAGTTTTTGATTTTTTAACTGCGAAAAGACAATTTTCGTCAGGATAATTCAAAAATCATGCTAGATTTTTCAATACTTTCATTATATCAAAAAAATCAATAAACACAAGCGTTTTGCCACCACAAAATTTTTTTGCCACTAAAACCTATCAAAAAGGCTGTAAACGCGAAAAATATTGAAATTTCAAAAGTTGCACTTTTCGCCATTCTCGTCTAAAAATGTAGCAACTTTCAAAAATAGCACAAATTTCGGCTTTAAATGATATTTTGTGTACAAATAACTTGCAAAGACTTGAATTTAATTTCTAAGTGTGGTATAATTGGAATAGTATCATATAGTAAGATATATGCAGTTATGAAAAATAAAAAGCGAAATAAAAAATGCGAACTTTCCCGCAGATCAATAGGAAAGCGAAAGGAGAAAATATGGCAAAAGTTGAACATGCATACGGCGAATCGGAAATTCAAATTCTTGAAGGTCTTGATCCAGTTCGTAAGCGTCCGGGGATGTATATTGGCTCGACTGATGCGCGTGGGCTTCATCATTTGATAACAGAAATCGTGGATAACTCTATCGACGAGGCGCTCGCTGGATATTGCAGTGAGATTTCTGTGATAATCAATGCCGACGGCAGTTGTAGCGTTCGTGATAACGGACGTGGAATCCCAACGGGTATTCACAAACAAGAGGGCATTTCGGCTGTTGAAGTCGTGCTCACAAAGCTTCACGCGGGCGGTAAGTTCGGCGGTGGCGGATATAAAATTTCAGGCGGACTTCACGGGGTTGGTCTTTCTGTTGTTAACGCGCTTTCAAAAAATTTGAAAGTGGAAATTTTCCAAGACGGCAATCACTTTTTCCAAGAATATCACCGTGGCGTGCCAACAGCACCGCTTCAAATCTTGGGTGATGCCCACGAAACTGGCACAAAAGTGACGTTCGTTCCCGATGATGAAATCTTTGAAACATGCGTGTTTGAATATGACACTGTGAAAAAGCGTATTCGTGAACTTGCTTACCTCAACAAAGGGCTTGTTATCAGCATGCAAGATTTGCGCGAGGGAAAAGAAAAACAAGACCGTTTCCACTTCGAGGGTGGTATTGCGGAATTTGTCGATAATCTCAATCAAAAGAAAGAAATCATTTTCCCAAACAGTTTCTATTTTGAAAAACCGTTTGGCGAATGCGTTGTTGAAATCGCAATGCAATATAACGACAGCTTTGACGAAAGAATTTTCACTTTCGCAAACAATATCGGAACTGAAGAAGGTGGCGCGCATCTCGACGGTTTCAAAACAGCGCTAACAAAAGTTGTCAACAGCTTTGCTAAAGGCAAAAAAATCATCAAAGATGACGAATCGCTTTCGGGTGAGGACGTTCGTGAAGGGCTTGTTGCGGTTATTTCAGTTAAACTTCCAGAACCACAATTTGAAGGTCAAACGAAAACAAAACTTGGCAACAGCGAAATGCGTGGTTATGTTTCAAGGGCGATTTCAGAAGATTTTGCAACTTTCCTTGAAGAAAACCCAGCGCGTGCAAAAGAAGTTATCATGAAGTCTATCACTGCAAAAAAAGCGAGAGAGGCGGCGAGAAACGCGCGTGAACTCACAAGAAGAAAGAACGCCATGGAAGGCAACAGCATGCCAGGCAAACTTTCAGATTGCACTGAAAAGAACTCAAAATATTGCGAGATATATATCGTCGAAGGTGACAGTGCGGGTGGCACTGCAAAACAAGGTCGCGACCGCCGTTTCCAAGCGATACTCCCACTTCGCGGAAAGATTTTGAACGTTCAAAAGGCGCGCGAATCAAGAATTTTCGAAAACGAGGAAATCAAGGCAATGATAACAGCGTTTGGCTGTGGTATCAACGAGGATTTCAACGAAGATAATTTGAGATACGATCGAATCATCTGCATGACAGATGCCGACGTTGACGGAAGTCACATCAGAATATTGCTTCTCACATTCTTCTATCGTTTCATGCGTCCGCTTATCGAACTTGGGCATGTTTATATCGCTCAACCACCACTATTCATGGTGAAAAAAGGCGGAAATTCAGTTTATTTTTATGAAGAGGCAGAACTTGAAGCGTTCCTTGCCGAAAGTGGCAAAAAGGAAAGCAATGCAAACGTTCAACGTTATAAAGGGCTTGGGGAAATGGATCACCACCAACTTTGGGAAACAACAATGGATCCGCAAAACCGCACGCTTTTGCAAGTCACAATGGAAGATGCTGTGACTGCCGATGATATCTTCACTGTGCTTATGGGTGAAAAACCAGAGCTTCGCCGTGAGTTTATCGAAAAGAACGCTAAAATAGTTGAAGAACTAGACGTATAAGAGGGAAAAATGGCTAAAAAAATTGTAACAAACTTGAACTTCGAAGAATTATTCGACGGTACAAAGGTAAATAAAATCAGGGTAGAAGATGAAATGAGCAAATCATTCATTTCATACGCCATGGCGGTTAACGTTTCCCGCGCAATCCCAGACGTTCGTGACGGCTTGAAACCCGTGCACAGAAGAATTTTGTTTGGTATGGGCAACGAGCTTGGTCTTTATTCCGACAAACCGCACAGAAAGTGTGCGAGAATTGTCGGTGAAGTTATGGGTAAATTCCACCCCCACGGCGACAGCGCGATATATGACGCACTCGTGAGAATGGCGCAAGACTTTTCAATCAGATACACTCTTGTTGATGGTCACGGCAACTTCGGTTCGGTGGATGGCGACGGCGCTGCTGCCCAAAGATACACCGAAGCAAGGCTCACAAAAATCGCCAATGAAATGCTTCGTGATATCGATAAAAACACCGTTGATTTTTATCCTAACTTTGATAACAGCATGCTTCAACCACGCGTTTTGCCTGCAAGATTTCCAAACCTTCTTGTGAATGGGTCGGATGGTATCGCGGTTGGTATGGCGACAAATATTCCGCCACACAATATGACGGAAGTTATCAACGCAACTGTTGCACAAATCAACAATCCTGAAATCACGGTTGAAGAGCTTATGGAATATATCCCAGCGCCAGACTATCCAACGGGTGGCGTTATCATGGGACGTGCGGGAATTCGCAATGCCTATCGAACTGGTCGTGGTGGCGTTGTTATTCGTGCAAAAGCGGATATTGAAGAGGAAAACGGCAAAACGAAAATCATCGTGACTGAAATTCCTTATCAAGTGAACAAACAAAAACTTATCGAACACATCGCAACACTTCTTCGCGACAAAAAAATCGAAGGTCTTGCGGGCGTGAATGATGAATCTGATAGACACGGTATGCGAATCGCGATTGATCTCAAGCGCGATGCAAATCCACAAGTCACATTGAATTTGCTTTATAAACACACAAACTTGCAAGTGGGCAACGGTATCATTTTGCTTGCACTTGTGGACGGCGAACCAAAAATTTTGGGGCTAAAAGAAATTTTGGCTTGTTATATCGCCCACCAACAAGAAGTTGTGACAAGACGTGTGGCTTTCGACCTTGCAAGAGCCAAGGAACGTGAACACATCGTTGAAGGCTTGGTTATTGCCCTCACAAATATCGATGAAGTCATCAAGGTTATCAAAGCATCAAAAGATAGAAACGAGGCGATTTTGTCGCTTTGTGAAAACTTCAATCTCTCGGATAGGCAAGCAAAGGCTATTCTTGAAATGAGATTGCAACGACTCACAGCTCTTGAAGTTGAATCGCTTCAAAAAGAACTTGAAGAACTCAAAAAGACTATTGCGTATTTGCAAGACTTGCTTGCAAACCCACACAAAATCGACGAAATCGTGATTTCCGACCTTGAAGAAGTGAAAATGCAATATGGCGATCCAAGAAGTTCTGAAATTTCAATGGACTATGGCGATCTTGATATTGGCGACCTTATTGAAGAAGAAGATATCGTAGTGACACTCACTGCGGGCGGTTATATCAAGCGTATTTCTGCTGCGGAATATCGCGCTCAAAACAGGGGCGGAAAAGGTATTGTGGCGCACAAAACAAAGGAAGAGGACTACGTTCAAAACCTCATCGTGACTTCAACCCACCAAGATTTGCTGTTCTTCTCAACTTTTGGCAAGGTTTATGTGGCAAAAGGCTACGAAATCCCTGAAGGCACAAGAATTGCAAGGGGTAGGGCGATGGTTAACATGCTCCCTGTTGAACAAGAAGAGAAAATTTCAGCAATCATTCCGATTGAAAGCTATGAAGAAGGCTATCTTGTGACAATCACGAGAAAAGGTCTGATAAAGAAAACTGCGATTTCTGAATATGAAAAAATCAGAAAAGGCGGAAAAATCGCCGTTGCAATCGACGAAGACGACAGCCTTGTGACAGTTTTGAAAACGGAAGAAGCGGATAATCTTCTTATCACATCAAAATTCGGCAAATGTATCGCAATCAAAACTTCCGACGTTCGTCCAACGGGCAGAAGCTCAAAGGGCGTGAAATCAATGAACCTTGGCGCGGACGATAGCATTGTTGATATGATAAGACTTCACGATGAAAACGGCGAAAAAGTCTTGACTATCACTGAAAAAGGCTTTGGCAAACGCACTGAAATCACTGATTATAAAATCCAAGGCAGAGCAGGCAAAGGCGTGAAAGCGGGCAAGCTTAGCGATAAAACTGGCGACATCGTGGGTGTTAAACTCGTTCGTCCTGACCAAGATGTTATCATGATTTCAAGTGACGGCACAATAATTCGTGTGCATGCCGACCAAATTTCTGTTTATTCGCGCGACACTCAAGGTGTGAAAATCATGAACCTTTCTGAAAGCGTGATTGCTTCAATCGCTGTTTCTGAACGTGAAGAAGAAGTTGAAGAAGCGGAAACTGTTGAAGGGGAAAATGCTGAAACTGCTGAAAACGGCGAAGTTGTAGCGGTTGAAACAACTGAAACAGCTGAAGCGGTTGAAAATACTGAAACTGTGGAAAGCACTGAATCAAACGAAAATGAATAATAAAGAAGTGAAAAAGGTTTTGGTTTCTGCGTGTTTGCTTGGAATTCCTTGCAGATACGACGGAAACGCCAAGCCTTGTGAAAATGTTATAAAATTTCTTGAAGGCAAGGAAGTTTTCAAGGTTTGCCCCGAAGTTATGGGCGGACTTTCAACACCGCGAAATCCAGCGGAAATCATCGGCGAAAAGGTGATTTCAAGCGTGGGGGCGGACGTTTCGGCAGAATATTTCAGCGGTGCAAAACAAGCTTTGGAAATTGCAAAACGCGAAAAAGTTGACCTTTGCATTTTGAAATCGCGCAGTCCATCTTGCGGAAAAGGCGAAATTTATGACGGCACATTTTCAGGCACTCTCAAAAAAGGCGACGGTTGCACGGCTAAACTTTTAACAGAAAACGGCTTTGAAGTTGTGAGCGAAAACGATATTTGATAGCTTTTTCGTTATTATTGGGTTTACCTTTGCTAGATTTTAAAACTATTTATAAACTCCCCTCGTATTTCAAAATCCAACTTTTGGAAGAAATGCGGAAAATGCCGTAAAATGGCGAAAAATCAATAAAAATGAAACAAATCCCGCACATCTGCCAAATTTTGGTGGTTGACGCGGGATTTTTTTTGGGTTATGATAAATGTGTGCTCAGGGGAAAGCAAAAAATTTTGTGTTATGCTTTCAAATCGCCTTGAGCCAGAAAAGAAAAAGGAGAAAAAAATGTCAAAGAAAAAACTACTCGCCAAAGGCGTAGCTTTTTCCATTCTCGTGCCCTTTTCTTGTGGTATCATTCTTCCAACTGTGGAGGCGGTGGCGGGGGACAAGCCTGTTGTCTACGCTGAGACTTCCACGTATAACGGCAGTCTAGATGATGTGGAGTTCAATTTTGCAAACTCCGCAGTGTGCATGTCTAGCGACTGCGAAGTTTCAGATTTTGGAATTTCGACTATGTCAGCCGTTTCTGCCATATCGTCAATCGATATGGTATTTTCAAAAGTCAATCTGAATGTGCGAAGTTCGCCTTCCACATCTTCATCCATTGTTGGGCTTATGGCAAAAGGCGAGGCTGCCGTGCTTGTCAGCGAGTCAAATGGGTGGTATAAGATTGAATATAATGGTGGTTATGCCTATGTTTCGGCAAATTCATCTTATACATACGTTGAAACGCTTTCCGCTTCCAATAAAGTGGTGGAAAGTTTAGTGAATTTGAACGTTCGCACGTCAGCCTCGACGTCAGCTTCAAAAGTCGGCATGCTTTATGCGGGGGACACTGCGGTGTATCTCGAAACTGTGGGCAGTTGGCACAAAATCATTTTTGACGGTGGCATTGCATATGTTTCAGCAAGCACTAGCTACTGCAAAATTGTGGAAAGCGAAAGCGACAGCTCGGGCAGTGTGGTGACACCTGAAAGCGAAGATAATTCGAATTCGGGCAGTGCAAGCGGTCAAACTGAAAGTGTGACGGGTCAAGTTGTCACTATTGCAACTTCTGGCTTGAACGTCAGAAGCGGGGCTTCAACATCTTCGGCAGTTTATGCCGTTGCGGGATATGGCGAAAGCTATGAATATCTTGCGACGTCGGGCAGTTGGTACAAAATCAACTATAACGGCACAACGGCATATGTTTCGGCGAGTTATTGCACGCTGAAAGATGCAAGCTCGGCTGGGGCAGAAAGCTCGTCAGATTGCGACATTTTGATTATGTCGTGCGTGTCCTCGCTGAATGTTAGAAGTGCGCCATCAACAAGCTCGACTTGCGTTGGTTCGCTTGACAAGGGGGATATGGTCTCTTTTGTTGATTTAGAAAACGGTTGGTATGAAACGGTTTATAAAGGCAGTACAGCATACGTTTCAGCCAGCGATATTTACACTAGTTTAGCATATTTCGAAACTGGTTCAGAAGAAGTCGAGGACGTTGTTGACCTTGGCTACACACTTCTTGGCACGCCGTATGTTTATGGCGCGACGAGATATCTGAATTATGACGGAAGCTTGAACAGCTATTTCACAGGCAATAGCTATGATTGTTCAAGCATGGTTCAATACATATATGCAAGCACTCTTGGCATTGAGCTTGGCTCAACTTCAAGGGAGCAATCGCTTGACGGCGTGGAAGTTGCCGTAAGCGATATCAAAAGGGGCGATTTGCTCTTTTTCACAAACTCAGACAGATACTATAACACAGGAATTGAAAGAATTGGGCATGTAGCAATCTATCTTGGAAACAACTACATTTTGCATACAGCAAGCGATTATGCGGTCATTGAGGAGATCTCCGCAACGAGGTGGAGCTATTACATCACGGCACGTGATGTAATAGGTAACGATTAAAGCCAGCGCAATGACAAAATCGCACTTTCTGCTGCGCTTCGGAACATTTGTGCTCGGTTACGTACAAAAGTACGCGCCCTCGCCCCAACAACCCTTTGCCTTGCATAAAGCACGATTTTGCCATTGGAGGTACGGCATCATGCGGTTTTCTTCAATTATTTGAGATATTTTGGAATATTTGGAATATTTTGAGATATTTTGGAATATTTGAAATTTTTGAGAGAGTTTGATGCTTAATTAAAAAGGCAACTCGGGTGTAATACCCATTGCGATAATTCTTTGTTTTATTAGTTTAAAGCCGTGTCAAATTTTGACACGGCTTATTTTATATATAGATTATATTTTTTTGAAGTTTTTGGGCGTATTCTAGGGACAGTCCGCAACCGCCTAGGTGAAATTTTGTAGCGGATATCACAAAATCGCTATTTTTTATCATCCATTGATTGCGTTTGATGATTGCAAATCGTGGTAGAATTTTTTTATCAAATGGGTAAATGCTTTCTGCGTGATATCTGCTCAATATGTCGCGATATTTTGAGGTGTGCTCTTCCGAAAGATATGCAAAAACTAAGATATTTTGAATGTGTGGATATTTTTCTTGCAATTCGCTCACAACTTTCAATGCAAGCATATCAAAACCACCATAACCCCCGCTATAAAATGTAGCTACCCCATGAACGATTAATTTTTCAACCTCTTTTTTTATTTTTGGATATAATTCACTCGTATTACAATCACTATGCCCACAAAATGTACAAATCATAAGCTAATCTCCAAAACAGAATTCTGTTATTATATTATACACCAAAATTAGGTATGCAGTCAATAATAACAGAGTTCTGTTCGTATTATATAGCGATGAATAGTAGAATATATTAACAGTATTCTGTTTTATGGGGGATGTAATATGGATATGAGAGAAGCAATAATAACTAGAATCAACGAATTATGCAGTGAAAAAAACAAAAAGGTGAATGAGTTTTGCTTGAATGGTGGCTTGACACCTTCTGTTTATTACGAGTTTGTGAATGGCAGGACTAAGTTGCCAAAAGTTGACACGATAAAAAAGCTTTGTCAAGGTGCTGGAATCACTATGGCGGAATTTTATGACAGAGAGTATTTTAATGATTATGAGGAATAAAAGCCGTGTCGAATTTTGACACGGCTTATTTTATATGCAAAATACTGCGTATAGTGGGATGGATTTTATGTTGTTTTCGAAGCCGAAATTTTTTGTGGAAGTTCGGATTGAATATTCTGGGGAATATTTGTCGCAGAAAATTTTAAGGCTTTTTGATTTTACGTTATCACTTGATTTAACTTCTATTGGAATGGCGCTTTCTTTGCCACGGATAACAAAATCCATTTCGGCTCTTCCGTTTGACTCCCAATAATGGAGGGTGTGACCGTTTGAGGTGAGCTCGCTTGCGACGTAATTTTCGGCAAGAAGACCACGCGCTTTATCTGAAGCTAGGCTTGTGGAAAGTATGTCTTGCGGGAGTATTTCTGATTTGTGGCACAATAAGCCAACATCGGAATAATATATTTTGAATGAATCGATTTGCTCATAGATTTTGAGGGGCAATTTCCCTTCTGTCAATTTGATATTTTCAAGCACTACACTTGAGGCTTTAAGCCAATTCAAGCTGAGCTCATAATCTTTCGATCTTGCACCCGCTTTGATAAGCGAATATTGAAATTTCGAACTTTCCTTTGCAAGTTGTGATGGCAATGTGTTGAAAATGGAAATGCTTCGCACGGTTTCATTATGCGTTGCGTATTTTGCCATGTCGGCAATATAAGATTGTGAAATTCCCGCTTGCTCGGCTGTGACAATATTGAAATCGCCAGTTTCTAAATACTTATTTAAAACTGCGGGATAGCCACCAACTGCAAGATAAGTTTTATAAAGCGACAAGGCTCTTTCGTGATAAATTTCTGGCATTTCAGAAAAATCTGCAAAATGAGATTGTATTTCATCGCGCAACACTTCGTTTCCGGAAGCGAGCAAGAACTCTTCAAAGTTGCAAGGGTAAAGCGTCATCATGTCAACTTTGCCAACTGGGAACGAGTAGTTTCCGCGATTGATTGCAAGCCCAAGCAAACTGCCCGCCGCGATTATGTGATATTCGGGCGCTTCCTCGCAAAAATATTTCAATGATGTGAGTGCCTTTTCGGAAGCTTGAATTTCATCAAAGATAATCAATGTTTTGTCGGGCAAAATTGTTTGGTTTGAATAAAAGGAAAGCTCCTGAATAATTCGTTTTGGATCAAGGTCGCGCTGGAAAATTTCATGCAATGCGCTAGGGCTTCCCTCAAAATGCAAATAAACCACGTTGTCGTAAAATGCTTTTGCAAAATCAAGGCAAAGATAGGTTTTTCCAACTTGGCGTGCCCCTTTCAAAATTAAAGGTTTTCTAGTTTTTGAATTTTTCCATTCTATTAATTTTTTTGTCAATAATCTTTTCATTTCAGCACCTTTATGGGCACTTCTAAAAAGTATTGACCAAAGATTGATTTCAAAAAAAGTGCGTATTTTTTGCAGAATTTCGACGTAAAACTGGACGTTTTTCTAGAAATTTTGTGAAAAATCAAGCCTTTTTTGGGAATTAAGATTTGAGTTAAGACTTTTTAGAAGTGACCTTATATATTTTATGTTGCAAATCAGCTTTTTTTTATAGCATATCTATAACTGCATTATATATCACAAACCGCAGTTTGTCAATAGAAAAATTGGCATTCGTGCAGAAAAGTGTGCTGTGACAACACTTATTCGTACGAAAAAGTGTGCTGTGACAACACTTTTCTGCACGAATGGTGTTTTTGGGGGTATTTTGACGAAAATTTAGCCGTATTGAGGGTTTTTCAATACGGCTTGTTTTTTGGTTGGATGGTTGGATTTTTAGCTAGATTTTTGGGTAAGTTATTTGGTTTGTTAGATTTTGATTTGGTTGCGTGTTTTTACATAAACTCCGAGATGATTTGGTTGGAGATGTAGTAGTATTGGGGTTGGATTTTCGCTGATGTTGGGGTGATTTCAAGATATGGTGCGAATTTTTCTAGTTGGGATTTATATTCTTGTTGGAAGTTTCCGCCTAGCATTTTGTTATATTCGATAAGGTCGACCCCTTCTTGAAGTCTGAAACCCAGCATGATATATTCTTTTTTGGCTTCTTCTGGTGTCAGTGTTTCTTCTGGCAGTTCGCACGTGTTTGCGATAACGGCGGTGATGTATTCTTCGATGGTGTTTGGGGCGTAGAAGCGGTCAAGACCGACAAGGGAATGGGCAGAAACGCCAAAACCGATATAATCTTTGAGTTTCCAATATCCGAGGTTATGCTTGCTTTCAAAGCCGTCTTTTGCAAAATTTGAGATTTCATAATGTGAAAACCCGTTTTCTTTTAACATGTTTTCCGAAAGCTCGAACATATCGGCGACGGTGTCTTCGCGTGGAAGAATCAAGCCGTTTGCCACGTTTTCAAAAAGTTTTGTACCTTCTTCAACTTGCAAGCCATAAAGTGAGATATGTTTTGGTGAAAATGCAAGTGCGGTTTTGATATTTTTAAAAACGCTAGCCATTGTGGAATTTGGAAGTCCAAGCATAAGGTCGCACGAGAAGTTATCAAAAATTTCGCTTGCAATTTGCAAAATTTCCTTGGCTTCTTCACCCGTGTGTGCTCGTGAAACGGCGGTAAGCTCGCTATTTTCAAAAGATTGCACACCAACCGAAACGCGGTTGATACCAATGTTTTTGAAATCCAAAAGTTTTTCTTTATCCGCGGTTTTTGGATTGACTTCGATTGTGATTTCGGCATTTGGCGAAACGGTGAAATTTTCTTTCACGCACGCGAGGATTTCAGCAATTTGGTGCGATTTCAAAATCGACGGCGTGCCACCACCAAAATAGATAGTGTCAATTTCCCCCACCGCAAATTTTCCCGCCTTTTGGGCGATATCAATGCAAAGAGCGGAGATATACTTCTCCCTCCACTCGCTTCCTGCAAAGCTCACAAAATCGCAATAGTCGCATTTTGAAAGGCAGAATGGAATGTGAATATATATCCCCGCATTTTTATTTTTTGTTATAGATTTTTTCATCAGTCAAGTTTCAAGATTGTCATGAACGCTTCACTTGGCACTTCAACCGAGCCTAGTTGGCGCATTCTTTTCTTGCCTTCTTTTTGTTTTTCAAGCAGTTTTTTCTTTCTTGTGATATCACCGCCGTAACATTTGGCAAGCACGTCTTTTCGCATTGCTTTCACCGTTTCGCGGGCGATAACTTTTGAACCGATTGCCGCTTGGATTGGCACTTCAAACATTTGTCTTGGAATAACAGTTTTGAGTTTTTCCGCGATAAGTCTGCCACGAGCGTATGCTTTTTCGCGGTGAACGATCAATGAAAGTGCGTCGCAAACTTCGTTGTTCAAAAGCATGTCAAGTTTCACAAGGTCGGATTTTTCATATCCCATGAGTTCATAATCAAGTGATGCGTAACCTTTTGTTCTTGATTTGAGGGCGTCAAAAAAGTCATAGATGATTTCATTGAGCGGGATGTGATACAAAAGGCGAACACGCTTTTCTTCAAGATAGGTCATGTCGATAAATTCCCCACGTTTGTCTTGGCAAAGTTCCATGATTGTGCCAACAAATTCAGGTGGTGCAAAAACAGAAGCCTTCACAAGCGGTTCTTTGATAAAATCAATCTCGCCAGTTGGTGGCAAGTGTGATGGGTTATCAACCATGAAAGTTTCACCGTAGGTTTTTGTCACTTCGTATGAAACGCCAGGGGCGGTTGTGATGATGTCAAGATTGAACTCGCGTTCGATTCTTTCTTGAATGATTTCCATGTGAAGAAGTCCCAAAAATCCGCATCTGAACCCGAACCCAAGTGCTTGGGAAACGTCTGGCTCGAAAGTGAGCGCGGCATCGTTGAGTTTGAGTTTCAACAGTGCTTCTTTAAGGTCGTTGAACTTGCTTCCGTCAACGGGATAAACACCCGAATAAACCATTGGTTGAACCTTTTGGTATCCCGGAAGTGGCTCTGTCGCGGGATTATCAACAAGCGTGATAGTGTCGCCAACTTCGGTGTCTTCCACGGTTTTGATTGAAGCTGCAATATAACCAACGTCGCCAGCTTTCAAAATGCCAGTTGAATATGGTTTAGGATTGAAAACGCCAACTTCAGTGACGTCGAATGTTTTTGTGTTCAGGAAAGTTTTGATTTTATCGCCAACTTTCACGCTACCTTCTGCAATTCTCACAAAGCAGATAACGCCTTTATAATTGTCGTAGAAACTATCGAATATGAGTGCACGAAGAGGTGCCCCGCTGTCGCCTTGTGGCGGTGGGACAAGTTCCACGATTTTTTCAAGCACGTCGGCGATGTTCAAGCCTTCTTTTGCTGAAACAAGCGGAATATCTTCGCAATCAATGCCGATAACGTCCTCGATTTCTTGCTTAACTTCGTCAACTCTTGCTGATGGCAAGTCAATTTTGTTGATAACAGGAAGAATTTCAAGGTCGTTATCAAGTGCGAGATAAACGTTTGCAAGCGTTTGTGCTTCTATTCCTTGAGATGCGTCCACAACCAAAACCGCACCTTCGCAAGCTGCGAGCGAGCGTGACACTTCATATGTGAAGTCGACGTGCCCTGGGGTGTCGATAAGGTTGAATGTGTATTCAATGCCGTCCTTTGCTGTGTAGAACATGCGAACCGGCGTGAGTTTGATTGTAATTCCGCGTTCACGTTCGAGGTCCATTGAATCGAGAAGTTGATTTTCCATATCGCGTTTAGAAACTTGACCAGTCAGCTCGATAATTCTGTCGGCAAGTGTTGATTTGCCGTGGTCGATATGTGCGATAATGCAAAAATTGCGGGTGTGTTTCATTCTTTCAGACATGATTTATTCCTTATTGGGGCACTTGCCCTAAGTTTATTTTACTTTTATAATATATCGTATAAATTATACATAAAATTATATCTTTTCTCAACTGTTTTAAGCAGTTTTAGTGCATTTTTCAATATTCTATCGATATTTCAGGGGTTTTTTATAAATTTTAACAAATAATGCAGAAAAATCATATAATTAATAGTCAATTATCATTGAAATTTGATAGTTTTTGGAGTATAATATAAGGTATCTTATAATTATTTTGGGGGAAATATTATGGAAAATAAAGTTATAAGTGTGGAAACGCTTGCATTGAATTTGGAAAAGCACGGCTATGTTGTGCAGGTTCTTGAAAAGGGCGAAAATGTCGGTTGCGTTATCAAAAAATATATCTCAAAAGAAGATATCATTGGCAACGGCGGAAGCGTGACTGTTGAAAGCCTTGGCGTTTATGAAAAATTGCACAAGGATGGTTATGATGTTTTGTGCATGCGCGAGGGTATCACTCGCGATGAATCAATCGAAATTGGCAAGCAGGCGACTGTGTTTATCACAAGCACAAACGCAATTTCTGAAGCGGGCGAGTTTGTGAATATCGACGGCAGAGGCAATCGTGTTTCGCAAATGGCTTACGGCGCTTCAAAGATTTTTTATATATTCGGCGAAAACAAAATCACAAAAGATTTGGCATCAGCCATTGACAGAGTGCGAAATGTCGCGTCACCACTCAACGCAAGAAGATTGAACAAAAAAACTCCTTGCACCGTTGATTTGAAATGTCACGATTGCACTAGCCCCGACAGAATTTGCAAGGCTATGTTGATTTCAAATCGCCCAACAAGCGCACAAACAGCGCACGTTATTATAATAAAGGACAGTTTGGGGTATTAAGCCCAAATATATATACATACATACATAAAAATTTGGATAAAATTGAAATATGGAGAGTAATATGAGGATTTTAGAAAATCATTGGTTGAAAAATTCAAATATAGCACACAGGGGACTTCACGACAGCGAATTTCCCGAAAACAGCATGGCTGCTTTCAAGGCGGGCATGGCGAAAGGCTATCCGATTGAAATCGACGTTCATCTCACAACCGACGGCAAAGTGGTGATTTTTCACGATCATGAAACCGAGCGTGTTTGCGGGGTTAAAGGAGAAATTGAAAAAATGAGCTATGCCGAGACGCAAGAATTGCGCCTTTGTGGTACTGATGAAAAAATTCCGCTTCTTTCTGACTTGCTTGAAATCGCGACAACTCCAATTTTGTGCGAGCTTAAAAACTTGACAAAAAATATCGGTCCGCTTGAATCTGAAACCTACAGAATTTTCAAAGAAGCTGGCGTTGATTTCGCAATTCAATCTTTCAATCCATATTCAATTATCTGGTATGCCGAAAATGCACCAGAAGTCCTCCGCGGGCAGCTTTCGTCTTTTTATGACGAACAAAAAAGATGTTTCCAAAGATACATGCTCAAAGCAATGCTCCTAAACAAAAAATCAAAACCCGATTTCATCTCATATGACCAAGCAAACATGCCAAATAAATACGTAACAAAATATTGCAAAAAACACGCCGAAACAGTAAGACTTGCGTGGACAATAAGAACCCAAGAAAGGATTGAGGAACTTAGTAGTGTTGTGGATAGCTTTATTTTTGAGTTGTTTATACCCGTGAAATAAATCGCGGAGCGATTTATTTCAATTAAAAATTAAAAATTAAAAATTAAAAATTGTGGTATGCACGCGGGGCGAAGCCCCTTGTGCAATCCATTTTTTAAACAGTATTATAAAAGGCGTAGGATTTCTTTCAATCCTACGCCTTTTTGTATACCATATATAAATTATAGCAAGCACGAGCGACAAGCGAGTGCATTACCACAATTTTTAATTTTTAATTGAACTTTGTTCCAAATTGAACTTCGTTCAATTTGGAACAAAGTTCTAAATTTTTGCCACCTTTGCATATCTCATCACGGAAAGGGTGAAGGCTATCATGAAGATGCATGAAAAGAGCAGTTCGCCTAGGATGAATTTTTGTGTGTTGATTGTGGCGCTTGTGAAGAATGTGTAGTTGAACACTTCGATAATTCCGTCACGCATGACAGATGAAAGCCCTAGCAATGCAAAAATCATGATAAATCCGGTGAAGAAAAAGAAGATTGAAATCAGCTTGTCTTTACCAACTTGCTCGGCAAGAAGTGCGATTGCGATGCACATCAGCATGAACGGCACTTGCGCGAGTGGGCGAAGATAAAGTTCAAGCGTTGAAATAGTGACGTTTGCGTTATCCACAACAAAAGGACTGTTTGGGAAAAAGAAGTTTGCCACAACACAGATAATGATTGTAATAAAAGCGTAAACGATAACTGGAACAAACACGCTGAGTGCGATTTTCACGGCACCCATGCCTTCTTTTGAAACGCCCGTTGCAAAGAAGTGTGAATTTTTCATTTTGGTTTTGGAAACTGCGCCAACGTTGGAAAGTATCACGATTGGAAGGAAAAAACAAAGGCTTGTTGCATTGAACACCTTGATGATATCCACCCAAGAAATGGCGATTTCAGCGATGTAGATAAAGTTGAAATCAATGCCCGATTGAAGTGCGGAAAGGGTGAAAACATAAATGTGCCATCCGATATTAACAAGCAACACAAAAAGCGCTAGTACTTTCAGTTTGTACAGCGTTTTTGAATCTTTATAATCTTGCCATTCCTTTTCGAATAATATCATGAGTTCTCCTAGGTGTTGGTGTAGCCCGTTATTCTTCCGTTTTTGATGTGAATAAGTTGGTCGTATTCATATTCCAAACCCCCTTGACGAGTGAGGAAAATGATGACTTTATCTTTTTTATAAACTTGCATAAACTTGAAAAAGTTTCTGCGTATTCGCCTTGAAAGTGTCACCACAGGTTTTGTGATAACAAGTATTTCGCAGTCAGAAAGAATTCCGCTCGCGATTTTCACGCGGTCTTTTTGGAACTCGGAAAGCTGACCAATGCGTTTGAACTTGATATCGTCAAGCTCCAAAAGTTGAACGATGGTTTCTATGCTTGAATATTGCAAGAATGGATTTTGTTTTTTTGCAAACTCGAAGATATATTCAAGATAGATGATAACAACAGAATCATTATTCAAAACGGAATCTGTTATCGGACAAATTCGCCCGCCAAAGTCAATTTCGCCAATCGTTGGCTTTGCATACCCTGTGAGAAGTGCACAAAGGGTGTCGTGGCAAAGTTCGCCTTGAACGTTCAAGCAATATATGTTTCCACGCAAAAAATCCGTAGTGATACCGTTCACCACAGGTTGTTTTGATATTGTTTTGTAAACATTGTGAAATCTTATCATATCTGCCTTTTATTATCTGAAAGTATTGATTTGTGTTTATAATTTTTATAAGTGTATTTATTTATTTATTTATTCGTCTATTTATTTATTCGTCGTATCCAAGATAAAGCATAAGAGCATTCAACCCTTCTGTTATGTCTTGATAGGCGAGTTCGAAGTTTCTTGTGTAGTATGGGTCAAGAACGTCGCGAGGACGGCTTGTGAGATTCAAAAGTTTAATAATTTCCGCATCGTGATATATTGAAAGAATTCTTGCAGTGTTTGTCATGTTTGAATCGTCCATGCAAACAAAATAATCAAAGTTGTTTCCGTCTTCAATTTTCAACTGCACCGCACGCTTTTGTGAATAGTCAATGCCAAACCTGTCAAGCACGAGAGCCGTGCCGTGGTGAACTTGCCAGCCAACGGATTCGTCCGAAGTTGCCCTTGATTCAATGATAAATTCATCAGCAACGCCTTTTTCAGCTACCAACTTTTTAAAAAGAAATTCCGCCATAGTCGATCTGCAAATATTGCCAAGACAAACAAAACATACCCTGTTCATAAATACCCCACTTTAGGGAACTTCTAAAAACTCTTAACGCAAATCTTAATTCCCAAAAAAGGCTTGATTTTCTGCAAAATTTCTCGAAATATACCCGATATTACTTCGAAATATTGCAAAAAATACGCACTTTTTTTGAAATCAATCTTTGGTCAATACTTTTTAGAAGTGCCCTTTATTATTATCCTTCCTTAATAGTATAATCAATATAGGACAGTTTGTCAATATAAAACTTTGAGGTGAGAGAGAATTTTTTTTTGCCCGCTTTTTGGTTTGGGGTTAGCGAGGGGTTATGCGATGCTGCTACTTAAAGTGAAAGGTGAAAGGTGAAAGGTGAAAGGTGTGGTAATGCACGCGGCTTTGCCTTGTGCTTTTCAATTATATTTGTAACCACTTGAGAAGCGTAACTATTTGAATAGGGGCGTTCCTTTTTTGCTGTCCAAATATAATAGGGTGCACGGAGCGAAGCGGAGTGCCTACCACACCTTTCACCTTTCACCTTTCACCTTTCACCTTAAAAAAATAAGTCCCGAACCAAAACTCCCTCCAAAACCCCCATAAGTCCCCCCCAAAATTTTTCTAAACAAAAAGCCACCCAAGAACAACTCGAGGGTGGCAATCTGTTATATTAACTTATCCTATATTAAAAAGCAAAAGCTTGATAATCAAATTTGTTTGTTCTTACAAAATCGCGATAACGTATTTCAAAGCGAATAGTACAGTTACAACATAAAGTACTGGTGAAACTTCTTTGCCTTTACCAGTGCAAACTTGCATGATAACATAGAAGAAGAAGCCCATTGCGATACCATCAGAGATAGAATAGCAAACTGTCATAACTAGGATTGTAAGGAAACATGGAACAGCAACAGTGAAGTTTTTCCAGTCGATATCAGTTGCGTTACCCATCATAAGGATACCAACGATGATAAGTGCAGGAGCACAAGCAGCTGAAGCAACCATTCCAAGGATTGGTGTGAACAAGATTGAAAGAAGGAACATAACGCCGACAGTTGCAGCAGTCAAACCAGTTTTACCACCAGCTGAAATACCAGAAGTTGATTCAACGAAAGTTGTTACAGTTGAAGTACCCATAACAGCACCAACAGAAGTTGCAACGGCATCAGCCATCAAGCATTGACCTGCGCGTGGAAGTTTACCTTCTTCATCAAGCATGCCACCTTGTTGAGCAGCACCAACCAAAGTTCCAACAGTGTCGAAAAGGTCGATCATTGTGAAAGAAATAAGGATTGTGATTAGTGTGAAGATAACTGACATGATTCCGTTTGAAGAACCGAACAAGTCACCAAAACCAGTGATGAAAGCACCAACAAGTGAAACGTCAGGAGTGAAGTCCCATGAAGTTGGCATATAAATTCCAAGAGTTGTCATAACAGCGTCGCCACCAACAAGACCCGCAACGATTGCGATGATTGATGTGATCACGATACCAATAAAGATTGAACCTTTAACATTTTTAGCCATCAAAATAACAGTGATAACAAGACCAACAAGAGCGATAAGCGCGTCAGCTGAATAAAGGTTGATAACTGGACAAGAGCCAGTTGCGATAACAAGTGTAGAGTTTGTGAAACCGATGTAAGCGATGAACATACCAATACCAACAGAGATTGCTTTTTTCAAGTCTGAAGGAATAGCGTTGATGATTGCTTCTCTAGCGCCAGTAACAGTCAAAATAATGAAGACCATACCAGAAATAAATACAGCGGCAAGAGCGCCTTGGTAAGAAATGCCCATTGTCAAACATACAGTGTATGCAAAGTATGCATTAAGTCCCAAACCAGGAGCTAGTGCAAATGGGTAGTTTGCAAGGAATGCCATAAGGAAACATCCGATTGCAGAAGCAATACAAGTTGCAAATAGAACGCCTTCAGAAGACATGCCAGAAGCACTAAGTATTGATGGGTTTACAAATAGAATGTAAGCCATTGTGAAGAAAGTTGTGAGACCTGCGATAATTTCAGTTTTTACCGTAGTTCCGTTTTCTTTAAGTTTGAATTGTTTGTCTAGAAACTTCATATAACCCTCCATAAATTCGCTTTTCGCGAAAATTTAATCATTGGAATTTGAATAAAATGAAATAAAAGCTGAGAAAATAAAAAAAGGCGGAACTACCCACCAATCAAACACGCAAAAACTTTGCGAAATCCAACTGATAGTCAAACCATTTCAGGTGGTTTGGTAGAAACTTCGATGCCATATCCATCACTTTATATCAGTAATATTCAATTACGATATAATTTTAACAAATTTCGCATTAATTTGTCAAATTGCGAAACATGAAAAACTTGACAAAAAAGTTATAAATATTAACCAAATGTTGGGAGAGAGGGGGAGGGGAGGGGGTTGTTGTACGCTATTTGTTTCAGAAGGGGGCGGGTGTCCGCTTTTTGTTTCAGGAGGGGCGTTTGGGTGGGGGACGCTGTTTTTTAGGTGAAAGGTGAAAGGTGAAAGGTGAAAGGTGTGGTAATGCACGCGGCTTTGCCTTGTGCTTTCAATTATATTTGTAACAACTTGAAGGGACGCTATTTGTATAAAGTGGCGTTTCTACTTTACTAGCCAAATCCAAATGGTGTGCACGTAGCGTAGCGGAGTGCCTACCACACCTTTCACCTTTCACCTTTCACCTTAAAAAAATAAGTCCCCAATCAAAACTCCCTCCAAAGCACCCATAAGTGCCTACCACACCTTTCACCTTAAAAAAATCTCCGATTTTTTTGCCTCTTTCATTTGACAAACTTCCCCTAAAAGTTGTATAATTTTGATGTAAGAAATCTTTAATTCCCATGCAGAGATGTGGGCAAGATGAAATATTGTGAATTGCTTTATGATGCGGTTTTTGTTATATATAATATAGTATGTACAAAACGCGTAAAATTGCAAAAAACGACTGTTCAGCTCGCCTATATAAAAAGGCGATTTTTTTATGCCCTTTTTGGATTTTGGGAAATTGAGGATTATATGGCAAAGGAAATTTTCTATTTGCAAAAGAAAAATTTCAAAAAATAAGAGGGGAAAGACTTATGCAACTAATCTACAACGTAAAAGACAAACCGTCACTAGGCAAAATCATCACGTTTGCATTCCAACAAATGATTGCAATCATGGCAGCGACACTTCTCGTTCCAATCGTCGTTTCTATGACGGGACTAACAATGGATCCAGCAGCGGCACTTTTTGGTGCGGGTATTGGTACTGTTGTTTATATTTTGATAACAAAAGGTGAAAGCCCAGTGTTCCTTGGCTCTTCATTCACATTCCTTGGTGCACTTTCAGCAGCGGCAACACAAAACTATGGCTATTGGGGTCTTATCATTGGTGTTTGCTTTGCGGGACTTGTTTATGTTATCATCGCACTTATTATCAAACTTATCGGTTCAGGCTGGGTGAATAAACTTTTGCCACCAGTTATCATTGGACCAATTTTGACACTCATCGGTCTTTCACTTTCAAGCACAGCAACAAGCTGGATGATGGCAAACGGCGGATCTGATTATAACATGGTTTCAATCTTCATTGGACTTTTCACATTCCTTGCGATTGTTGTGACAAGTATCAAAGGCGGAAAAAACTTGAAACTCATTCCTTTCATCGTTGGTATCGGCGCGGGTTACGCTCTTGCACTTGTTGTGACTTTGATTGGCATGGCAACAGGTGTTGCTTCAATGCAAGTTCTAAGTTTTGACGGATTTGTTTCAACTTTTGGCAACTTCACTTTCGAAAGTATCTTGAAAGTTCCAGATTTCACTTTCATGCTAGCAATCCAAACTGCGGGTCAATATCCAATCGATGGCACTGCTGTTGCTAACCTTGCACTACTTTTCATGCCAATTGGTATCGTTGAACTTGCTCAACATATTGCCGATCACAAAAACATCTCAAACATCATCGAAAAAGACCTTATCAAAAACCCAGGACTTGACAAAACTCTTCTTGGCGACGGTATTGGTTCAATGGTCGGTTCAGTTTTCGGCGGTTGTGCAAACACAACATACGGCGAATCAATCGGTTGTGTGGCGCTCACTAAAAACGCTTCAACAATCACAATTTTGGCAGCGGGTATTGGATGTATGGTTCTTTCATTCTTCACACCATTCGTTGTTATCATCAACTCAATTCCAAAATGCGTCATGGGTGGCGCTTGTATCGCAATGTACGGCTTCATCGCTGTTTCAGGTTTGCAAATGCTCAGAAACGTTGACCTTGGCGACAACAGAAACCTTTATGTCGTTGCTTCAATCCTCGTTTGTGGTATCGGCGGATTGACTTTCGAATTTGGATATAACGAAATCGCAGGAACTTCAATGTTCACGCTCACAGCTCTTGCTTCAGCACTTATCATCGGCAGTATCGTGAATGCAATCACTCACAGCGGTGATGATAAATCAACAGGCGCAGATATCGCATCAGCCCAAGTAGACATCTCAAAAGAAGCCTTCGGCGGAGATACAACGACTAGTAAATATAATGGCTAGAGGGTAGTGGGCGTATTGATAGAGGGTATATTATTTGAAGGAAGCGCCCAACTGTGACGGTTGGGCGTTTTTTTAAAGGTGAAAGGTGAAAGGTGAAAGGTGAAAGGTGTGGTAGGCACTCGCTACGCTCGTGCAGTCCATATTTTAAATTTTTTACTATATTAGTTTCTTACCACGTGAAGTGATTGGTCTTGATAATAATCTAAATAATGGAAAGCACAAGGCGAAGCCGCGTGCATTACCACACCTTTCACCTTTCACCTTTCACCTTTCACTTTAAAAAATTCTAAGCCAAAACGCAACTACTATAAAAACCAAAACTATAACCATAAAGGAAACTATAACCATAAAGGAGACTATAACAATGAAAAATTTGACTGTATTTGACCATCCACTGATTTCTCACAAGATAACTAAGCTTTGTGACTCACAAACTAACACTAAGGAATTCCGCGAGATTGTTTCTGAACTTGCTATGCTCATGGGCTTTGAGGCGTTCAGGGATATCAAAACTAAACTTGTGGAAACAAAAGCGCCGATTTCAACTTTCATGTCACCAGTTGTTGATGAAGCAATCACTATCGTGCCAATTTTGAGAGCGGGTCTTGGAATGGTTGATGGGCTTGTGTCACTTTTCCCAAACGCAAGAGTTGGTCACGTTGGACTTTATCGCAACGAGGAAACGCTTGAGCCAGTTGAATATTATTGCAAACTTCCAAAAGACGGCGTGGACGGACAATGTATCGTTGTTGACCCAGCCCTTGCAACAGGCGGAAGCGCGGCAGCTGCAATCCAATGCATCAAAGACCGTGGCTTTTCAAATATCAAACTTCTTTCACTTATCGGCGCAAAACAAGGCGTTGAAACAGTGATTTCTGCTCACCCAGACGTGCATGTTTACGTGGCTCATTATGTCGATGCCCCACTAAACGACCACGGCTATATCGTGACAGCTTTCGGCGACGCAGGCGATAGAATCTTTGGAACAAAATAGGGCGAGGAAGCTTTTTTTGGGGCACGCAGTTTTTGCTTTTGTGAGATGGGTGTTTTGCGACGCTTTTTTAAGGTGAAAGGTGAAAGGTGAAAGGTGAAAGGTGTGGTAATGCACTCGGTACCCTCGTGCTTTTCGATTATATTTGTAATCAATAGTAGGGACGCAACTATTCAAATAGGGGCGTTCCTTTTTTACTACTCAAATCCAAATAGGGTGCACGAGCCCCGCGAGTGCCTACCACACTTTTCACCTTTCACCTTTAAAAACAGCGTCCCCGCCCCCTCTTTCCACAAAACCAAAAAGCGTGCCAAAAAAGGGCGTGTTAAAGGGCTTGATTTTTAATAGTTTTTATTGCAAATCAAGAAGCGTTTGAGTTCTTTCTAATATTCGATTGCGGTTGTCGAGATTGAGTTTTTTCCACATTTTAGACATTTCTTGGAAATCATTATGCTTTTCGATTTTGCCGTAAACAATATTTATGACGCCGATGTCGTTTTCTCGGCAAAGCAAATAATCGATTGACACACAAAAACAGTCGGCAAGTGCAGTGAGTGCGGATGCTGTTGGTTCTTTCGTCCCCAATTCCCATTGCGAAACACTCCCTTGGCTGTATCCAATAATTTTTGCAAGGTTCGCTTGTGATAATTTTTCATACTCTCTTAATTCTTTTATTCTCGTAATCATAATAATATAGTTTATACTAAAAGTAATACTATGGTAATATAAATAATAAATTAATACAATATTTAACTACTAAAGTATTGACATATGCACTTTTTAGTGATAAAATATTACTTAAGTACTAAATATTTAACACCATAGTATTTTAATTTTGGTAATAATGTGGTTAATAAAGTACAAAGTAAATAAACAGGAGAGAATTTATGAAAAAATTATTAGCAATCGTTCTGGTTGTTGCGTTGATTTTCAGCATGACGGCATGCAACAGCAGTTCAGATGTTGTTGAAACTGTTGCCCCAGTTGTCACTTCCGCACCAGCAACTGAAGCACCGACAACGGCTGCACCAACTGTGGCACCAACAGAAACCCCAGTTGTGACAGAAACGCCTTCAACAAGTGGTGGTAGCAAATCAACGTCAATCACAGTATCGCTAAGTGATAGAGACAGCAGTACAACAACACCAACTACACCAGCGGTTGTTGTTGATCCGAATTGGGATGGTTCATCATCATTGGATGAAGCTGTTCGTGAATACTATTATGACGTAGACGAAGATGATATCAGTATTGATGGTTCATTGACAATCAGTGATGCTGAATATACAGGCACATTCAATCTTGATAGTATATCTGGAAATGTTAATTCAATAACTGTATACTTGCCAAATGGCACATTTAATGCTAATTGTGATTTGGAAGACATTACAATGGATGTGACTACAGCAGACGATTCTTTCCATGCTTTTGGGAAAATCGGAACTTTGACAGTCAGTGGTGGTAAAGCGGTTTTGGAAGAAGGTTCAGAAGTTGAAACTTTAACAACAAGTGGCGCATCATCACTCATGATTTCGGGTAAAGCGGGAACTGTAACGGTTGGAGATGCAATTGAAGTAGTTGTTACATCTTCAAAAGAAGATATAACTGAACTCGTTGTTAGCAACGCTGATGCAATCATCGATATTTCAGCACTAGAAGGCGAAACATTTGAAATCACAGCGGCAACAAACTTCACTCTTGTTATTCCAGAAGGTGCAGAAGCAGATGATATCAAAATAGTAATTCCAAGTTCAGTAACTGCAAGCGATATCACAATCACTGTTGAATACCCAGCAATCACTGTGGATGATTTAGTCCTTGTGGGTGATGAAGACGCTAATGCAATCGAAGCCGCTCTTGCAGCAGCAAAAGCGAGTGCAGCAGCCTTAGCTGAAACTGTTGTTAAATTTGTTGATAGCTCTGATGCAGAGATTGTGGATAGTGCTCCTGCAACAGCTGTGATTGAAGCAATTGCAGAAAATACAGCTGTAACAGCAGAAACTCTTGAGAGTTTCCTTGCATCTTCACAAACAACAATTGCAATCGACGAGGCAACTGAATTTGCACTTGAAGTAGCAAAAACAATCACTATTCCAGTTGGTAAAACATTGACTATCAATGCAGATATAACAGTGAGTGGAGAATTTGACTTGACAATTATCAACAAAGGCACGCTTATTGTTAATGAGGGAGCCTCAATTGATGCAACAATTTCTTCTGACAGCACTGGCACAATTCTCGGCGAAGGTATTGGTGAAATAACTGCTATCTCTGCATATAAAAGAGCACAAGTATACCCAGAAAGTGCTGATGACGGAGTCGGATATCACGAATATGAAGTTATGCTGAACGATAACAGCTATGCAATTGATGGAACTTATGATGCATATTATAAAACTTATGATATTGTTATTACATTGACAGATGATTTGTTCTTGTATTATAACAACGAAAAGCTTGAAGATGCAGGCACATATTCTGCCACATTCATTGGCGCATACCTAGAAATCGAAGGTGCGGATGTGACTACAGGTGATGTTGAGTTTGCAGATGGCTCAGGAGAGCTTTATATCAACTACACATCAGGCTCAGCTTATTCAAAAACATTCAAGGATAGCACTGGCGTAGAATACACACTAAACGTAACATACCAAGGTGCAGCAGATATCTCTATCCCAACAGTGGTTGAGGATGTTATAACAGATCTTACAACAGATGTGGATAACCCAGTTTACGAAGATATTGACATCACTTCATACACAATTTATAACGACGTTGTTATCCCATCAGGTGCAACATTTGATATCGGTGAAGTGGCTGTGACAATAAGCGCAGATGCAACATTGACAATTGAAGCAGGTGCAACAATCACTGGTTCAGGCACAATCACAAACAATGGTGAGTTGGTAATCAATGGTACAAATAATTTGACAAGTGATCTTGCTGGTGAAACTTCAGGTTCAGCATTTGGTGACGTTGCAAACATCACGGCAAGTGTAAGAACAACAAGTATTGTTGCTAATGATGAAGTTATGCTAAATGACGGAAAGTATTCGGTTGCAAGTTCATTTGATGCGGAAGATAAGGTTCTTGATGTTTATATCACATTGACTGATGAACTATATCTCTACTACGCACAAGAGAAAATGGCTGTACCAAGTGCAGAGTACACAGGAGCATACACGGGCGTATACCTAACATTTGTTGACAGCGAAGGTGATGCGGTGAGTGGCGTTGAGTATGATTCTGCAACTATTGACAATACCACAGATTTCCAATCTGTAGGCATGACAGCAATCTATCCAAACTATACATCAAAAACAGCTTATGCAAAAACATATGTTGATACTAATGATTATGTGTATACTGTGAATGTATACTACCTAAATGATGCAGACTTGACAATTCCAACAACAATCATAAATGCGCTTGACGATGGTGTATATGCAGATATGAGCATTGATGAATTTGTAATTGGTGCGGACGTTACTATTGCAAAAGGTACAACATTGGAAATTCCTTTCTGTTATAATGTAGATGAAGATATATACGAGTTGATGGATGTTGAAATTGCAGATGGTGCAACATTGACAAACAACGGCACAATTCTTGGTGCAATTGCAACTACATCAGGTGCAACATTCACAAATAACGGTTTATATTATCCAACTTATAGCGTTATTGATGGAATTACAGTAGCTGCAAGAAGTGCGGCAAATGTAGATGAACTTTCTACTACGCCAGGCACAGCTGCATATGCTTCAAACACTGGTAACTACACTGTTGATTATAGCGTTGATGGTACAGTAGTTGATATCACAGTGAAAGCTTCAAGCAATTCACTTTATATGACTTATAGGAATGAACCTGAAAGTAATGCATCATCAGCTGGTGTATATACAGGTCTATGCATCACGCTAGACGGTATCTATGACATAACTAAGTTATATTATGATGGTGGTACTGGACATATTGCATTTGCTTCTGGTGAAATTGACGGTGTAATTCAACCTGCAGGCGACGCAACATCATTCATGTTATATGCTGACTTCCTTGAAGAAGACTACTCAAGAACATACTATGACGAAGCGGGCGTTGCCTACACATTCAATGTGACATACGAAGATGTGGAAACAATTGAAATTCCATCTTACTATGGCGAGTTTGTAATCGATAAAGACATCACAATTCCAGAGGGAACTACTTTGCTAATTGCAGAAGATGATGAACTTGAAATTCCAGCAGGCTACACATTTGTAAACAATGGCACAATCACAAACTATGGAACAATCGGCAACGGTGGTACATTTATTAATAATGGCACAATCACAAATGAGGTTGAATTGTATAATGATGGAACATTTACTAATGATGGAACAATTGTAAATAAGGATGAATTATATAATGGCGATCGTGGCGAATTCACAAATAATGGTGAAATCACAAATGATTATGATGGCGAAATTACAAACCAAGAAACATTCATAAACAATGGCACAATCACAAATGAAGGTGACATTGATAATAATGGAAGCATTCGTGACGACGGTACAATTGATGGAGATGGTTCTGTCGATGGAAACGCTGTATGGACAACAGTTGTGTTGAGTGATACTCAAATGGGAACAATCAACCTTGGTGCTGTTGAGGGTGAAGATGAAACTTATGCAACTTCAATTCTTGACATTTTGACAATCACAACAGAAACTGGTGTTACACTTGGTGACACAACAATGACTGTTATAAATGTTGATTTTAATATTAGTGATGCAAACAGCAGTGATGAATTGCTTGAAATACTTGCAAACTATGATGCTGATACAGCAACAAGTGCTGGTGCTTTGGGAATGTATGTTACAATCGCACTTGATGTTGAGGATGATGCTAAAATCACAAAAACACTAAACACTACACGTAATAGTGCATATCCAACAATGCCAGGATCTACTGATTGGTATGCTTTTGAGGGCAGCAATGTAACTGAAATATCTGCTGGCGAAACGTATTATGTATATAATTCATTTGCAACATTGACTGCAGGAACTACTAGTTACACTGCTAAGGATACTTTGGAAGAGTATGTTGCTGAGGAAATTGCTACATTCACTGCAAGTAGCTGCTCATACTATCTATATAAATTCGAAATTGAAGTCAGTGGTGTAATAACAACTGAATATGTTTATATTTGTGTAAATAATATCTAAACAAAACAGTATCTAATCATTTTTCCAAGTGGTTATTGATATAACCTATCCTTTCAGGATAAAATCTACAAAAAGAACGCGGAGTGCAGTCCGCGTTCTTTTAATTGTAAATTAACCACCAGCTAAGCTGGTGAGGCAAGAATAGCTTTAGCGGTGAGGAAGAATAACGAAATTTGACAATAAAAAACTCCATGATATAATAAATGTAGTTGACAGCTGCAAATAAAATAACATGGAGGAGTTCTAGATGAACGATAATAGTTTAGCACATAGCAAGTGGAGATGTCAATACCATGTGGTATTCGCTCCAAAATACAGAAGACAAGTGATATATGGAAAAGTAAAGAATGACATAGGGATAATACTGCGTAAATTATGCGAATATAAAGGCGTGGAAATAATAGCGGCAGAAGCGTGTCCTGATCATATCCATATGTTGATATCAATACCGCCAAAATTGAGCGTGGCATCGTTTATGGGGTATCTAAAAGGAAAAAGTTCCATAATGATATTTGAAAAATATGCAAATTTGAAATATAAGTATGGGAACAGGAAATTTTGGTGTCGAGGATATTATGTAGATACAGTTGGGAAAAACGAAAAGAAAATAGCTGAATACATAAGAGGACAAATACAGGCAGATAAAGAATACGAACAAATGAGCATAAAGGAGTTTGTAGACCCGTTTACGGGTGAGCCAGTACAAAGGACATAGAAAGAACGCCTTTAGGCGTAAGTCAGAGACAGTGATGCGGCTGTCAGCTCTTCGCCCAACCTTTGAGGTTGAGCTGGAACAGGCCCCAGGGGGGCAGAGCAAACCACCAGCTTAGCTGGTGGCTAGTGATTTGTGTTTTGTAACCCAAATCCCAAATCATTCAAATCCTAAACCCCAAATAATTCAAACCCAAATTCCAAATAACTCAAACACTAAACTCCAAATAATTCAAACACTAAACCCTAAAGTCACTCAAACACTAAACCCAAATAACTAAAAAATAGAAAGCACGAGCGAAGCGAGTGCATTACCACACCTTTCACCTTTCACCTTTCACCTTTCACCTTTCACCTTGCTCGCAGGAACAGAAAACCCCCAAACGCTTATAAACGCTTGAGGGTCTCCCAATTTCATTATCTAAGTTTAAAAATTCCCGTATCAGTTTGGAAACCGTCGATGTTGTATAAAATCACAACTTCGTCAACTCCATATTCTGCCACGTAATCTGAAATCGAACCCGCATAAAAGCGAAGGTCGACAATCGTGATTTCAGAAAAGCTGTCGGCGAGGAATGGCACCATGATGTTGGCATATGAATCTTTAACAATCAAGATGTGCTTATCAATGGGTGCGTTTTCGTTTTTCACCGTCACCATTGGGTGGTTGCCGTCAAGGAAATACGCATATTTATCTTTTTCAGTGAGGTATTTATCAGAAAACAGCGTATCAGTCACACCGCCCGTCACGCCGTAGTCAACGACTAGGCTTGCGGGATTTTTGTTTTGAAGGAAAGTGAATTCTTCCCCCGCCACGTTGAAGAAACCGCCTTGCGAGAACATTGTGCCCTTGAAATCTGTTGAAAGAACAACTTTTTCATATTCGCTGATTGGGATTGGCGTTTCGCCCATGCTTTTCATGATTTCGGCATATGCATAATACGCGCCGTAAGTGTTCCAGTGGTGGTCAGTCTTGAAATAAAGCTGTTGCACCTTGTTGATTTCAGTGAGGGTAGTCGAAAGGTTGGCGATATTCCCGTTGATTTCGCCGTTGATATAATCAAGCACCGCTTGAATATCATCATCGGGGCGGTTGTCTGGCAGTTTGTCGCCGTTCACAAGATTTGAGCTTGGTGCAAGGGAAACTGTCACATTCACGCCGTCAAGTTTTTCAATAAAGTTGTTTATTGTCGCGATTTTTTTATCTAAATCCGCTTGGCTTGAAGCGTAGAACTGCTGAATAAGATACCCATCCTTGCCATAATAAACGCCGTTGTTTTGGTCTTTTCCAAGCGCAATTTCAACATCCGCTTTACCGCCAACGAAAAAGTCGCGATATGGGAAGTGCTCTTGCAAATATGTTTCTACTTTCGCGATATAATCGCCCGAGAAAAGTGAATCCAACGAAAATTCCGGAAATCCGTTCAGATATTTATTCTCGTTTTCCGAAAAAGTCTTATCGGGAAGCGCCACCGAAAGCACCGACATGAAGAGAATGAAAACCGAAAGCACCACCGCAACAACAGCTTTTGCCGTCACCTTGCGTTTTGCTTTTTGCGGTGTTTTCTCCCCCGAGTTTTCCGCCTTATATATATTGTTTAGTTCGTTATTGTTTTTTTGCATATTATTTCCTATTAAAATCTATTAAAATCTGAAGTATAAGAATGGATTGAAACTTGCATCCACCAAATACATTGTCGAGATAAAGAAGATGGCAAGAAGTGCTATCCCTTCGATAATTTCAAGAGATGTGAGGAGCACCACCGAGCCGTTCTCGCTAGCTTTTTGTTTCACAATTTTCACGGTTGGCATAGAGAAAATCAACGCGAAAACCATCACCATTGCATAATTTCTCAAATAGAACCAGAATTCCGAAGTCCCAAACCCGTTTGCACCAAACAGCGAGCCAAAGAATGAAACAAGCATACCCATATCGTCAAAGGCAAATATTGCCCAACCGATGAGTATCAAGAAAATCGCATAAGCATGTTTCACCACGCTTGGCACTTTTTCAAGAGCTTTCAGCATGAATGATTTTTCGCAAATCAAAATCAGCCCGAAATATAGTCCCCAAATGATGAAGTTCCAGTTTGCGCCGTGCCAAAAACCCGTCACCATCCAAACAATCAAAAGGTTGCGAAGGTTCAAGATTTTACTGCATCTGCTTCCGCCAAGCGGGATATAAACATAATCTTTGAACCACCCCGAAAGCGACATGTGCCACCTTCTCCAAAAGTCGGTGATGTTTTTTGCGATATATGGATAGTTGAAGTTTTCTGGATATGAAAACCCGAACATGCGTCCAAGACCAATCGCCATGCTTGAATAACCCGAGAAGTCAAAGAAAATTTGAAAAGCATAAGCTACAATTCCAAGCCAAGCAAGGCTGGCTGGCATAACGGCAGAACTTGAAAGCTCCGCCCAAAGCATGCCAATATTATTTGCAATCAGCACCTTTTTTCCAAGACCTATTGTGAAAGTTTTGAAACCTTCGCAAAATCCGTCAAAATTGATAGTCCTTTCTTTGAGTTCTTCTGCAACAGTTTGATATCTGACAATCGGACCTGCAATAAGTTGCGGGAACATTGAAACATAACACATGAAGTTGAGGAAATTTCTTTCCGCCTTAACATCCCCACGATAAACGTCGATTGAATAGCTCATCGTTTGGAAAGTATAAAAAGAAATACCAATCGGAAGCGGAAGCCCCGCCGTTTTTATGCTTGTTCCCAAAAGCGCGTTGATGTTTCCAACGAGGAAGTCTGCATATTTGAAAAAGCCAAGAAGTCCAACGTTGATACAAACTGAAACTATCATAACAGCTTTTTGTTTTGACCTTTGCCCCTCAAATTTTTCAATCAATCTGCCGTTTGTGTAGTCGACGATTGAAGAAAAAATCATCAGTACAATATAAATCGGCTCGCCCCAAGCATAAAAAATTAAGCTCGCGACAAGGAGTAGCAAATTTTTCGCCTTGAATGGCACTGCATAATACAGTATCATCACTATTGGGAAAAAGTAAAATAGAAATGGAATTGAAGAAAATACCATGTGTTTAGTTCCTTTATTTTATTTGGCAATATCTTGCCAGTATCGTTCTTTTTTGCGGGGATTTATCTGTTTTTTATCCCCCTTTTCAACAAAGAAACAAACAAAACATCAAAAAGGATAGCGAAAACAGTAAAATATTTTTCAAATCGCCCCGAATCTGCACTAAAATCTAAAAAAATCTAAAAAATACTTGACAAACCCAAGTTTGTGGTGTATTATAATAGCATAATGATAATCAATATCATTAAGAGCGATTAACTTAGATAAATATATTTAACTTATATCAAGGTATTTAACTGATATAAAAGTATTGAACTTATATAGGCAAATCGCAAAAGGGTTAAAATCTCTAGCCTTAAAAAAACGAAATAACTAGGAGAAATATGGAAAAACAAATCAGATATTCAAAACAACGCGAGCAGATATTGGAATATTTGCAATCGACAACAGCACATCCTGACGCCGACACAATATATTCTGCGCTCAAGGAAAAAGATTCAAGTGTTTCCATTGCAACGGTCTATCGCAATCTGGCATTTTTATCATCGCGTGGCGAAATACTCAAAATCGATGCGGGAAATTCAAAAACCAACTATGACGGAAACATATCAGACCATCAGCACTTCGTTTGCTCGGTTTGTGGCAAGATTGAAGACATCATGATTGAATCAAGCATTCCGGAAAACTTTGCCCATGGCAACGTTGAAAGGGTTTCGCTGATTTATTACGGCACATGCAATGAATGCATGAAAAACAAAACACACTAGATATTAAAAAGCGGGTAAATGAAGCTTTTTGATTGTATAAATTATTATTAAAATCTGCCCATGAGGGGGCAGTGAAATTTGGAGGTAAAATATTATGAAATTTAGATGTACAGTATGTGGAGAAGTAGTTGAAGGTGCAGCACCAGAATTCTGCCCAGTTTGTAAACAACCAGCAAGCAAATTTGTTGCTATCGACGAATCAGCACCAGTAGTTTTCGCTTGTGAACACCACGTTGGTGACGGCATTGTTGACGATGCTGAAGTTATGGCAGGTCTTAAAGCTAACTTTGAAGGCGAATGCACAGAAGTTGGTATGTACCTTGCAATGGCAAGAGTTGCAGAACGCGAAGGTTACCCAGAAATCGCTGAAGCATACAAAAGATACGCTTTTGAAGAAGCTGAACACGCTTCAAAATTTGCAGAACTTCTTGGTGAAGTTGTGACAAATTCAACAAAAACTAACCTTGAACTTCGTTACGCTGCAGAAACTGGCGCTTGCGAAGGTAAACTTGCTCTTGCAAAACGCGCAAAAGAACTTGGCTACGATGCAATCCACGACACAGTTCACGAAATGGCAAAAGACGAAGCTCGTCACGGCGCAGGCTTCGGCGGACTTTTGAAAAGATACTTTTAATTTTTGATTAACTAGAAAATTAGAAACGGGAATAATTACAGCACTGCTTTTATTGGGCGGTGCTGTTTTTTAAGTGAAAGGTGAAACGCTACGCTTAAGGTGAAAGGTGAAAGGTGCGGTAGGCACTTCGCTTCGCTCCGTGCACCCTATTATATTTGGGCAGTAAAATAGGAACGTACCTATTCGATATGTTCCTATTATTGTATACAAATATATTGAAAAGCACGAAGCGAAGCTGAGTGCTTACCATACCTTTCACCTTTCACCTTTCACCTGAATAAAAAATCTCCGATTTTTTATTCTCTGATTTTTTATTCTCCGCATCCATCATCAATGAATTGAATCAAAGTGTCAACTGCGGCAACTTCATCTTCGCCTTCTGCAAAGATTTTGATTGGAGTATCTTTTGAAAGTTGGAGCGTCATAACCGCGATCATTGATTTAACACTTGCTTCTTTGCCAGTGTTCATATTTGCGATTTTGATATCACTTGAGAAATCTTTTGCACACTTAACAAAAAGTGATGCTGGTCTTGCATGAATGCCTGTTGCATTTTTAACGATTGTTTCTTTGCTATACATAATTATTCTTCTCCTAACTATTTTAAATCGGATAAAAGCTGTCAAAAGCGTTTATCAAATCAGTATTATTTGCATTATATCACACATTACCACTTTTTACAATATCAATTTGGAAAATTTTTGCCTTTTTGTGATTAATTTTGCTTGACTTCACTGCGATAAAGTGATAAACTAACATCACAGCATATGAAAATAACAAGAAAGCTGTTATCTGATTTATTTTTGGGTATAATTCAGATATTGAAAAGAAAATTTTAAATTTTTAAAAATTTTGGAGGAATAAAAAATTATGAAAAAAGTTATTATCATGGCACTTTGCCTCGCACTTTGCCTAACAATGTTTGCAGGATGTGGAAGCACTGAAACAGAAGCGACGGTTGCACCATCATCAACAACAAGCACAACAGAGCCAGAAACTTTTGTTTTCACAATGGGTCTTGACGACACATTCACACCAATGGGCTTCCGCGATGATTCAAACAACATCGTTGGCTTTGATATCGACGTAGCAACAGCAGTTTGTGACTATCTTGGATGGGAACTTGTTTTGCAACCAATCGCATGGGAATCAAAAGAACTTGAACTCAACGCGGGCACAATCGATTGCATTTGGAACGGTATGTCTTGGAGTGAAGAACGTGCAGCAGCAATGACACTTTCAATGCCATATATGAACAACGAAATGGTTTTCGTTGTTAGATCTGGCGAAGTTTCTTCAGTTTCTGACCTATATGGCAAAACTGTTGGTGTTCAAAGCGGTTCAACAGCAGATGAAACTCTTTCTTCTTCTGACTACGCTTCTGAAATTTCAATCCTCAGCTACGACACAAACGATATCGCACTTTTCGACCTTGACTTCAACGGTATCGACGCGGTGTTCATGGACAGCGTTTCAGCAGGTTACTATATCGCAACATCAGGCAAAGATCTTGAAATGCTCACTGAAGGCAGTGCAAATGAACAATACGTTATTGGTTTCAGAAAAGACGACACTGAATTGTGTGCACAAATCGAAACTGCATTGTACGCTCTTGAAGCTGACGGCACACTTGAAACTATTTCAATCAAATGGTTCTCTGAAGATGTTATTATCTTTGAATAATAGTCAATAAATATAAAATAAAAATATAAAATATAAAATATAAAATCAATGACAGTTTGGGGTTTTTTGCCCCAAACTGTCACTGCATTTTGGAGGTCATCATGACACTTGCCCAAATTTGGAATTTAATAGTTTTGATGTTGTCTGTCACAGGAACAACGCTCAAAATTTTCGCACTCACTGCTGTTTTTGCCGTGCCACTTGGTGTGCTTGTCGCACTTGGCAGAATGAGCAAACACAAGTTCATATCAGTACCTGTGCGAATCTATCAGTTCATACTTCGTGGAACGCCACTTATTTTGCAACTATTGTTCATATATTTTGGACCATTGTTTCTTTTTAAAGCACTTGGACTTTCCGTTTCATACAACAGATTTCTTGCGTGTATCATCGCGTTCATTTTGAACTATGCGGCATACTTTGGTGAAATCTTCCGTGCGGGCATTCTATCAATTCCACAGGGGCAATACGAAGCCGGCAAAGTGCTTGGATATAACAAATTTCAAACTTTCAGATATATCATCTTGCCACAAGTTATCAAACGCGTTATTCCAACAATGGGAAGTGAATTCATGGTGCTTTTGAAAGACACTGCTCTTGCAACGGTTATTTCCGTTGAGGAGATTTTCACAATCACAAACAAAATGGTGACGTTTTATTCGTCAGTCATTCCATTCATCATTGCGGGCATATTCTATTTGGTGCTCAACTCTATCATCGAGCAAGGGTTTGCAAGAATTGAAAAGAAAATGGACTATTATAAAGGTTAGGGGGTAAAATATGAAACTTATTGATGCAAAAAATGTTAATAAATCATTCGGTGATAACCACGTTTTGAAAGATATCTCCCTCACTGTTGAAAAAGGTGAAGTGGTTGCAATCATTGGTCCATCAGGGTGCGGAAAATCGACGTTTTTAAGGATTTTGACGCAACTTGAAACGGCGGACACTGGCGAAATCGAAATTTGCGGTAACACACTTCTCGATTCATCGCAAAATCCGCCAATCACAGCGGATAAAGAAACCGCCCACAAAATTCAGCTTGCAACGGGGTTGGTTTTCCAAAATTTCTGCCTTTTTCCACACATGAGCGTTATCAATAACATCATTCATCCGCAAGTGAAAGTGCTTGGCACTGCGCCAGAAGTTGCAAGGGCAAATGCGGAAGATTTGCTTGAAAAAATGAACCTTTCAGATAAAGCAGACGCCTATCCAAACGAACTTTCAGGGGGGCAACAACAGCGTATTGCAATCGCGCGTGCACTTGGGCTTTCACCCGATGTTTTGTTTTTTGACGAGCCAACTTCAGCACTTGACCCCGAACTCACTGGGGAAATTTTGAAGGTTATCAAAGATCTCGCAAAAGAAAAAATCACAATGGCTATCGTGACTCACGAAATGGCTTTTGCCAAAGGCGTAGCCGATAAAGTCGTTTTCATGGACGAAGGTCACGTTGTTGAATACGGCACACCAGAAGAAGTGTTCGTGAATTCAAAAGTCCAACGCGTGAGAGATTTCCTCCGCAGATACGACCAAGAATCATGGGCAGAATAGGAAAAAATCGAAGATTTTTTCAATTAAAAATTAAAAATTAAAAATTAAAAATTAAAAATTAAAAATTTGGTGTTGAAATCAAATATGACACAATAAGACAAAAAACAAAAAAATATAGCGTGGAAGTTTTTTCCACGCTTTTTTTATTAGATAATGAAATATAAAATAAGAGCAACCGAGAACATAATCATGAAACCTGCTATCATTTTTCCCAATGTTTTTGAATAGCCTTTTGGAGTTATCATATTTTTTTCGTCGAGTTTTTTAATGATTGGATGAAGTTTCCAAAAATACGATGCAATGGATAGTATCATAACGCCAACCGCCCATGCTTTTGTGGTGTTTTCGCACGTGAGCATGATAACAAGAAGCAACACGATAAAAATCAGCTTGACCCCCGCAACCCAATTTGCCATGTATTTTGCAAAAAGGTGCACTGTTTCATCCTCTTTCGATTTTTCCCATTCGTTGAAAATAGCAACCCCGTTGCCGTATCTGAATTCTGGCTTGAAATATAAAATTATCACATTTGCCGTTTCCATAATAACAAAAGCCAGTATTGAAATATCAAGTATATTCATTCTACCTCCCAATATCAAAAAAAATGGCATGCACAAAAGCTACGCCCCTGTGCCCACCACAATTTTTAATTTTTAATTTTTAATTGTCGAATAATATAATATTGCCCCGCAATATTATATTATTCGACCGATTTCTTTCAGTGCTTGAAGTGAAGTGTGTTCTTCACCAAGAAGTGAAAATTCGATATCGTCGCCGCGTTTTCCACCAACAGAGGCGAGCATGATTGGGCTTTTGATTTGAAGCCTCTCCGCGTCAGAATTCGCTTTTTTTGCGAACAATACGCAGTTAACATTATTAACAATTTCCATAATTTCACACGCAATACGAAGATGAATACCCATATCTCCTGTGACTTTCATAGTTTTACTTATCATTTTTCCCTTCCTTGTTTAGGTTGCTCACAAAAATCCAAATTTGCAAGCCCCCGATTTAATTTAAAAACAGCGAATAAATTTCCATTTCATCACTACTTTCTTTTATTAGTTTAATCTTTTCCTCGTCACTGATTATATCCGAAATACCCGCGAGCATTTGGAAGTGACTATCCACACCTTTTGAAGCCATGGCAAAAACCAAATCGCATTTCTCATCATCATCATCGATAAACGGAACCTTGTTTTTGAGTTTCACAAGCACCCCGCCGGTTTTTTTCACGTATTCTTCTTTTCTCGAATGGGCAAGCACAACAGAATCCATAACGACCATGTGTGTTTTGCTTTCGGTGAGTTCTTTTGTCATTTCAGCGACATATTCTGGCTCGACAATGCCATTGTCAACCATAAGTTCGCCCGCTTTTGCAAGTGCGTCGATATAATCTTCCGCCTCACAAATGGAAACCGCCATAATCTTGCCGTCGATATTCACCGAAACAACTTCTTCAAGTGAAATATTAAGCTCGGCAGAAATATCTTTCAAAATCGCTTTTGCTTTATCTTCCTCGATTTCATTATTGGCAAGAATTCCTTTGATAACTTTCAAGACATTGGAACTCATCACCCGTGTTGGCAGATGTTCTTTCAATCTCGCAAGCCCTGCATCGCCAAAATTAGTGCCGATTTTCATGCTTGTGATTTCCCCAACCGCAATTTGAAGCGTTGAAACAATCAAGTCACAGCCATATTTTTGAATGTCAGTTTCAAGTGCCTTGAGCCCCCACGATTCAATAACATCAACATCAAAAGTGCTCTTGATTTTTTCAGCGACAAGCCCTGAATAAACCCTGTCGAAAGGACAAAGCACGATGACTTTCTTTCTTTTTGCAGAAAAACCAAAAGTTTGATATTCCGAATAGAAAATCCTGAAAAATCTCGCGATATCATTATCGTTGATGTTGCGTTTCAAGATGTTGTGATAAATGGAAAGTTCCACTTTCAAAACTTCATAAAGCATAATATCAACATCCATATCAAGGCTTGGTGCGAGTTTATCTTTTCCGCGAAGGTCATCAAAAATCAAATCAATAAGCTCTTCCGCAACCACCGTTGTGAGCCTTGCAGAAAGCAAATCAATACCATACAACCTTGACACTTTGTTGATAAGATTATAGGCATAAAGCTGAATTTCTGGGAAAGTTTGACGATAATCGCCACTTGCTTCAAGCTCTTCAATATAATCAAGAAGCTCGCAAACAAACATGTGACTGTTTTTATCATCCCCAAAAAGCGGAGAAGCAATTTCGTGCACTTCCTCTTTTGAGAAAGTGTATTTTGAATAGTCAATATCCCCATCCACTTCACGATCTTGCCTTGCATATGCCACGCAAAGTGCAACCGCACAAAACGCAAACGTGTTGTCACGCAAGTTGCCCTTCTTGAACTTCACAATTTCAGCAAGCGACTGCCTGAGCCCCTCTTCTGGCACTTCTTTAAACAATTTATAAAGCTTACTTCCCGCAAGAAGTGAATCTTCATCGTTTGAATATACGATGATTTCAACGATATCACGTGCTTCAATAACTGAAAGCACAACCTTGCTTGCAAGAAGTCTTAAATAAATTTCCTCGCCTTGCAAAAGATATCCCGAAACAGAAGAAAACAGCGAATCCCCATCCTTGTTGAAAAGGGTACGCAATTTTTCAAAATCTTTGAACACCGTAGAACGAGAAACCATCAGCCTGTCCGCTTCGCCATCGATCGTGATGTGGGATTTTGCGAGTATCAAATTCACCAAAATCGCCATAAGACGTGATGCTGGCGTGTCATAAACAGTGCCTTCACGCTCGGTTAAAATGGCAGTGAAAAGTTTCTTGCGGTTTTCCCCAAGAACATTATATCCCACCCCCACGTTTGTCTTTCTCGTGAGAACTTCAAAATTATATTTCAATAGAAAATCATCTATCGAATCCAAATCATATCTCGTCGCACGCTCTGAAATTCCAAATTCATTGCCTATATCTTTAAGTTTAAGGCTGGATTTGCTTTTCAAAAGCATAAGCAAGATATTACAACACCTATTGCTTAACATTTTCTTTCCCTATCTTTTATTGTGCGTACAGCATACTACTGTATTTTATTATTATAATGGCAAAGATTGGGAATGTCAATAGCAAAGTGAAAAAAAAAGGCACGTATGTGCCTTTTTTTGAGGTAAAAGGTGAAAGGTGAGACGCTACGCTTAAGGTGAAAGGTGAAAGGTGAAAGGTGAAAGGTGTGGTAGGCACTACGCTTCGCTCCGTGCACCCCATTATATTTGGTTAGTAAAATAGGAACGCCCCTATTTGAATAGTTGCGTTCCTACTATTGATTACAAATATAATCGAAAAGCACAAGGCGAAGCCGCGTGCATTACCACACCTTTCACCTTTCACCTTTCACCTTTCACCTTTTACCTTTTACCTTTTACCTATTACCTATTACCTATTACCTATTACCTCAAATAAAAAATCTCCGATTTTTTATTTAATGTTTCTTTTCATCATTTCTTTAAACATTTTCACTTCGCCATCTTGAAAGCCCTTTTTTTCCACTACTATTGGTGAAGTGCCTTTGAAATATAAGATGAACATGTTTCTGAACTCTACACATTCAGTGACGAAAGAATATTCGATTTTTTTATCTCTTTCAACACCTCCCGCAAAGATGCCTTCGTCGGAAAAGTCGATTTTTGAGGTTTTGCCTTCTTTTGGGTATGCGCGCATGTTTTTATTGAAAATCATCATGTTGATTGCCACAATAAAAATTGGAAATGCGATTGCAAGGGTTGTTGTGGCTTCAACAAGCCAATCAAGACTTGGATAAAACTTCAAAACCACAAGCCCAACAAGAATCGTCATAAGTGGCAAAATAACAAGAATGTTTCTGCCTTTATAAAACATATTTGCAAAACAAAACTTGCCAAGCAAACTTTTTGTCGCACGTGTTGTGTTTTCAATCACCATTTTTTATTTACTTTCTCCAAAACTTATTTTTCATACACCATTTCATCGCCCAAAACCTCGCACGTGAATGTGTTTCCGTCAATCGTGCCAGTGATAATGTCGATATACGTTCCAAAAATATCAACGCTTAACGTCACTTCGTCGCCGTTTTCAGTGACCAAGCCGTAAAGTCCATTGCTATCTTCCCATTCGCCATCTTCGATTTTTATCCAGTTGTTTTCGTATTTTTCGCCATCAACAAGATAATAATAAGTGCCGTCAACCCCGCCACAACCAACAAGCATAGTCAGCATCAACGAAACGCAAAGTATAATTGCCAAAATTTTAGATGTCCTCTTCATTTGTTTTCCTCCAATATGTTTTCTGATTATATTGTAGCATAGACCGCTCACGATGTCAAGGTGAGCGTTTTGATAAGCACGCTTAAGGTGAAAGGTGAAAGGTGAAAGGTGAAAGGTGAAAGGTGAAAGGTGAAAGGTGTGGTAGGCACTCGCTTCGCTCGTGCACCCTATTTGGATTTGGGCAGTAAAATAGGAACGCTCCTATAAAATAGTTGCGTCCCTACAAATGGTTACAAATATAATTGAAAAGCACAAGGCGAAGCCGCGTGCATTACCACACCTTTCACCTTTCACCTTTCACCTTAAAAAAGCGTCCCAAATCCACCCGCTCAAACTGCCCTAAAAGCGTGCAAAAAAAACTACTTCTCATAAGTAATTCCAAGCACTTTTGAAGTGAGTTCACTGCCGTCTTTTGTGAGAACCATGAAATCGATTGAGATTCCAAGCACTTTGTAGCTTAGCGTGATTTCGTCACCGTCGGTTACAACTGAGCCAGTTGTGCCATTGCTATCTTCCCATTCGTCGCCACTGATTTTAATCCAAGAGTCAGTTTTTTCACCGTCAACAACAAGATAATATGTGCCATCAGTGCCACAACCCGCAAACATTGTCAAAACCAATGTCAAGCAAAGTACGATTGCCAAAATTTTAGATATTCTTTTCATAAACTATCCTCCAATATATTTTCTGGCTATATTGTAACATGGAACGCACAGAAAGTCAAGGAGGGAGTTTTGATAAGCACGCTTAAAAGTGAAACGCTACGCTTAAGGTGAAAGGTGAAAGGTGAAAGGTGAAAGGTGTGGTAGGCACTCGCGTTGCTCGTGCACCCCATTTGATTTGGGCAGTAAAAAAGGAACGTTCCTATAAAATAGTTGCGTCCCTACAAATGGTTACAAATATAATTGAAAAGCACAAGGCGAAGCCGCGTGCATTACCACACCTTTCACCTTTCACCTTTCACCTTTCACTTTAAACGCATTTGCGTTGAAAAATAGAATGCCGAATTATGCAAAAATTACGTGTTCCACACCCCACGCTCCACGCTCCACGCTCCGCGTTTTTTAATACCTCTTATTTCCGTCGATAACTAGTGGGAAAGTTTTTCCGTCGTTTGTGAAATAAAGGAAGATATCGTGACCTTGGTCGTCTTTGATTGTTCCGATTTCTTTATATTCCGCAGTTTTGCTTGGAGTGAGGCAAGTCACGATAACGTGGTTTTTCGCTTCCCTTGTTGACATGTTATAATGCCATTGTTTGCCAAGGTCTGCGTATTCTTTTTCGTCAACGCCTTCGAAATCGTCAGTTTTGTAATAATCTTTCACGCCAGCAGTTGCAAGCACCACTTCCGCGTCGAGTTTAGCGTTAGGGCCAGTGAAAGTGACTCTTTCGCCGTCGATTTCAGGTTCGAACATTGAATGCAAGTGGAAACCAACATAACCTGGCTCTGTGAGTTCAACGCTATCCACGATCACGAAATATTCGTTGTCGATGAAATAAATTTCACGTTTGTAACTTTTCAAAGTTGGCACGTTTGGAAGGTATCCCGCTGTTGCATCTTCAACAACGTGAACATAATTTTCATGTTCTGTCATGCTTTCAACAACGCCGACAGCTGCAAGCTGAACAGTTTTGTCAAATCCAGCGTATTGTGATTTACCATTTATTGTTATCAAGTTATGAGCTCTTGATTGCTTTCTCCAATCTTTATGCATAGACGCGAAAAATCCTATATAATATCCTGTTTCAGCAAGAAGCGTGTCGCCAAATGCTGTGAGCGTGATTGCGTTTTGGTCACCGTGAGAGTGCGAAACGCTTCCGTATGGACTTGATTTTGTAAGCAAGCAAATGTGGTTAGCTTCATCATCCATGTTTGCGTGAAGTGCAACCCAGCCAACGTCCTTGAACCATTTGCAGTTTCTGCCTGATTTTGGTGGAGTTGCTTTGATGTTGCCATAATTTGACAAATAGAACGTTTCGTTGAAATAGAAATCCCACCAACCAACGTTGAAAAAGCTTGGATCGTCATATGATTCACGTTTTGCAATTTGTTCGAAATACCATTGTGCAACGCCGTTTCCAGTCGCACCCGCAAGGTCACGCGCATTGAAACCAGTTTTCAAAATCGCCTTGTTGCCAAGTGATGATTGGTCGCAAAATGATGCGCGATATGTATCGTGAGCATTGCAATAAATTGGGAAATCCGCTGTGTGTTGGAAGAATGGACGTTTCAAAATGTCGATACCAGTCGCATTTTTCAAAAGATTCACGCCTTCAAGCATGAACGCCATACCTGTTGTCCAGTACATACTGCCCTCAGACCAACCGCCGTCTTTGCCACCCCAAGGAGTGTAGAGTACGTTCAAATAGTTGATAGTTCTGTGAAGCCAATCTGTCGCTTTTTCATGTTCGCCGTGAAGTGCGAGCGCACAAGGAACCATAACAGATGGAATTGAACGAACCGCGTGGCTGTCGTAAAGTGAATAATGTATTTTTGAAGAAACGAACGCGTGATGTTCAACGTCGGTTGTTCTATAAACAAGCACGTCTTTCACTTCGCTTCTTTCTTCTTCTGTCATATAATTATAAAGCCAGTCAAAACCCCAAGCAAGCATGCCCGCCATTCTGAAACCACATTCGTCGTTATAGTGACGAGATGTTGTGCCGTCCTTATCCCAACGTGCAGCCGCAAGAGTTGCCGCAACCGCTTGTTTGATCCAATCTTCGTTTTCAGTCACTACCCCCGCAATAGAAACAAAGCGGATATAGTTGAACATTTCTTGACAAGTTGAATAAGACGCTCTCCAGTGAAGAATTTCACGTTTTCCACTTGGATATGGAAGTGGTTCTGCTGGAATTGGGTGGTCGATATATCTTTTTGCTGTTTTTTCAATAAACACATCAAACTTGCAATATGATGGGTCTTTTGCTAGCTCTTTTCTGAAATTTTTGAGCGTGTCTGCTGTGAGCCACAATCTTGGGTGAGCCATGTTCATGTTGTTTAGTCGGATATTTTTGTTGCCAACAGGTGTTTTTGGAATTCCTGCTGTGATTTCAAACGTGCGAACTGAACTATAATCAAATTCACCGCCAGTTATTGTGAAACGCCAGAAATATTTGCCTTCGGCAAGTGCAACATCTGGTGCAAAATAGTTTTGTGGAATAGCTTCACATCTGTAAACAATGTTCTTGAAATCTTCGTTGTTAGAAATTTCAATAGTGTAAGGTCCGTTTTCACGATTGCAAGGCATCCATGAAAATCTAGGTGGATTTTCAGTCACTTCAGTATTATCTGGCAAATACTTCAATGTCAAAATCCCACTCTTAGGTTCGCTCAGTTTTCTCATATAATCTCCTTAATAACTCGCAATACTGCGATTATTTATTTCTCTTTCACTAGTATATCACGTGTCAACCCCCATGTCAATGGGGAGAGGGGTTTTTGGGCACGCTTTTTTGTTTTTGTGGGAGGATGGGGCGGGAATGCGGTTTTTAGAATTGAATAGTGAACAGTGAATAGTTGTGGTGAGGCACTCGCTTTGCTCGCACTGGATGTTTAGGGGTTGGATGATTAAATTATTTTAAAAAAGTTTTAAATATTTTGTTAAATTCCTTGACAATATGCTTTTTATTTGATATTATAAATGAGCGTTACGGAGAGTTGGCTGAGCGGTCGAAGGCGGCGGTCTTGAAAACCGTTGAAGTGAAAGCTTCCTGGGGTTCGAATCCCTAACTCTCCGCCAAAGCAGAAAACCACATCATATGATGTGGTTTTTTTATATTTAAAAGACGGAGGATTCGAACACCGAGGGGGCAAAATGCGTTAAGAAAAGTTGCCAGTGGCAAGTTTTCAGCATTTTTGTTGAGAAGCTGTGCTTCGAAAACGGGAGCGAAGCGACATCCCTAACTCTCCGCCAAAGCAGAAAACCACATCACATGATGTGGTTTTTTTATTATTCTTTTTCAATTTCGCCATTTTCTTTTTCAATTTCGCCATTTTCTTTTTCAAATTCTGAAATACATTTTCTTATCAGATATAATATTTGACCATTGCAAGATCTACCTTCATATTTGGAAATGTAATGTAATTTTTGATGAGTTTCTTCATCTATTCGAAGTCCTAGATGTTTATTCTTTTCCATATTTATCTCCTATGTACTTAATATAAGTTTATTTTAAGTAAAATATGTGATATAATCTTATTTATGAACTTAAAATAAGTACACTAAATATGGAGAATTTTATGAAACTAGCAGTTGTGGGGTCAAGAAGCATAGAAAAATACAATTTGGTAGATAAAATTGTGTGTAATGTGTCGGAAATTATAACAGGTGGTGCGTGTGGGATAGACGAAGTGGCTAAAAAATACGCAGTGGATAACAATATTCCGCTTGTGGAATTTTTGCCAGAATATAATAAATACAGAAGAAACGCACCGCTTATAAGGAATTCTCGCATCGTTGATTATGCTGATAAAGTTTTGATTATATGGGATGGGAAAAGCAAGGGGACGCAATATGTGATTAATAAATGTATTGAAAAGTGCAAGGAATATGATTTGGTTATAATCTAATGAATATTGACATGCACGAGCAACGCGAGTGCCTACCGCAACTCTCCGCCAAAGCAGAAAACCACATCATATGATGTGGTTTGTTTATTATATTAATGTGTCTACAATTGCAATAATGAAAGTTTGCTTAATGGAAATAGTTGCCAATAAATTTTGTAATGCAATTGTGGGGAATCCTTTTGAAAATATAGCCATGTCAGTCACAAATTCTTCTACGTAGCTTACAAAACTAGGATGTTCTAAGAAATCATGAAATACAATAAATAACATCTCTAATCCTAGATTTATAGTGACACCCGTGTTTAATATTTTTAATGCAGTAGTATTTTTTTGAGATAATGTGATTTTAGTGGAAAAATTATATATCCGTTGATTGTGGGCACACTCATTTCGTGCAAAAGTAAGTAAAGAAAGGTAATTGCTAAATTCACGAGTAGTTAAATTAAGGTTTTTAGATTGATTAATAGCCGTTACAATTTTAATTTTGATTGAATTTGTAAGTAACGAATATAGATACGAGATATTGCCCAGTGTGAAAAAATTGATTGAAACCCAAATTGGGACGTTGCCATATTTGCCAATATAATGACTTATTGCATTATTTCCTAATGATGCTTTATCTTTGATTGTATTTTTTAATTGCATGATTAAACCAGATACTTTATTGGCTTGTTTTGGATTTCTTGTTTCATAAGTAGTTGGATCTAGATAAGATAACTCGCTGATTTCTGCAAGTTCATGTGCAATTATTGCTTTTATAAATGTTTCGATTTCAAGTATATTGTTTAATGTGCGATTTCTTAATTTTTTGTCAAATGAATAAAGTTCAAAAATGTCGGAGAATTTAGTGTTGGTGATATAAGTCTCATTGTTGCGAGAGTGCAGAAAAATGTCCTTGTAGCCATTGATAAGATTATAGTACCCATGATTTATCAAAACTTCTGTTGCGAAAGTCTCGTTTGAAATTATTAGGTTTCTAGATTTTAATAATTCAAGTTGCTGACCGTATGTTGAAAATTTCTTCATAAAACACAAATGCGCCAATACATGAGTATTGACGCATTTATGAGCCTGCATTAATAAATGCAGATCGATCCGATTCAGTGCTTAAACAAGTTTAAGCAAGGCATATCAGTGAAAACTGATACAATAATATTTTATCATTAAATAATCAGTTTGTCAATACTATTATATTCATAATTAATTAAAAAATTCACTTTTAATTTTTAGACGCTTTCCTCCATCGTAAATATTGTTGGGTATTCATAATATATACTACATTATATATTATATATGATAACTTAAAACAGCTAGAATTGCAAGTTTTTTTAAATAAATATTTTGCAATTCCCGCAAAATGTGTTATTATATAAAAAAGGGCAGGTGATTTATATGAAGTTTGGACAGGAGTTTCGATTTGGGCATGACGAGGTGGCGCCTCGCGATAAGATGCGGATGATAGCGGAGGCGGGTTTTGATGGTATCATGACTTGGTGGGGGTATCGTTTTTCTCGTCGCGATGGCACAAAAGAAAGTATTTGCCAAAATGCCAAGGAATTTGGGCTTGAACTTCTTGCGTTTCACTCTTCATTTCAGGACGCTTCGGACATTTGGGGTAGCGACGCGCGCGCTAAGAAAATTCTCGATAAACACATTGCTGGGGTCGAGGGTTGTGATGAGCACGGCTGTCGAAACTTGGTTGTTCACGTAGCGGGCGTTGAGGAATTTTCTCCAAACATTGACGCGGGGCTTGAAAATTATGCCACGCTTTTCAAACGTGCCGACGAGCTTGGCGTGAATGTAGCAATCGAAAATATCGCGCTCACGAAATACAACCGCCTTTTGATTGAAAATTTGAATTTCAAGTCGCACAAGTGCTGTTACGACAGCGGTCATGATAATTTTATGTCTGATCCCGATACCGACGTTTTGTCGCTTTTTGCGGGCAGAATTGCGGTGACTCATTTGCACGATAACTATAAAAATAAAAAAATCGACAGCCACTTTTTGATGGGTGAAGGTGACGTTGATTGGGCAAGGGTGAAAACCGCATTGCAAAATGAAAACCTAGAAGCCATTTGCCTTGAATCAAGAAACTCGGGTGGCTCAAGACACGCGGGGGTTAGTGCGGAGGAGTTTTTGAAGCTGTCTCTTGAGACGGCGAGGGAGATGTTTGAGGACAATTAAAAACTTCGTTCAATTAAAACTTGAACAATTAAAAATTAAAAATTAAAAATTAAAAATTAAAAATTAAAAATTGTGGTAATGCACTCGGCTACGCCTCGTGCTTACAATATTGAAAAATAGCCAGCAAACATTTATAAAGTTTGCTGGCTATTTTTAGTTTCGTATTAAAATAATGTATGCACGAAGCGACAGCGTAGTGCCTACCACAATTTTTAATTTTTAATTTTTAATTTTTAATTGCAAAGCTATGCTTTGCATCATTTCTCAATAAACCCAAGCACGTTTTCCCACACTTCTTCATATCCTGTTTCAAGCAAGATTTCGTGGCGCATTTCTTTGTATAGTTTCAAGCTGACGTCAAGTCCTGCTTCCATATAAAGTTTGCACAGCGTTTCCACGCCTTTGCCATAATCGCCAACGGCGTCGTCGGCACCTGAGATCATGAAAATGGGGGTATCTTTTTCTATGTTTGCAATGGCATCTTTTTTGAACAGTGTTTTGAAAGCACCAAAGAAACTTTTGTAAAATCCGAATGTGAAAGTTCTTCCGCAAAATTCGTCGGCGTTATATTTTGCAACTTCATCAAGGTTGCGGTTAAGCCAGCTGTATGGGCGATCGTCGCCAAGTTTTGCGAAGTGTTTTTCGTAGCCCCCAAAGCTCATGTTTGCGATGATGTGTGCTTGTGCGTTTTTGCCTTTGAATTTGCAACCAAGCCCCGCAATCATTTGACCAGCCTTAAGCAGTGCCCCAGTTTGCATGCCACTGCCGCATATGATTGCTTTGCTTGCGAAATCATATGTTTGGAGATATTTTTGAGTGATGAAACTGCCATAAGAATGACCAAAAACCGTGAGTTTAAGGTTTGGGTACAAATCTTTTAAAAAGCAAGAAACTTCCCCTGCATCTTTCACGCAAGAATTGAAGTTGTCGCCAATTCCAACGGTGCCAACTTTTTCCGCATCGCCAATAGTTTCGCCGTGACCGCGAAGGTCATATGTGCAAACCACATATCCGTGTGAATTCAAAAAATTTGCAAACCCGTCGTATCTTTTTGAATGTTCGCTCATGCCGTGGGTGATAAGCACCATGCCTTTTGGATTAACGATATTGTCATACAGGTGCGCTTTTATAGTCAAGCCGTCAAAACTTGAAACTTCAATATTTTTCATGCTGTTCTCCTTTTAGGGATAAATTTTTCAAAGTGTCCTTAAATCCCTTTTGATAATACAGCAATTATACCGCATTTTTATAAGTTTTGCAATAGCTTTGAAAAATTATTTTGCAACCGCCGAAAGGGGTGCGTATGATTTTGTGGCGGGATCGTAAAAAAGCCCGATTTCTGGCGGATAAACCGTTACAAGGGCGGAAATTGCAATCAGCAGATAAAAGCAAAACACCCCGAGTGCGTTTGAATATTTGAAGTCAAACACGGCATAGCTGTCAAGAAGGGTGTAGGCAAGCACGGTGATAGCAACCCCGAATGCATAAGACAAAATGTCAAGTGGCAAATAATTTTCGCCGATTATCCCTGAATAGGTGTAAAAGAACGCACAAATTCCAAGCATGCCTATCAAAACGGCGACAAATCGCGATAGAAAAAAGCCTAGGTTTCCCGATTCGATTGCGAAAAACTGGATAGTGAAAAAAATTGCCGATGGAAAAATCAGCATTTTCAGATGTTGAAAAGTGCTTTCATTTGTGGGGAAAAGTAGTCCCGCCCAGTAGGGGTTTCCAAGAATTTGAAAGGCGAAGTGGACAAAAGCGCCAACCGTCATTAAAATGGCGAAATACCAATAATCCCAACTGCCCAGCAGTAGTGTATTTTGTTGCATAATATCTCCTTATTTGTTGTGAAAATTTTTGTTGTTACATGTTATTTATTACCAATATATGTAGAATTAACGGAAAATTGAACAAATTTACCTTTTCGTTGTTATGCGGGTGAAAATGACTTGACAAAATATGCGTTTTAAGGGAAAATAAAAGCTATGAAAACTACTTTTTCCGAGGATGTGTATAACGCGGTGAGAAAAATTCCCGCGGGTAAGGTGCTAAGCTACGGCATGGTGGCGGTGCTTTCTGGTCACGGCGGTGCTGCGCGCGCTGTTGGCACGGCGCTTCACAAAAATCCCGATCCAAAAACAATACCTTGTCACAGGGTTGTGGGGGCAGACGGCAGACTGGCATGTTTTTACGTGTTTGGCGGAGCCGAGGCTCACAGATTTGCACTGCTTTCAGAGGGCGTGACATTTTGTGGCGACAAAGTGGATATGCGCGCATGCGTGTGGAATGGGAGATTTTAATTAAAAATTAAAAATTAAAAATTAAAAATTGCAAATTGATGTTTTCAATATATGGAAATAGATACAGATAAAAATTAAAAATTGCAAATTGATGTTTTTCAATATATGAGAATAGATACAGATAAAAATTAAAAATTAGATTTGGAGGAAACGAGATGAACAGTACAATCGTTTCGGTTGCAACGGCGGAAGGGCTTGGGGCAATTGGCATAGTGCGAATTTCTGGCGATAATGCGGTTGGCATTGCTCGCGAAATTTTCGATGATAAAAATAAAAAATTTCAATCACGAAAACTTTATCTTGGCAACATCACGGCGGGAAATGTCAAAGACCAAGTTTTGATGGTTGTTTTCAAAGCGCCAAACTCGTTCACGGGTGAGGACGTTGTGGAATTCCAATGTCACGGTGGCGAGGTTGTTTTGCGAGCGATTGTGAAACGCGCTATCGAGCTTGGTGCAGTTCCTGCGGGGCAGGGTGAATTTTCACAGCGTGCGTTTTTGAATGGCAAAATGAATCTCACTCAAGTTGAAGGGATTGCGGATATCATCAACGCCGAAAGCGAAACGGAAGCGGAAATTGCGTTCGGGCTTTTTGGGGGCGGTCTTTCTGAAAAGGTGAAGATTTTGCAAGACAAATTGATGGACGTTATGCTTTATGTGGAGGCTAGCTTTGATTATCCCGAAGAGGAAATGCCACAAATTGGCACTCTCGAAAATATCGAAGCGGTGACTTTTGTGAAAAGTGAAATCCAAAAGACGATAGACACCTATTCTTACGGTAAAAAAGTGAAAGAGGGCGTGAAAGTTGCAATCATCGGCAATCCAAACGTGGGAAAAAGTTCGATTTTGAACCGCCTTTGCGGGGAAGATAGGGCAATCGTTACTGAAATCGCCGGCACAACTCGCGACATTGTGGAAGTGCGATTTGTTTATAAAGATTTGAAATTCAGCTTTTTCGACACGGCGGGTATTCGCGAAACTGATAACGTAGTTGAAAAAATCGGCGTTGAAAGGGGAATTGACCTTGCGGGCAAAGCCGACGTGCTTCTCGCGGTTTTTGACGAGCGTGGCGTGGACGGCGAAATACTTGAAATTGCAAAAGGCAAGAACGCGATTGTGGTTTTCAATAAAATCGACGGCGGATACGAAATCCCAAAAATCGAAGGCTTCGACACTGTGGAAATTTCCGCAAAAGAAGAAAGCAACATGGCGGGGCTTTACGACTTAATATATAGTAAAGCAAAAGTCAAAAAATCCCAAGGCTTGGTGCTCACCAACGAAAGGCACTATCACGCACTTGCCGACGCCCTTGAAATGCTTAAAAAATTAGAAAAAGATATCGAAATTCTCCCAGCAGATCTCATCGCAATAGATATGAAACTGATATGGGAAAAACTAGGAAGCATAACAGGCACAACCTCAAGCGAAGAAATCGTGAACGCAATTTTCTCGAAACTATGCCTGGGCAAATAGGGCAAAAAATCAAAGATTTTTTGCAAGTGAAAGGTGAAAGGTGAAAAGTGAAAAGTGTGGTAATGCACGCGGCTTCGCCTTGTGCTTTTCAATTATATTTGTAACCACTTGCAGGAACGTAACTATTCAAATAGGAGCGTTCCTATTCCTCTGTCCAAATCCAAATGGGGTGCACGAGCGAAGCGAGTGCCTACCACACCTTTCACCTTTCACCTTTCACCTTTCACTTTTAAAACTATAACCGCCCAAAAAAACTAACACCAAACCAAAACTAATAAGCAACAAAGGAGCTACTACCAAATGCAAATTGTTATATATTCACTCATCGGCATACTTTTGCTTGCCGTTCCTGGGTATTTTCTGAAAAAGGCTAATATGGTTGGCGAGGGGGGACTTTCCCTTTTGTCGAATATTTTATTGTACGTGACAACACCTGTCTTGATTTTTGTGAATTTTCAAAAAATGGACTATGACCCATCGATGGCGAGTGATTTGCTTTGGATGTTTGGGCTTTCGGTTGCGTCTTTTCTTATTATCGCACTGCTTGTTATTGTGATTGTGAAACCGCACAAACGCGGGAATTTTGCCAAACTTTTCTGCTTTGGTATCACCTTTGCAAACAGCGGTTATATGGCTATTCCATTCTTGGAAGCGATATATCCTGGCGACAGCTTGGTTATTATGTATTCAGCGATTTTCATTTGCGTGTTCAACGTGTTTTTGTGGACGGTGGGCGTGTTTTACGTGACTGGCGACAAAAAATACGTGTCGGTGAAAAAGGCATTTTTGAACCCTGCGAGCATCGCACTTTTGGTGTCACTGCCACTTTTTGTGCTAAACATCAGGGTGTCGAATTTTTCTGAATCGATTTTTTCAAGCATTTCGAGCCTATCAACAATGAACACCCCAACATCTATGTTGGTTCTTGGAATCAAGCTTGCGGATGCGAAAATTCTTGATATTTTGAAAAATAAAAAGATATATTTGATTTCAGCTTTCAAACTGTTGATTGTGCCCGTTGCGATATATTTTATTTTGGTTCTGCCATTTAAAAACGCCGTTGACCCAACTATGCTGAGAGTGCTTCTTATCACAGTGATGATGCCAGGCGCGGCAGCGGCAACAGTGATGTTCGAAAAGTTCCAAGGCGACAGCAACGACGCGGCAATGTATTTCCTTTTGTCAACATGCCTGTCGGTGGTGACGATACCGATTATGATGAACCTTGTTTATTTGATATGAGATTTTTTTTGACCCTCAAGCGTTTCGTGTGTTTGGGGGTTTTGTTCCCTGCGGGCAAGGTGAAAGGTGAAAGGTGAAAGGTGAAAGGTGTGGTATGGCACTTGGCTTCGCCTCGTGCAGCCCAAATTTGAAATAGTAAATAGGAATAGGGGCGAACAGATAAAGTTGTTCGCCCCTTTGGAAATAGCGATTTATAAAAAGAACAGAATTTATTTAATTGCCCAAATTTAAATATAGCATGCACGAGCAAAGCGAGTGCGTTACCACACCTTTCACCTTTCACCTTTCACCTTTCACCTTTTTTCACTTTTTTCAACTTTTTTTCAAAAACCTATTGCAACTCATTTAAAAGTTTGCTATACTGTAAGAAGTAACAAAAAAGAGAGGTGTTGATATGATCACTAAAGATATGACTATTATGGAAGCAATTCAAGAAAACGAAGGGGTTGCGGCTGTTTTGCAAGCTTATGGCATGCATTGTCTTGGTTGCGCTATGGCTAGAGGTGAAACTATTGAAGAAGCGGCGGGCGTTCACGGTTTTTCTGTTGACGAGTTGCTTTTGGCAATCAATAAATAAGTATTTTACAAAAAAAGGAAATGTCAAAATAGTGCATTTCCTTTTTTAGTAGGTAAAAAGGCGTAAAGATAGGTTTTATTGGGAAAATAATTGCAAAAAATATAAAATAATTTTTCATTTGCTATTGTAAAAGTGAATTTTATGTTATATAATATCTGCAATATGATTTTATTTTTATAAATAAACAAAGGGGTAATAAAGTTATGGCAAAGAAAAAAGACATAGTTGCAATGTTGCTTGCAGGCGGTCAAGGGTCAAGACTCTACGCGCTGACTCATCAACTTGCAAAACCAGCGGTTACATACGGCGGAAAATATAGAATTATTGACTTCGTTTTATCAAACTGTATCAACTCTGGTATTGACACAGTGGGTGTTTTGACACAATATCAACCATTGATTTTGAACGAATATATCGGAAATGGTCAACCTTGGGATTTGGATAGAACATTCGGTGGTGTGCACGTGTTGCCACCATATCAAGCAAAAGATAAATCAGAATGGTACAAAGGTACTGCCAACGCGATTTATCAAAACCTTCACTTTATTGATAGCTACGACCCAGATCACGTTGTTGTTCTTGGCGGTGACCATATTTATAAAATGGACTATGAAGAAATGTTGAAAGTCCATATTGAAAAAGATGCAGATTGCACAATCGCAGTTTTGCCAGTTGATTTGAAGGAAGCTTCAAGATTTGGTATCATGAACTGTGACGAAACTGGCAAAATTCTTGAATTTGAAGAAAAACCACCAGTTCCAAAAAGCAACCTCGCTTCAATGGGTATCTATGTTTTCAAAGCAAGCGTTTTAAAAAAATACCTTATCGACGATGAAAACACTGAAGGAAGTGAAAACGACTTTGGTAAAAACATCATTCCAAACCTTCTTGCAGACGAAATGAATATGCAAGTTTATAGATTCGAAGGCTACTGGAAAGATGTAGGCACACTTTATTCACTTTGGGAAGCAAATATGGAACTTCTTGGCGACGTTAAATTCGACGTTTATGAACCTGAATGGAGAATTCATTCAAGAAACCCAATCGTCCCACCACAATATATCGCTGAAGGTGCAGTTTTGAAAAACTCTATCGCAGCGGGCGGTTGCGAAATTGAAGGCACAGTTATCAACTCTGTTTTGTCAGCTGGCGTAAAAGTTAAAAAAGGCGCGGTTGTTCGTGACAGCGTGATTTTTGCTGACGTAACAATTGGTGAAGGAACAGAAGTTTCTTATTCAATCATTGATGAAAGAGTAGAAATCGGCTCTAAAGCAAGAGTTGGTGGAGAAAAAGAAACAACTGACGAAATCGCTGTTATCGGAAGAGATAGCGTTCTTCATGACGGTGGCAAGGTGGCTGCCGGCGAAATTTTGGATTGCGGAGGTAAATACTGATGGCTAGTGTTGTAGGAATCGTATTTGCGAATATGAACGAAGAAAATTTGGATATGCTAACAAAAACTCGCGCAGCGGGTAGCGTTCCATTTGGCGGAAGATACAGAATGATCGACTTTATTTTGTCAAGTATGGTCAATTCTGGTATCAATAAAGTTGGTGTTATCACATCAAACAACTATCAATCACTCATGGATCATATCGGAACTGGTAAGGAATGGGATTTGGCGCGTAAAAACGGCGGTCTTGTTATGCTTCCACCATATGGCAACAGCAATGCTGGTGCAACTTCAAGAATTGAATCACTTCAAGCGGTTCACGGATTTGTTGAAAGATGTACTGAAGAATATGTTGTTCTTTCAGATTGCGACGTAGTTTACAACATGGACTTTGATGAAATCATCGCAGGTCATGAAAAAAATGACGCCGATATCACTATGATATATCACAAAGGCACTCACGATAAATTCTCAAACAGACCACTTGCAACTTTGGAAGTTTCTGGTTCTGGCAAAGTTCTTGATATGGCGGTGAGACCAACTGATGACGACGGTGTTGTTAACCAATATATCAAAGTTATCGTTATGAAAAAAACTCATTTGCAATCTCTTGTTAATGATGCAACTGGTCATGGCAGAAAAGACCTTCTTTTGGAAGTTCTTTATAAAAGCTTGCCTTATGGCAAAACTTATGCCTATGAATATAAAGGCTATTATGCATACATGAACTCTGTTCAATCATACTTTGCTTCAAGCATGGAAATTTTGAAAAAAGAAAACAGAGATTTGCTATTCAACGGCACAAACAGTGCTATCTATACAAAAGTTAAAGACTCAGCTCCAACAAAATACGGTGAAAAATGCGTTGTTAAAAATTCATTCATCGCCGACGGTTGCGAAATCATGGGAACTGTTGAAAACTCAATCATTTTCCGTGGCGTGAAAGTTTTGGAAGGTGCTGTTATCAAAGATTCTATCATCATGCAAGATGGATATATTGGCAAAAATGCAAGTTTGAATTGTATTGTTGGCGACAAAGATATCGTTGTGAAAGATGGCAGAATTCTTGCGGGATGTCCTGAACTTCCATACTTCATTGGAAAAGGCAGAACGCTTTAACCCCTTTAATATGGTAAAACGCACCTTTAAAGGGATGAAAAAACTTTAAAGGTGCTAAAAATTTTTTTAAGGAGATAATAATGAAAAGAAAAATTTTATTTGTAGCATCTGAATGTCAACCATTCGCAGCTTCAGGTGGGCTTGGCGACGTTATTGGCTCACTTCCAAAAGCACTTGCAAAAAAACGCGGAAATGATGTTCGTGTTATTTTGCCACTTTATGGTCTTATCAGCGAAAAATACAAAAGCCAAATGGAATACCTAGGCAATTTGAGCGTTCCACTTTGTTGGAGAAATCAATATTGCGGTATTTTCACATTGAAACAAGACGGCGTGACTTTCTATTTTATCGACAATGAATACTATTTCAGAAGAAGTGGTCTTTATGGATATCTTGACGAAGCGGAAAGATATGCATTCTTCTCGCATGCAGCGCTTGATATTTTGCCTGTTATCGACTTTATTCCACAAATCATTCACTGTCACGATTGGCAAACTGCACTTGTACCAGTGTATCTCAAAACTGTTTATAAAGACAAAGATACATATGAAAACATCAGAACTGTCTTCACAATCCACAACATGGAATATCAAGGCAGATACTCACTTGACCTCACAAACGAACTTTTCGGAATTCCTGATAAGTACACTTCAATTCTTGAATACGAAGGTGATTTGAACCTTATGAAAGGTGCAATTCAATGTGCCGACACAGTGACAACTGTTTCACCAACATACGCAAATGAAATCCACGGCGAAGACGCTTCAAAAGGTCTTTACCACATCATAAGAGAAAACACTTATAAAGTTATTGGTATTTTGAATGGTATCGACGAAGCATCGTTTGACCCTGCAACTGACCCTTCACTTTATGAAAACTTTGACGCGACAACTTTCGAGAAAAAGAAAGTCAACAAACTTGAACTTTTGAAAGAACTTGATCTTCCACAAAGTGACAGACCTGTGATTGCAATCATCTCTCGCCTTGTTGAACACAAAGGTGTGGATATCGTGAAAGGTGCCCTTGAAGAACTTATGCAACGTGACCTCACATTGGTTGTTTTGGGAACTGGTGATTATGCATATGAAGAATTCTTCAAAACTATGCAAGGCTACCACCCAAGCAAAATGAAAGCTATCATCCAATATAACGGCTTGCTCGCAAGAAAACTTTATGCGTCTGCGGATATGTTCTTGATGCCTTCTAAAAACGAACCTTGCGGTCTTGCTCAAATGATGGCTTCTGAATACGGAACTGTTCCAATCGTCAGAAAAACTGGCGGACTTGCCGATTCAATCACTGATGCGGGCGACGGTAAAGGCATGGGATACACATTCATTGAATACACTTCAGCTGAACTTGTGAGAACTGTTGATAGAGCACTTGAAGCTTATGATGATAAAGCAAAATGGGAAAAAATTGCAAAACGTGCAATGAAAAAGAACTTCTCTTGGGATAAATCAGCAACTGTATATCTCAATGCTTATAAATTCTTGCTTGAAAACTAATATTTTTAAATAAAATTACAAAAACAGTATAATATGAAAAATACCCAGGAGTTTCTTGGGTATTTTTTATAAAGTGCGTCGCATGCACTGCAATATACTTGCCAAAAAGCAGTGAAATGTTATAAAATAGTAAAGTACATAAATAATGTGCATAAGAATATAGTATAAAAATTTATTTAATATAAGGATGTGTGACTATGGAAATCACAAAAGAATTGTTGGAAGAAAGGCTAAAACAAAACATAGCTCGTCAGTTCGGTGTTTCAATCGAAAGTGCTGATAAAGATATGCTTTACAGAACTGTTTCTTTGGTTGTAAAAAATATTTTGCTTGAAAAAAGAAAAGAATTTAACCAAAAAGTAGTTGAAGGTAAAAAAAGAAAAGTTTACTATATGTGTATGGAATTCCTTTTGGGAAGAAGCTTGAAAACATCAGTAAACAACCTCAAAATCGAAGGTATCATAAGCGATCTTCTTGCGGGCAGTGAATTCAGCCTTGAAGACCTTTATGAATGCGAACCAGATGCAGGTCTTGGCAACGGCGGTCTTGGAAGACTTGCGGCTTGTTATATGGACTCTCTTGCATCACTTGACTATCCAGCAATGGGATTCTCACTCCGTTATGAATACGGACTTTTCAAACAAAAAATCGTTGACGGTTGGCAAACTGAAATGCCAGACGTTTGGCTTCCAGGTGGCGAAGTGTGGCTCACACCACGCCCTGATAAAAACACTGTTGTTAAATTCGGCGGAAGAGTAGAACTTGCAGATGACGGCAACGGCAACCTTGATTTCACGCTTGTTGATTATAATGCAATCGAAGCTGTGGCATACGACATGGCAATTTCTGGCGTTTCTGAAGGCGTTTCAACACTCAGACTTTGGAGAGCAAGAAACGTTTCAACATTCAACATGAACTCGTTCTCTCAAGGTGACTATATGGCGGCTATGCAAAAAGATGCAGAAGCCGAAATGATCACAAAAGTTTTGTACCCATCAGATAACCATGATGAAGGTAAAATCCTTAGATTGCAACAACAATATTTCCTTGTTTCAGCATCTCTCAACAACATCATAAGAGACGTTATCAGAAACACTGGCGACGTGAGAAAAATGCCTGAAGTTGCAATGATTCACATCAACGACACTCACCCAGCACTTTGCATTCCTGAACTTATGAGAATTCTTTTGGATGACTTTAAACTTTCTTGGGACGAAGCATGGGATATCGTTGTTAAAACAACTAACTACACAAACCACACTGTTCTTGCCGAAGCGCTTGAATGTTGGTCTGTTGACCTTGTTGCGGGTCTTGTTCCTCGTGTTTGGCAAATCATTTGTGAAATCGACAGAAGATTCAAACAAGAAGTTCAAAACCGCGGTCTTGAAAGCAAACTTTCAAAAATGGGTATCATCGATTATGGAACTGTCAGAATGGCTAACCTTTCTGTTGTTGGTTCAAGCAAAGTTAACGGCGTTTCTGCCCTTCACAGCGAAATCTTGAAAGATGACGTGTTTAGTGATTTCCACAAGTTCTATCCTGGAAAATTCACAAACGTTACAAACGGTATCGCCCACAGAAGATGGCTTTCATATTCAAACAGAGGTCTTGCAGCTCTCATCGCTGAAACAATCGGTGATGATTATATGACAAAACCATACGAACTTGAAAAACTTTTGAAATATAAATCAAACAAAACTTTCCTTAACAAACTTGACAAAATCAAACGTGCAAACAAGGTTGATTTTTCAAACTTTGTGAAGAAAACTCAAGGCTTTGATATGGATCCAGACAGCATCTTTGACGTTCAATCAAAAAGATTGCACGAATATAAACGTCAACTTATGAACGCTCTCAAAATCATCAAATATATCAAAGATATCAGGGAAAATCCAAATATGGATTTCGTTCCACAAACATTCATCTTTGGCGCAAAAGCTGCTCCAAGTTATTTCCTTGCAAAAGAAATCATCAAACTTATTTGCTGTCTTGCAAAAGAAATTGAAAGCGACCCAGTTTTGAAAGGTAAAATCAACGTTGTCTTCCTTGAAAACTATTGCGTTTCAATGGCAGAAAAAATGATGCCAGCAAGTGAAGTTTCTGAACAAATTTCAACAGCTGGTAAAGAAGCAAGCGGAACTGGTAACATGAAATTCATGATAAACGGTGCTTTGACGCTTGGTACTCTTGACGGTGCAAACGTTGAAATCGCTGAACTTGTTGGAAACGAGAACTGCTATATTTTCGGAAACACAGCTGATGAAGTTGAAAAAATCTGGAACAATGGCTATAACTCTATCGACTATTATATGTCAAGCCCAATGGTTCACGGTATCGTTAATGAACTTCGTCATGGCTTTGCAGGTCAAGATTTCTCTAACCTTGCTAACTATTTGGTGAATAACCACGGCATTTCTGACCCATTCATGTGTCTTTGCGATTTGGAAAGCTATATCAACACAGCTGAAACTGTTGCAAAAGATTATCTCGACCGTCAAAATTGGCTCAAAAAATCTCTTGTGAACATCGCAAAAGCAGGTCACTTCGCAGCAGATAGATCAATCGAAGAATACGCAAAAGATATCTGGCATTTGGAAAGACCATAGTTTTTTGGAAATTGCAATATTTGACCCTCAAACCGCTGATAGGTTTGGGGGTTTTTTATTTCCTGCCGTCAAAGTGAAAGGTGAAAGGTGAAAGGTGAAAGGTGTGGTAATGCACTCGGCTTCGCCTTGTGCTTTTCGATTATATTTGTAACCACTTGTAGGAACGTAACTAGTTGAATAGGGGCGTTCCTTTTTTACTGTCCAAATCCAAATTGGGTGCACGGAGCGAAGCGGAGTGCCTACCACACCTTTCACCTTTCACCTTTCACCTTTCACCTCCTGAAACTCAAAACTGAAAAACCTCATCTCTCCCCGCCAAAACTATCCCAAAATCCAAAACTTTTCCCCCTCCCCCTATTGCAACTCTCACCAAACTGTGGTATAATAGTATAATTAATTTAAATTGGAATACAATCGGAAATAAAGGGGCGTTAAGGATAAGATGAAAAAAGAATTTGCGATATTCAAGCCGACGACTACGGAGTTTGTTTCGGAAGTTGGTGGGGCGAAACTTGGGGAGAGTTTCAAGGTTAGTATAAAGATTTTGAGGGGCGAAAAGTGCGATGGATTGCATTTTTCAATCACTAAAGACGGCAAGAATGATTTTGTCAATATTGCCATGAAAAAAACTGGTAAAGACGGTGAATATGACATCTATTCGTGCAGATATTCTCCTGTCGAAAGGGGGATTTATTATTACACATTCTCATATTTCGACGGTGGCTACACTCAGCACATAACAAAATATAAAAACAACAGAATTGAAATCAACGGGCATTATGCTTTCCAACTCACGGTTTATCCTGACGATGTGAAACAGCCCGCAATGGACGGTGGGGTTATTTATCAAATTTTCCCAGACCGTTTCAATATCGGCGGAAAACGTCACGAAAAGAAAGGGGGAGTCAACCGCAAAGATTGGGGTGGCGAACCGTATTTCCATTTTGTTGACGGCATAATGCCAAATAATGACCATTTCGGTGGCAATTTTGAGGGTATATCTGAAAAAATTGAATATATCAAATCACTTGGCGTGAAGTATATCTATCTCAACCCAGTTTACATGGCGGATTCAAACCACAAATATGACGTTTGTGATTTCATGACGGTTGATGATTGCTTTGGCGGTGAAGAAAAATTCAAGGCGTTTATTGCCAAGTGTGAAGAAAACGGCATTTCAATTATTATGGATCACGTTTTCAATCACGTTGGTGAAAACAGTATCTATTTTAATAAATCTGGCAAATACGGTGCGAAAAATGGTGCCTATCGCAACAGAAAATCTGAATATTTCGACTGGTTCACTTTCAAAAAATATCCAACTGAATATAATTGTTGGTGGGGCATTGAATTGCTTCCTGAAGTGAACGAAAAAAGCCCAAGTTATATCGACCATATTTGCGGTGAAAACGGCGTTATCGCCAAATACGCAAAAATGGGCGTGAAAGGCTTCCGCCTTGATGTGGTGGATGAAATTCCCGACGATGTGCTTTCGCTGATAACAAAAAAAGTTCGCGAATTCGACGGTGCTTTTCTTATTGGCGAGGTTTGGGAAGATGCGTCAAATAAAATTGCTTATGACACGCGCAGAAAATATTTCAGCGACAATCTTCTTGACGGCGTGATGAACTATGTTTGGAAAGATGGCATCATAGATTTTGTTCGTGAGGGCAATTCGGCATACTTCATGCAAAAAATCATTGATATTGTGTCAAACTATCCAAGCCACAACATCGCCCAAACAATGAACATGCTTTCAAGCCACGACAGTGCAAGAATTTTGACAGCGGTTGCGGGTGAAAAACAAAACAGCATGACGCGTGAGGTGATGGCGGAAACTTCGCTTTCAGCAGGCGAAATCGCGAGCGGAAAAGAACTTGTGAAGATGGCTTATTTGTTGAGTTTCACGCTTCCTGGCGTTCCGTCGGTTTATTATGGCGACGAAAATTTGATGCAGGGCTACACCGACCCATTCAATCGCCGTTGCATGGATTTCAATATTAAAGATGAAGATTTCACGGCATTTTTCAAAATGCTTGGCGAGCTTCGCAAAAAAGAAGTGTTCACTGCAAAAGAGTTGACTCTTTTCGAACTTTCCGACAGAAGTGTTTGTTTTGAAAGGTCAAACGGCAGTGAAAAAGTGTTCGTTTGCGTGAATCGCGGTGACGCTTTGACCCTTCCAAAGTCGGTCAAAGACATTTTCACTGGCAAAAAAATCAAAAAAGTTAATAAAAATCAAATGGTGCTTGCTTTTGAATAAAAATCGCACGCTTTTCGCTTGAAAAATATTGCTTTGCGTGATATAATTTACAAGTAAAATATAGGGTTTGCGATTTCGCACCCCCGAAACAAAATACCGCCACGGTGGCGGTTGGAGGAAGTTAATGGAAAAAATGACTGGAAACACAGCTAAAAGCTATGTTGAATACGATAATTTTGCTGACCACGTTGACGAGGTTTGCAAAGTTAAAGGTATCATTCACAGAATAAGAGAAATGAGCGATTTCGCGTTTGTTATTTTGAGAACATCACGCGACGAAGTTCAATGCATTATGAGCAAAGAATTTGCGGGTTATGAAAAAGCTGAAAACGTGGTTGAAAACGCTTCAGTTGTCATCACTGGCAAAATCGTGAAAGACCAAACTCGCGACGACAGATTTGAATTGCAAATCCACGATATCGAGGTTGTTTCTTCACCAAAAGAAATGATGCCAATCACTATCAATAAAAAGAAACTTGACGTGCCACTCGACACTAACTTGACACTTCGTCCAATCTCGCTTCGCAACCCAAAAGAAAGAGCGATTTTCAAAGTTCAAGAAGCGATTGCACGCGGATTCAGAGAATACTTGACTAAAAAAGAATTCACTGAAATCAGAACACCAAAAATCGTGTTCGCGGGCGCTGAGGGCGGTTCAAACATCTTCAAGCTTGATTATTTCGGCAAAGAAGTGTTCCTTACTCAATCACCACAGTTTTATAAACAAACTATGGTTGGCGTTTTTGAAAAAGTGTTCGAAATTGCACCGGTTTTCCGTGCTGAAAAACACGATACTTCTCGCCACCTTAACGAATATATTTCAATGGACTTCGAAATGGGATTTATCGACGGCTTTGAAGACATCATGCAAATGGAAACAGGCGCGCTTCAATATATTCTTAACCTTTTGAAAACTGAATATGCAAAAGAAGTTGCTCTTCTCAATATCGATATGCCAAGTGCTGATAACATTCCTGTTATCAAGTTCATGGACGCAAAAGAATTGATTTCTAAAAAATTCAAACGTCCAATCCACGATTATGACGATTTCGAACCAGAAGAAGAAGTTTTGCTTTCTAAATATGCGAAAAAAGAACTCGGCTCAGATTTCATTTTCGTTACTCACTACCCATCAAGAAAACGTCCTTTCTATGCAATGGAAGACCCAGCCGACACTGAGTATACTCTCTCTTTCGACCTTCTTTTCAGAGGTATGGAAATCACAACCGGCGGTCAACGTATTCATGATTATGACATGCAAGTTGCCAAAATGGAAAGACTTGGCATGAATGTTGAAGATTTCGACACTTATCTCATGCTCCATAAATACGGCGTTCCACCACACGGCGGACTCGGTCTTGGTCTTGAAAGATTAACAATGAAACTCTTGAATTTCCAAAACGTGAGATTCGCTTCATTGTTCCCAAGAGATATAAACAGAGTAACTCCATAGAGTCACTCCATAAGCAAAAAAACAAAACCCCCGATTCATTTCGGGGGCTTTTTTTATGGGGCTCTGCCCCAAACCCCGCAAGGGTTTGAAACCCTTGACCCCAATATTGAGGTCGAGGGGGTCACCCCCTCGCGGGTGTGGGCAGAGCCCACGAAAAAGCTCGCTGTTATCGACAATAACTGCGTTTTGGGGAAGTGTTTTTTTGGCGTTTGGATTATATAATGGAATAGATATGGCGATATATATTGAGGTGATAATCCTTGACAATTTCATTATTGACTACATAATTTTGAGTGTTTGCGGAATGGTTGAGCGGATGCGGTGCCGGTGGTGGCGGGTGTCGCTTGCTAGTGTTTTGGGGGTTTTGACGGCGTTTATTTCACTTGCGGATATTGGCGAATTTGCAATGCTTGGTCTCAAAATTCTTGCGAGTGTTTTGATGGTTTTCACAGCGTTTGGGGTTTCGCGGTTTTGGAAATTGCTGTTTGACTTTTATTTTTTCACGTTCGCAATCGGCGGTGCTGCAATGGGTCTGCTTTATCTGAAAGAGGGTGCGTATTTCGGCGTTTTCGAAAAAATCACAAGCGTGCCAACGGGCGTTATTTTTGGTGTGGTGTTTGGCGGTTATATTCTTTTGAAGCGTTGCATACATATATACAGCGGGAAAACTGTTAAAAATCAGTTCACCTATTGTGTTCAGCTTGAAAACGGTGGTGTGTCCCGCTTGACTTCTGGCTTTCTTGATACGGGCAATCTGCTTTTATTTGGCGAGGATTTGCGAGGGGTTTGCATTTGTGAATACCGCAAAATGGCTAGCCTTTTCAAAGGGCAAAAGCCACGGGGACAGGTTATGCTTGAAACGGCGAATGGCGAGAATTTTTTGAGTGTTTATATCTGCGACGAGTTGAAAATTTACGATAACAAAAATAAAAATCAACTTATATTGCGGGCGGAAAATGTGGCGGTGGCGCTGTCGAAAGTGGGAATTTTTGATGATTTCGAGATTTTGCTTTCGCCAAGGTTGTTCTAGCAAGGGGGGAATATGGGAAAAATTAGGCTGATATTATATAAAATATATCTGAGATTTACGGGCAAGAAAAACTTGCTTTTATATATTTGCGGTCAGGGCGGATTGCCACAACCCCTCGCGAAAGAGGAGGAAGAGGGGCTTTTGTGGCTTGCGAAATCTGGCGATAAAAATGCGCGGGATTTGCTTGTGTCGCACAATTTGAGGCTTGTGGTTTATATTGCCAAAAAGTTTGAAAACACTCGCGAGAATCCCGAAGATTTGATTTCCGTTGGCACGATTGGGCTTATCAAAGGGGTGAAGTCGTTCAATATGGAAAAGAATATAAAGCTTGCGACATATTGTTCGCGGTGCATTGAAAATGAAATTCTGATGTATCTTCGCAAGACCTCGAAATATAAGGGGGATATCTCCCTTGAAGAACCGTTGAACGTCGACACCGAAGGGAATGAACTTTTGCTTGCCGATATCCTTGGCAGTGATCCCGAGGGCGTTTCGCAGGCGGTGGAGGAAAAAGTGCAGGGCGAACAGCTGCAGTGCATGATGAAAAATTTATCCGATAGGGAAAGATACATAATAGAAATGCGTTTCGGGCTTTTTGGAAGGGAGGAAAAAACCCAAAAAGAAGTAGCTGATACCCTCGGAATTTCGCAAAGTTATATTTCAAGACTTGAAAAGAAGATTATTGCAAAACTGAAAAAACAAGCGGGAAAGTAAAAATGCGGAGCATTTTTAAAGGTAATAGGTAATAGGTAATAGGTAATAGGTAATAGGTGGGGTAGGCACTACGCTAACGCTCCGTGCATCCTAAATTAAATATGAAACTAAAATAAGTTGCAAACGACAAAAGTTGTTTGCAACTATTTTTATTTTTAAACATAGAAAGCACGAGCAAAGCGAGTGCATTACCACAATTATTACCTATTACCTATTACCTATTACCTTTTTATTCCTACCACGTGCCTTACCATATAAAAAAGCACCTTTCACCTAAAAAAAGAGGCTTTCGCCTCTTTTTTAGAAATCGCAGTTTGTGTTTGAACTGCAACCGCAACCACAGCTGTTTCCGCCACATAGGCAAGAAATGAGTAGTAGTGGAAGGATGATGTCGCAACAACTGCCAGAGCTGCCACAACCGCAACCAGTGTTAATGTTTTCGGTGTTACATCCACAACCACAGCTATTGTTTCCGCAACCACTGCAAGCGAGAAGCAAAATCAAAAGCGTGCAAGAATCACAACCATTGTTTGAAAAACAATTCATAATACCTCCATGCAAGGTGTGGGTATGTAATATTTTTTGGGTCCCGCACCTGCCTTTCGGATTTTTTAATTTTATTGACTGATAATATATTTTATGCTAGCTTTTCAAAAGGTGCTACTGATATGGAAATAAATTTTAAACGCAATGAATGTTAATCACTTTTAATTTGCATGTTAAATATAATAAACAAAATAGCGTTATAGTTAAAGTTGGTTAACTATAACGCAAGAGTTTTAAATATAACTTTTATGAAAGGGCGGTGTTGAGATGGTGCGGTGTCATGAAAGGGCGGTTTTGATTTTTTTGAGGGCGGTTTTTTCAAGCCTTGAAACTTGTGCTTGGGAAATTCCCACTTCGGCGGAAACTTCCATTTGCGTTTTGCCTTGGAAATATCGAAGGCTCAAAATATTTTGCTCTTTTTCGCAAAGTTTTTGCATGCACTCGGCAAGGCATGCGTTTTGTGTCCACGAAACGTCGCTGCATTTTTTGTCGCCGATTTGATCCATAAGAAGTATCACATCTCCACTTTGGTTATAAATGGGTTCGTAAAGTGAAACGGGCTCGCAGATTGCGTCAAGGGCGAAAACCACATCTTCATAGGCAGTGTCGATTTCCTTTGCGATTTCCGCATTGGTCACTTCACGGCCAAGCTGTTTTTCAAGAAGCTCTTTTGCAGTCAGCGCTTTATATGCCGTGTCGCGAATTGATCGTGAAATTCTGACGGCGGTGTTGTCGCGAAGGTATCTTTTGATTTCCCCCATAATCATTGGCACGGCGTATGTCGAAAATCTGACACCGTGTTTCAAATCAAAGCCTTGGGCAGCTTTCAAAAGCCCCACGCACCCCACTTGAAAAATATCGTCGATATTTTCCTTGCTCCCCGAAAATCTTTTGATAACGGAAAGCACCAAACGAAGATTTGCGATGATGAATTGCTCTTTTGCCTCGGGGTCGCCCGACTTATAAAGTGTCAAAAGCTCCGTCACTTGTTTGTGGGTAAGCTTTGGCAGTGTTTCTGTGGAAAATCCGCAGATTTCAACTCGTGAATTCATTGTGTGTCCTTTTTTATTGTTCATATCAAAGAAAACCATAGCTATATTTTATCCAAAAAGTGGAAAAATATACGCGTGCTTTTTGATTGAATAAAAAAGTTGGCAGTAAATAAAAAAGTTGTCATTGAATAAAAAATCTCTCAATGAAAAAAGTTGTCAATGCGACAATATGAGTTTCACAATATTTTCTCTGCCGTCAAAGGTTGTGTTGGTTTTGGCTTTTTGGATGTTTTCTTTTATTTGCGTAGCGTTGTTTGCGAGGTTTTCCACGCTTTCAAAAAATCCGAAAATATGATTTTCCGACAGTGTGTGGCAAAGTTTGCGTTTTGCGAAATATTCGGCGTTTTCGATTTGGTCGCCACGGCTGTTTTTTTCAAGGGGGATAACAAGCGTTGGGATTTCGCTTTCAAGCAGTTCAAAAAGTGCGTTTGCACCCCCGCGAGAAATGGCGATATCTGCCGACTCGTAAAGCGATTTCATATCGGTGCAATATTCAACCGCGTGATATCTTGAAAGGGTGGTTTCTATCGCGGATTTTTGCAAATGCCCAAACTGCCGAAGAATTTCGCTTTTCGGGGTGATTTTGCCAATGCCCGTGAGGTGGGTGATGTCGAATTTTGTCGCGAGCTTTGGGAGTGATGCAATCACGGCATCGTTAATAGTTTTCGCACCTTGCGACCCGCCGATGATAAGCAGTTTTTTCAGCTTTGGTGTCGCCACCACGTTTTTTGATATCACTTCTCTCACATTCACGGGGCTTTGTTGCAACGCTTTTTGTTTGCGGGAAAGCTCACTGCGAATTGGCGCGCCCGTGTGGATAACGCGTTTTTCTCCCTTCAATGTTTCGGGAAACGATGTGAGAAGCGTGCCGCCGCGAAGGCGAGTGATTTTGTTTGCAAGCCCAACGGTGAGATCCGATTCGTGGCACAAAACGGGAATTCCCGCGGAAATCCCCGCAAGGCAAACGGGCAGTGAAACGTATCCCCCCTTTGAAAAAATCACAACGGGGTTAAGTTTTTTTATGATATCAGAAGCCTCTTTTTTGCTTTTTGCAAGCGCGAATGGAAGTTTTGCATTTTCAAGCGTGAATTTCCTTTTGAATTTTGGGGGATTAATCCCGAAAAACTCGATGCCCTTTTCACGGCAAAGTTTTTCTTCAAGTCCACCGCTCGAGCCAATATAACAAACCCGCCTCACTTTTGAAAGGTCGGGAAACAGGGCTAGGTTTGGGTATATATGACCCCCCGTCCCCCCTCCGCAAAGAACAACGCATTTATTTTCCATAATCTCTCCTAGAATGATTTTGTTTTAACTTTTGAAGTATTTTTATATATTTTCTATATATTTTTATATATCTATTATATATCTATTATATATTTCGTATATATTCCTATATATTCTATGCAAAATTTCCAAAAAATTACATGCAAAAAGTTTCAGTATTGCATATTATGCAAGTAATTCAATATTTATAAATTTTAGATAAATCGTAACAAAAAACGACTATATTTTTTGCATTTTTATTAATTTTTTTACTTGAATTATATCGGTGGAAGTGGTATAATATATAGGTAAACATGGAAAAAACCTTTTTGGGGGGAACATAATGGCAAAAGCATATGGTGCAAAGGAACTACAGGTTCTCGAGGGGCTGGACGCAGTCCGCATGAGACCGGGGATGTATATTGGGACAACTGGTGTGAACGGACTTCATCACCTTTTGTGGGAGATTGTTGATAACTCTATCGACGAGGCGGCAAACGGATTTGCAAGCGTGATATCTGTCACGTTGAAAGCGGATGGGTCTTGCGTTGTTGAAGATAATGGGCGTGGAATCCCCGTTGACATTCATCCAAAACTTAAAATGAGCGGTGTGGAAGTTGTTTTCACTAAGCTTCACGCAGGGGGCAAGTTTGGTGATGGCAACTATCAATTCTCGGGCGGACTTCACGGCGTTGGTGCTTCAGTTACCAACGCACTTTCACGTTGGTTGAAAGTTTCAGTTTTCAAGGAAGGCAAGCGTTACGATATGGAGTTTGCTTCAATCGACGGCAAGAAAAAGGGGACTATCAAATCGGGCGCGACAGTGAAACCACTTTCAAGCGTTTCGGATAAATCAAAAAAAAGTGGCACAATTGTCAGCTTTTTGCCAGACGATAGAGTGTTTTCCGAAACGGTCTTTTCTTATGGCACTATCAAGAAAAAACTTCGCGAACTTGCGTTTTTGAACAAGGGGGTGAAAATCACCCTTGCAAGCGAGATTGATTGCGATAAAGAAGGCAACAAAAAAAGCGACGAATTTATTTTCAAGGGCGGTATTTCCGATTACCTTTGTTATTTGAACGAATCAAAGGACAACCTCTATCAAAAGCCGATATATTTTTCTGGCGAGAAGGAAGGAATTTTGCTTGAATGTGCGATTTTTCACAGTGATGATTATGTCGAGAACATTTTGTCATATGTGAACAACATTCCAACCATGGAAGGTGGCACGCATGAAACGGGCTTCAAAAGTGGCTTCACAAAAGCGTTCAATGAATATATCAAAAATTCCGGCGGTGTGAAAGATAAATCAAAAAACCAAGTCGCGTTTGTCGGCGAGGATTTCCGCGTTGGCATGACGGCGATTGTGTCTGTCAAAATGAAAAACGTGCAGTTCGAGGGTCAAACAAAAACTAAGCTTGGCAATGTTGAAGCAAAGCCAGCGGTGGATGCGATTGTTTATGCCGAACTGTTGAAATATTTCGACACTCGCGGAAGCGGGTCTGTTTGTGATGCGATTGTGAAAAAAGCAATGGCTTCCGCTGTTGAACGCGCACAAGTGCGAAAAGCAAAAGAAATCGCAAGACAAAAAAATTCGCTAGACGTTTCCGAGCTCGTTGGCAAACTTTCAAGTTGCACGGGCAGAAAGCCAGAAGAAAACGAACTTTTCATCGTTGAAGGGGACAGTGCTGGCGGAACAGCCAAGCAGGGCAGAAACAGAAAGTTCCAAGCAATTTTGCCACTTCGCGGAAAACCGCTGAACGTGGAAAAACAAAAAATCGACAAAGTTCTTGCAAATCAAGAAATAAGAAGTATAATAACCGCACTTGGCACGGGCATTGGCGAAGATTTCAATATTGCGGGTCTGAAATATCACAAAGTGGTTATCCTTTCCGATGCCGATCAAGATGGACTTCACATTCGTTCAATTCTTCTCACATTTTTCTATCGCTTTATGCGTGAACTTGTTGCGGGTGGGCACGTTTATATCGGTCAGCCACCGCTTTACAGAGTTTATAAAAACAACTTTGAAGAATATTGCTACACCGACCAAGAACTCGCCGTTGCAACAAAAAAAGCGGGCAAGGGTTATAACGTAACGCGTTATAAAGGGCTTGGCGAAATGAGTGCCGAACAGTTGAAAAACACAACACTCGACCCTGAAAACAGAGCACTAGTGCAAGTGAAGATTGAAGAATATGCCGAAGCTGAAAGGCTTGTTGCAATTCTGATGGGAAAAGAAGGGGAAGCGAGAAAGTATTATATAAGAGAAAACTGCAATTTTGATAAAGAAGACGAGTTTAAGGGTTATACAAAACTTAAACGCGAGGAGGACAAACTGTGAAATCCGCATCAGAAAAAAAAGGACAAATCATAACTGAACAAACAATGGAGGAAGTTCTGCACAACTCCATGATACCATACGCCGAGTACGTTATTATGGACAGGGCAATTCCCCGCGTTGAAGATGGCTTGAAACCCGTTCAAAGAAGAATTTTATACACTATGCTAGAACTTGGCATGACTCCAGATAAGCCACAGCGTAAATCTGCGAGAATCGTCGGCGACTGTTTGGGTAAATTCCACCCGCACGGCGACAGCTCGGTTTATAATGCGATGGTGAGAATGGCTCAGCCGTGGGCGCAACGCGGAGTGCTTGTTGATGGGCACGGCAACTTTGGTTCAATCGACGGCGACGGCGCCGCTGCCATGAGATACACCGAAGCAAAGCTTGCGCCACTTGCAATGGAGCTTCTTCGCGACCTCGATAAAAACACGGTGGATTTCCAAAACAACTTTGACGACAGCATGCTTGAACCGTCAGTGCTTCCTGGGCGTTATCCAAACCTTCTTGTGAACGGCGCGAGCGGTATTGCGGTGGGACTTGCGACAAACATTCCGCCACACAATATCTCCGAAGTTATCAACGGCGTGGTTTCATATATTGATAACCCACAAATCGACCTTGAAGGGATGATGAAATATATCAAAGGCCCCGATTTCCCAACGGGTGGCTACATCATCGACGAAACGTTGAAAGATGCCTACCGAACTGGTAATGGCAAGATAAAAATCCGCGCAAAAACGCACATTGAAAATGGCGACGCGGGCAAGAAAAACATCATTATCTCGGAAATTCCATATCAAGTTAACAAATCAAGCATGTTGCAAAAAATCAATGTGCTGAAAGAAGATAAAACAAGCATTTTTGGCGGTATCGCGGAAATCATTGACGAATCGGATTCAGAAATCCGCGTTGTTATCAAAATCAAGAAAGATTACGATCCAAAAGCCGTTTTGGAAGCGCTTTATAAAAAAAGCGAAATGGAAGTCGGTTTTTCTTTTAATATGGTTGCAATCGCGGGTGGCAAGCCAAGAACGCTGTCACTTCTTGAAATCATTCGTCATTATGTGGATTTCCAAGTTGAAGTTATCGTGAGAAGAACAAAACACGATCTCGCAAACGCGAAAGAGCGTGCGCACATCTTGCAAGGGCTTATGGTTGCCGTTCGCAATATCGACGAGGTTGTTCAAATCATCAAAAAAAGCGAAAACACAAAAGCCGCGAGAATAAATCTTATGGAAAGGTTCTCACTTTCCGAAAGGCAAGCGCAAGCAATTCTTGACATGCGACTTGCGAGAATAACTTCGCTTGAAATTTATAAACTTGAAGAAGAACTGAATGGACTTGTGCTTTTGATTGCAAGTCTTGAGGGTATTCTTGAATCAAAAGCAAGACAGCTTGAAGTTGTGAAAGAGGAAATCCTTGCAATCAAGAAAACTCACGGCGAGGCGAGAAGAAGTGTCATTTTTGGCGACGTGAGCGAGGTTGAAACGGAAGACCAAACCGACGACGTGACAATGGATTATATCCTTGCGAGAACCGTTGCGGGCACATTCAAACGCGCGTCGAAAGCGGAATTTGCCAAGCATGAAAAAACCCTTGCCGAAGAAAAAACTCGCGAAGACGAGTTCGTTTATTGCGATGTGCTTGTTGGTGAAACCACCGACGTTATATATGCATTCACGAAAAAAGGCAAGTGCGTGAAAATGTCGCCAAAGGACGTGACGGTTTCAAAATGGAAAGATAAAGGCAAGGCGATTTCTGGAATTTTGAAAGATGTTGCGGGCGATGACGAAATCGTGAAAATGCAAGTGTTTGACAGCGAAAAGGCGGAAGGTGAGTATCTCTTCTTCACTCGCGGTGGAATGGTGAAAAAAACGTTGATGTCTGATTATATCTTGCAAAAACAAAGTTTTGATGCACTGAAACTAAAAGAAGGCGACGAGGTTGTCGCGATTGAAAAATTTGAGCAAAACAAAAACATGATATTCGTGACGTCAAAAGGCATGGTGCTTTGCGCAAGCATGGCAGATGTGCCAACGCAAGGCAGAATTTCCGCCGGCGTGAAAGGGGTTAATCTTGAAGATGGCGACTTTGTCGTGTTTGCGGGGACTTCTGGCAAAGTTGGCGAAATAGTCGTGGTTTCCGACAGTGCAATGGCAAAACGCGTGGTGATTTCCACAATCGAGCCAATCTCAAGGGCAAGAAAAGGCGTGAAAATCTTCGACCTCCGTGGCGGTGCAAGAATCATCTTTGCAAGCCTAGTGAAAATGCCATACGACGTCGCAATTATTTCAGACACAAAGGAAATCTCCATCATCAACACAGAAGACTTCGAAGTTGAAAGAAGAGAAACCAAAGGAAGAGCAGTGAATGTGAATTTCTTTGAAAAACTTGTGGGAGGAGTGAAAGGGGTGTAGCTGCTTTTGTGGCACGCAGGTTGTGATGATGTTTTTTGTGCATTGTGCAACGCAACTTCGTTTAGGTGAAAGGTGAAAGGTGAAAGGTGAAAGGTGTGGTAATGCACTCGCTACGCTTGTGCATACTATATTTTCAATTTGTTTTTAGAAGTGTCCTTAAATACTTAATCCTTTATAAAATACTACAAATAAAAAAAGAGCAAACAACTTTACTTGTTCGCTCTTTTTGTATTCACTATTAAAAATATGAATTGCACGAAGCGTTAGCGTAGTGCCTACCACACCTTTCACCTTTCACCTTTCACCTTTCACCTAAACGAAGTTGCGTTCAAATCACTTTGTGAAAATCAAAGCAAAATGCGGGTATTTTCAAATTCGTTTTATTTCCTTTTTCTATAAACGCACGCGCATTTTGCTGGTAGGTATGTTTGGAAAACGTGTTGGTTGGTGCCTGGGAATTTTTCGAAAGTTTGGAATTTTTCACCCTCTGAAACTCTGGCAAAACCGCCGTATTCGCCAAGGTCTGTTGTGAACACGCATTCGAATTCTTCATTTTCACCCGCTCCGATGAAAAACTCGGTTTCGGAATAAGTTGGGTTGAAGTTGAACGCGAAAATGTAATCATTTTTTGCGAAAGCGAAGATTTTCTTTTCTTCGTGGAAGTATTTCACTTCTGGATATGCCCCGAAAGCGTTTGCTTCTTTGCAGATTGCAACCGCACCTTTTGAGAACGCGAGAAGTTCAGAAAACTTCAAATTTTCGTCATCGGCAAGGTGCCACTGACGTCTTGCGTATTTGAAACTTTCGCCGTTGCCCTCGCGTGGGAAGTCAATCCATTCAGGGTGCCCAAACTCGTTGCCCATGAAGTTCAAATATCCGTCGGCAAGCGCCATTGTTGCGAGGTTGATATTTTTGAAAAGTGCAAACGCGCGGTCGATAATCATGTTGTTATCACCTTTACGCATGTGTTCGTACATTTCCTTATCCGCCATTCTAAAAATCAGCGTTTTGTCGCCAACCAATGCTTGGTCGTGCGATTCAGAATAAGAAATAACCTTTTCAAGCGGACGTTTGCTTGTGAGTTCGTGATATATATAAGAAATTGACCAGTCCTCGTCTTTTGTGTCTTTTGTGAGTTTGATCCACATATCAGGCACGCCCATGTTCAGGCGATAATCAAACCCAATTCCGCCATCCGCGATTGGAAGGCACATGCCAGGCATGCCCGACATATCTTCAGCGACAGTCACACTGCCAGGTTTGAACGTGTGGATAAGTTCGTTTGCAAGTTGCAAATATGTGATAGCAGGAATATTCGTTGACATATTGAAATAATCAGAATATTGCATAAAGCTTGACCCAATTCCGTGGTGAGAATAAAGCATAGAAGTCACGCCGTCAAATCTGAACCCGTCGAAATCAAACGATTCAATCCAATATTTGAGGTTAGAAAGCAAGAACCACAAAACGCGGTGGTCGGCATAATTGAACACCTTGCTGTCCCAATGTGGGTGATCGCCAGTGAAAAATTGTCCTTCAGTGCCGTCGAAAAGGTTGATTCCCTCAGCAGTGTTTTTAACAGCATGAGAATGAACCATATCGATATAAACTGCAATTCCACGTTCGTGGCAAGCGGAAATCAATCTGCGAAGTCCGTTTGGATCGCCAAACCAGTTGGAAACCGCAAAAAAGTTAGCAACGTGATAACCAAAAGATGCGTAGTACGGGTGTTGCATAACTCCCATGATTTGAAGCGCAGTATAACCAAGGTCGGCAATTCGTGGCAACACATTTTCGCGGAACTCGTCAAAAGTCCCGATTTTTTCAGCGTCTTGCGCCATGCCGATGTGACATTCATATATAAGTTGCTCTTTTGGCATTTGTGCAAGCGGAGTCACTTTTTCTGATTTTGATTCGTCCCAAATAAGAGCGGTGAAAGAAGTGTCGGCTTCTTGAACAACTTGTTTTGCAAAAAGCGGAATTCTATCGTTTTCACCCATTTGCGAAACGACTTTAACTTTCACTTTATCGCCGTGTTTAAGCGTGTTTTTGCCTTCAACAAAAACTTCCCAAAGTCCGTCCTCGCGTCTTGAAAGTGGGTGAGTTTTTTGCCAGCCGTTGAACTCGCCAATAAGGTAAAGTTCGCTTGCATTATCCGCCCATTCGCGATAAAACCAACCATTGCGGGTTTTGTGAAAACCAAGAAGGTCGTGAGCTGATGCAAAAGTTGAAAGTTTTTTTCTGCCAAGAAGAGTGTTTCTCACACGCTCGTATTCCGACATGCGAAGATTGATATCTGATTCATGGCTAGAAAGCCAAGGGTCGATTTCCAAAATTTTATATTTTCCTTGAATTTTTGTTTTTGCCATGGTTTCTCCTTAAAACTGTATTTTTTTTAAAGCTGAGTATATTTTTCCCAATTATAACATAGTAATGTTCAAAATGCAATACAAAAGGTAATTTAAAGATAAAATTCGACCGCGATTTAATCAAATGTGTACAAAAATGTACAAATGCGTACAAACTCGGCAGTGACTATACGTAAAAAGCAAAAAAATCTACGCAAAGTGTGATTTTGAACGGTGATTGCCTTGCCATTTGAGATTTAATGTGATATGATATTTAGTATAGTAATCTAAAATAGTCTAGTTATGCATTTGCATGACTTTGGAATAAAAGACGAACAGATAGATTTCAAGGAGGGTGTTATGAATAAAAAAATGCGCTTAATTATTGTCTCAATGTTAATTTTCGCACTTGTACTTTCAATGGTTGGATGTTCAAGTGACGTTCTTGGTGGGGGTGAAGAAGTTTCGTATGAAGCGACAACTCCATCAGTCCCTGTTGCAACAACGGCGCCAACTGCTGTCGCGACTGAAACGCCAATCGAATCAGCGGAAGTTGTCACAAGCGAAACTGCAGTTCAAGTGGTTGATACTGATGAAGCACAGCTTGAAATTTATGGAATCACTTTCCCAACATTCGACAGCTTGGTTTACACAACTGATACAAGCGAAATGGCTGAAAACATGTCGTTTGGTGTTGATATCGACCAAATGAACCTTTATCAAGAAGCATATAACTTTGAAATCACAGCTAAAATTTCAGCTGTGGACTTTGAAGGCAATTCAATAAGCAAATCAAAATTTGCTGCCGATGCTGAATATGTTGCTACATATTTGGGTGTGACAAGTGATGATTATGATCTTGCATACTATGGATATAATGATGCAGGCAATATCGGTGATTGGACTAGAGATGATACGTTTGTAGGCAAGAGTGCTGGTGGCACTGATAATTATTATTTCACAGTTGGAAGAGCGGGCGTTTATACCGTTGAATACACCGTTGAAATTGAATTTGAAGATGCGGAATATGGATATCTCGTTCCTGACGAACTTGAAGAAAAATATACAATCACAAAAACTTACACTGTTGAAAAAGCAGAACTTGCGTTGGAAACAACAAGCGACGCTTTCCAAGTTGACAGCAGTATGTTCTTTGCAGATAGCACAATCGATCTTTCAGATGCCGAAAAAGCAGTTTTGAATGATGAAGATTTGAAAACAAGCGTTGAAGTTACTTCTTGCGATGGCACTGAAGTTGGTGAATATCCACTTTCAATCACTATAACAGATGACGACGGAAATGTTGTTGACCCAAGTGATATCGTTTTGTCAAACTATTATGTGACAGTTTCTGAGGGCACAAGATACATTCTTTCAGCAGAAGATGTTGCAAAGGCAAACGCAATAAGAAAAATGGCTTATGATGATGAAAATTCAGAAATCCCACTCACAGCGGAATATTCACAAGAAACAATCGACTATTATAACAACTTGACAGATGGTCAAAAGGTTTTGGCTGCTGTTGATACGGGTAATGACGAATGGGAAAGAATTTCAGAATACCTAGTTGAATACATTCCTGTTTTGGAAGATGATATCGACGAAGCTGAATATAACACTGAAAGAACAGACCTAATAGATGAAATCGAAGATTTGATTGATGCTTATATGACAGCATCAACTCAGCGCGTGAAAGATGATTATTTGACAGAACTTGCAATCACATTGCAACTTATCGATAACGAAGGTCACGAATATGGCTCAGATTTGCTTTACGCACTTGGCGAACTTGTAACTGGTGTTTATGTTCCAGCGGGTGCTTATGATGATGAAGGTAAGAGTTATTTCGACAAAGATTTCAACTACGCAGATTCTGACGAAGCATATGGCTATATGACTTTCGAAGAAGTTGAAAAAGCGAATATAACACCTGTCTACCACTATGACGGATACAATGGTGCTTATAACACTGTTGGATTTGCGACAGAATTTGATATGGAAGATACAAACACAATATATGCAATCGTGATTGAAGGTGCGAACGTGCCATATTATATGGTTTCTTTCAAAGTAGACTATGACGATGAAACTGAAACATACAGTGTTGATTTCGATTATTCATATAGTTATGAAGAAGTTGGAACAAGCTGTATGGGATCACTTGGCAGTGACAAATCAGCATTTGAGGTGAACGCTGTCTATGATGCATATCTTTATGAGTATGCAGCCAACGGTGCTGCGTTCATGGAAGCAATGAGAAGTGTGATGACAGCGAGCGAGTTTTCTAAAGATGTGATTGACGATTTGTCAGATGCTTTGGATTCAGTTGTTTCTTCAAGTGGCAACTTGCTAGATTATCAAAAAGCATACACATTCTCTTCAGGCGAGACTTATGTGGACTACACAGATTATTTCGTTGCTATTGCACAAAGATATGTCGACAGATGGAATGCTTACGTAGAGTTTATTGAATCATTTGAATTCGAATATTCATATATCGACAATGCAAACCAAGAAGACCTTTCTGCAACATATCTCGCAGTTCAACAAGTTTTGGGATATTCATTCGTGAACAGCAACTTGGTTGCTGATATGACGTACGAAGGTTCACTTGTGGAAACTTTGTTTACAAGTGCTGCTGATGAGGATGACGATATATTCAGCTTCGGACTTGAAACTCCTGAACTTTTCGCTTACGAAACAATTTCAGCTTATGGCGACATCGTCGATGTTTTGCAAACAGTTCAAGCGGAAACAGATTTGGTTAAGCAAGAACTTATCAACTATATCGTATCAACTGGATATTACACTTCAGATTTCAATAAAGAAAAAACTGTTAGCGAAGAAGATTATAGCGAAACGCTTATAACAGATTTGGAAAATGCAGCTATTCTTTATGGCGAAAGTGGCGAGTATTCAAAATATGTTTACACAGTTACTTATAAATATGATAGTGGTGCGAAAAGTTTCGATGTAGTATATACTTATTATGGTACATCAAAAGATGTGACCGATGATGATATTGAATATAAGAGCGGTGAGACTTACACTGACACTGATTACGGCGATATTACAATCTCGAGTGTTAATGTGGCGAGCGATACGACAATTTTCACTGCCGACGATATTTCAATCGACAATGCTTACTATCTTGACGAACTTCTTGCTTGGGTAGATTACCAAGTGCTTGCTGAAATGCTTTACGAAGATGATTCAGCTTTCTGGAAAGATTATTCAAAGAAAGGTCTTGACGAAGCTATGAACGAAATGTTCGAAGAAATCATCGAAGCAGTACAAGACAGAGTTGATGTGATTGACGCAGTATTGGATACAAAAGAGGACGTAATCAGTTAATTTATTGAAAAATAATTATAAATCAAAAAGGGACACGAGAAATCGTGTCCCTTTTTTGGTGTGCCGACATAATCACCCGCCACAACGCCCCACAACCCCCGCAACCCACAACCCCCGCAAATGTGGCACAAATGCGTAGGGGCGCACCCGCGTGTGCGCCCGCGGGGTGTTGGGTGTTTCCAAGCGATGGCAAAACGTGGAAAACATAGCTCCCCCACTGGGGGCGCTATTGTCTTTGGTGTCTTTGTCCCACTCGTGCCAACCTTTTCGCCATTCACCGCAATTTTTAATCTTTAATTTTTAATTTTTAATTGACAAACACAGCTATTATATTTGTAAAACTACTCAAACTGTGATATAATCTAGCAATGTATAATGGTGATTTACGCGATTTGATAAAATTGTGCGAAATGCCAACAGGAGGGAACATTATGACAATAATTTTACTTATTGCAACAATAATAATGAGTATCGTGGCATTTTTCGCAATGCTAATCGACAAAAAACGCGCGATAAAAGGCAAATGGAGAATTCCCGAAGCAACGCTAATCGGCATGGCATTTTTCATGGGCGGTATCGGCGAATATATGGGCATGAAAACATTCCGCCACAAAACAAAACACATCAAATTCACAATCGGCGTTCCGCTGTGCATAGTGGTGAACGTTGCGGTGTTGGTGGGAAGCTACTTGACGTTTGGATTATAAAGAATCATGCGGGCACGCATTTGCGGTTGAGTGGAAGATTGGGCAGTGAACGCGGTTTTAAGGTGAAAGGTGAAAGGTGAAAGGTGAAAGGTGTGGTAAAGCACTCGGGCAAAGCCCTCGTGCATACTATATTTAAAACTTTGTACCATATCAGATTTTTGCCATGTGAAGTGTTTGCTTTAATAGTAAAAACCAAATAATGGACTGCACGAGGCGAAGCCAAGTGCCTACCACACCTTTCACCTTTCACCTTTCACCTTTCACCTCTCAAAAAATACCTACAAACCAAAACTCCCACCAAATAAAAACTTACCTACACAAAAAGGAGCTCCCCCAAAATGAATATTCAAATTTATGGAAGAAACAAGTGTTTTGACACGAAAAAGGCGCAGATGTTTTTTAAGGAGCGCAAGATTAAGTTTCAGTTTGTGGAAATCGACAGGTTTTCCATGGGCGGGCGCGAACTTGAGGCGTGCGAGCGCGCGTGCGGGCTTTACCAGCTGATAAACGAGAAATCGCCCCTTTATCAATCGCTAAATCTCGACAAAATTCGAGTTCCCGACCTAATTCGCAAAACCCTGCTAGAAAATCCCAAGGCATTCAAAACCCCAATCGTCAGAAACGGCAAAAACGCCACAGTCGGGTATAAGCCAGAAGTGTGGAAAGGGTGGGAATGAGTGAGGAGAGCGGGAGTGAGGGGCACGCATTTGCGGTTGATTGGAAGTTTGGGCAGTGAACGCTGTTTTTAAGGTGAAAGGTGAAAGGTGAAAGGTGAAAGGTGTGGTAAAGCACGCGGGCAAAGCCCTTGTGCATACTATATTTAAAACTTTGTACCATATCAGATTTTTGCCATGTGAAGTGTTTGCTTTAATAGTAAAAACCAAATAATGGACTGCACGAGGCGAAGCCAAGTGCCTACCACGCCTTTCACCTTTCACCTTTCACCTTTCACCTCAAAAAAATACCTACAAACCAAAACTTCCCACCCCCAACCCCCATTACCTACAAAAAAAAGGAGTCACCAAAACTTATGAAAGAAAAAACTAAAGATTATCTCTTATCGGGTTCGTTATTGCTTGCGGGCGTGATATGGGGGCTTGGATTTATAGCTGTTGAATATGCGCTGATTGCGGGGGTTATGCCGTCGGTTATCAATGCGGTGCGATTTTCCGTTGCGGCGGTGTTTGTGTGCCTCGTATTTTGGAAACAAATTCGCACACTAACGCTTTCGGAATTCAAAAAAGGCGTGATCCCGGGGCTATTTATGATGGGCGGATTTTTATTGCAAGGCACGAGCCAAAGTTTCACGACCCCATCGAACGTAGCGTTTATAACAGCGCTATACATAGTTTTTGTTCCGATTTTTTCAAAAATAGTGTTGAAACATAAAGTTGGACTTCAAAGAATACTCGCGGCGGTCATCACGTTTGCGGGCATAGGCATCTTGTCGCTTGGCTCGATTGAAACGGGCACATTTGGCATAGGCGAAATCCTCGCATTTTGCGGAGCGGTAGTATTCGCGATGCACTTTATCTCGCTTGAAAGACCATCGCGCGAAGTGTCGCCAGTGAAGCTGACATTCATCCAAATGTTTGTCGCCGCGATAGCGCTTTGGATATACGCGATAGTGTTCGACTTTGAAAGTCTGCAAAACATCTCAGAAATCAACGTCCCAATGGCGACGATAGCAATACTATACCTCGGCACATTCTCCAGTTTCGGGGCATACCTCATCCAAACCAACGCGCAAAAGCACGTTTCCGCATCAAAAACAGCAATCCTAATGAGCACAGAATGCCCACTAGGAAGCACATTCTCAGTCATGTTCGGCTTCGACACATTCACATTCTATCTGCTAATCGGTGGAATCATCACCATGGTGGGAGTGCTTATGACAGAAGTGAAAATTTATTGGTTTGATAAAGCAGAACGGAAACTTCGCCAAAAACTAAACATGAAAGAAGCGGATGGGCTGACGGAGGAATGAAGAAAAAGGTGAAAGGTGAAAGGTGAAAGGTGAAAGGTGAAAGGTGTGGTAAGCACTCGCGTTGCTCGTGCATACTATATTTAAAACTTGGAATTCATTTGCCGTCACTACTAATTTAAAAATATCAAAGGAGAGAATCAAAATGAATATTGTAACGCCAAAAAGCAAACAATTTGCGATACGTATAATAAAATTGTACAAGCATTTAACTGAAGTCAAACATGAAACAATAATGAGCAAACAGCTTTTGAGATGTGGCACAAGCATAGGAGCAAATTTGTTTGAATCTGAGCATGCACAAAGCGAAAGTGATTTTCTTCATAAAAATAACATAGCATTAAAAGAAGCAAATGAAACAAAATATTGGTTGGAGTTATTGCGAGAAACAGAGTATATAACAGAAAAGCAGTTTGATAGTTTGATGCTGGATTGTCTAGAAATCAACAGACTGCTTGCTGCAAGCATTAAAACATTGAAAGAGAAGACAAATAAATAATTGAAAGCACGAGCGTGCGAGTGCATTACCACACCTTTCACCTTTCACCTTTCACCTTTCACCTTAAAACAAAGCATACCTCATCACAGGTATCTATATCCCAACCCCACATTACCTACACAAAAAGGAGCAAACAAAATGAGCGTTCTATCTATCACAAACTTGACACATTCTGCAAATGGGCAGAATTTATTTGAAGAGGCAAATCTTGATATCAACAATGGCGAGAAGGTTGGTATTGTTGGGCTGAATGGGGCTGGCAAAACGACGTTTATGTCGATACTCACAGGTCATTTATTGCAAGACTCGGGGGAAGTGAAATGGCTTTCTTCCATCAAGTGGGGCTATCTTGACCAGCACGCGAACATCCCACGCGACATCACGATAATGCAATATCTCGAGGGCAGTTTTGCGGAACTTTTCGCCCAAAACGAGCGCATGAACGGCATGTACATGAAAATGGCGGAAGACATCACCCCCGACGAAATGGACGAGCTGATGGAAAAAGCGGGCAAAATCCAAGACCGCCTCATGACGGCAGGGTTTTACGAGATTGAAACGGAAATCAAGAAAGTCGCAACGGGGCTAGGCGTTCACAACTTCGGGTTTGAAACGCTGATTTCCACACTTTCGGGCGGTCAACGCGCAAAAGTCATCCTTGCGAAACTCCTTATCGACAAGCCAAGTTGCATGCTTCTTGACGAACCGACGAACTTTTTGGATATCGAGCACGTTGAATGGCTGAAAAAATATCTGCAAGATTTCGACGGCACAATCATCATCATCTCGCACGACACGGCATTTTTGAACGAAACCGTGAAATTGATTGTGAATATCGAAAACCGCAAAATCACTCGCTACCCAGGCAACTACGACAGCTTTATCGAGCAACGCGAAAACAACGCGAAGCAATATGAAGAAGCGTTTGCGCGCCAACAGCGAGAAATCAAGAAAATGGAAACATTCATCGCGAAAAACAAAGCCCGCGCGGCAACGGCAGGCATGGCGAACTCTCGCCAAAAGCTACTTGACAAAATGGACGTGCTTGACAAGCCACGCCAAATATATGAAGCGGAATTCACTTTCCCATATGTGGAGCTAGTCGCGAAAGAAATGGTGAAAGCGGAAAACCTCGAGATTGGCTATAACAAAAAAGCAATCTTGCCAAAAATCGACATTCTTTTATCATCGCAACAAAAAATTTGGATAAAAGGCACGAACGGCATCGGAAAATCAACGCTAATCAAAACCTTGGTAGGTCTTTTGCCAAAAATCGCGGGCGAATATTCATTCCACAGCTACGCAAAAATCGGCTATCTCGAACAAGACCTGAACTTTTCCGAATGCACGCTGAACCCATCGGCGTATCTGAACGAACTGTACCCAAGAAAAAACAATCGCGACATCAAGGCAGAACTTGCGAAAGTGGGCATCAAAAACGATTTAATGACCCGCCAACTCTGCAACATGTCGGGTGGCGAGCAAGTCAGGGTGAAACTCTGCGCGCTATGCCAAGAAAGCACAAACGTACTGATCCTTGACGAACCAACCAACCATTTGGACGTTTTGGCAAAAGAAGCGCTAAAAAAAGCGCTCCAAAAATACCAAGGCACAGTCATCCTAGTAAGCCACGAAATCGAATGGGCAGAAGACATCTGCGATGTGGAATTCAATATTGCGGACTAGCGAGCGAGGGGGCGAGCGAGAGAGCCCGCTTGGGGGTTTTTGGTTAGCGTATTTTTGGCAACGCTATTTCGTTTAAGGTGAAAGGTGAAAGGTGAAAGGTGAAAGGTGTGGTAATGCACTCGGCTTCGCCTTGTGCTTTTCAATTATATTTGTAATCCATAATAGGGGCGGAACTATTCAAATAGTAGCGTCCCTTTTTTACTGCCCAAATCCAAATAGGGTGCACGAGCGTAGCGAGTGCCTACCACACCTTTCACCTTTCACCTTTCACCTTTCACCTCAAAAAAATACCTCCCACCCCTCCAACCCTCCCACACCCCCCATTACCTACACCCCAATTTGTTCACAATATATTGCAAACTTGGCATTTTTCAAAAAAACTATAAAAATTGCACTAATTTTACTAGCCAAATATAATAGCATGCACGAGCGTGCGAGTGCCTACCACACCTTTCACCTTTCACCTTTCACCTTTCACCTTTCACCTCAAAAAAATACCTCCCACCCCCCCAACCCTCCCACACCCCCCATTACCTACACCCCAATTTGTCCACAAAACATTACAAATTTGCCGTTTTTTAAAAAAAATATTAAAAATTGCACTAAAAATATTAAAAATTTGCACAAAGCTCTTGCGTTTTACAATATTATATGATATATTTGAAATAGCCGAATGGGATAGGTGTCTTTTCTTTTCGCCTCCACATGCACACGTGGGCTTGGAAATAATTGGCTATAAGATATCCGAAAGGCTAAAAACAATGAAAAAAATAACTAACAAACTATTGATTTTTTTAGGAGGTAGTTTATGAAAAACAGAGTTCTACGTTCTGCACTAGCTGTGATCTTGGTGATCGCAATGGTGTTGACAATGGCTGCTTGCAACAACACTGATCCAGTTGAAACGACTGCACCAGTTGTGACTGTAGCTCCAGCCGCAACAACAACTCCAACTGACGCTCCTGTTGCCACAGTTACTCCAACTGAAGCACCAGCAGAAGAAGTGGTTGATACTGACGAAGCACAACTAAACGAATACGGAATCACTTTCCCAGAATTCGATTTGGAATACCTTGCATATACTGACAGCGATTTCGACAAAGACAGCATGACTTTCGGTCTTAAAGTTGACGAAGATAACGACTATCAAAATGCATATGAATTCTCAATCACTGCGAAAATTTCTGCAACAGCACTTGATGGTTCATCACTTTCAAAATCTAAATACAGCCTTTCTTCACTTTACACATCAACTGAATTGTCAGGATACACTGTAGCAGTTTCTGCTGCAACTGCTGCTGCTGACACTGATGGCTACTATGATGCTGGATCAATCCTTGATTGGAACGATACTGCAAAATATTATTTCCAAGTTGGCGCAGCTGGTATCTACACAGTAACATACACAATCGAAGTTGAACACGACAAAGATTATTCTTATGGCTACTACACACCAGGCGAAGTTGACGAAAAATACACAATCACAAAAACATACACAGTTGAAAAAGCAGAACTTGCTTTGAAAACAAGTGACGATGCTTTCCAAGTGGAATCAAACATGTTCTTTGTTGATGCATCTGTAAACAATTCAGACACTTTCAAATCAGTAGCAACTGATTATAGCTACGCTGTTGACGTAACTTCATGCACAGGCACAGAAGTTGGCGAATACACACTTGCAATCACACTAACTGATAAAAACGATGCAGTAGTTGATCCAAGCGACATCGAACTTTCTAACTACTATGTAACAGTAACTGAAGGCACAAGATACATCCTTTCTAAAGAAGACGTTGCGAAAGCAAACGCAGTTAGAAAAATGTACGCTACTGATGACGCTGTTGACGTAACAACTGAATATTCACAAGAAACAATCACTTATTATAACACTTTGACTGAAGGTCAAAAAGTTATGGCAGCTGCAGATAGCGACATGTCTATAGCCGTGAAAGACAGATATGCTGAAGCTGACAGATTGGATGATTACCTAGTTGTTCAAAAACCAGTTAACGAAGACGCTATCGAAGAAGCTGAATACAACATGAACAGAGACTACATCATCGACGAAGTTGAAGATGCAATCGAAGCATACATGACAGCATCAACAACAGCTAAAAAAGATGCAGCTTTGACAACTCTTGCTGAATTGATTCTTTCAATCGACAACACAGCAAATGAATATGGCTCAGACATTTCATACGTTTTGACAGCTCTTGCAAACGGCGTTTATGTTCCTTCATCTGAATGGGGCGTTGCAACATACACTAATGATGCAATCACAGCTGTAACATACTATGCTTACTACGGTGTTAATAAAAATTCAGAAGGCGCATATGCTTGGACAGAATTGACAGCTGGTCAAATCGTTGATTTCGCAACATATTCTGAAGGTGTTTACAAGGTTGCAGAAGCTACTACTGATACCTCAATTAGCGCAGAATCTCAAATGGCATATGTTGATTTCTCAGGTGCTCCAACAACAACACAAACTGGCTTCACTTTAACTGCTGTTGCAACTGATTATGACGTAACAAACACAACTGCAATCTATGTTGTTACAACTGGTGATGACTACAACACTACAGAAAACATCGTTGCATTCCAAAATGAAGAAGACGACGACGAATATGACGTAACATTCGGATATGGAATCACTGGTTCAGTTGTTGTTAAAGTTAACGACGTTTATGATGACTATCTTTCTGATTGGATTGATGACTACAACTCATTCCTTGAAGCTCTTGCAAATATCGATTTTGCAATCAACTTTGGTGGCGAATTGACTCAATCACTAATCGACGATTTGACAAAATATGCTGGTAATTTGGAAGGCGAATATGCTGACCTTATCACTTACCAACTAAGCTTGAAAGGCACAAAATTCGAAAGTGCATCAACAGTTACTACTTGGTATGATTCAACATCTGGCACAGCGGTAGAAGTTGCTTATTATGCAGTAGGTGACAGCCTAGGAACTACTGATTCTCTTGCAAAAGCTGGTTGGTATGCAGTAGTAGTGGGTAGCAGTACTGCTGCTGGCGATGTTATCACTGACTATTCTGACTTCTCATGCGACGCATCAATGGCTTATGGCTCAGGCGACAAAGTTTCTGTATTGCACGCTGACGCTCTTGCAGCTGAAGCTGAACTAGTTTCAAGATGGGATGCTTATATCGCACTTATCGAAGCATACGGATTTGAAGATTCATATATCGACAATGCGAACCAAGACGACCTAGCAGCTACATTCCAAGCAATGTACATGCTTATCGGTTACGACTTCGAAAACAGCGTTTTGGCAGCTGATTTTGACAATACTTCTTCATTCGAAAAAACACTTTCAAACGTATTGTTCAACAATAACACAACTCTTTACCCAACATCAGGTGAAGTTTACTACGCTCCAAACCTATTCGTAGACGGCGCTCTTGCAGCTGCTGAACAAATGATGCAAATCGCAATCGCGGTTCAATCTGAAACAGATGCAGTAAAACAAGACATCATCAACTATGTTGTTTCAACTGGTTACTACACTTCAAACATCGATAAATATGATGCTAGACCTGAATATATCGCATCTCTTGAATATGCAGCACTATACTACGGTGGAACTGGATACGAAGCTGATTCAATGGTTTACATTGAATTGACAGGTACAGACGGAGACTTCTATGTATTCTTGCCTGAAACAATCCCAGCAGCTCTAGCTTCTGATATTATGAGCGACACTACAATTGTTGCAGATGTTACTATCAGTGATGCAACTTATGTTAATGATTTCATCACTTATGTATATGCAATTTGGGGTGTTGACCTTTCAGCATTTAAAAAAGAGTCAAACACAACTACTTTCACGTCTGGGGATGTTACTGCAATCTCAACTTCAATCGACGAAGCTGGTTGTCTTGATGAAATCCAAGCATGGGTAGATTATCAAGTTCTTGCACAAGCATTGTACGATAGTTCAGATTTCTGGAAAGATCTTGAAAAGAAAGGCATGGACACAGCTATGACTGAAATGTTCGAAGAAATCATCGAATCAGTTCAAGACAGAGTTGACGATATGGATAAAGCTATTGAAGATGGCACATTCACAATCGTTGCAACACAAGCATCAGCAGATAGCAATGAGATCACTATCACAGTTCCAACAACAGGAAACTACGGTATCACAACTTTGACAGCTGGATCTGGCATTGCTGTTGAAACTGGCGTAACTGCAACTATTGCGGGTACTACTACATTCACAGTAACATACACTGCAGAACCAACTGATGGTGCAACATTCACTGTTACAGAAGCAACTTCTGGTGCATATGCTTACCTAGGAACTGTTGATGTAGTTATCGAATTTGCTGAATACGTAGCAGACTAATAAATCAATAGTTTATTAAAAATATAAACCGCGAATTATTTCAATAACCAAAAGTTATCAAAATAACCAAAAGTTATCAAAATAACCAAAAGTTATAAAAATAACCAAAAGTTATCAAAATAACCAAAAGTTATAAAAATAACCAAAAGTTATAAAAATAACAGCAAGTTATCAAAATAACAGCAAGTTATCAAAATAACCGCGAATTATTAAAAAAACAAACGGCGAAGCGAGTTTGGGATCTCCCACCGCCCGCCAGGGGACACGAGCAATCGTGTCCCCTTTTTTTGCCCTTTTTTTATTTCGCGCCCCCTACGGGGGAGCCCCTTCTTATATTTCGCGCCCCCTACGGGGGAGCTGTCACGAAGTGACTGAGGGGGACTCCCCAATCCCCCCAATCCCCCCAACCCCCCCCGAACATCCTACTTTTTTGCGTAAAAAGTATGAAAAAGTTGATATTTTGGTATAAAAAGTATTAAAAATTAACTAAAAGTATAAAAAATTGACACAAAATCCTTGCTTTTTGCAATATGATGTGGTATACTTCTTTTGATGATCGAGGTATTGTCTGCTTTGACGTGTGTGCAAAATGTGGCGAAGGGGATAAGTAAAACCGCGTGATCGATTAATAAAAAAGAAAACTAACAAACTATTGATTTTTTTAGGAGGTAGTTTATGAAAAACAGAGTTCTACGTTCTGCACTAGCTGTGATCTTGGTGATCGCAATGGTGTTGACTATGGCTGCATGTAGCGATACTACTGAAGATGTTGTAACAACAACAACTCCAGCTGCAACTGCTGCACCAGCTGCTACTGAAACTCCAGTTGCTCCAACAGAAGCACCTGTGGTTACAACAGCTCCAACAGTGGCTCCAACAACTTCAGCTGAACAAGATACAATCGCTGATGATTTCGGAATCACATTGACTGCTGTTGACGGTACTTATGGTACAGATGCAAAAAATGCTGATGGTGATAAGATCAAAGACGAAGAGAAATATAACAAAGTAATTGATAAACCATACGGTTACTATTTGCTTTCAATTGATGAAGACCTTATCAATGATCAAGATTACGATATCACAATCACTTACGGAAACGTGAACATTTATTCAAATGTTGATGGAAAGCAATGGATTGGTGGCACAACAACTTACACTTCAAATACTGATGTATTAGCAGCAGAAGGTGCTGGAGCAACATTCGCTTTCAGTGATTATGATGGCGATTCAACTGCTGCAACAGGTTATATCTATTTCGTTGACGAAGACGAAATCTATATCTTGTTCAAAGAAGCTGGTGAATACGAACTTGAATTGGAAGTTGTTATTGAAGACAAATATCAAGATTACGGCGCATGGGACAACGATGACAGAGATGAATTTGAAACAACTTTGACATCAGTTCTTACAATCGCTAAACAATCAGTTGCAATTTCTTTCGATCCTATCGTTGTTAAAGTTGACGAAGATAGCGAATTGATCGTTGACGATGCTACAACTGCAAAAGTTGATTCTCCAACTACAGGCACTGCTGCACACTACTTTGAAAACGGCGAAGTTGTTGTTCTTGACGGTAACGGCACTTCAACATTCGGCACATCATACGGAACATTTGCTCCAAGCAAAACTATTCTTCCAAATGGATATTCATATGAATTCGCACTTGATTATACTGAAGAAACAGCTGTTGGAACATACGCAGTTTCTGTTGCTATCGTTCAAGGTGGCGACGAAGTAGATCTTGATGATATCAATGAAGAACTTCCAAACCACATCATCACTTCTGTTGCTGATGCTGAAATCTATGTTGTTTCATCATACGACTGGAATGAAATCCGTGACGTTGTGACTTCAATCTCTGAAATCGAAGCTTACGTTGTTTATGCTCAAGTTGCTTATGGAACAGATCCTACTACAGCAGTGGACGCGGTTACAATTCAATCTTCTTCATTCACTGAAAAAGAGAATAAGGATTATCTAGAATTCATCTTCTTCGATGATTTGGATTGGTCTGACGATACTTATGATGCATACGATGACCTTCAAGTTTACATTTTGAACTATTTGAAAGCGAATGATTATGACTTAGAAACTAGTTCTATTACATCAATCACTAACAGCATTTCAGACTACAAAGGTTGGTTTGATTCAAACTATGAAGTTCAACTTACTCTTGCACTTGCAAGATACAATGCACTTTCAGCTGAACAACAAGCTTGGTTCCAAACTGGTACAGTTTCTACAGCTGGAACAGCTGGCACAATCACAGTTAACTCTTCAACTGCAGCTATTGACAACTGGTTCGCTGCTGGTTTGAGTGATGATGCTGATTATGCTACTGATGCGATTGCTTACTATGAATTCATGGAAATCGCTGAAGATGCTGCTGATTTGAAAATCGTTCTTGACGCATTCGACGACTATGTTGACGATGCTGAACTAGTTGAATATGTGACTTTCGATACTACTGATACAACAAAAATCACTGGATACTACACTTCAAACTCTTCTGCAATCACTGCTTTCAACCTTGTTGATGCATATTGGAATGCTTTGAGTGAAGATGATCAAGACGACATCACTGATGCTGGTTCAGAATGGTATGGCTACTATGATACTGCTAAAGACGCATTTGATGCTGCTGAAGTAACTGCTGTTCAAGAACTTATCGTTGGTGCTTACAACGCATACGTTAAAGCTGTTGATAATGGCGCAAAAGTTATCTACCAATATGTTGCTACTGAAAAAGATACAAGTAGTAACCTTGTTGATTCATTCACAACTTGGGCATATATCAACTCTTCTGAAGTTATCTCTTTGACTTCACAAGCACAAGCTGCTTATGACGCATTGACTGATGATCAACAAAAGATCTTGGATGTACGTACAAGTTCAACGACTGGTTATACTCAAATTGTTAAAAACACTACTTATGCCGCTGATAGCACAACTGTTTATGCAGTACAACCAAATGAAACAGAAGCTTACCTTCCAACATTCAAAGATGTTCTTGATCAACTTTCTGACATGAACGAAATGGTTGAAACAATGATCACTATTTCTGAATATGTAAACATCGCTGACTATTCAACTGATGGTGTTGTTTACACTAGATTGAACGCTCTTGTTTATGGTACTGGATATGCTGCTTACGATGATGGTGAAGTAACTGCTGCTACAGACCTTCAAGGTATGTTCTTCGCAGTTTATGGAACAGCTTCTGCTGATGGTCTAGGTGATTATGGCACTGATGCTAATAACAAACCTAATTCTTCTGCAAATGATACTAACTACTATGACTACAGATTTGCAATGCAAGATATTATCGACGCTCCAACAAGAAACTACGATGCTATCATCGCTGAATACCAAGCTTGGATCGACTTCGTTCTTTATCTTGAAGATTACAAAGCTGACCTAGTTGACGCGTTCAAAGACGGCGTTGCTGATGCAATCGCTGAACTTGACACAGAAGACTACGATGCTTCTGTTTTGAGCGTTGCTTCTTCAATGAGCAATGGTATTGCAAAAGCAGTTATCGCTGCAATCGAAGGTGAAAAAGAAGATACAACAGAACCTACAACTTCTGTTTCTGCATTCTCAGCACAAACATTAAGTGGTGTAACAACTGGTTTCATTGTTAAAGCTGGTTTCGTTGAAGATTTCGAATCAATCGAAGAAATCATGGAAGAACTTGAAGACTTCTGTGACATCGAAGATGTTATCGATAGCTACATTGATTCTATCAAAGAATAATTATTAATCGATTACGAATAATAAAACAAGCGACCCACGCAAGTGGCAAGCCAAAGGGACACGAGCAATCGTGTCCCTTTTTTTTAGGCAAAAGTGGAGCAAAGACCCCAAAGACCTAAGCGCCCCCAGTGGGGGAGCTGACTTGCGAAGGGTAGTGATGGTTAAAAGTCGCAACCCCAACTCGCAAGGCTGAAGGGGCAGGACAACGGAGTGGCTTGGGGTGAAGGCTTATCACGGAAACTATATCACGCATGTGGAATTGATGGGCATGCTGTAATAAAAAAGGCGAATATCTAGCGATTTGTTGCTCTCCGCGGGGCTTTGTTTTG
>JAWXUX010000020.1:0-22683 GCA_044426045.1 Bacillota bacterium
ACTTTCTTCAGCTCATACCTCACGATATGCACCTTGTGCGTTACTATATGGTTGGCTACAAGTACCCCCACTTCGGACTTCCACCGATTAGCTATGCACCATACTCGGCACACCAAAAAAAAGACCCAGAGCAAAACTCTGGGTCATATTTTTTAATTAATTCGATTGAATTAGTCAAGGATTTTTGTAACAACCCCTGAACCAACTGTTCTGCCACCTTCACGGATAGCGAAACGTAGGTTTTCTTCGATCGCAACTGGAGTGATAAGTTCGATTGACATAGTGATGTTATCACCAGGCATAACCATTTCAACACCTGCTGGCAAGTGAAGTGAACCTGTAACGTCTGTTGTTCTGAAGAAGAATTGTGGTCTGTATCCGTTGAAGAATGGAGTGTGACGTCCGCCTTCTTCTTTAGTTAGTACGTATACTTGACCTTCGTATTTTTTGTGAGGTTTGATTGAACCTGGTTTAGCAAGTACTTGACCTCTTTCAACTGCGTTTCTATCGATACCACGAAGAAGTGCGCCGATGTTGTCACCAGCCATAGCTTCATCAAGTGATTTGTGGAACATTTCAAGACCAGTTACAACTGTTGAAGCTGATTTTTCTTTGATACCTACGATTTCGATAGTTTCACCAACTTTACATACACCTCTTTCAACACGGCCTGTTACTACTGTACCACGACCTGCGATTGTGTGAACGCCTTCTACTGGCATCAAGAATGGTTTGTCACCGTCTCTTTCTGGAGCTGGGATATAATCATCAACTGCATTCATAAGTTCTTTGATTGCATCGCAAGCTGCGTCGTCAGCGTTTCCTGATTCAGCACAAGATTGCATTGCTTTAACAGCAGAACCTCTGATTACTGGGATGTCGTCTCCTGGGTAGCCGTATTTAGAAAGCAATTCTCTGATTTCCATTTCAACTAGTTCAAGAAGTTCTTCATCATCAACAAGGTCAGTTTTGTTCATGAAAACAACGATGTGTTTTACACCAACTTGTGACGCAAGCAAGATGTGTTCTCTTGTTTGTGGCATTGGACCGTCTGAAGCAGCAACTACCAAGATAGCGCCGTCCATTTGAGCAGCACCTGTGATCATGTTTTTAACATAATCGGCATGTCCTGGGCAGTCTACGTGAGCGTAGTGTCTGTTTGGTGTTTGGTATTCAACGTGAGCTGTGTTGATTGTGATACCTCTTTCTCTTTCTTCTGGAGCTTTGTCGATTTGATCGTACTTCATAGCTTCAGCACCACCTTGTGCAGCCATAACCATTGTGATTGCAGCTGTCAATGTTGTTTTACCGTGATCGACGTGACCAACAGTACCGATGTTTACGTGTGGCTTACTTCTGTCAAATTTAGCTTTTGCCATTATAAATTCCTCCTGGTATTCTTTATATATGTTTTTTATTAAATCCTTTTTTAAAAAAAGAAATTTTTTATATTATAGCATTTTTTTTGGTGTCATACAACACCTTTTAAGCAAATTGTTGCATTTTTTTTGCAAATAAGTGTGAAAAATGCAACTTTTTGCCGTGTTTTTCTATTATTTGGTAGCGGGTGCTAGCAATTAGTCGTTTTTCTTAGCTCTTTCGCCAATTACTTTTTCAGCAATTGATTTTGGAAGTTCTGAATAGTGACTGAATTGCATAGAGAACGAGCCTCTACCTTGTGTTCTTGAACGTAGGTCAGTTGCATAACCGAACATCATTGATAGTGGGATTTCAGCATTGATAACTTTTGATCCATTTCTATCTTCTGTTGAACAGATAATACCACGACGTGAAGAAACGTTACCCATGATATCGCCGAAGTAATCTTCTGGAAGAACAACTTCAACTTTCATCATTGGTTCAAGAAGAATTGGAGTACCTTTCTTCATACCTTCTTTGAACGCTATTGAACCTGCAATTTTGAACGCCATTTCTGATGAGTCAACTTGGTGGAAAGAACCGTCATAAACAGTTGCTTTGAAGTCCACACATTCATAACCCGCAAGAACACCGTTTTTCGCAGCTTCTTGGATACCTTTATCGATAGGTCCAATGAATTGTTTAGGGATAGAACCACCAACAGTTTCGTCGATGAATTCATAGCCTTTTCCTGGTTCTTGTGGTTCGAAACGAACTTTACAATGACCGTATTGACCAGAACCACCTGATTGACGAACGAATTTACCTTCGACATCTGCAAGTGATTTGATTGTTTCTCTGTAAGCTACTTGAGGTTCACCAACGTTTGCTTCAACTTTGAATTCACGCATCATTCTGTCAACGATGATTTCAAGGTGAAGTTCACCCATGCCGGCGATGATTGTTTGACCTGTTTCTTGATCAGTATATGCTTTGAAAGTTGGATCTTCTTCAGCAAGTTTGATAAGAGCAAGTGTCATTTTTTCTTGACCAGCTTTTGTTTTTGGTTCAATCGCAACTTTGATAACTGGTTCTGGGAATTCCATGCTTTCCAAGATGATAACGTCATCAATGTCACAAAGTGTGTCACCTGTTGTAGTGTATTTCAAACCAACGATTGCACCGATGTCGCCTGAGCAAAGTTCATCGATTTCTTTTCTTTGGTTAGAGTGCATTTGCAAGATACGACCGATTCTTTCTTTCTTGTTTTTAGTTGAGTTCAAAACGTATGATCCAGATTTCAAAACACCAGAATAGTTTCTGAAGAATGAAATTTTACCAACGTATGGGTCAACTGCGATTTTGAAAGCAAGGCCAGCAAGTGGCTGTTCGTCGCCAGCAGTTCTGTGCATTTCGTTGCCATCTTCATCTTGACCAACGATGTCTTCAACATCAAGAGGTGAAGGAAGGTAAGCAATGATTGCATCCATAAGTGGTTGCACGCCTTTGTTCTTATAGGCAGAGCCACAAAGAACTGGTGTTACCATCATGTTTAGAGTTGCTGTTCTTAGTGCTGCTTTGATTTCGTCGTTTGTGATTTCTTCTTCCATAAGGAATTTTTCAGTCAACGCGTCGTCGCATTCAGACACTTTTTCGATTAGTTCATCACGATATTGTTTTGCAAGTTCTTTCATATCATCTGGAATTTCGCGAATTTCCATTTCACGACCAAGGTCGTCAAGATAATATGTTGCGTGGTTTTCGATAAGGTCGATAACGCCAGCAAATTCTGCTTCTTTACCGATTGGAATTTCGATTGGTGTTGCGTTAGCACCCAAACGAGATTTCATCATTTCCACAGCACCAAAGAAGTTTGCGCCATTGATATCCATTTTGTTTACAAAGGCAATTCTTGGAACTTTGTATTTATCAGCTTGTCTCCATACTGTTTCAGATTGTGGTTCAACACCACCTTTCGCACAGAAAAGAGCAACGGCACCGTCAAGAACGCGTAGTGATCTTTCAACTTCAACAGTGAAGTCTACGTGTCCTGGAGTATCGATAAGGTTGATTTTGTGATCAGCCCAAACTGTTGTTGTACAAGCAGAAGTGATTGTGATACCACGTTCTTGTTCTTGTTCCATCCAGTCCATTGTTGCGCCACCTTCGTGCACTTCACCGATTTTGTGAAGTTTACCAGTGTAGAACAAGATTCTTTCTGATGTAGTAGTTTTACCAGCATCGATATGCGCCATGATACCGATATTTCTAGTATATTTCAAATCAATTTCTCTAGGCATAATTTCTCCTGTATTGAAATACTACCAACGGAAATGTGCGAAAGCTTTATTAGCTTCAGCCATTCTGTGTGTATCTTCTTTCTTTTTGAACGCACCACCTGAGTTGTTGATTGCATCCATAAGTTCGCCAGCAAGTCTTTCGCACATTGTTCTTTCGTTTCTTTTTCTTGTTGCAATAACAATCCAACGAATTCCTAGTGTTTGTCTTCTTTCTGGACGAATTTCGATTGGCACTTGATAGTTAGCACCCCCCACACGTCTTGCTTTTACTTCAAGCACTGGCATGATGTTGTTTAGTGCTTCTGTAAATAATTCTAGTGGGTCTTTTCCCATTTTTGATTCCATGATTGCAAATGCATCATAAACGATACCTTCTGCGATACCTTTTTTACCGTCAAGCATGATTTGGTTGATAAGTTTTGTTACAACTTTGCTTCCGTGAATGGCATCTGGCAAAACGTCTCTTTTTGGAACTCCTCCGCGTCTTGGCATAGATATATCCTCCTTTTAGATTTCTTTTTGTTTTTCAGCTTCCTTTATAGGTAAGCTCGGCATTTAAAGTGGTTTGTTGTTTCGTAAACCACCAAAGCGACTGCTTCTGAACTTTCGTTCATACTGCTTGCCAATTCAAGACTCCGATAAACAAGGTGGATACCATGCATTTTATATCTTTGTTATGAATTGGGTATGGAAAGTTAAGAATTATTTCTTACTTTTTTTCGCGCCATACTTTGATCTTGCTTGATTTCTTTTTGCTACGCCAGCAGTGTCAAGAGCACCACGGATAACGTGATAACGTACACCCGGCAAGTCTCTTACTCTTCCGCCACGGATAAGCACTGAGCTATGTTCTTGAAGATTGTGTCCAATACCTGGAATGTAAACTGTACCTTCTTGACCATTTGAAAGTCTCACTCTCGCGATCTTTCTTTGTGCTGAGTTTGGTTTCTTAGGTGTTGTGATTGTTACTGACAAACATACACCACGCTTTTGAGGACAAGCACCCATGATTGGAGCTTTTGATTTTTCAATAGCTGAAACTCTGCCGTGTTTAATAATTTGGTTAATTGTAGGCATTCCCATACCTCCTTATTTTATTTTACGGTAACCTAGTTAGGTTCCCTAAACCATTTTCATGGTTTTAAGCTTTTTTGGGGCTAGCCTTTATCAGGTCTAGCGGTTGCTTTTATAGTTTATTGTTTCTCATTTTTCAAGATTGCGACAACACCGCATGGGACGTCGAGTCCTAGCTTTGCGCCTAGTGATACTCTTGAAGAAACCACTTGAAGTGGAAGGTTCAAATTGCAAACTTTTTTCACGAAATTTTCATCGCAGTCCCTCGCAAGAATGATTCTTGCCACGTTGCCTGCTCTTGCTTCTCGCAGTGTCTCTTTCAGCCCGTGAACTCGCAAGTTCTGGGACGGAATTTCTCCTAGTAAAGTTTCCATATTCTCCTTCTTTTTGATATTGGCATACTCTCACGCATACCTATACACTATAATTGCTATATCATTTTATCAAGTAATGAAGGTTATGTCAAATATATTTTGATGTTTTTTGCACTTTGTTTGCGTTTTTTGCGTAAATTTTAGATTTATTTTATTTCCTCAATAATTTCTAGCACTTTTGCTGATATTTCCGCCAATTTCCCATCTTCAAACGGCGAATTTAACCCCGCTTTTGTTATTTTTTCGCTGAGAGTTTCACCCCCACCCGCAAGAATAAACTTGTGGTAGCTTTCAAATGCCTCGCCGTAGTTTTCGAGAGATTTTGCCAAAAATTCAAGTGCCACACTTCCTGCGATGCAATAATCAATATAATAAAACGGCATTTCAAAAATGTGTGCTTGATATTGCCACCTCGTGCCCTTTTCAAGATATGGCAGCCCGTCAAAACTCAAATATGGGCGATATTTTTTTTCTAGCTTCAAATATTGCTCGTTTCTTTCTTTCGGTGTCAAATTTGGATTGTCATAAACAATGTGTTGGAACTCGTCAACAATCACGCCGTAAGGTATGAATGTGAGGCTGTCGCAAAGGTGCGAGAATTTATAATCATTCGCCCTTTCGCCAAAGAACCTTTCCATATATTTCCAACAGAAAAACTCCATGCTCATTGAATGGGTTTCTGCAGTTTCCATTCCGCAACCTTCTTCGCCGTCGCGATTTCGTGTTTCCCAGCTGTTGAATGCATGCCCCGCCTCGTGAGTGAGAACGTCCACATCCGCCTGCGTTCCGTTGAAATTTGCCAAAATGAAAGGTTGCTTATAATTTGGAATATAGGTGCAATAGCCACCGCCCCACTTGTTTTCACGAGAAAGCACATCAAATGCGTCCGCTTCAAACATAACGTCAATAAATTCTGCCGTTGCATCGCTCATGTCGTGATACATTTCCTTTCCTGCAATCATCATTTCATCAGCCGAAAGCACTGGGTCGGGCGCAACTTCAAAATAGCTTTCGTTGTCATAAAATTTGAAATCGCCATTTGCAATTCCCAATCTTTTTGAAACCAAATCTTTCACACTGCAAACCGCTGGCACAATGAATTCTTCCACATTCTTTCTGAAAGTTTCCACCATTTCGCGATTATAATCCACACGCTCCATTTGATAATATCCCATTTCCGTGAAACTTGAATACCCCATTTTCTTCGCCATTTTATCGCGAACTTTTACTAGCCCGTCAAAAATATTCTCGAAAAATTCCGCGTGCTTTTCAAATTCACAGCCAAGCACTTCAAACGCTTCACGGCGAGTTTCACGATCGGAATCTCCCATATACTTGCGAAGAACTGTGAGTGGCAATTTATCCCCCCTGAACTGGAAGGTCATTCCGCTTGCAAATTTTGTGTACTGCGTTGTGAGTTTCGCTTCTTCCTGCTTTTCTGGAATGATTTCGTCCGACATGCTTTTTTGCGAACATTCATAAAGTTTCACAATGCCTGTCCCAATGGCTTTTTCAACTTCCGCCCTGAATGGACTTTCCAAAATCGCGCTTTGATACTTGACAATTTCCGCCGAAAGTAGTGGCGAATTTTCGTCATAATAGTCTTGTTCGTCATTATAAAATTCGTCTTTAGTGTTTTGCGAAAATCTTATATACGCAATGTTGGTCATCGTGCCAAAATCGTCTAGCATTTTGATATATTCCTTGCGAATATCCAAAATCTCGCCAGCAGATTTCGCGTTTTCCACCGCATAGCAAAACTTGCGAGTGCTCTCGCAAAGACGGTCAATATCTATTCTTTTGTATTTCATATCAGCAATCTTTGTTATATTCATAAGTACCTCCTTTTGATTGTTTACCATATTATGGGAAATAGGTGGAAATTTTATTCTAAAACATTTTAAGGTGAAAGGTGAAAGGTGAAAGGTGAAAGGTGCGGTAGGCACTCGCTACCGCTCGTGCTTTCCATTATTTGAATTTTTATTATCAAAACAAAACTCTTCACGTGGGAAAAATCTAATATAGTAAAAAGTTTTAAATATTGTATGCACGAGGCAAAGCCGAGTGCATTACCACACCTTTCACCTTTCACCTTTCACCTTTCACCTTTCACCTAAAAACAGCGTTGCTCACACTATCTCTTAATCAACACTTCAAGCGTGCCAAAAAAAACTTTCTCACACACTCGCTTTTTTCTCTTTCAAAATGCTCTCTCTGTTCCATTTTTTGACTGAAAATCTCACTAGATACGCAATACCTCTCACGTTTTCGTCGATTGCCATTGCTATCCAAATTCCGACAAGTCCCATGCCAAAATGCACGCCCAATATATATGCGAGTGCAACGCCAATCAGCCAGTGACCACTGCAACCCATGCCCATAAGGAAATATGTATCCCCCACGCTTGTGAGCATTCTTGACATAATGATATTCACTGACCTTCCGAATTCAAGGAAGATTTCGATAAGCAAAATCGTTTTTCCAAGCTGTTTGACTTCTTCTGATGCTGAAAACAGCGAGAACACCACATCGCTTGCAAAATACATGATTGTCATTATCGTCATCGAGCAGATTATGCAAATGAAGTTGCTTTTCATCACTTGCTTTTTGATTGGCTCGAACTCGTTTCTGCCTATCATATACCCAACCACGATTTGCGTTGCTTGCGCCATTGCGATTGAATAAAGGAACGCAAAGTTCGCGATTATCGAGCAATAACCTTTCGTTGCGACAACCGTTGTTCCAAAGATGTTGATAAACGCGAGAATAACCATTTGCGAAAGACTGTACGAACTTGACTCTATGCTCGCTGGAATTGCAAGGTGGAGAAGCCTTTTTGTTGTGTTTTTTGGGAATTTCTTGAAAAAGCCCCACTCGAATTTCACAAATCCCGCTTTATATAACCTCACAAACACGAGAACACTGCCCACGATCTTGCTTATCGCGGTTGAAATTCCCGCACCGATAACGCCAAGCGCAGGCGCGCCAAACCATCCGTTGATGAGTATCGCATTCCCAATGATGTTCAAGATGTTCATGAAAATCGATATCAACATCACATCATTTAAAAGTCCCTTACTTCTTAGTGCTGCCGCATTCACGCAATATATACAATATGGAATCATTGCAAACGAGACCACGAAAAGATACGCCGATGCATCGTCAAGGATGTCCGCACTCGCGTTGAAAAACACTAACAAATTTCGTCCAAACGTCATGAAAATTCCCATGACAACAGCCGCATAAACAAACATCATCAGATGTCCCGAGAAAAATGCTTTGTTATACATTTCCTGATTTTTCCTGCCAATCGCGTGCGTGAACCGCACCATAACCGCGTTTGCTAGAAACGTCGAAACCACCATTATAAGCGATATAAGCTGGTTCGCGTTCACTATCGATGCCACTGCGTTCTCGGATATATTGCTGAGCATGATCTGGTCGATATTCCCAACCAAGAACTGCATAAAAAGCTCCACAAATATCGGGAGCGACATCAAAAATACCGTTTTTTCTTTCTTTACTGTTACCATTCTTTGCCTACCTATGTTTTATATCTCACCATATTCCATAGTTGTTGGGTGGGGTGGGGTTCGTGGGCTCTGCCGCTTGCCTTTTTTATGGGGCTCTGCCCCAAACCCCGCAAGGGAATGATTCCCTTGACCTCATTTATTGGGTTGCGGTTTTTTAGTTTCGCAGTTAAAAAAAGGCTTTCGCCTTTTTTAGGGGGTTTTTGCTGTTTTGAAATTGCTAGTCTAAAAAAAGCTCTCGCTTTTTTGCCAGCGGCGGGCGAACACATGGGTTCGCCCCTACATATTTTACTGATTAATTTGTTTATTTGTGGAGTTTGCAAGAAATCACGCGATGGGCGTGCCTTTCAATCCCCAATATTGGGGTTGAGGGGGTCACCCCCTCACGGGGTTTGGGGCAGAGCCCCATAAAAAACCCAAAATCAAAAAGTTTCTAGCCAGTCGCCGTGGGCGGGGCATAGGAGGGTTGGGCGTTCTATCGCGAGGTGTTGGATTTTATTTCTTACGACTGTTGCGATTTTTGAATCCATGTTCACGCTTGACATAAGGAACGGCGCGAGCCTATTGAAAGTGGATTGGTCTTTCGAGAACCCGCGAATATTCACATAGTTATCGCCGGTGAAAATCAAGCCGAGCTCGTGGCAGACAAAAATGGTCTCGCCACGAACGTGACCGCCACCGCCAAGAATGGCATCAAAATGAAGACCCCCGAACGCGACTTCGCCGATTTTAGTCATGCAATCGGCAAAAAACGAAGCCTCGGTGTCTATCGTTTGAATGTTGGTGAACGCGGGTGTTTTATACTTGGAAATTATCCTTGAAAGGCGAGAATATGGCGCGTGAATATAGTGTTGTTCGCGATAGTTATCCTTGCCTTGGTTTTCAAGCTCGAAGTTTTCGCGAGTGGCACGCGACATATAAACATTTTCGAACCATTCAAGATTGCCAGCATGGTCGACATCCGAATGGGTTAGCCACAACTGCTTTTTCATGTCCGCAAAATCAGGGAAAACGCGTTTAAGTTCGCGCAAGATTTCCGCTTTATAAACGGCGAAACTGCAATCGACGAACATGAGGTTTTCACCATCTTGCAAAACATAAAGATTGGAACCGCAAGGTGGTATGTAGATGTGAAGCTGAACTTTTTCAGTGAGTTGTTTTGTTTTGTGGGTTAGATAGTAGTTATCGCCCTTGAAATGTGCAATGAACTCGGCATATTTTTTGATATAGTCAAAAGTCTTGTGTGGCAATTCCCCGCGCGAGTCAAGATGTTGCATGATTTCGTTGGAATTTGCCATGATGATGTTGGTTTCATCTTGCGTGAGATTCAAAATATTGCGAATATCGCCCGCAAAAGACACATAGAAAATAGTGCTGTCAAGAAGCGTTTCAGTTGTGTCGTAGTCAAGGATTTTAACCTTGCAAATTTCAGTTGTTTTATCGAGAAGCGTTTTTATCGTTGACGGGTCGTCAATGAATAGCCCCGCCTTGAAATATTTGATATTCCCCGTCGCTTGCGAATTTATGTAGGAAATATTGATTTTAAGCTGGTGCAAAATTTCAAGGATTTCCTCTGCTCCGCCTGGGCGATTTTCAATCAAGAACTCAACCAAAAGCACTTGCGCCCTTGCGCGTCCGTCAAAACGATAGCCGATTTCATAAAGGCACGCTTCCATTTTGTCAAGATCGGATGGCAACCCTTCGGCATCAATAAAAAGGGTGTGCAAATCCACAGTCTTGTTATAGCTTACGCGGATAATATTGCAATTTTGCTCGCGAGCAATCCTGCTAGCTTTCAAAAAAGCCCCCGATTCGTCAGGCATTTGTGTGATAAATGTTCTTTTCATTGGTTAGTCCTTTTTTGGGTTTCGATTTTGGGTTATAGTTTGCGGAGTGGATGTGGGGATAGTTTTGGGAGGTGAAAGGTGAAAGGTGAAAGGTGAAAGGTGTGGTAATGCACTCGGCTTCGCCTTGTGCTTGCCATTATTCGAATTTATATTATCAAAACCAACCTCTTCACGTGGTAAAAATCTAATATAGTAAAAAGTCTTAAATATAGTATGCACGAGGCAAAGCCAAGTGCTTACCATACCTTTCACCTTTCACCTTTCACCTTTCACCTTTCACCTGTTAAAAATCTCTGATTTTTAACTAAACTCCCACATAAACTAGCGACATGTTTTTCACTCCACTTGAGTAGCCGTCGAAGATTTCCACGGGGTTGTGGAAACGTCTTGCTATGTGCGATTTTGAGGATAGCACAAAAACTTCCTTTTCGCCATCGATATGTTGCAAGATTTCCACACAATACTTGCCGTTTTCCACAGTTGTGCGCGATCTCGCTTCCATCATGATGATTTCAGGGTCGACGCCAAGTTTTATAAGCTCAGCTTCCATCACTTCCGCTTCGGAAATTTTGCGACCGTGCGTGATTCCACCCGTCACCAAAATCTTGTCGAAATTAATGCTTGTATGAATTTTTGCCCCCGCACTTGTGCGAAGCAATCCCACTTTCGTGAGTTTATCTTCGTTTGTGAGTTTTGAACCAAGTATCACCAGAATTTTCATATCTATTTCTCGCTTTTTCCTTTTATTTTCCCCATCTTAAAAGTCAAATATGCTAGTCACAGGATTTTGTTTGCAATAGCCTGCAAACTGTATTACAAAAAAAGTATACCCCCAATTCAACCAATAGTCAACACTTTTTCATCCCTTTTACGTGCAAATAATTTTTTCCCAAAAACAAACACCCACAAAGCGTACTGCTTTGTGGGTATTTGTTTCGTTATCTAATCAAGGCAAAAGCCGATGATTCACTTTTAGGTAATAGGTAATAGGTAATAATTGTGGTAATGCACTCGCGTACCGCTCGTGCTTACTATATTTCAATTTTCAAAATCGAGGCAACGCCGATGATTCACATTTCAAATAAATTGTGCCAACCATATAAAACGATGGGCATGTTCCAGTGACAGAATCGTGCTTTGTGCAAGGCTGTATTTTTGCAATTTCCACCGTAACCCAGCAGGGATAAAATTAGGTTATATGCAAGGCAACAGGTTATTTTGCGAGGGAGCGTACTTACCGTACGTGACCGAACAAAATGTTCTGTTAACGCGGCAGATAGCCTGATTTTAGCACTGCGTGCTAGTTAAGATAAGCTTTGATTATGGCTTCGTTTGTGAGCAGTTCCTTTGCATTTCCGCTTATTGTTACATTCCCAGTTTCAAGAACGTAGGCTCTATCGGCGATACTCAAGGCTTGTTTTGCGTTTTGTTCAACTAGCAGAATTGTTGAGCCTGCTTCTTTCAGCATTTTGATAACGCCGAAAATTCTTTGAACGTAAAGTGGAGAAAGACCCATTGAAGGTTCGTCCATCAAAATGATTTTTGGTTGTGCCATAAGCGCACGTCCCATTGCGAGCATTTGTTGCTCACCACCAGAAAGCGTTCCGGCAAGTTGTTTGTTTCTTTCTTTCAAGATTGGGAACGTTTCATAGATATATTCAAGTTTAGTTGCAAATTCTTTTTTGTCAGGGCGAGTATAGGCGCCGAGTTGCAAGTTTTCGAAAACTGAAAGTTGACCAAACACCCTTCTGCCTTCCGGAACGAGCGACAAGCCAGATTCAATAATCTTGTGACAAGGCATTTTTGAAACTTCCTTGCCGTCGAAAATAATCGTGCCTGTTTTGTCTTGAATGATACCTGCAAGACTTTCCATGATTGTTGTTTTACCCGCGCCATTTGCACCGATAAGGGCGATAACTTCACCTTCGTTAACCTCGAATGAAACACCTTTGATTGCTTTTATCATACCGTATGATACTTTCAAATCTTTAACTTCAAGTAGTGCCATATTAAATTCTCCTCCTATTCGCCAAGATATGCAGTGATAACCGCAGGTTCTTTCAAAACGTCTTCAATCTTGCCTTGGGCAAGAGTTGTTCCGAAGTTCAAAACTGTTGCGTTGTCGCAAATACCAGAAACGAACTTGATGTCGTGTTCGATAAGCAAAACAGTGAGGTCAAATTTGTCTTTAACAAAACGCACTGTTTCCATAAGTTCTTCAGTTTCGCGTGGGTTCATGCCCGCTGCTGGTTCGTCAAGAAGCAGAAGTTTTGGGTTTGTTGCAATCGCACGCGCAATTTCAAGCTTTCTTTGTTGACCATATGGCAAGTTTCTTGCTTTGAAATTTTTTGAATGTTCAAGGTCGAAGATTTTGAGAAGTTCAATCGCTTCAGCCTTCAATGATTTTTCGTCTTTTTTATGTTTTGGTAGCTTTGCAATACTGTCGATAACGCCACATTTTGCCCTGTTGTGAAGACCAACCATAACGTTTTCGATAACTGTCATTTCCGCAAACAAACGAATGTTTTGGAATGTTCTTGCAATACCAAGTTTGTTGATTTCGATTGATTTTTTACCGTCAATTCTGTTGCCGTCAAGCCAAATTTCACCTTCAGTTGGTTGATAAACGCCAGTGAGCAAGTTGAAAATTGTTGTTTTGCCCGCACCGTTTGGACCAATCAAGCCGTAAAGTTCGCCTTTTTCGATTTTCAAATCTACTTCAGAAACGGCAGCAAGTCCGCCAAATCTGATTGTTAAGCCTTTTGTTTCGAGTAGTGCCATATTATTCGTCCTCCCCTTCGTCTTTTTTGAGTTTGTGAGAGATTTTGAACCAAATATCGAACATGAAGTCTTTCACTATTTTTTGATATTTTGAATAAACCGCTTGGAATTTTGGCGATGCGTTTGCAAGCATCATCAAAATCAATACGATTGAATAAAGCAAAAGTCTGTAATCTTGCAAGAATCCGAATGCGATTGGGATATACGTGATGATAGCAGCCGCCACCATAGAGCCCCTGATACTGCCCATGCCACCAAGCACAACGAATACCAAGATTTCGATTGAGTAGTTATAGCTGAACGCACTTGAAGCAAGTGAAGTCACGCTGTGTGAATAAAGCACGCCCGCGATGCCCGCAAAGAATGCAGCAACCACGAATGCAACGAGTTTATAATATGTCACGTTGATACCAACACTTCGCGCCGCGATATCGTTGTCGCGAATGGCACGAATGGCACGCCCATGACGGGAATTAACAAGGTTTTGGATAACTGCAACAGTCACCAAGATTGCAATGCACACGATTGTGTAGTTTGTAACTTTTGTGTTTGCATTCAGCCCCAAAGCACCCCCAAACATTGGCATGTTCAAGATGATGTTTCTGACGATTTCGCCAAACGCGAGGGTAACAATCGCAAGATAGTCACCGCGAAGTCGCATTGTTGGAAGTCCGATAATAAGACCAAACACTGCCGCAAGACAGCCACCAACCAAAAGTGCAATCGTGAAGCTGACAGCAGTTGGAACGCCTGTCATGTTCATTGAGATGTATTTACCAATAAACGCACCCACGCACATGAAACCTGCGTGTCCAAGCGTTAGTTCGCCAAGGAACCCAACAAGAAGGTTCAATGAAACCGCAAGCACGATATTGATACCAACTGTCACGATAATAGCTTGAGTACCATTTTTGAGGTTCCCTGTTGAATCCATGGCAAACATAATAAGCCATGCGACAACTATTATCATATAGTTGATGTTATTTTTAGTTTTAAGATTTTTAAATGATGCTTTCATATTCGTGCCCCCTTAAACCTTTTCTTGTCTGATTTTGCCCAAAATACCAGTTGGTTTGATAAGCAAAACCACGATGAGCACGCCGAACACAACCGCATCTGAAAGCGTTGTGCTGATATAAACTTTCGTGAAGTTTTCAATAAGTCCCAAGATGACACCACCAAGCATCGCACCAGGGATACTACCAATTCCGCCGATAACCGCTGCAACGAATGCTTTGATACCTGGCATCGCACCAGTTGTTGGCCCGATATACGTATATGATAGACCATAACAAATACCCGCAACCGCAGCAAGTGCTGAGCCGATGATGAATGTTATAGAAATAGTCTTGTTAACGTTGATACCCATAAGACGTGCCGCGTTTTTATCTTCTGAAACCGCAAGCATAGCACGACCTGTTTGAGTGTTTTTAACAAACAACACAAGCGCGATCATGATAATAGCTGAAATCCCCATTGTGAAAAGTGAATTTCCGCTGATGATAAGCGTATCTGTCAAATAAATTGTTGGAAGCGCGATAAGTTTTGGGAATGAAAGTCTTGAAGATCCGAACACCAAAAGTGCCACGGCTTGCAAGAACTGTGAAACCCCAATCGCTGTTATCAAAACAGCAAGGGAAGATGCGCCCCGAAGTGGCTTATATGCAAGTTTTTCAATTGTGAAACCAAGCAATGAACAAGCCGCAATCGCAATCACGATTGAAATAAGAGAACCAAGCAAAAGATTAGTTCCCGCAATGATGCCGGCATAGGCACCAACCATGATAACATCACCATGGGCAAAGTTCAGCATTTTCGCAATACCATATACCATTGTGTAGCCAAGAGCTATTACGGCATAGATACTACCCATACTGAGTCCGTCGATAATTGTTGTAAAAATAGTAGTCATTAGTTCACCTCTTTCTTTGCGAGCAAAGAGTGTTTTTTAGATAACGTGTGGAAATTTTTATTGGCTTTTATTTGAAACGTTTCCAAATTTCAAAATTTTCAATCTGCTTTTAATAGCACAAATGCATTGCCAAATACGGCAATGCTTTTGTGTATTATTATTACTTTATTAACTTTTTTGCAATTTGATTAGTTGAATGCTACTGCTTCGCCACTTTCAACAACAACGAACATTGCTGCTTTTGTTGGTTCGCCATCAGCTGACCAAGTTGTTGTTCCTGTCAAACCTTCAACAGTGATTTCAGTCATTGCAACTTTCATAAGTTCGCAAAGTTCTGAAGCGTCGATTGAAGCGTCAGTCACGCCAGCTTGTTCGATTGCTGCTGCGATTGTGTAGATTGCATCATAACCGTCTGCTGCGAATTGGTCTGGAGTTGCGCCATAAGCTGCTTCGTATGCTGAAACGAATGAAACTGTTGCCCCGTCAGTTGATGAAGCAAGGAATGGTGTCAAGTAGATAACGCCTTCAACGATTGCTTCTGAAGAAGCTGCTGGGATGATACCGTCAAGACCGTCACAACCGATGAATGTTGGAGAGTAGCTTTTTGAAGCTGATTGGTCAAATACTGCAACCGCTTGTTCTGCATAGAATGGGCAGAATACAACGTCACAACCTGCTGATTGGAATGCAGAGATTTGAGCTGAGAAGTCGATGTTTGTTTCAGATGTGAATGATTGAACAACTGTGCTACCTGAATATTCAGCAACGAATGCTTCATAGATACCAGTTGAATATGCATCTGAACTGTCGTAAAGGATACCAACTGTTGCTGAAGAGAAAGATTCTTCAACGAATTGAGCAGAAAGTGTTCCTTGAAGTGGATCTGTGAAACAAATTCTGAATTGGTTGTCGTATTGTGCACAAGCAGCAGCTGAAGCTGATGGTGTGATTTGGAAAATGTTAGCTTCCATTGTTAGTTCGCCAACTTCAAGTGATGGACCTGTTGTAACCGCACCCATGAACACTTGCATGCCATCATCAATCAATGTGTTAACAACTGTGTTTGCTCTTTGTGTGTCGTGTTCGTCATCTGCCATTTCGAAATAAATTTCCATGCCATTGATACCGCCAGCTGCGTTGATTTCGTCAACGGCGATTAGTGCACCGTTTCTAACAGAGATGCCGTATGTTGCAGCAGCGCCTGTGAGTGGGCCTGACGCACCGATGAAGATAACTTCATCATATTCGCTTGAGCCACAGCCCGCGAACATTGTCAAGCAAAGTGTTAGGCACAATGCCAAAACTAGTACTTTTTTCATAACTTTTTTCATAATAGTTCTCCTTATAAAAATATAAATTTTTTATTCCTTATTAATCGTCTTGCGATACCTATAAATCACAAGCAAAAACTTAGGCGATATAGAGTGTTGAAGTATAAAAAATGGACCTATCGTTTAACGAAAGGCCCCATTGCTTTTACTTCTATCTTAATTTTTCCTATAGCGAAAAGAGCCTATTATGTTTAGATAGACAGAGTAGCACGAGCAGAATTGTAATGACAGCCATATTAAACATTTGCTTTTCCCCTTTATAAGAATTTCAATAAACTGTTTACATTTGGTTTATTGATGTTAATACCATTATACTCATTTGAGCGTTTTTGTCAAATGTTTAACACCCTTTTTTGCATTTTTATGAAAAAAATTACACTTTCAATTTATATATCACATTGAAGCAATATATTGTTATATTCTGCGTACATATGTGGTAAAATAAGGAAATTTTTAGACAGCTGTCTAGAAAATATTGTTTTATCTATCTTTTTACGCAACTTTTAGTGGATGATAGTTTAAAATAAGAAATGCATATATGCAAACTTTGTGCATATATGCATATATATAAACATATTTGGGTGTTTTTGTCTTTTGCCGTCACAGCCTTGCAAAATGCCGTGTATGTAGTGGAAAAATCAACTTTTGTCGAGTAATTTTTTATACGAAAAGTCTATGAGCACAGCACCGATTGGTGCGGAAAGCAAAATTCCGATAACCGCGAAAGAAAGTGCGAGATTTCCAATCGCTAGCCCCGCCGAAAGTGCAGCGCCACCGATTGCGGCTTGGACAGTCGCTTTTGGGGTGAATGATATCATGCAAAACAGCCTTTCTTTTGTTGTGAGGTGGCTTTTTGCGGTTGCGAGAAACGCGCCGAGCATGCGAAAGCACATGGCAAGGACGATAACCGCGATCACGGGAAGCGCGTTTTGGCTTGCATATGAGATATCGACAATCGCGCCGACAAGCACGAACAGCATGATTTCAGCAAAAATCCAAAGTTTTGTGAACTTTGAAGAAAGCCTTACCGCGCGCTCTGGCTGGCGAGTTGCTATCAAAACGCCTATTGTGACGATTGCGATGAGCGCTGAAAATGGGACGATTGATTCGACCGCGTCTTCAAGACCTAGCAAAATGAAGCTTAGCGACAGAATGAGTAGCACTTTTATTGAGTCGCGCATGTGGATTTTTTGGAATATTGCGGAAAAAGCAATTCCGCAGATAACTCCAACCACGATGCCGATTATTATTGAGATTGGGACTGTCAAAAGCGTTGCGATTGCGAACTCTCCGCTTGCTGAAAGGGCGAGAAACGCGGAAAACAGAACGATGACATAGACATCATCAACGCTTGAAGCTGCCATGACAACTGAAGTTACGCCGTTTTTTTCGCCGTAGCCTTCTTCCTTGATTTTTATCATGCGAGGGACGACCACTGCTGGCGAAACTGCCGCCATCACAGCGCCAATTAACAAGGCATCAACGACCGAGATGTTCAAAATTAATGTTCCGAAAATCACATAACCGCAAATTTCAAAGGTTGCAGGCAAAAAACTCATCAAAACTGCTGGTCTGCCCACTTTTTTTAGCTCAGAAATCGAAAGCGACAACCCCGAACGAGTGAGGATGATAACGAGCGCCATATTGCGTAGTTCCTGCGAAACCGCAAGCAGTTCACCACTGATTATATCCAAAACAAACGGCCCGAAAAACACGCCGATAAGTAGCATCGCCACAAGCCGTGGCAACCGAACTATGTCGCAAACTCTGCCAAGCAAAATTGCGGATATGATTATGATTCCTATGCTGGTTAACATCATTTTCTCCTTTTGTTTTTTGTTTTTGTTTTTTGTTTGATAAAATTATTATCCCACTTTAGTGTGGAATTGTCAAGAGTTTTTGTGGGTGCTTCGCACAGCAATGTTGTCCCCCTCAGTCGCTCCGCGACAGCTCCCCCGAAGGGGGCGCAATAAACCAGCCGTGCGGGTTTGGCTTAATCGCGGAACTGCAAAATTGCAAAAAAAAAGAACCCCGAAGGGTTCTTTTTATGATTTGCAATTTTGCGGTTACGCGATTAAGCCAACTCAGCTTCAGCGCCTGCAGCTTTAAGAGCTTCAACCATTTTTTCAGCTTCTTCTTTTGGGATGCCTTCTTTAACAACGCCAAGAGCTTCAACTGCTTTTTTAGCTTCTGCAAGACCAAGACCAGTGATTTCTCTAACTGCTTTGATAACTGCGATTTTTTGAGCGCCAGCTGCTTTCAACACTACGTTGAATTCAGTTTTTTCTTCTTCAGCTGCTGCTGGAGCTGCGCCGCCTGCTGCAACTGCTACTGGAGCTGCTGCTGATACGCCGAATTCTTCTTCCATCATTTTAACTAGTTCTGATACTTCCAAAACTGTCAATACTTTAATATCATCCAAGATTTTTGCCAAATCTGCCATTTTAATATCCTCCGATTTTTTTAGAACCTCTCATGGGTTCGAATTTTTTGTTTAATTTTTTGCCTTCACGGCTGTTTCTTTAGTTTTTAACTCGCACTTAAGATTAAGCTTCTTTTTCTGCAACTGCTTGAAGAGTTCCAGCAAGTTTTTGCATTGGTGCAAGAAGTGTGCCCATAAGTTGTGCGTATACGCCAGCTCTTGAGCCAAGTGTTGCAAGCATTTTGATTTTGTCTTCATCAAGTGATTGACCATCAACATATGCTGCTTTAACGTTGAAGAAATTTTTGTTTGCTGCTGCAACATCTGCAATAGCTTTTGCTGTTTGCGCTTCATCTTCGTAACCAAATGCGATAGCTGTTGGTCCGTTCAATGTTTCGTCAAAAGCTGTTACTCCAATTTCATTGAAAGCTCTTCTTACCATTGTGTTTTTCAACACTTTGTATTCAAGACCAGCTTCTCTGAATGATTTACGAATTGCTGTGTCAGCATCAACAGTGATACCTTTGTAGTCTACAAAAATAACTGCTCTTGATTTTTCAATCTTTTCTTTGATGCCTGCAACCAATTCCGCTTTTTGATTAATGATTTCTTTTGCCATTTTGTTCCTCCTTGTGTTATTTTCATTTCCGTGACAATGCCACATCTATTAAAATAAATAATGCCCTTTGCTTCCGAAGATTCAAAGGGCAGAAGAAAGTTCACTTTCTTTTGACCTTTTCAAACCTCGGCAAGTCGCATTTCCTGCGTTTACGTCTTTCAACACTTGCTTTCTCTGGGAAGAAAAGCATCATATATTTCATTGTTAGTTGATATTTCCAAATTTTGGAAATATCCTCAGCCTTACCTTAGTTAGATTTCGAGATTTCGAGTGGTTTTGGGGGTTTCTGGAATTTTTCCCGAGGGCGCGTACTTAATGTACGTAACCGAGGTAAAAATTTCAAAACGCTCAAAAACGCCGAAATGTCGGAATCGGGTTGGCTAGAATTAGAACTTAACTTTGATTCCAGGTCCCATAGTGCTTGCAACAGCAACAGATTTGATATAAGTTCCTTTTGCAGCAGCTGGTTTAGCTTTCACGATAGCGCCCATCAAAGTTTCGAAGTTTTCTTTGATTTTTTCTTCGCCGAATGATTTTTTGCCAAGTGGGCAGTGAACGATTGCTTGTTTGTCAAGTCTGTATTCAACTTTACCTGATTTAACATCGTTAACCGCTTTTGCGATATCCATTGTTACAGTACCGCTTTTTGGGTTTGGCATCAAACCTTTTGGTCCAAGAAGTTTACCGATTCTACCAACAACACCCATCATATCAGGAGTTGTGATACAAACGTCGAAATCGAACCAGTTTTCTTTTTGAATTCTTGCAACGATTTCTTCAGCACCAACGAATTCTGCGCCTGCTTTTTCAGCTTCTTCAGCTTTTGGTCCTTTTGCGATAACCAATACGCGAACTTTTTTACCAGTTCCGTTTGGAAGAACAACTACGCCACGAACTTGTTGATCAGCATGTCTTGGGTCTACGCCAAGAACACAGTGAAGTTCGATAGTTTCGTCAAATTTTGCTTTTGCTGTTTCAATACAAATTTTGATCGCTTGATCAACATCGTATTGTGCTTGAAGGTCATATGCCTTCATGCTGTCATTATATTTTTTTCCTGCCATTATTCGTTACCTCCCTCAACTACAACACCCATGCTTCTTGCAGTTCCTGCAATCATGCTGATAGCTGCTTCGATTGAAGCTGCATTAAGGTCAGCCATTTTAGCTTTAGCAATTTCTTCAACTTGCGCCATTGAAATTGTTGCAACTTTTTGCGTGTTAGGTCTTCCACTTCCACTTTCAATACCACATGCTTTTTTGATTAGCACTGGTGCTGGTGGAGTTTTCATGATGAATGTGAATGATCTGTCTTGGTAGATTGTGATAACAACTGGGATGATTAGTCCTGCTTTATCAGATGTTTTAGCGTTGAAGTCTTTTGTGAATCCAGGGATGTTGATACCGTGTGGACCAAGAGTTGAACCAACCGGTGGACCTGGTGTCGCTTTTCCTGCTGGAAGTTGCAATTTGACAACCGCTGTTACTTTTTTTGCCATTTTTTTATCCTCCTTGTGGTGATTTCGAAAGGTGGCTTACCTTTCTTCCACTGCTGTGGGGGTTTCCCACGCCTATCTAAAACGGACTGTCTTTTTCAAAATGTCCGATTTATTCTTTTTTTGATTACCTTTTAGAGTACAATTTTGTCGATATTTGTTAGTTCAACATCAACTTCTGTCAAACGTTCGAACATAACAACTTCAACTTTTGCTTTTTCGCTTGATTGATTGATTGAAACAACCCTTCCTTCAAACCCAGCAATCGCACCGCCTGTCACCAAAACTGTGTCGCCAACTTCAAAGTTGATTTCGCTTGCTGAAATTTTTTCAAGGCGATTTCTTCTCACTTCTTCGTCAGAAAGTGGCAACGGTCTTCCGCCAGGACCAACGAAGTTTGTCACGCCACGAGTGTTCGTGATCATGAACCAAATATCGTTTGTATAAACCATTTTAACAAAAACATAGCATGGGAAAATCTTGCGTTGCACAATTTTCTTTTTGCCATTCTTTTCTTCAATAGTTTGTTCCATCGGAATTTGAATGTCTGTTATATATTCTTGAAGATTTCCATTTTCAATGATGTTTTCAATACTATCTTTCACTGTAGCTTCATAGCCAGTGAAGGTATGGATTACATACCATTTTGGATCCAATACTTTTTCTTCCATAATATTAGCCTACAACGAGTTGCAATAGTGCTGAAAGACCAGCATCAAACACACCCAAAACAATTAGGAAAAACAGAACAACAACCAAAACAACGCAAGTGTTCTTCACAACCTTTGGAAAAGTTGGCCAAGAAACTTTCTTGAGTTCTGAAAAAATTTCTTTGATTTTTCTGCTTAGTGGTTTTCTAGCTTTCTTTGTTGCTTTTTTCTTAGACGCTTTAGCATCATTCGTTTTAGAAGCTTTCGCAGGAGCTTGTTCTTCAGTCACAACGATTTCTTCAGCTTGATTTTTAGTGTCGCTCATAATGATACTCCTATATTATTTGCCTTCTTTGTGAACAGTGTGCTTTTTGCAGAATCTGCAGTATTTGCTCATTTCGATTCTGTCTGGCGTGTTCTTTTTGTTTTTTGTAGTGTCATAATTTCTTTGTTTGCACTCTGTGCACGCAAGTGTAATTTTAACTCTCATAACGTAAACCTCCAAGTTATATTTGATATATTTTTATCTTTGAATTTTCAAAAAATTAATCGTAAAAATAACACCCCCTATGGAAGTGCTTAAACAGTTTATCACACCTTAGGGGAATTGTCAAGAAAAAATCACGTTTTTTACGATATTTAACAGTATTTTTGCATTCTTGTACCATTTTTTTAGTTTTCAATTTATTTTAACATAAAAATGTGTTTTTGTCAATGGAAAGGGAGGGGATGTGGGGGACGCATTATCGTTAGGAAGAAAGAAATCTCTACGCAACGCTAGTGCGTTTAAGGTGAAAGGTGAAAGGTGAAAGGTGTGGTAGGCACTCGCTACGCTCGTGCACCCCATTTATATTTGGGCAGTAAAAAAGGAACGCCCCTATTCAAATAGTTATGTTCCTATTATATGGATTACATATATATTGAAAAGCACAAGGCGAAGCCGCGTGCATTACCACACCTTTCACCTTTCACCTTTCACCTTTCACCTT
>JAWXUX010000004.1:0-179766 GCA_044426045.1 Bacillota bacterium
AGAGGGGGACAACATTGACGGCGTAGCCCCAAAATGCGTAGGGGCGACACCCATGTGTGCGCCCGCGGGGTGTTGGGTTCAACAAAACAAACGGCAAAACGTACACAAAATGCGTAGGGGCGTACCCATGTGTGCGCCCGCGGGGTGAAACTACCCACAAAACAAATGGCAAAACGTGGGAATATAGCGCCCCCAGTGGGGGAGCTGACTTGCGAAGGGTAGTGATGGCAAAAGTCGCAACCAAATCTCGCAAGGCTGAAGGGGCAGGACAACAGAGTGGCTTGAGTCGAATGTCTATCCCGAAAACTATATCACGCAGGTGGCAATAAAGGGCATGCTGTAATAAAAACCGCCCAAAATGCGTAGGGGCGACACCCATGTGTGCGCCCGCGGGGTGTTGGGTTCAACAAAACAAACGGCAAAACGTACACAAAATGCGTAGGGGCGTACCCATGTGTGCGCCCGCGGGGTGTTGGGTTCAACAAAACAAACGGCAAAACGTGGGAATATAGCGCCCCCAGTGGGGGAGCTGACTTGCGAAGGGTAGTGATGGCAAAAGTCGCAACCAAATCTCGCAAGGCTGAAGGGGCAGGACAACAGAGTGGCTTGAATCGAATGCCTATCCCGAAAACTGTTCCCCGCAGGTGGCAAGCAATGGCATGTTGTAATAAAAAAGGTAAATTTCTAGCAAATCCACAAAACCAAAATCCACAAAAAAAGAACAAACCGCATATAAAAAAATATGCGTTGTATATAACGGAGGGTTCAATATGAACAACAACTCAAGGAAAATAAGAATAATAACAATAATAATGCTACTATCGCTTGTGACAACGCTGTTTTCAGCGTGCGCAACGACCACAGTCACAACAGCAGACTATTTCACAGCAGAAATGCCAACCGTTGAAAGCATAGTGGGCTACAACGTCGAAAGCACAACTGCCGAAACAGAAAGCACCGACAGCGTGGTGAAACTTTCCGAAACATCTGTTTGGGATGGCACTGCTACATACGACTGGTACAATAATGGATCATCACCATACACAATCTCATCAGCATCAGACCTTGCAGGTCTGGCAAACATTGTGAATGGCGCTGATGATAAAACTGCATATAGTTTCTCTGGCGATAAAATAATACTCGCAAACGATATCGTCCTAAATTCAGGCTACACATTTGAATTCGATGCGGATACTGGCTTGATTGCGATTTTAAAAGATAATTTAATCGTTGCCTACCAAGGCACAGGCTTTGCTGGTGATTCAACTGGTACAAACACAACTTTCGACAGCAAGGCAAGTGGTAGTGACAACTATTATTTAGATTCTTCTGGTAATAACAAAATTGATGACACTTCAGGCTATTCATTGCCAAACAGCTGGACACCAATCGGCACATTGTCACATAAATTCCAAGGCACATTCGACGGTGGTGACAACACAATCTCTGGTCTATACATAAACACATCTTCAAGCTATCAAGGTCTTTTTGGCTCTTCTTCTGGAACGGTGGAAAACCTCGGCGTTTCTGGCAGTGTCACTGGCGGTCAATACGTCGGCGGTGTTGTTGGGTTTAACGGTGGCGCGGTTACAAACTGCTATAACACAGGTTCTGTTTCTGGCACAACAACATACATCGGTGGTGTTGTTGGAGGTAACAGCAGCGGCACGGTATCAAACTGCTACAATACAGGGAATGTCACTGCTAACGGGTATTATGTCGGCGGTGTTGTTGGGCAGAATTCCTCTAGTGGCTGGGTTTTAAACTGCTATAACACAGGCAATGTCACAGGCTCATTTAATGTTGGCGGTGTTGTTGGGTACAATTATGGTAGCACGGTTTCAAATTGCTATGCTTATAATGACATAACAGTTAGTGGTGCATCAGGTTCATCAGCAAGCACATTCTTGATTGGCCGTGGCAGTGCAACATCAAACGTCACAACTTTCGACAGCTCGGGCAATTTGACGGATGAAGTTACTGACGGCACAAATACCGAAACATACACAACCCTCCTTTCAGCCCTCAACGCGTATGTGGATGCTACAAACGAAGCAAATGAATCAGTTGACAACTATATACCACTTAAAACATGGGAAACAAACACAGGAGATAACAGGGGATATGCTTTAAATTGTGCACCAGTTGTGTTTGGAGCAGAAGTTGTTGAAGATGTTGAAGTCACAACAACAACAACAACAACCACTTCAAGCAGTTCAAGCAACCGCGAACCTCTTGACCAATACGCCCCAACAATCACAGTTGATGGCGATGTGGTGACGATTTATGACCAAAACCTCGCATCACTCACAATAAATGGCGTGGCGGTTGAATTCACTGATAACACAATGATTATCGACCTTGCGGAATATGGCAACGGCGAGCACGAAATCGTGGCTATGGATAAATATAAAAGAGTAACAACGATGGCAACAACAGTTTCAATCGTGGAAGAGCAGTCTGAAACCCCAACAGCAACAACAGCTCCAACTCCAACCGAAACCCCAACAGCAACAGTTGCCCCAACCGAAACCATAGAAACCGAATCCAACCAAGCAACAAACAACGGTTATGCAGTTTGGATTATCTTGGGAGCAATCACCCTTGGTGCAATAGGCTTTGTAATCTACAAAAAGAAAAAATAAACAGACAATCTTTCACGCGCCCCCTACGGGGGAGCTGGCACGCGAAGCGTGACTGAGGGGGACAACATTGACGGCGTAGCCCCAAAATCAAATACAAAACAACAATAGCTACAACCAACCACCCCTGTTTGTAGCTATAACCACGCGTAGAGGCGTACCCATGTGTGCGCCGCGGGGTGAAACTCCCCACGGAAAAATGGCAAAACGAAAAAACGCAAATCCATCACCAAACCACCCGCAAAAACGCAAAACAAAACCAAACACCCCACCCGCACGCGGGCGAACACGCGGGTTCGCCCCTACAAATTGTCCCACCAAAACCCACGGCTCAACGCAAAAAAAAACGCACCCCGCGGGGTGCGTTTTTCACAATCTAAAAAATCACAAATAAAAATCTTATTGCGTCAACCTTCCCACAAGCGTGAAAAGCCCAAAAGAGACTATATTAACAGCAACAATCGTCGAACCAACTGGTGTTCCGGCAAGAATTGAAATGATAAGTCCAATAAACGCGCAAATAACCGAGCTCACCGCACTGCAGATTGTCACGGATAGGAAACTCTTGCAAACTCTCATTGCGGAAACCGCAGGGAAAATAACCAGAGCAGTTATCAGAAGCGTTCCAACGAGGTTCATTGCAAGAACAATGATAACCGCTGTCACGATTGCAATCAGCAAGTTATAAAAGGTAACATTCCCCCCAATAGCCTTCGAGAAGTTCTCGTCAAAGGTCACCGCAAAAATTTTGTTGTAAAATAAAACAAAAAGAACAATCACGACGATTGAAAGCCCCGCGCAAAGATAAACATCACTTTTTGAAAGCGTCAAAATTGATGTAGACCCAAAGAGGGTACTGCAAATATCGCCCGAGAGGTTAGCGGATGTTGAGAACACATTGATAAGCAAATACCCAATAGCAAGCGCCCCAACGGAGAACATCGCAATGGAAGCATCGCCTTTTATTTTTGCGTTCTTACTGGTTTGAAGCAAAAGAACCGCACAAATTGTTGTCACAAGCAAAATAACTGGCGTATCGTTTGTTATCTTCAGCACCGAAGCCACCGCCATCGCGCCAAACGCAACGTGAGAAAGCCCGTCGCCAATATAAGAAAACCTCTTCAAAACGAGAGTAACGCCAATAAGAGCAGAGCAAAGCGAAATCAAAATTCCCGTGATGATTGCATATCTAACAAAAGAAAAGCTCAAATAAAATTGTAGTGTTTCTATCATGCCTGACATAACGCGCACCCTCCTTTTTTGGCGATATATTGCTCCCTAGTTCCAAAAAATGGGTTTTCCCCAATTTCAAGAATATGCGAAGCAAAATGAACGGCAACGTCCACATCGTGAGAAATCATCATGATTGTGATGTTGTAGTCACTGTTCAATTTTTGAATTTCATCATACATTTCGGCAGAAACATTCGGATCAAGTCCCGTCACTGGCTCGTCAAGAAACAAAAACTTTTCTGCTCCACAAAGGGCTCTTGCAAGAAGCACCCTTTGTTGTTGACCGCCAGAAAGCTCGCGATAACATCTCTTTGCAAGGTTGTCCACTCTAAGTTTTTTCATGTTTTCTAAAGCGGCAGCTTTTTGTGCTTTGCTGTAAAAAGGCGAAAAACCAAGTTTAGTGTGAAAGCCCGACATAACAACTTCTTTAACCGAAGCGGGGAATTCACGTTGAACCTCGCTTTGTTGCGTGAGGTATCCGATTTCTCCGCGAGTGCAGTCCTCACCCCAAGTGATACTGCCAGAGATTGGTTTCAAAAGCCCCAAAATTGCCTTCATAAGCGTGCTTTTTCCAGTGCCATTATCACCAATAACACAGAGGTATTCCCCTGTGTTAATGCTGAAATTTAAGTTTTTTATAACAACAGTGGATTCATATCCAAGTGTTAAGTTTTCGCAAATAAGTTGTGACATATTTTCCTTTAATTCAATGCGTCTTTAAATACTTCAAGATTTTCCTGCATAACAGAAATGTATGTAACGCCGTTTGCAATATCAGCTGATGTGATAGTTTCCATTGCGTTCACTGAAAGTATAGTTTGATTTTGGTTTGCCGTTGCAGAAATCACAGTTTCGGCAATTTTATGTGCGACACCTTCCACAACAATAATTTTTTCAAGCCCAAGCTCGTCAACTTTGCCCGCAAGGAATGCAACTGTTTCAAAGCTAGCTTCAGTTTCGCTTGAACAGCCAGCAAATGCGGCATAATAGTTTATGTTGTAGTCTTCAACAAAATATCTGAATGGGAAACGGTCGGCAAACAAAAGCGTGTCGCCTGTGGCAGTGCTAACCATTTCAGCATACTCGCTGTCAAGCGATTGAAGCTTTTCGGCATAACTTTCAAAGTTACTGCTGTATGTGCTTGCGTTTGCGCTGTCAAGTGATGCAAGTGTGTCGGCGATAACAGAGCAGATAGTTTCTGCATTTGTAAGCGACAGCCAAACGTGCTCGTCGATTTCATCTTCGCAACATTCATCTTCACATTCTTCATCTTCATGATCGTGATCTTCTTCACATTCTTCGTCAGTGCATTCTTCGTCGTGGTCATGATCATGGTCTTCTTCACATTCTTCGTCAGTGCATTCTTCGTCATGATCGTGATCTTCTTCACAACATTCGTCAGTGCATTCTTCTTCGTGATCGTGGTCTTCCTCACATTCTTCGTCCGTGCATTCTTCATCAGTATCGTGCGAATGTTCAGTCGCTTCCATTCCTTCGACCAATTCCTCAAAAACGACAACATCGCCCAAAACGTCAACGAGGTTAATAACTATCATGTCTGTATTTGTAGTTGAGCTAAGCAAATCTTCAATCCAAAGATCGCTTTCACCGCCCACATAAATAAGAACATCGCAAGTGTGGATTGTCACCATATCAGCAGTAGTTGCTTGATAGCTGTGCATATCCACGCCGTTATCAATAAGCATAGTGACATCGTAATTTTCCGCTTCGTCACCAATCATATTCATTGTCCAATCATAAATTGGGAATATAGTAGTAACAATTTTGATTTCTTCATCCGCATCCGCTGTGTGCGTCGCGTCGCCACAGCCAGAAAACATGCCAAGGCATAAGATAACGCAGAGTAGTAGTGCAATAATTTTTTTCATAATAATTTCCTCCAGATTTGCAACTTATTCTCACAAATTTGCAACTTGTTCTCATTTTCAAACAATCGCATTATATTATATCTAAAATTAAAAAGTCAAGCAAAAAAGCACAAAAGTTAAAATTATTTAACTTATTAATTGAGAAATTTATTTTAGGATAAAATGTCCTTGAATAAAATTTATGTTAAAATCTGGCAAAAGATATGGATTTTATTGATATTTAACTCGCAAACTAGTTTATTTCATGTGTTTTTAAAGAAATTTAAAATTTTTTTAAATATTTTCAAAAAAACGCTTGACAATTGCGAAAAAAGTGCTATAATCTAAACATGTAAGAGATACACAGCAGTGTATCTAAATTTTAAAGGCTAGTACACAGCAGTGTAGATAAGAAAATAAAACTTTCATATCTAACAAAAAATTGTGTGCTTAATTTTAAAAACAAACTACACAGCAGCGTATAAACACATGGACAAAAAGGAGCTTACTATGACTGCAAAACGTGCCACAAGAAAAGATGTAGCTCTTGAAGCCAACGTTTCGGAAACAATAGTTTCATATGTGGTAAACAACAACAGATACGTCGATGCGGAAAAACGCAAACGCGTTGAAGAAGCAATCAAAAAGCTAAACTATGTTCCAAACTCTATTGCAAGAACGCTGAAAGGCAAGTCAAGTTTTCACATAATGTTTATTGCCGACAAAATCGATAACGAGCATTTCGGCAGATTGGTTCGCAAAATGGATGAATTTGCATACGACAGAGGATACCTCATTTCCCTTTGTGCAAACAGAAACGACGACGAATTCATAAGAAACATCATCAATCGTCAAGTTGATGGGGTGATAATAAACTCAATCAGCTTTTCTGAAGACTACGTACAAAAAATCGTAGACGCAAATATTCCAGTGGTTTTATTTGCAAACAAAATATATACAAATCAAATTGAAGAAGTTGGCTATCTATACACAGGACTTTATCAAGGCGCAAAAAAGTGTATTGCAAAACTTAGCGAGGAAGGAAGAAAAAACATTCTTTATATCGACCGTATTTCAAGACAATCAAACTTTTCGGATATGACAGACCTAAGATTTCGCGGATACGTGAACGGGCTTAAAGCTTGTGGGCTAGAATATAGCGAGGAAAATTTCATAACAGGTTGTCACAATGAAGAAGAAATTATCGAAAAGGTTACAAAAAGATTGCAAAAAGGCGACAAAATCGATGCAATCCTCGGACGAAACGATCACATTGCACTTCTAACAATGCTAGCGGTGAAAGAATCAGGATTTAAAGTTCCCGATGATATTGCAATCGTTGGATTTGATAATTCAATCGCAAGCAAACTTTCAGACCCCGCACTTTCAACAATCGAAATCGACCGCGACGGACTTGCAAAAGAAGCAATTGAAATGTTAACGAGTTTGGTTAATAACAACCCAGCATATAAAAAAGAATTTGAAACAACGTTTATAAAACGAGAAAGCACTTAATTTGATAAAAACTATCAAATCACAAAAAAATATTAGGGAGTAACTTCCCTTGATATTTTGCAAAACATACACACGAGTGTACACGCTATACATATTCTACTTGCAACGATTCAAATACCAGTGTGAACACCAGTGTGAACACCAGTGTGAAAAGCGAGAAATCGCAAATCAAAATGATATCTTTGGGGATGAGCCCATGATATAAATTATTTTTTAAAATCTCGGAGGAAAAGAAGATGAAGAAAATGTCTAAAAAACTAATAGCAATTTTGCTAACATTGGCACTAGTGCTTTCAATGGCAGCATGCGGAAGCAGTGAAGCTGCAACAACAACGATTGTTAACGACGACGGAACAGAAACTGAAGTTGAAGTAACAAAAATCGTTATGGCAAACCACTTGGTTGGTGAAACAGCAACAGCTGATTATTGGCTAGAAATCGAAAAAGATTTCGAAGCAGCATATCCACAATACGACCTTGAATATTATATCGCAGGTTATAATGACATGGTATCAAACGTAACAACAACAGTAGCTGGTGGCGGACAAATCGACATCATCTTGGGCGAAGCATCTTGGGTGAGCACTCTTGCTGAAAGTTATATCATCTCTCCAGCAACAGACATCATGAGTGATGACTTCATGGGCGATATCTATGATTATCTTCTTCCAGAATTTGAATATGATGGCGACGTATATGGTTTCCCACTATACTACACAAACAACGTGTTCTTCTATAACACAGAAATGGCTGTTGAAGCAGGACTTGACATCAACGACACTCCAACAACTGAAGAAGAACTTTGGGTTTGGATTGAAGCACTTTCTGGCTTGACAACTGATTCTGGCGAAGCAGTTTACCCAATCGGTCTTCCATATGCTGAAGCTGCAGCTCCTGGCACATTCATGAACTCTATGATGACAGCATTCGGAACAACAGTTATCGATGAAGATGGAAATCTTTCAGTTGATAACGATGCTTTCTATGAATTCATCGACTTCATGGTTGAACTTGACGACCTTGGATATAACCCACAAGCAACACTTCCTAAAGATTTGAGAAGCATGTTCGCAACAGGTCAAGTTGCAATGTTCTTTGATCAATCATGGGGAATTTCAGGTGCAGTAGCAGTAGACCCAGACGTATACAGCTACACTGGCACATTCGCTTGTCCAGCAATGGGAACAAGTGGTGACGGCGCAACTTTGGTTTCAGCTCACTCATTGATGCTAACTGGTCTCAACGACGAAACTGCTGAAGGTTCTGCAACATTCATCGAATGGTTGATGACAACAGAAGTTATGGGCGAACACATGGAAACAATCAACCCAGCACTTTCTGAATCAACTTCAGCAATGAGCGATTATGAACCACTTTATATCTTCGAAGGTGTTGGCGACGGCGCATCAAACATTGCTTCACAAGCAACTCATGCACAACTTTCAACAATCCAAATTGATATCTGCACAATGCTCAACGCTATTATCTTGAACGGTAAATCAATCGACCAAGCAGTTGAAGAATTCACAACAGAAGCAAATATTCTTTTGAAATAATAATTATTTGAACAGATAAAACAGTAAAATTATTTGGAGGGGTGGAAATCACTCCTCCAAAAAAAATGAGGTTATAATGGAAGATACTAAGAAAATGAAAAAAAGGCTTCTTTCAAAAAATGCCGGAGAAAAACTCTTTTGGCTAGTCTTGATTGCTCCAGCCTTGATAATAGTGACTCTTTTTATTTTGATACCACTCGCCGATTCAGTACTCAAAAGTTTCACAGATTATACAACAAAAAATATCGTTCGTGGAATAACTCCCGAATGGAATAACTTTGAAAACTATCTCACACTCCTTGAACGTGGCGTTCTTGGAAATGCAGTAAAAAATACATTTATATTCGTTGTTGCTGTTGTTGGCGTAGCGTTTATCTTGGGATTCACCCTCGCGCTTGTTCTCAACTCAAACATCAAGTTTGCAAGAACTTTAAGAAGCGTTATGATGATTCCTTGGGTAGTTCCAACAGTCATTTCAGCACTTGTTTGGACGTGGATATATCAACCGCAATACGGACTCTTGAAATACGTTGTCAGAATATTTTCTGGCGGTGAAATCGACAGTTTTGGTATGCTGCTCAACACAGATACAGCACTGCTTGGTATTATAATTGCCGCGGTTTGGAAACAAATACCGCTGATGGCACTCTTGCTTCTTGCGGGACTTCAAAACGTTCCAAAAGATATCATGGAAGCCGCAACAGTTGATGGTGCAAGTGGTTTCAAAAGACTAACGCACATAACAATGCCATATATGTCTTCAGTAATCAAAGTTGCAGTTTCAATGAGCATTATCGAAAACTTCAAACAGTTCCCGCTGTTCTGGCAGATGACGAAAGGTGGACCAGACGGTTCAACAACAACGCTTGCCGTGCTTTCTTATCAAGAAGCCTTTTTGAATGGCGACTATGGTTCAGGTTCTGCGGTAACAACAATTTGGATGATACTAATGATCGGTGTTGTTTTGTTCTATAACAAAATATTCAAACCGGTTGACGTGACGTAAGGGAGGGCGAATCATGAGTATAAAAACAAAATCAACTTTGCTCGCAGTGGCAAAAGTAATATTTCTAGTGTTCATATTCTCGTTCTTGCTTTTCCCAATATATTGGGTAATCGCAACATCGTTAAAAACAAATTTGGAAGCGTATTCATTCCCGCCAACATTATGGCCAGATGATCTCACTTTCCAATCGTATATCAATTTGTTCACGGTGAATAACGACTTCTTCACATACTATAAAAACAACTTCATCGTTGCAGGATGTGCTTCAATCTTGGTTTGCTTTATTGCAATCTTTGCTGGATACGCACTTTCAAGAATAAAAATCAAATGGAACAAATGGGTTATTGCAACTTTGGTATTCTCACAAATGTTCCCGGTTGTATCTCGTCTTATCTCACTTTATGGATTGATGAATACATTCGGTCTTTTGAACACTCACGTGGGTCTTATTCTTGCAGTGACAGCAACGCAAATTCCGTTTTCTATAACGCTGATGGCATCATTTTTTGACAACGTGCCAAAAGCACTTGAAGAAGCAGCATATATCGACGGCGCGGGCAGGGTGAGAACACTTTTCCAAGTTGTTGCACCGCTTGTTTTGCCAGGACTTCTTGCAGTTGGTCTTTATTCATTCCTTATGACATGGGACGATTATCTCCACGCAGTAACTCTAATCCAATCAACTGATATGTGGACACTCTCTCAAGGTATTTCATATAGATACCTCGGCGACGTATCAGACTGGTCACTTGTAAACAGTATTTCAGTTGTTTCAACGCTCCCAATGGTGTTTATATTCTTCTTCTTCCAAAAATATATGGTAAGCGGATTAACACAAGGTGCAGTGAAAGGCTAAAAAGGAGTAAATATGTTAGTAAATATGAAAGAAATGTTGGAAAAAGCACGCAAAAGCGACTATGCAGTTCCAGCGATAAACACTCAAGGTGGCAACTACGATATCATTCGTGCATGTTGCCTTGCAGCTGAAGAAACAAACAGTCCAATGATTCTTGCGCACTATGTTGCAACAGGAGCATATGCAGGACACGACTATTTCTATGAAGTGGGCAAATGGTGGGCAGATCACGTATCAGTTCCCGTTGCAATCCACCTCGACCACGGCGACAGCGCTGCAATTTGCGAAGAATGTCTTGGACACAAATTCACATCAGTGATGTATGACGGCTCACTTCTTCCAATCGAAGAAAATGCAAAAATCACAAACGAAGTTATCGCACTTGCTCATGCACAAGATGCAACAGTGGAAGCTGAAATCGGTGAGCTTCTCCGCCTTGACGAAATCAAAAGTGGCGTGACAGCAACAAACACAGTGAAAGTTGAAGACGTGAAAAAATTCCTCGACCTTTGCCAGCCAGATGCGCTTGCAATCGGTATTGGTAACGCGCACGGCTACTACACTGAAGAACCAACAATTCATCTTGAAATTTTGGAAGAAGTTGCAAAATTTTCAGATATTCCGCTAGTTCTTCACGGCTGTACAGGCATGAACCACGATATCATCAAAAAATCTCTTGAAATGGGCGTTTCAAAAATCAACTTTGGAACTCAAATCCGTTTCCAATATATGGAACACCTTGCTGATGCGATTGCCAAAGAAAAAAATGGCAGAAGTTTCGTTGCAATGAAAGAAGCGTCTGACGCACTTAAAGAAGACGTGAAAAAAATCATTGAACTTTCAAACTCAGCAGGCAAAGCGTAAGCTTTCTAGTTAATAAAAAAATGTTGTGCGAGGAAATATCATATTATATAGTGATAAAGTACTCGCAAAACATAAAATGCTTGAAACATGAAAAAAATTAATGAGGGTAAATAAATGAAAACACAACTAAACGTTGGATTTATAACAACAGTCTCTGGCAGATGGCCAAGAGAAACTTCTATTGCACGTCGTGCAAAATATGAAGAATATTTGAAAACTACATACCCACAATATAACATCGTGGGATTTGATAACTATATCGATAACAATGACGATCTTTATAAAGCAGTGGAAACATTCAAAGCAAATGATGTGGATGTTATCGTGTATCTTTATGGCTCATTCTCTGGCGACGATTTTGGAACAATACTTTCTGAAGAAATGAACCACACACCAATAATCTTGTGGGCACTTCAAGAACCAGAACTAGGCGGTGGAAGACTTCTTTCAAACGCACTTGTTTCTGCAACAATGAACTCAGCATCAATCAAACGCCTTGGCGGTGTTTGCTATTTCGTGTTCGGCGACGAAACAGATTCAAGGGTAGAAAAAGAACTCACAGATATCTTCATGTCATATAATATCGCAAAAAACATGAAAAGAACTTTCCTTGGACTTCTTGGCTATCGTCCAACAGCTTTCTATAACTGTGCATTTGACGAAGGTCTTATAAGAAGAATTTTCGGCGTGAGAATGGAAGAAACTGATTTGAAAGTTATTTTCGACAAAATGGAAAAATATACTGACGCAGAAATCGCAGCAGAAATTGCAACAATCACAACTCCAATCGATAAAAACCTCCCAGAAGGCTATATCGAAAACCATGCAAGACTTATCATGGCAGTTCGTGAAGTGTTCGCAGAAACAGGCTATGATTATGCAACGCTAAAATGCTGGCCAGAAATGGGCGCGCTCAAAACAACACCTTGCGCAGTTATCGGCAGACTAGCCGATGAAGGCAAACACATCATGTGTGAAGGCGACGTGGATGCAGGGCTTGCTTATATGGTTGAAAACATCATCACAAACCAACCAAGTTTCGTGACTGATATGATAAATATCAACGAAGAAGCAAACACATTCACATTCTGGCACTGCGGAAATGCCGCACCATCACTCGTTTGCCCATCATGCAAACCAGTCATGGGCGACCACCCACTCGCAGGTCAAGGCACAGCACTTCGTGCAACGCTAAAAGAAGGTGCTGTCACATTTGCAAGATTCTGCAATATCGGCGGGGTATATAAGCTCTTTATTGCAAGCGGTGAAGCTGTAAAAACAGAAATGTACACACCGGGCTCTATGGTGAATGTGAAAATCAAAACTCCAGTTCGTGAAGCTATCTACAAAATCACAGATAACGAAGTCCCACACCACTATGCAGTTGTTTGGGCGGACGTAGCAAGTGAAATGAAAGCATATGCAAAACTTCTCGGCATGGAAATCATCGAAATCTAATAAAACAGCCAAAAAAATATAATTGGCAAAGCTGATTATACTTCTCATCATTATATAATCTCTATAAAAACAACGCCCGTATCTCAACGGGCGTTGTTTTGTTGTGAAAAGCTATTTTAAACAAATTTTATAACTTTCAAATTTAGTGTACTTTCAAAAATTAACTCCGCGTTGTAATTTTTTGCCAATGAATTAATACGAATAAAAAAACGCAAAAATGTTACATTTGGTTTATATTGGAGTACTATATTGGCAATGAAAATATTAAGAATATAAAAATTTAGTTAATATATATTGGAGGTGCCAAATGAAATTATTTGGAAAAAAGAAAGAATGTAAACAACTTGTCACTATTGATGACATTTATGTTGGAAACGAAAGCGTGGATAAATTTGAGGCAATCAGAATGGCGGGCAGAATGCTTGTTGCAAAAGGTTGTGTTGAAGAAGATTATATTGAAAGCATGGTTGATCGTGAAAAAATCATGAGCACATACCTCGATAATGCAATCGCAGCACCGCACGGATCATGCATTTTCAAATCAAAAGTGAAAAAGACAGGTATCGTGTGCTTGCAATTCCCAAACGGCGTTAACTTCAACGGCTCAACAGTGAACCTAGTTATTGGTATCGCGGGCGAAGGCAACGATCACCTTGAAATCTTGAAAGGCGTTGCAACAATTTGCAGTGACAAATTTGAAGCTAGAAAACTTGTTGTAACAAACCACAAAGAATACGTGCGCGACACACTTCAAAAACACATCTGCGTTTAAAATGTGTCTGAATGAAAATAAATCCCATGAAAGCCTTTTGGCAGTTCAGGGGATTTTTATTTTGTCTTAAAGGAAATTTTGCAGTAGTGCCCATTATAATCAAAGCCATTATAATCAAAGCCATTATAATCAAAACCATTATTTATCAGTTTTGATTTTGCTGACAGAAAATGCCGAAGAAACCAAAAATCCCGCCGCGATTGCAATAACCACTTTAAAAGTGAAAACGCCATAAAAAACGAATGCTTCGGTGTTGTCCAAAAGCAAGTTATACATCGTCAAATATATGCTGTATCCCGGCACGAGCGGAATAAATGAAATAACGATAAAAAGGGTAGTTGGTATTTTTCTGATTTTTGCCATAATTTTTGAATATGCAGAAATCGCAACAGAAGCAATAAAGTATCTCAAAACTTCATCAACACCAAAATCTTTCAAAAGGTAAAAAATCATCCAGCCGATAACACCGCCAAGTGCGGAATAAGCCAGTTCTTTTCCCTTGATGTTGAAAATGATTGCAAACCCAAGCGAACCACAAAAAGAGCAAATAATATTCAAAATAATATCTTGCATAATATTCCCTCCTAATAAAAGCACAAAAGCACAACTGAAACGCCAAGTGCCGATGCAAGTGCCACCATCATCGCTTCAGAAAACTTCACCACGCCAGACATATAATCGCGCGCCATAAAATCTCGCATGCAATTCACAAGTGCAAGCCCCGGAACAAGCAACATAAGCGAGCCGGCAATGATTTCCGTCGATTTGACAACGCTTGGAAATGCACGCTCCAAAAGCACCGCAATAAGCGAAGCGAGAAAAGCACAAATGGTGATTTTAAGAAACATATTTGCTTGATTGCTGTCAAAAATTTGCGAAATAATCTGCAAAATAACACCAATACCAAACGAAATCGCGCCATTCAAAAGTCCGCCTCCAAAAATGATAGTAAAGCTTGCTGAAACCATTGCAAAAGCTAAAATCGTCATCATTGTGCCGTGACTGGCAGTGGCTTTGATTTGCTCAATCCTTTTTTGAATATCGCAAAATTCAATCTCGCCAGTGCAAATCTCACGTGAAAGATCGTTCAAAAGTTTCACCTTGTCAAGGTCAATCGAAGGATTCAAAATTCGTCTTGTTTTCGTGATGAATTCGTCATCTCTTGAAATTGTCGCGACGAGGGAAGAAGGTATGGCAAAAACATCAACATCAGTGATGCCAAAACTATTGCAAATATAAATAACGCTTTGCTCCGCACGATAAACTTCCGCCCCGTGCTTCAAAAGTAAATAACCAATATCCGTTGCAGCGGTGATAATCTCTTTATCCGTCATGTCTGCCTCCTTGCGTTCTTTGTGAAATTATAACAAATGCAATCAAATATTGAAAGCAAAAACGTGTACTATTTGATTTTTACACAAAAAATCACGATATTTTTTTGTTGACAAATGTAAAAAATAATGATACAATACAAGTAAGTTAAAAGATATTAACTAATTTCTCTTAACTTAACCCCCCGAAAATTTATATTATATGAAAAGGGCAAGAACAGTCTTGCTTTTTTCTTTTATTAAGGAGATAAAAATGAAACTAACAGAAAAAGCAAAAGAACTTGCAAAATCAATGTTCAAAGAAGATGAAGATTCACTACTTTTCTACGCAAAAAAAGTTGAAGGTGGAGTGACGCTAGGCATCGGCGTTTTGAAAGCGCTTGAGGAAGACAGAGTGGTTATGGTTGACGGCATGAAAGTTGTCATGACCGAGCAAATCGAAGAACTTCTTGCGGATGTGGAATTTGATGCGGAAAATGACCAATTTGTTATCAACGATGTTGAATGTGATGATGAAGATTGCGACTGCGGTTGTGGCGGACATCACCACCACCACCACGATAGCGATGAAGATTGCGAATGCGGATGTGGCGGACACCACCACGGTGACGGTGAATGTGGCTGTGGCTGCGGCGAGCATGAAGAAAAAGGCGATTGCGACTGCGGTTGCAACAACTAAATTTTAAAAATCAACAAAAACCTCGGATAAATTCTGAGGTTTTTTTATAATAATTTAGGGCACTTCTAAAAAGTATTGACCAAAGATTGATTTCAAAAAAAGTGCGTATTTTTTGCAGAATTTCGACGTAAAACTGGACGTTTTTCTAGAAATTTTGTGTTACGAGCGTAGCGAACTACCTGAAAATCAAGCCTTTTTTGGGAATTAAGATTTGAGTTAAGACTTTTTAGAAGTGACCTTTAGAAGTGCCATTTTGTTATATAATATAGTAAAGCACCACATATTTCACAAATGTAGTTGACAACTCAAGTTAAAAGTATTAAACTGTGAACATAATGAAATTTTTGAATTTTAATAGGGGATAATATGAAACAAAAATTTAATATAACAGGCATGACGTGTTCTGCTTGCAGTTCAAGGGTGGAAAAAGGCATGTCAAAACTAGACGGTGTCAAAAGCTATCAAGTGAACGTGCTAACGGGCAGTATGTTGTGTGAATATGACGAGGGTGCAATTTCTGATGGCGAAATCATAAAAGCGGTCGAAAATTCTGGTTATGGTGCGTCGGTTTATTCGTCGGAAAAATCATCCACGCAAACTGCGGAAAAAAGCGTTCTTGCAAGCCAAAGCCAAGGTTTTAAGCTAAGACTTTGGGTGTCATTTTCATTTTTATTGCCACTGATGTATGTTGCAATGGGGCACATGGCAGGCTTGCCACTTCCCGCATTTTTGTCGGGGGAGGCTAACGCAACAAGCTTTGCATTCACGCAGTTTCTATTGTGCTTGCCAATTTGTTATATAAACAGAAACTACTATATAAACGGCTTCAAAGCCCTTTTCAAACGCTCACCAAACATGGACAGCCTGATTGCTGTCGGTTCGGTTTCAGCTCTTGTCTATGGCGTTTTCGCAATCTATCGCATGGGCTACGGACTCGGCGCTGGCAATATGGAACTTGTTTCAAGGTATCACAGCAACCTATATTTCGAATCTGCTGCAATGATACTAACGCTTATAACACTCGGCAAATATTTCGAATCAAAATCAAAAGGAAAAACAAGCGAAGCACTTGAAAAGCTGATAAGCCTAGCCCCAAAAATGGCAACTCTTTGGGACGGGGAAACTGAAACGGAAGTTGAAATTTCAAATGTGAAACTCGGCGACATCTTGATTGTCAAATCGGGTGCGAGCGTTCCAGTTGATGGTGAAATCATCGAAGGTGAATGCTATGTCGACCAATCTGCAATCACGGGCGAAAGCCTCGCCGTGCATAAAAAAATCGGTGATACAGTCATCGGTGCAACAATAAATAAAAGCGGATATATCAAAATGCGCGCTTCAAAAGTTGGCGAGGACACAACTTTCTCTCAAATTTTGAAACTCGTGGAAAACGCAAGTGCAACAAAAGCCCCAATCGCTAAAATGGCGGATAAAATCGCGGGCGTGTTCGTGCCGGTTGTTATGGCAATCGCGGTGGTAACATGTGCGGTGTGGCTGATTTTGGGTGCAGAATTTGAATTTGCACTATCTTGTGGAATAACAGTGCTTGTGATTTCATGCCCTTGCGCTCTTGGGCTTGCAACCCCCGTTGCAATCATGGTTGGCACAGGCAAAGGCGCTGAAAATGGCATACTCGTGAAATCGGGCGAAGCACTAGAAAACGCCCACAATATCCAAACTGTGATACTCGACAAAACGGGCACAATAACTGAAGGCAAACCAAGCGTGACAGATATTCTCGCGTTTGAAATATCAAAATCCGAGCTTTTGAAAATCGCGTGCGGTCTTGAAGCAAAAAGTGAACATCCTCTTGGAAAAGCAATTCTCGCAAATGGCACAATAAACGGTGAAAAACCGCACGAAGTGACTGATTTCCAAACGATAAGTGGTAAGGGCGTTTCGGGTGAAATCAACGGAAAACACTGCATTTCTGGCAACGTCCGTTTGCTAAAAGAAAACGGTATCAAATGCGAAAAACATCAAGCTGAAATTGATAAATTCACAATGTCAGGCAAAATCCCACTTCTTTTTGCGGTGGATGGTGAACTCGTCGGAATAATCGCCGTTGCAGATAAAATCAAAAAGGGCAGTAAAGAAGCGATTGCAAAACTCAAAAACATGGGAATTGAAGTTGTCATGTTAACAGGTGACAATCAAAACACAGCAAACTTTATCGGAAGCGACCTCAATCTTGACGAAATCGTCGCGGAAGTTTTGCCGGGCGATAAAGAAAGCGTGGTGAGAAAATATCAAGCGAAAGGCAAAAAAGTTGCAATGGTTGGCGACGGTATCAACGATGCTCCCGCCCTTGTTTCAGCAGATGTTGGTATCGCGATTGGCAGTGGCACCGATATCGCCATTGAAAGTGCCGATATAATTCTCATGAAAAGCAACCTTTCTGAAGTGGTGACAGCAATAAAACTCAGCAAAGCAGTTATTCGCAACATAAAACAAAACCTTTTTTGGGCATTTTTCTATAACTGCCTTGGAATTCCGCTAGCCGCGGGCGTGTTTGTTTCTGTTGGACTTTCTCTTTCCCCAATGTTCGGCGCTGCCGCAATGAGCATGTCAAGCATTTTCGTCGTGTCAAACGCACTGAGATTGAAACTTTTCAAAGTGGAAAAAATCGAACAACCCGAAAATGCTGAAACAGAGCCTATTAAAGAAGAAATAAAAAATAAGGAGATAAATAATATGATAACACTAAAAATCGAAGGAATGATGTGCATGCACTGCGTTGCACACGTCGAAAAAGCATTGAAAGCCGTTGCTGGCGTTGAAAGCGTTGAGGTGAGCCTTGAAAACAAATCGGCAACAATCAATGTGACAACAGCGAGCAAAGAAGATTTGGAAAAAGCAGTTATCGAAGCGGGATATGAAATTGTTTAAAAAAAATTTCATAATAAACCTATCAATCAAATGATTGACAAACCGCACAAAATAGCTTTATAATTACCATAAGAAACGCGTGGAAAAACACGCGTAAAACTCAAAATTGCTATCTATAAGGAGGCATAATATGTCAGTGCTAGTAACAGGTGGACTTGGATATATCGGCTCACACACAGTTGTGGAGCTTATTTCTGCAAACAAAGAAGTGGTCATTTGCGACAACCTTTCAAACAGTAAAGTTGCATGTCTTGACAGAATTGAAAAAATAACAGGCAAAAGACCAACATTTTATCAAATCGACGTGTGCGACGAATCTGCCCTTTGCGAAGTTTTTGAAAAGGAAGATATCCAAAGTGCAATTCATTTTGCGGGATATAAAGCAGTTGGCGAAAGCGTTCAAATACCGCTTTCCTATTATGAAAACAATATCCTAAGCACAATTTCACTTGTGAAAGTGATGAAAAAATACGGTGCAAAAAACTTGGTGTTCTCTTCTTCGGCAACGGTCTATGGTTTTCCAAAAACATGCCCAATTTCGGAAGATTTCCCACTCGCATGCTATTCGCCATACGGCAGAACAAAACTTTTCATTGAAGATATTTTGCGTGACGAAGCAGTGGCAGATAAAAACTTGAACGTGGCGCTACTTCGCTATTTCAACCCAATCGGTGCCCACAAATCAGGGCTTATCGGTGAAGATCCAAACGGAATTCCAAACAACTTGATGCCATATATCACTCAAGTTGCCATTGGCAAACTTGAAAAACTCAGCATATTTGGCGACGACTATAACACGCCAGACGGCACTGGTGTTCGCGATTATATCCACGTTGTGGATCTCGCAAAAGGTCACATCCTCGCCCTTAAAAAACTTGAAGAAAAACCAGGTGTAGTCACATATAACCTCGGCACAGGCAAGGGATATTCAGTTCTTGAAATGGTTCATGCATTCGAAAAAGCCGCAGGAAAACCACTACCATATGTGATAGCTAAAAGAAGAGCAGGCGATGTTGAAACGTGCTTCTCTAGTCCCGAAAAAGCCAAAAATGAACTAGGCTTTGTGGCGCAATATTCACTTGAAGATATGTGCTGTGACAGTTGGAATTGGCAAACAAAAAATCCAAACGGATTTAATAACTAATATAATAATAAATAAAATATAGGTATAACAAGACGATATAAAAGGGGATAATATGAGAATTGCAATACTAGGCGCCGGTGCAATGGGGCTGTTGTTTGGCGGATATCTGAGCCGTGAAAATGAAGTGTATCTTCTTTGCCGTGGCGAAGAAAAAATCAATAAAATCAACAACGAGGGCTTGAAAATTGAGGAATCAAACGGAAAAACAAGCACTTTTTATCCAATCGCCGTGCCAGTTGGCTCAACTGATGTGCCAAATCTTGATGTTTTGGTGCTGTTTGTGAAAACAGGCGCAAGCAAGGAAGCACTCGAAGAAAACAAACATCTCATTTCAGAAAACACAATCTTGATGACACTTCAAAACGGAAGTGGGCATGAAGAACTTTTGAAAAAATATGCCGATGAAAAGCAAATTGCAATCGGTGTTTCTCTTGACGGCAGTTTCCTTGCTGGCAAAAACCAAATCCGCCACACTGGAAGCAATGCGACATATTTTGGCATGCTTTCGGGCGAGGAAAACGAAACTTTGACAACTCTTGAAAAAACTTTCAACGCGTGTGGCTTTGAAACATATCTAAGCGATAAAGTGAAGCATTTCGTGTGGGAAAAACTCATCATCAACACAGCTTCAAGCGTTATGAGCGGAATTCTTGGCATGCCACAAGGTTATGTTTATGAGAACAAATCAACTTGGGAAATAATCAAAGCGCTAGTTTCCGAAACAGTCGCCGTTGCCGCAGCTGATGGAATAATTCTAGACTATAAAACGCAACTCAAACGCGTTGAAACGCTTGTGACAACAAATCCTGACGGAATTCCAAGCATAACAGTCGATTTAAAAGAGGGCAGAAAAACCGAAGTGGACAGCATAAGCGGAAGCGTAGTTTACTATGGCAAAAAATACCAAATCCCAACGCCAACCCACAATATGGCGGTGAATTTAGTGCACGCAATGGAAGAAAAACCTTCAAAATAGTTGGTTGTTCAACAGTTCAATATCAAGCGAAACAATTTGAAAGTAATAAAATATGTAAAGAAGAGGTAAAAATTTCTTGACAAAAAAAGTTTTATTTGGTATACTAACAAAAAAATATGAAACAACGGGGTTTCAATGTGTAAGCATTGGAACCCTTTTTTTATTTCTATAACTAATACTAAGGGAGTTGTAATTTTATGATCGAACTACAAAATCTAAACAAATATTTCGGAGACTTGCACGTTCTTAAAGACGTTAACCTAACAGTTAGCGAGGGCGAAAAGTTGGTTATTATCGGCCCATCTGGGTCGGGTAAATCAACAACAGTTCGTTGCATGAACTTTCTTGAAGAGCCAACAAGCGGAAAGGTTATCATCGACGGAAAGGAAATCACGCATAAAAACAAAACGCACGTGGTGAGAGAAACAACTTCAATGGTTTTCCAACAATTCAACCTCTATCCGCACATGACGGTTTTGAAAAACCTTACACTTGCGCCAATGAAATTGTTCAAAAAAACAAAACAAGAAGCGGAAGAACTTGCCTATCACTATCTTGAAGTGGTTGGACTAACAGAAAAAGCACATGTCTATCCATCAACGCTTTCGGGTGGTCAACAACAAAGAATTGCAATTGCAAGAGCACTTTGTGCCGAAACAAAAATCATTCTTTTTGACGAACCAACTTCAGCGCTTGATCCAGAAACAATCCAAGAAGTTTTGGACGTTATGATAAAACTCGCGAAAGAAAACATCACAATGGTTGTCGTGACCCACGAAATGGGATTTGCCCGCCAAGTTGCCGATAGAATTGTTTTCATGGCAGATGGCATGATACTTGAAGAAGGCACACCAGAACATTTCTTCACAAATCCTAAAAACGAAAGATTGAAACAGTTCCTTGGAAAAATCGTAAGATAACAAAGGAAATTTCAAATCAAACTAAATCAGTTCTGAAATATTGGGTACAAACCTAATATTTTTAATAAATTTTTTAATGGGTAAAGCCCGATAGGAGAAAAAAATTATGAAAAAACTTATTGCAGTGCTACTTGTTGTAGCTATGATGGCATGCATGATGACAGGTTGCGGTTCAAGCTCTTCAACTTCATCATCAGATTTCGACGCATCAGAATACGGTGCAGACGTTCAAGCAATCGTTGATTCTGGCGTTTTGAAAGTAGGCGTTAAAAACAACGTTGAAGGTTTTGGTTTCCAAGACGTTTTGACTGGCGACTATGCAGGTCTTGAAATTGATCTTGCAGAAAAAATCGCAGCAGAACTTGGCGTTGAAGTTGAATACACAACTGTAACAGCAGCAACAAGAACAGAACTTTTGGATTCAGGTGACCTTGATTGCGTTATCGCAACATTCACAGTAACAGACGAAAGAAAACTAAGCTGGGACTTCACAACAGCATATTATGTTGATGCAGTAACAGTTTTGGTTGAAGATTCTTCAAACATCACTGATTTGTCAGGATTGGTTGGCAAAACTGTCGGCGTTTCATCTGGTTCAACATCAGCAAAAGCAGTAGTTGTTGCAATGATCGAAGCTGGTCTTATTTCAGCAGATAGCTACGATGCAGACACATTTGATGCTGCAACTTGGACAACAGATATCTCTTTCCGTCAATATGATGACTACCCATCAATCTCACTTGCACTTTCTGCTGGCGAAGTTGACGCTTTCAGTGTTGACAAATCAATCTTGTCAATCTATAAAACAGAAGGTCGTTCATTCATCGAAGAAAACTTCTCACCACAAGATTACGGTATCGCAACAGCAAAAGATTCAGGATTGTCAACTCTTTGCGAAGAATTCGTTACTGAATGGCTAGCTGATGGCACAATGGCTGCACTTATCTCAGCAAACGGTATTGAATAAGAACAAATATAACTAAAGGGCACTTCTAAAAAGTATTGACCAAAGATTGATTTCAAAAAAAGTGCGTATTTTTTGCAGAATTTCGACGTAAAACTGGACGTTTTTCTAGAAATTTTGTGAAAAATCAAGCCTTTTTTGGGAATTAAGATTTGAGTTAAGACTTTTTAGAAGTGACCTAAAGAAAAAGAAGTAAGACTCTTTTTGAGTCTTACTTTTTATAAGTGATTACCAACATAAATGTGCTAATCATTTATAAGAAGTAAGAAAAGGATAATATTATGGGAAATTTAACATCAATTGATGCATGGATGAAAGTTTGGACTTTCAAAGAGATATTTTTCCAAGGCTTTGGAAACACACTGCTAACATCAGTTTGTGCACTTGTCATGGCATTGGTGCTTGGCATTTTGTTCGGGCTTATGTCAACAGGCGAAATCAAAATTTTGAGAATAATTGCAAGGGTGTATGTTGAAGTCATTCAAAACACGCCAATAATTTTGCAAATGTGCTTTTTGTATTATGCATTGGTATTCTCTGGAAACGGTATCGGAATTTTGAACACAGGTATCGTGGCACTTGGAATATATCACGGCGCCTATATATCAGAAGTTGTGCGAGCAGGTATCGAGGCAATCCCAAAAGGGCAGTCGGAAGCCGCAAGTTCGCAAGGTTTTGGATATATTGGAAGAATGTTTCATATCATCTTGCCACAAAGTATCAAAATCATCTTGCCACCAATGGTTAACCAAGCCGTTAACCTTGTGAAAAACACATCATGTCTTTATATCGTTGGTGGTTCAGACCTTATCTCAGCAACGTATAACTTCGTGACTGGCGCAACAACAGGCGGAGCATACGGACCTGCTTATGTTGTTTGTGGTATTTTGTTCTTCATCATGTGTTTCCCACTTTCATATTTTGCATCAAAACTTGAAATTTCTTTGAAGCAAAGGGAACAACGCGTGCAAAAAGCAACAGCGAAGGAGGCGTAATAGTATGGAAAATTTAATTGGAAGCTTTTCGATTTTTGCATATTCAGGCGTGCTATCGTATATAATGAAGGGTGTATTCTTCACGATCGTCATCGCTGTATTTTCAGTTGTCGTGGGCGTTTTGTTCGGTTCAGTTCTCGCCATTGCAAGAAACTATTGCACAAGCAAGAAAACAAGAATTTTCAAATGGCTAGCAACAGGTTATATCGAACTTTTCAGAAACACACCACTTCTTTTGTGGATATTTGTGTGCTTGGTTTTCTGCCCAGCACCAGCCAATTTGCCTAAACTTTTGGGACTTTCATCAACAGAAATGAAACTCATGTTCAGGGCGGTTGTCGCACTTGTGTTGTTCACATCATCAGTAATCGCGGAAATCGTGCGTGGCGGTTTGAATGCCGTTGCAAAAGGTCAGTTCGAAGCTGGTCATTCACAAGGTTTCAGCATTGTGCAAGTAATGATTTTCATCGTATTGCCACAAGCATATAGGAAAATCGTGCCAACACTTCTTTCTCAAGTTGTAACAACAATCAAAGATACATCATATCTTGCAAACGTCGCAATCATCGAGCTTATGTCAAGAATAAGACAAATCATGACAACAGCATATCTTTATAATGGCACAGGCACAACAAATGTTTCGGATGTTTTCGTTTTGTTTGGGTTCGCAAGTTTGATATATTTCATAATCAACTTCAGCATTTCTTGCGTTGTTCGTCACATGACAAAACAGCGTGAAAAAGCAATCGTTATAAAACCAGCCACAACCTAGGGGGTAAAACATTATGAAACCTTATGTAATCACAATATCAAGACAATTCGGAAGTTTGGGACGCGCAATCGCAAGCGAACTTTCACTTATGCTTGGAATAAATTTTTATGATCGCGACATCGTTGAAGAAACATCAAAAAGATTGGGACTTCCAGTATCAGAAATAAGCAAAAAAGAAGAAGCATCAAAAAATAAATATCACAAAAGAGCATACCCACTTGGAATTGGCGTGCCAAAAATCCAAGACGAAATTTTCATGGTTCAACGCAATATCATCGAAGACCTTGCGAGAAAAGAATCATGCATCATCGTGGGAAGATGTGCCGAAAGCATTCTTGCAGGCAACAAAAGAGCGTTGCATGTTTATATCTATGCACCATATATGCAAAGATTTAAAAACTGCACGGAAAAACTCGGCATGGACGAAGCAACTGCTAAAAAGTTGATAAAAGAAGTCGATTTTTCAAGAAACCTATATCACAAACACTACTGCCCAGAAGTCAAAAATGAAACATCAAACCACGATATCATGCTAGACAGCAGTAAATTCGGCGTGACAGGCACTGCAGAAATCCTCGCAAAACTTGTGCAAAGCATGTTCATTTTGGAAGAGGGCAACATCTAGTCTAAAATAGCAACATCTAAGGCTAGTAAACTTAAAAAACACATTCCCTCCGCGGCAGCGTGGAGGGATTTTAACGCAAAAAATCAAAAATCAAAAAAGAAAAACCCAAAAAACCAAAACCCAAAAAATCTCAAAATCCCAAAAACCCCAAAATCCCAAAAACCCAAAACCCCAAAACCCCCAAAATCTCAAACCCTCAAAACCCTCAAACTCAAAATTCAAATAAAAGGACAGAAAACTCGTGAAAAACAAAAAATTTGAATTGCCACATATCGGACAAAGAATGATCAAATCGGCAGTAGCCGTATTTTTCTGCTATCTCGTGGATATTTTAAGAAGTGGAACGCCATTTTATTCTGCACTCGCATCAATCCAGTGCATGCAGCCTTATAAAGCAAGTTCAAAAGCCATGGCAAAACAACGAATAGAAGGCACGCTAATCGGTGCTTTTTATGGACTGATTGTAATACTTATCGAACTGAAATATCTAAACACCCTCGAAAACAGCGCTATTTGGTCATATGCATTCGTCGCACTTTTTGTGGTTGCCGTGCTCTACACAACAGTGGTTCTAAACAAAAAATCGGCATCGTATTTTTCATGTGTGGTGTATCTTTCAATCGCAATGATTCACATCACCGACACAGACCCGTACCTTTTTGTTTTCAACCGCGTGGCAGATACATTCATCGGTCTTGCAATCGGCATGACAATAAACAAAATCAGTCTGCCAAGAAAAACCAACAAAGAAACGCTTTTTGTGACAGCACTCGACAGCGTTCTAATCGACCCAAAAAATCAACTTCTCGACTACAGTAAAGTTGAACTCAACCGCCTTATAGATGACGGAGTGAATTTTTCAATCATGACAATGCGAACACCCGCATCATTTTTGGAAGCGGCAAAAGGTATCAACTTGAAACTTCCCGCAATCGTCATGAACGGTGCGGCGCTGTATGATATTCAAAACAATCACTATATCAAAACCCACGATATCCCGCAAGATAACGCAAAAAATCTTCACGCCTTTATCACTTCGCAAGGTCACAACAGCTTTATGAGCACCATCGAAGAAAGTTCGGTGATGATTCAATATGAAAACCTCGCAAACGAAGGCGAAAAGGCAGTCTATAAAAAGCTAAGAAAATCGCCATATCGCAACTACACAAAAAAAGATGCGGGTGAGTTTTCCTATAAAAACGTTATATATTTCATGGTTATGGACGAAACATCGCGAATTGTTCACCTTGCAAAAGTGCTAAAGAAAAACGGTTTTGATGAATTTTTTGAAATCATTCAATACAAATCAACCGACTATCCAAACTTCTCGTATCTGAAAGTTTATGATAAAGGGGTGTCAAAACAAAACATGCTCGAGTATCTGAAAGAACACCTGAATATATCCGAAAGTTGCAGTATCGGCTCTGTGGAGGGTGGCTATGATATCGTTGTAAGCGAAAACGTCAACAGCAATCACGTTGTTCAAATGATAAAAAACATGGCAAGTCCCGTGTGTGTTTTCGGAAAAAATAATAAAAAAGAACAAAATAAAGCCTTGTAAAAAGCTTTCAATCCGACAAAATCTTTCTAAATTTTAAAAAAGTATTGTAATTGCCATGGAAGTGTGGTATAATGAAAATATTCTAAATATTTGATAAGGGAGATTTTATATGGAGAAAATTAAACTAGGAATAATCGGCTGTGGTGGTGATATCGCAAGACTTCACATCAACAACATCATCGCGGGCAAATGCCCAAGCGTGACAGTGACAGCACTTTCAACAAGAAAAATTGAAAAAGCGGAAGCGATTTCTCAAAGACTAAAAGCTGAAATGGGCATGGATGCAAAAGTGTTTGCAACTGATATGGAGCTCATTCAAAACGCAGATGTAGATGCAGTTTTGATTTCAACACCGCACTATCAACATGAAGAACTTTCAATCGCCGCAATGGAAAATGATATTCACGTTCTCTGCGAAAAGCCATCGGGAGCATATGCACTTCAAGCGCTAAGAATGAACGAAGTTGCCGATAAAACTGGCAAACTTTTTGGAATGATGTTCCACCACAGAACAAATCCAATGTTCATTAAAGCACGTCAAATGGTTCAAAGCGGCGAACTTGGCGAAATCAGAAGAATAAATTTCATAAGCACAAATTCATATCGCGGACAAAACCACTACGATGCGGTTGATTGGCGTGGCACATGGGAAAAAGACGGCGGTGGCGTTGTCATGAACCAAGCCCCACACCAACTTGACCTTATCCGTTGGATTTTTGGTATGCCTAAAAAAGTCACAGGCTTTCTTGGACTTGGCAGATGGCACGATATCCAAACCGACGACGACGTGACAGCCTATATGGAATATGAAAACGGCGCAACAGCAATTTTCATCGGTTCAACAAGCGATGCCCCTGGCACAATGCGTCTTGAAATCACTGCGGAATTTGGAAAGGTTGTTTGCGAAGATAACAAATTGAAATTCTGGAAACTCGAAGGCAGTTTGAACGAATATTCAAAAACAGAACCAACTGGCTCTCTTATGCCAAAATTTGAAGTGATTGATGTACCACTTGACGGCGTAGGTGTCTATACAGCCCACGGCGGTGTTGTTGAGCAATTTGCAAGAGCAATCATCGACGGAAGCGAACAAATCGCCGACGGCAGAGACGGATATGAAAGTCTTTCAATCGCAAACGCACTTATCTTGTCACAATGGAACAACAACCGTGCAATCACACTTCCAATCGACGATGAAGAATACTTCAAAACATTGAAAGAACACTATTAAATTTAAAATGAAATTTTAAATTTAAAAATTAAAAATTAAAAATTAATGTTAAAAAAGCACTCGCGATTGTGAGTGCTTTTGATATTATTTTTCAATTTCATATTGACTATGGAGTGCAAATTGTGCCATCCACATGTCTAGTTTGAGTCCAATCTGTCACTTCGTGGATTGGTGGGAATTTTTTCAAAACATTCATATCGACGTCGATTCCAAGACCTGGTTTATCCGTCATTTGAATATAACCATTCACAACTTGAGGCATTCCAGGGAACGCTTCGGCAAGAATTGGTTTTGACATAACAGGAGTAAGCTCTTGAATTCCCGCATTGTGCGAAGCCATGCCAAGGTGCACATTTGCCGCATGCCCAATTGGTGAAACGTCGCTTGGTCCATGCCAAGCAGTTCTGATACCAAATTGTTCAGCAAAAATCGCAAGTTTGCGAGCAGGTGAAAGTCCGCCAATTTGGCTGATGTGAACGCGCACAAAATCGATAAGACGGTTTGTTATCAAATAATCCCATTCCTTTGGATTGTTGAAAAGTTCGCCAACTGCAATCGGAGTTGCACATTGTTGGCGCAAAATCTTGAACCATTCGCCTTGCTCTGGGGAGAGCACATCTTCAAGGAAGAAAAGTCTATATTTTTCAAGTTCTTTTGCAAACGCAATCGCTTGAATTGGCGACAAACGCTCGTGAGTATCGTGAAGAAGATTGATGCCATTATATCCAAGTTTTGAACGCACATCGTCAAAAAGTTGCAATGTATCGTTAATATATTGGTCAGCACTGAAATAATCACCAGGCTCAGAATTTGGTGGAGTGTTCATTTTGCTAGAAATTCCGCCGTAAATACCCACTTGAATTCTGAAATGCGAGCAACCTTGTTCCTTCATTTTCGCGATATTTTCAAGAAGCTGAGGCGTTGTTGGTGCATCGCAATGCAAATAAACCGGCACCGCTTGCCGCGCTTTTCCGCCAAAAAGGCTGTAAACAGGAAGCCCCGCAATCTTGCCTTTGATATCCCAAAGTGCCATATCAATTCCCGAAAGGGCATTGTTAGTTATCGGACCATTTCTCCAATATCCATTATTTTGCACCATATACCAAATATCGTCAATATTATCAACATTTTTGCCAATAAGAAGTGGTTTCAAATAATCTTCAACGTAAAGTTTCACAGCTCTGTCACGATAAGCAAAAGTCGCGCAACCAAGCCCGTAAAGTTCAGGCTCGCTTGTAAGAATTTTCACAAAACTGATATTTTTGCCCGTGATATTTGCCGAGTGAAATTCAATATCTCTGATAGTTATATTAAGCTTAGAATTGCTCATAAATAATCCCCCAAAAACCTTGCCATGCAAGTATATTTGTTATATTGTACCACAAAAATAACCCACATTCAATACCATTTTGAAAATATTTTAAAAAATTGCGGACGCACGCAAAAACCTCGGAACATTCCGAGGTTTAAATGTCTATAAAAATTTTAAGCCATAACAGCCCAAGTTTAAAATTTAATTTTAAGCCATAACCGCCCAACGCATCTTTGTTGAAGTTGCGCGCGAGTTTCTTCTGCATTCTTCGTTTGATGGGCGAACAACGTCGCTTGCGATTTCAGCAAAAACGCCGTCACGATAAAGTTGCTTGAACGCCTTTTTCACAAGTCTATCTTCACCAGAATGGAAAGTGAGAACGGCAATTTTGCCCCCCGATTTCAAAACGTTTGGCAAGCTGTCAAGAAAACTGTTCAAAACTTCAAATTCGTGATTAACTTCAATTCGAAGTGCCTGAAAAGTTCGTTGACAAGACTTTTTCGCCATTTCCTTTTTCTTAAATTTTGGAATTGAAGCGTCATTTTCCACCACTTCTTCAATAATTTCTTTCAGCTTAGTCGTTGTGTCGATGCTTTCCCCATGCTTAATTTTGCGAAGAATAGCAACGGAAATTTCATGAGCGAGTGGCTCGTCGGAATTTTCCGCCAAAATTTCCTTCAAATCAATATAAGAAACGCCATTCAAAAACTCCCAAACGGGCATGCCTTTTTGTGGGTTCAATCTCAAATCAAGCACCCCTTCACGCTTGAAAGAAAAACCTCTTTCGGGATTATCAATCTGCATTGAAGAAACGCCAAGATCGGCAAGCATAAAGTCAAATTTGCCGTATTTTTCACTGACACTCGCAACCTCGGCAAAATTGATGTGCACCGGCGTGAAAACCTCCTCAGAAAACCCATTGTGACGTATTCTGTCGGTTGTCTTCAAAATTTCAATAGGGTCGATATCAAGTCCGTAAATATGCCCTTCCCCATCAAGTTTTTCAAGCATTTTCATTGTGTGACCACCGTATCCAAGTGTCGCGTCAAGCCCCACTTGCCCCTTTTTGATGTCAAGGAAATTGAGAATTTCATCAACCATAATGGAAATGTGCATGCCGGCGGGTGTTTTCCCTTTTGCAATGATTTTTTCCACTTCATCTTTATATAATTCGGGATTTTGCTCTTTATATTTCTCGCTAAAAGTTTTTGGATGAGTGCCAGAATATCTAACCCTTCTTTTGTGCACTACTTCTTTGTTTTCGTCCATGATTTTCCCCTTTATTTCAATACAAAAAGTATAACACCATCGGGGAAATAAGTCAACGCAAATTTTTCAAAAAAATTCCAATGAAAATATCGCATATTGCTACAAAATTCAAAAATCCACTTGACATATTACGCCCAATGTTATATTATAATAGAAGTTGACCAATCGGTCAATAAACGGTCGGTCAATAAACAGTGAGATGGAGAAAATATGACAAGACAAGAAAAAAGAGAACAAACATTTGAATTGATTGTGAATTCAGCACTTGAAATGTTTGGGGAAAAGGGGTATGACAACACCTCAATAAGCGACATTGCAAAACTTGCGATTGTGTCAAAGGGGATATCATATCACTATTTCAAAAGCAAGGACGAAATGTATCTTTATTGCATTGAAGTTTTAATAAAGGAAATCAGCGAATATTTTGAATTTCAAATCTCGCAAAACGCCGATATCGAAAAAGGAATGGAGCTTTTTGTTATGCTCGGTGCAAGATTTGTGGAAGAAAACCCTAAATATAAAATGCTACTTTTCAATATCGCATCCGACAGACCCGCTCATCTCAAAGATGAAATCATCGAAAGAAAGAAAACTTTTTTTGATTCAAACATAAGGCTTTATGAGCAAATGCTTTCAAAAATGACGCTTGGAAAAGGCGTGACAAAGGAATTTGCAATAAAAGGCTTTTCGGTTTTGCAATATGCCTTGCCAACCCTCATTCAAATCCACGGCGAGTCGGGGATAAATGAATTTATGATTGAACTTATAAAGACGTATATAAAAGGTCTGCAAGTCGATAAATAAAGTAAAAAAAGCACAAGATATATAAAAATAAAAACTAACAATAAATAAAAACTAACAATAAGGTAGGGAACATTAATGACAAATTTCAAATTGACAGCAGATTCAACTTGCGATTTATCTGAAGATTTATTAAAAAAATACGATATATCAATCATTGGGCTGAATATCATTTTGGGAGATACAACATATATCGACAGGGAAAATGTGACCCCCGACGATATCTATGCCTATTATGACCAGCACAAAGTCTTGCCAAAAACCGCAGCGAGAAACAGTGAAGAATATAAAGATTTGTTCATGCCGTATGTGAGCCAAGGAAAAGCGGTTGTTCATTTTTCACTTTCAAGCGAGATTTCATCAAGCTATAACAACGCATGCCTTGCAGCTGCGGAAATCAACAAGAACGGCAAAAAAGTTTGGGTGATAAACACAAAACTCCTTTCTTCAGGAAACGGAGTTCTCGCAATGAGGATTCACGATTTATTAAAGTCGGGCGAAAAAATCGAAACAGCCGTTGAAAAAGTGACCGCACTAATCGAAAGAACGCAACTTTCATTTTGCGTCGACACCCTTGAATATCTTTATAAAGGTGGCAGATGCTCGCAAATGGCATTGATTGGCGGAAGTGTCCTAAAAATCCACCCATGCATCAATATGTCGGAAGGGCAACTTTCGGTGAGCACAAAATTCAAAGGCAGTATGAAAAAAGTCTTAAAAACATATGTGGATATGCTAAAGGAAAAATACACCCCCGACAAATCAATCTGCTTTGTCACTCACTCAGTCTGCGACAGCGAACTTGTCGAATATGTCAAAACCCGCATGAAAGAAGAATTCGGCTTCAAAGAAATCATAGAACAAGACGCAGGCTGCACAATAGTATCCCACTGCGGAAAAGGAACATTGGGGGTGCTGTTTTTTTGCAAATAATTGAATTGCACGCTTTGGGGTTTGTATTAGCGTGGGGTGAGAAACGCTTTTTGAAAGTGAAAAGTGAAAAGTGAAAAGTGAAAAGTGAAAAGTGAAAAGTGTGGTAGGCACTACGCTGTCGCTTCATGCACACCATTATATTTGGGCAGTAAAATAGGAACGCTATTTTTTATTATAAAGTAGCGTTCCTATTATTGTTTACAAATATAATTGAAAAGCACGAGCGAAGCGAGTGCATTACCACACTTTTGACTTTTCACTTTTGACTTTTCACTTGTAAAAAAATGCTCCGCATTTTTTTACAGTTTTTCCGCTATTTTTTCAATAAAGCCTTTTGTTGAAAGGGCAGTAGCCTCAATTCCGTCGATATGGAAAAGAGAAACCAAATCTTTTGTCATGAAACCTTCTTCGATTGTGTCGATAGAAGCTTTTTCAAGTTTATCAGCAAAAGCCACAAGATCGGCAAGGCCGTCAAGTTCGCCACGTTTGCGAAGAGCGCCAGTCCAAGCGAAAATTGTTGCCATACTGTTTGTTGAAGTGCTTTCGCCTTCAAGGTGCTTATAATAATGGCGAGTAACAGTGCCGTGCGCTGCTTCGTATTCATAATCGCCGTTTGGAGAAACAAGCACGCTTGTCATCATTGCAAGGGAACCAAAAGCAGTTGCAACCATGTCGCTCATAACGTCACCGTCATAATTCTTGCACGCCCAAATAACATCCCCCTCACTTCTCATGATTCTTGCAACAGCATCGTCAATCAAAGTGTACATATAATAAATTCCAGCCTCGTCAAATTTTTCAGCATATTCAGCATCATAAATATCTTGGAAAATATCTTTGAAAGTGTGGTCATAAGTTTTTGAAATAGTATCTTTTGTCGCAAACCAAAGTGGCAATTTTTCAGAAAGAGCATATTCAAAACAGCTTTTTGCAAAAGAAGCGATTGAATCATTTGTGTTGTGCATACCCATAATAATACCGTCACCACCCGCAAAATCAAAAATCTCTTGTTTTGAAGTCACAGTGCCATCAGCACCTTCAACTGAAATAAAAGCCTTACTGCCACCCGCAGCTTTTGCTTCAACGTTTCTATAAACATCGCCGTAAGCATGACGGGCAATAACGATAGGTTTTTTCCAGCTTGGAACAAGCGGAGTGATACCATCAACCAAGATTGGCGCACGGAAAACAGTTCCGTCCAAAATCGCCCTGATTGTGCCGTTAGGACTTTTCCACATTTCTTTAAGAGAATACTCTTCAACCCTTTGCGCGTTTGGTGTGATAGTCGCACACTTAACAGCAACGCCGTATTTTTTAGTTGCAAGAGCAGAAAGCGTAGTCACTTCATCGTTTGTGTCATCTCTTTCTTTAAGTCCAAGGTCATAATATTCACTTTTCAAATCAACGTATGGCGTAATAAGGATATCCTTAATAAATTGCCAGATAATACGTGTCATTTCGTCCCCGTCCATTTCGACGATAGGTGTAGTCATTTTGATTTTGTCCATAAAATCCCTCCAAAAATTTTTAGGGTAACATTTTTAAGGTGCAACCCTATATCATTTTTATTATAATATGTTTTAAAATATATCGCAAGGAAAATCTGCTATCATGCCCAAAATAATGCAAAAAAAGTGTGTCAACCCATGCATAAATGTATAAAATAACTAATTATGCAGTGTTTTATGCAAAAATATGCAAAATCCAACAAAATATATACCATTGCCATTTCCAATTCTAGCTAAAATATAACAGTAAAGAGAACTTTTTGAAAGTGCCCAAAATAAAAGGGCGCATGCCCAATTTTAAGAGAATATATAAGAGAATATATAAGGGGATATATATATGGAAAGGAAAAACATGTTTTTTATAGTTTGGCTAGTCATTGTTTTTGTGTGCGTGATAACGGTTATTTTTGCCTTTTCGCACAACGTGGAAGAAGTCGTTCCGGAGGAAAGCGCCACGCCTGCGCCAACGGTGGTGATAACCGCAAGTCCAAGCCTTGGCTTTTCTGGGGAAATTCCAAGAACGGGACAAGCCTCACTCAATATGGGTCTTGAATACACGCAAATTTTCGGTGGCAACGGCAGTGATGTTTTAAGCGGGGTGATAACGCTTGACACATATTATCTTTTCGGCACAACAAATTCAACATCGGGCGACCTTATATCATGTGGCGACAGCGATATCTTTCTTGCAAAAATTGGCATGAGTGGCGAGCTTGTCGGCACCTACACCGCTCAGTCAAGCGGAAACGATATAGTGATTGATGCAAAGCCCTATTCAAAGCTTTCGGAAGGTGGCAAGTCGGGGATTGCAATCGTTTCAAAAAAGGAAGATGAAGATGACAAAATCACAATCACGAAAATTTCAAGCGACCTTGTCAGCGAATATAAAACAGATATCGAATTTGACGGCACGGTGAGTGTTGCAACAGTGATATATTCAGCTGATTATCTCATTATTCATGCAAATATCGAAGATGGCGGGGATTTATATTCCGAAGTCATCTATCTTTCATATGACTTGCAAGATATGGAAAGAACCGAAGTCAGGCTCACGTCGGAATTCAAAATTGTCACGGGCTATTCAATGGGCACAACGGAAATTTTGCTTGTGAACATATTTGAAGAAAGCGAAAATTCAATCGCAGTTCTCACTGTCGATACAAAAACGGGCGAAAAAGTTCTGAACCGCTTTTCTGGAAACTATCAAAATGCCGTGACAATGACCCCAAAATCAACTGGCGGTTTTTTGATTGAGTACACCTATATTGAAAACTCAATAACAAAATATGGCGTTCTAGCAGTTTCCTCAAGCTACGCCGTGGAATTTGACCACGTTATATCGGGCGGGGACTATCTCAGCGTTGAAGTTGTGGAAGATTATCAAATGTCAAATTCAACGGGATTTTATCTTTTCGCAACCAAAAAAGTGGACGGCGTTTATGAAACATTCTCGGAATATGTCTGCACCCACGGCGACCTTATATATGTGAACACGTCATTTTTATCAAACATACTGCCAAAAAACTTCCACATCACCGACACGGGTATGGCAGTTATCGGCGAAATCATCCAAGATAATCAAACTGATATAGCCCTAGTTTCTGCAACAAGCAACGGCGAAGTTCTCAGGAGCGAAACCTTCGGCGGAACGGGCGAAGAAGTTTACGTGCTGTCAATAATAAACCGAGACGGCAATCTGGACGTTTTCACCTCAACCCTATCAACCAGTGGCGACATCCCCACCAACTTCGGCAAATCAGATGTGTTTATGTTTGAAATAACAAGCGAGTAAAAAAAGCGGAGCTTTTTTTAAGGTGAAAGGTGAAAGGTGAAAGGTGAAAGGTGTGGTATGGCACTACGCCTTTGGCTCCGTGCACCCCAAATTAAATATAAAACTATAATAGCTACAAACATTTTAAACCATGTTTGTAGCTATAACCATATGTAGGGTCGCACCCATGTGTGCGTACCGTCCCCAACGCCCGCCAAAATTGAAATAATAGAAAGCACGAGCTTGCGAGTGCATTACCACACCTTTCACCTTTCACCTTTCACCTTTCACCTTTCACCTTTCACCTTTCACCTTTTTTTCCTTCAAAAAAACTTTTTAAAAAAAATCCCCCTCCCCCCGTTTTTCTCTTGACAAATACCAAAAAAAGTGGTAAATTAATCTTGAAGTTAGCAGTCGGGCACAAAGAGTGCTAATAATCACAGCCCAAGAGTGCTAAAAAATCTTAAAGTTGTATATAATAAAAAGGAGGGGCACAGATGCTTTCAGAAAGAAAAAAGAAAATATTAAAAGCAGTCGTTGATGAATACATTCAAAGTGCCACACCAATTTCTTCAAAGATGATACAAGAAGAACATTTCGCAAGTATCAGCAGTGCAACGATAAGAAACGAACTCAAAACGCTAGAGGATATGGGCTATCTTTTGCAACCTCACACATCAAGCGGAAGAATACCATCCAACATAGCCTATGAATTTTGTGCACAAGTGATGCTTGAAGAAGGCGCACAAACAATGTCGCAAATTGAAGAGCTTCACGAGTATTTCAAAAAGGACTTTCACGGTCTTGAACAAATCCTTGACACATGCGTGAAAGCGATAAGCGAAGTCACAAGCTACACAAGCATTGCAAAAATCACCAACAGTGAAAGATTGAAAACATTGAAACTTGTTGGGCTTTCAGAAGAAAGTGCAATCCTCGTGTTGATTTCGGAAGATGGAAAAGTTCAAAACTCAACAATCAATGGCTATAACCTTGAAAATCAAGATATGGTCGCATCCGCTGAAAAAATCTTGAACCAAGCGTTTGCAGGAAAAGATGTTGCCGAACTCATGGAAGCGCAAGAGCAAGTGATAAGCCAATTCATCGCGTATCAAACGCTGATTGAAAAAGTTTTTGAAGCGTTGAAGCAAGCCAGCCAAAAACGCGACAATCTGGTTTTATCGGGCGAATCAAATATTTTCCAACACAAGGAATTTTCCGATATCGAACACGTCAAAGATTTCGTTGAAATCATAAGCGAGAAAGATAAGCTGAAAAAAGTGCTTGACAGCGACACTAAATTTGATATCAATATCACAATCGGAAACCAAGAAAACGGCATTTCAGAAGATTGCGCAGTGGTTTCAGCAAGCATAGTGATGAGTGGCAAACAAGTCGCAAGGTGCGGTGTTATCGGACCAACAAGAATGGACTATGGCAAGGTTGTTGCGGTTCTTTCAAATATTGGCAGTATAATCGGCGAAGTTTCAAACGAAAATGAAATTCAAAAGACAAAAAATATAAAAAACATAGAATTAAAGCAGGAGACAGATAATGAGCAATAAGCAATCCAAGCAAGAAGAGATTGAAATCGACGAAGAAATCGTTGTTCCCTCAGAAGAGGAAACATCAGAAGCCCCGAAATTGGATCTTGATTTCGACTACGGCAAAATTGATTTTGAATCGCTAGATAATGAAAAGAAAAAAGAAGTTTTTGAAAAGCTAACAAGCCAAAACTTGATGGTTTTGAACATTTTGAAAGAAATGGATATCAAAATAAAAGACCTTGAAGCAAAATCAGTTTCAAGAGTTTCAGAAGAGCAGTTTCAACGCCTTCTTGCAGATTTTGAAAACTATAAAAAACGCAACGAAGCCACAAGAAGCACAGCATATCAAGACGGCAAACTTGACATCTTGAAAGAGCTTTTGAACCTTCTTGACAGTTTCGAGCGTGGCATTTCAATGGTGACTGACGAAAATTCAAAAAAAGCCATGGAAATGATGCAAAAAACTTGCACCGACATTTTCGCATCAAACAAAATCGAGGAAATCAACCCGATTGGCGAGCCATTCAATCCCGAACTTCACAACGCAGTTATGCAAGAAGAAACGGATGATAAAGAAATGGATGAAAAAATCACAGCAGTATTCCAAAAAGGATACAAAAAAGACTCAAAAGTGTTAAGATACGCCCAAGTGAAAGTCGCTAAAGCGTAAAAATATAAAATAAAGTAAAATAAAGTAAACTAAAAGTTCACGAATAATAAAAAGGAGATAAACAAAAATGGGAAAAATCATCGGAATTGACCTAGGAACAACAAACTCATGCGTAGCAGTTATGGAAGGTAGCGATGCTGTCGTTATCGCAAACGCAGAAGGCTCAAGAACAACTCCATCAGTTGTATCATTCAAAAAAGACGGCGAAAGACTAGTAGGTCAAGTTGCAAAACGTCAAGCGGTTGCACAACCAGACAGAACGATTGCATCAATCAAAAGAGAAATGGGCACAGGTCACAAAGTATCAGTTGATGGCAAAGATTATACACCACAAGAAATTTCAGCAATGGTGCTAACAAAATTGAAACAAGATGCCGAAAGCTATATTGGCTCAACTGTGACACAAGCGGTTATCACAGTTCCAGCATATTTCAACGACAGCCAACGTCAAGCAACAAAAGATGCAGGCAAAATTGCGGGTCTTGAAGTTCTTCGTATCATCAACGAACCAACAGCAGCAGCGCTTGCTTATGGACTTGACAAAGATGAAAACGCAAACGCAAAAATCCTTATCTACGACCTTGGTGGCGGAACATTTGACGTATCAATCCTTGATATCGGCGACGGCGTTTTCGAAGTTATGGCAACAAACGGCGACACAAGACTTGGCGGTGACGATTTCGACGAAAGAATCGTTAACTATCTTGCAGAAGAATTCAAAAAAGAAAACGGCATTGACCTAAGAAAAGATAAAATGGCTCTTCAAAGATTGAAAGAATCAGCAGAAAAAGCTAAAATCGAACTTTCAGGCATGGTAAAAACAACAATCAACCAACCGTTCATCACTATGGTTGATGGCGTTCCAGCCCATCTTGATATCGAACTCACAAGAGCAAAATTCGACGCAATCACAGCTGACCTCGTTGAAAGATCAATCACTCCAATGAAAAAAGCACTTTCAGATGCAGGCATTTCAATGTCAGAAATCTCAAAAGTTGTTATGGTTGGTGGTTCAACAAGAATTCCAGCGGTTTATGAAGCAGTGAAAGCATTCACAGGCAAAGAACCATTCAAAGGCGTGAATCCAGACGAATGTGTTGCAGTTGGTGCAGCAATCCAAGCGGGCGTTCTTGCGGGCGACGTTAAAGACGTTCTTCTTTTGGACGTAACTCCACTTTCACTAAGCATTGAAACAATGGGTGGCGTTGCAACAAAACTTATCGAAAGAAACACAACACTCCCAGTGAGAAAATCACAAGTGTTCTCAACAGCAGCGGACAGCCAAACATCAGTTGACATCCACGTTTGCCAAGGTGAAAGAGAATTTGCAAAAGATAACAAAACTCTTGGCAGATTTGAACTTTCAGGAATTGCTCCAGCACCACGTGGTATCCCACAAATCGAGGTTACATTCGACATCGATGCAAACGGTATCGTGAACGTTTCGGCAACTGATAAAGGAACTGGCAAAACTCAAAACATCACAATCACAGCATCAACAAACCTTTCTGATGACGATATTGATAAAGCCGTTAAAGAAGCTGAAAAATACGCAGAAGAAGATAAACAAAGAAAAGAAGAATTCGACACAAAACAACAACTTGACCAAGGTATTTTCGCAATCGAAAAATTCACAAAAGAATCAGGCGACAAACTTGACAGTGCGGATAAAGACGAACTTGACGCAGCAGTTGCAAAAGCAAAAGACGTTCTTGCAGAAGGCGACCTTGAAAAAATCAAAACTGAAACTGAAGAACTTGCAAAAGTTTCAGAAAGAATTTTCACAAAATTCTACCAAGCTGCCGCAGCAGAAGCTAACGCACAAGGCGGTGCTGAAGGTGGAGCAGAAGATGACATCGTTGTTGATGTAACGGATGAAGACTAATAAAATATGAAGAATTATTATGAAATCCTTGGGGTTGCCAAAACGGCATCCCCAAGTGAAATAAAATCGGCGTATCGCGCGCTAGCAAAAAAATATCACCCTGATCTGAATCGCGACAACCCGTCGGCGGCGGATAAATTCAAAGATATCAACGAAGCCTATGAAGTGCTTTCCGACCCACAAAAAAAAGAAGCCTATGATAATCCATCGGCTTTTAATGGTGGTGGTTTTGACTTTTCTGGATTTGGTGGCAACGGCGGTGGCTTTGGCGGTTTTGAAGACATTTTCAGCATGTTCACGGGCGGTTCTCGAACTTCTCAACGCACGCAACAAGTCAAGGTTGGTGGCGATTTAACAGTGAATTTGCACATCTCGTTTGTGGAAGCATGCCTTGGCGTTTCAAAAGAAGTCAAGATTGTCAGAAAAGAACGTTGCGCAAAATGTCACGGAACGGGCGCAAAAGACGACAGCAAGATTGAAAAATGTGCAAAATGTGGCGGAACAGGCAAGGTGAGACAAGTGGTCAACTCCTTCTTTGGTCAAACTGTTTCCGAAGCGGTTTGCCCAGATTGCAAAGGGACAGGCAAGAAAATTCTTGAAAAATGTTCTGAATGTCGCGGAACTGGCTTAACTCCTAAAAAGAAAACATTGAAACTTGACTTGCCAAGCGGTATTGAAAACGGCGACGTTCTCACTGTCCGCAATCAAGGTGACGAATGTGCCGATGTTCGCGGTTTGAACGGCAATTTGATTTTGGTTATCAACGTTGCACCTCACAAGCTAATCAAAAGGGAAGAAAACAGACTTTATGCCGATATTCCAATCTCTTTTGTGACAGCAGCACTTGGTGGCGAAATCGAAATCCCAACAATTGAAGGCAAAATGACATATAAAATCCCTGAAGGCACTCAAAACGGAGCAATCATGAGAGTTGCAGGCAAAGGTATCAAATTCAAAAATGGTACTAGGGGAGATATGTATCTAAGAATAATCGTGGAAATTCCAAAAAACATGACAAAAAGTCAAAAGAAAATCTTGGAAGAACTCGACACATCAATTCTTAAAAACCAATATTCAAAGTTCAAAACATATCAAAACGATATGAAAGACACATATTAGGGCATTTCTAGAAAGTCTAAACTTATTCAAAAAACAAAAGCAATAAAAAAGCAATCAAAAAAGCAACAGATAAACTAAAATTGTTGCTTTTTTTGTTTATTTTTGCGATAATATAATAATAAAAAACTAATCTAAAGGGAAGTTTTAAAGGGATAAACATGAAATATAAAGAACTCACAATCTATACAACTGCCGAAGGCGAAGAACTCATTGCAAACGCACTTTTTGAATGTGGCGCTGATGGCGTACTCATTGAAAATCGCGACGAAATCATTAAAATTGCAAACGAAAAAGTCAATTTTGACTATATTGAAGAGGAATTTTTGCAAAATTTGTCAAAAGTGGTATTGCTCAAAATGTTTATCGACGAAAACACGTTTGAAACAATCTATCCCGAAATCAAAAGTTCCCTTGAAAATTTGAGAAACGCAACCGCGGGTTTTATAAGCCTTGGAAGTTTGGAAACAACGGTGACTGTTATCGACGATGTGGATTATATCAACGTTTGGAAACAACACTATAAACCAATCGATTTCAACACGATTGCAGTTTGCCCAAAATGGCTTGAATCAACAAAGCCCGCAGATAAAACGGTCTATCTTGACCCTGGAACTGCGTTTGGCACTGGCAATCACGAAACAACAGCAGTGGTGCTTGCACTTCTTGAAAAAGAAAACGTGGAAGGCAAACTTGTTGCCGATATCGGCACGGGCAGTGGAATTTTGGGAATTGCAGCAGCAAAGCTAGGTGCAAAATCCGTTTATATGTGCGATATCGACCCTGAAGCTGTCAAAGTTTCAAAAGAAAACGCGGAATATAACGGCGTTTTGGACGCTTGTATAATCGAAGAAAACAACCTTTCGGACGGCGTGAATTTCTCGCCAGATATCGTGCTTGCAAATATCACAGCCGACATCTTGATTATGATGAGTGGCAGTATCGCAAGCATCATGAATTCAGAAAAAATCCTTATCCTAAGCGGTATTTTGAATGAAAAACTTCAAGAAGTGAAAGATGCATATATCGCGTGCGGATTTGAAATAAAAACGAGCATTTCACAAAAAGAATGGTCAGGCATCACGCTAATCAAAAAATAATATGAGAAGATTTACTGTAAAAAAAGAGAATATTTTTGAAACCGAAGCATTTCTGGACTTTTCCGAAAGAAGCCACATCGTGAATGTTCTTCGCATGAAAGTGGGTGATAAACTCATCGCAACGGATGGGGAAGGTCGCGATTTTGTGTGCGAAATTGCGGAAATTTCAGAAGAAAGCGTGAAACTTGCAATCATTGAGGAAACCACAAACAACGCCGACCCAAAATATGATATAACAATCTTTCAGGCCGCGCCAAAACGCGATAAACTTGAACTGATTATCCAAAAAGCAACGGAAATCGGTCTTTCAAGGCTTGTGCCGTTTCAAAGCAAATTCTGCATTTCAAAATTCGATAACGATAAAATCGCAAGGCTATCAAAGATTTCAGCCGAAGCAACGAAACAGTGCGGAAGGTCAATCCCGCTTGAAATTTGCAACGTGCAAACATTTGGCGAAATGATTATATCCCTTTCAAAATACGAATGTGTGATATTTGCCTATGAAAAAGCAACTTCATCACTAAAAGAAGCAATAAACGAATATAAAAATTCAAATAACGGCGGAAAAATCGCCATTGTGATAGGAAGCGAAGGCGGTTTTTCAAAAGAGGAAGCGGAAAAAATCGCAAATCTCGCAAATGTGAAATGCATATCGCTAGGAAGCCGAATTTTAAGGCTAGAAACGGCGGCAATCAGCCTTTCCGCTATTATTTCCTACGAACTAGAAAACTGATAAAAACTGCCATTATGGCAAAATAGGAGTAAACATAAATGAAAATTTCAGTGCTGACACTGGGTTGCAAAGTAAACCAATATGAAAGTGGCGCAATCGCAAAACACCTTTCGGAAATTGGTCACGAAACGCACGAAACCCTTTTGCCCGCCGACATCTATATAATAAACACATGCGCCGTGACCCACGATGCGGAAAAAAAATCTCGTCAACTGATAACAAAATGCCTCAAACAAAACAAGGACGGCAAGGTTATCGTTATGGGTTGCGCAACGCAAAATAAAACTGCGCAATTTGAAACAAAACACAACGTTGTTTTCATGCTTGGAAACGCAAAAAAAGATATGGCGATTTCAGAAGTTGAAAAAATCCAAAACCAAATGAACGAAGAAAAAAACCTGGATGCACAAAAGGTGGAAGAAACCTTTGATTTGCCAAAGGAATACGAAAACTCATTTGAATCATCAACCCACAAAACAAGGGCTTTTATCAAGGTTCAAGACGGTTGCAACAACTTCTGTTCATATTGTATCATCCCGTATCTTCGCGGAAGATCAAGATCAAGAAGCGTGCAATCGGTGTCTAGCGAAGTTGCAAATCTCAAAGATGTTTTCGAAGTGGTGCTTGTTGGTATCGACCTATCCGATTTCGAAGGTGGGCTTGCCAATCTCGCACTTGAAGTCAACCGTCACGGCATACGTTTCAGATTTGGCTCGCTTGAAGCAAGCGTGATAACTCCCGAGCTTCTTTCAGCCTTGAAATCATGTGAAAACTTCTGCCCGCAGTTCCACCTTTCATTGCAAGCGGGGGAAGACGAAACGCTGAAAGCCATGAACCGCAAATACACCACAGCGGAGTATTTTGAAAAAGTTCAGCTGATTCGCGAGTATTTTGAAAATTCAGCAATCACAACAGATATAATCGTCGGTTTCCCAACAGAAAGCAAAGGGCAGTTTGAAAAATCAATGGACTTTGCAAAATGTGCCGAATTTGCTGATATCCACGTTTTTCCATATTCTGTGAGAAGTGGAACGCTAGCGAGCAAAAAATATGAAGATTTGCCCGCAGAATTCAAAAATGAAAGAAAAGATAAAATGCTTGAAGTGAAAAAACACCTTCAAAAAACTTATCTTGAAAGCCATATTGGAAAGGAAGTTGAAATCCTTTTGGAAGAAGCGGACGGCGAATATCTCGCAGGACACTCGCGCGAGTTTATCAAATGCTACACAAAAGGTGGCACGCCAAACACAATAGTGAAAGCGACTGTTGAAAAAATGTATAAAGATGGTGCAATTTGCACTATAAAATAATGGGGATTTAAAAAGTGCCCAAATAATAAAAAAAGAGGGATAAAAAATGGACTGTTTATTTTGTAAGTTTGTGAATAATGAAATTCCAACGACTAAAGTTTATGAAGACGAAAAAATGATTATCATAAGAGATATCGACCCAAAAGCGAAAAATCACTTTTTGGCAATTCCAAAATCTCACTTTAAACTCCTTGCAGATATGACGGCAGAGGACAAAGCAAACCTAGGTGAAATTTTTGCAACGATTGCTTCTTTACAAAAGGAGCTAGAGCTTGAAAATGGATATCGCCTTGTGATAAATCAAGGTGACGATGCAGGGCAAACTGTTTTTCATCTTCACATCCACATCCTTTCAGGCGAGCCAATGGGTTGGACGCCAGCATAATATCGCAAAAGGCTACAAAAATAAGAAAATTTGCAAAATTATAAAAAATATAGCAAATATTCTTGACAACAGCACACTTATTGCGTATAATGTTTGAGTAACGCTGAGTAAGAGATTGCTCAAATAATGTAGGTGGGAGGTGTTTTAGAATGTCAACAATCAAAGTAGGCGATAGCGAATCATTGGATAGCGCAATCCGTCGTTTCAAAAGAAAATGTGCTAGAGATGGTATCATTGGCGATTTGAGAAAAAAAGAACACTATGAAAAACCTAGTGTAAGACGTAAAAAGAAAGCGGAAGCTGCCAAAAAACGTGGTAACAAAAACTAATAACCGAAATACTAAAGATGCTTATAATATAGGCATCTTTTTTATTTTTTATTTATACCAAAGATTAAAACTAAATATAAAGATTAAAACTAAATATAAGGGGCAAAGGTATGAATAATTCAAAATTACAAGAAAAACAGTTCAAGCAAGTTGCAAAAGATGCGGTGGCACGCATGAAACACGGGTTTTGGGAGGACATGCTAAGAAAAAAGGAATCGGGGGAACTTGAAAATCAAACAAAAGAAATGAGTTCGCAAGATAAACTCGAAATTCAAAAAACCGTGATTTCCAAAACACAAAAATCCGACGATACCGAATTTGAAAAGCGTGTCTATTCACTTCTCGATGATGATGAACTAAGCCCTATTGGCAAGCTTATTGATAAGGACAAGTATCAAGAAATGACCATGGAAGAGCGTGGCAGATACGTTCTTAACATCTCAAACAGATTTTTAAAAGTGAAGGAAAAATACGAAGCTGAAAAAATCTTGAAATCAAAATTTTCAGCTGTAATGCAAACGCTACACGTCTAAAAATCAATTCACCACTTTAATGTGTAAAAGTGAATAAAAGTACTTTACATCAGCACTTTAATGTGATATAATGTGAAAGGAATAATATGTTCCATAATAACGAAAATCATGAAAAAAATAAAGGGGTGCAAGTATGTATAAATCAAAATTTGCAAATGAAGAAATCGACTTCCTGTTTGATGCAGTTCTATCATTGAAAGACAAAGAAGAATGTTATAAATTCTTTGAAGATCTTTGCACGGTTGTGGAGCTTCATTCTCTTGCAATGCGACTTGACGTGTCAAAAAGACTTCTTGAAAACCAAACATATCAAGCTATTTCAGATGCCAACGGTGCAAGCCCTGCAACAATAAGCAGAATCAACAGATGTCTTCAATATGGCACTGGTGGCTACAAACTTGGCATTGATAACCTTAAAGGAGAATAATGAGCTCGCTTAACTCCCAACAACTGAAAGCAGTTTCCACAACCGAAGGAAACGTGCTTGTTTTTGCAGGTGCAGGAAGCGGTAAAACGCGTGTTTTGATAACTCGAATTGCAGCGCTACTCAAACAAGACGTCCGTCCATATAACATCCTTGCAATCACATTCACCAACAAAGCTGCCGCCGAAATGAAGGAACGTCTTGCAAACATCACGCCACACGTCCGCGATATTTGGGTTTCAACAATCCACTCAATGTGCGTGCGAATGTTGCGTGCCGACGGCGACAAAATTGGATATTCAAAGGATTTTTCTATCTATTCCGAAACGGAAAAAGATAGGGTCTTGAAACGCATTATAAAAGCAATGGAAATTTCCGACGAGAAAATTCTGAAAAAGGTCAAATGGCACATCGGCAACTCAAAAACAATAAACCAAACCCCTGACCAATATGTGGAGCAGGGTAATTTATTGCAAACTGACGTGTGCTATAAAATCATGCTGGCATATGAAAGCGAGCTGAAACAATCAAATGCGCTCGATTTCGACGATTTGCTAACAAAAACCCACGCACTTTTAAAAACGTGTCCAGAAACTCGCGAAAAATACTCAAGCAAGTTCCATTATATCCATGTGGACGAGTTCCAAGACACAAGTATTTTGCAATATGAAATCATAAAAATGCTATCGTCAGTGCACGGCAATCTTTTCTGCGTTGGCGACGACGACCAATCAATATACAGCTGGCGTGGTGCTCATATCGACAATATCCTGAATTTTGGCAAAGAAATGCAAAATGCCCAAATCATAAAACTTGAACAAAACTACCGCTCTACGCAAAGCATTTTGTCGGTTGCAAACGCTGTTATCGGCAACAATGAAATAAGGGCAAATAAAACGCTGTTTTCCGACGGCGACAAAGGCTTGAAACCTGAACTTTTCACGCTGTATGACGAAAAATCAGAAGCTGAAAGGGTAGTTTCAATAATAAAAGAACTCCAGCGCGAGTTTGGCTATAAAAATTCCGACTTTGCAATTTTGTACCGCCTAAACTCAATTTCTCGCTCATTTGAGCAAGCGCTCACAAGCTATAACATGCCATTCAAGGTGTTTGGCGGATTCAAATTTTTCGACAGAAAAGAAGTCAAGGATTTGATTTCTTATCTTCGCTTGATTGTCAATCCAAGTGATGCCGAAGCGTTAAGGCGGATTATAAACGTACCAAAACGCGGGATTGGCGACACCACTATTGCAAAGCTCCAAACGGGTGCGGAAATCGCCCAAACATCCCTTTTTGCAAGCCTTAAAGAAGCGGAGCTCGTGAGTGGTAAAATAAAAGAAAAAGTTAAAAACTTTTATCAAACTATTGTGGATTTGCAAGATTTGCAACTCACAATGCCACTTTCTGAATTTATCAAAAAAGTCATTGAAGAAACAAACTTCATGCTTGCTTTCGACATGACAAAAGAAGATGACAAAAACAAGCGTGCAAACGTGGAAGAATTTGCATCGCAAATCGTGGAATTTGAAAAGGAAAATCCCGAAGCCGATTTATCGGAATTCTTGCAAAGCGTCACGCTTTCGTCAGAAGCTGACGAAGACGAAACGGAATTTATCACCCTTTCAACCGTTCACGCGGCAAAAGGGCTAGAATATAAAATAGTGTTCATCGTCGGATTTGAGGAGGGCGTTTTTCCGCTTAATCGAGGGGACGAAGACGAAATTGAAGAGGAACGCAGATTGTGTTATGTCGCAGTCACAAGGGCAAGAGAAAGGCTGTATCTCACCCTTGCAAACTCGCGTTTTTCATTCACTCACGGAAGGGAAAACACGCTACGTTCGCGCTTTATCAAGGAAATGGGGGAAACAATTCGCATGCAAAAACGCGAATCTGACGACGATTTTGAAACAAAACCAGTGTTCAAAGGCAGTTTCACAGCGGGAGCGGACTCTTTCCGTGGAAGTTATGGAATGCCAAAAACATCGCCACAATCACAAAATGTGGGCGGTGGAAACGGATATGCCGTTGGCGAAAAGGTCAACCACAAAATATTTGGCGAGGGCGTTGTCACGAAAGTTTCGGGCAGTGGCGCTGGCGAATCGGTGGATGTGAAATTTGATAAAGTCGGCAATAAAACGCTGATAACAAAATTCGCACCACTAACAAAAATATAAAAACCATTATAAAAATCAACACAAAAATACCATAAACAACAAAGGTAAACAATGCAAAACAAACAAGAAATCATGCAAAAAATGCGTGAACTTTCAAAACAACTGAATATCTATGGTCACGAGTATTATGCACTAGACAACCCGTCAATTTCCGACAAAGAATATGACGTTTTGTATGACGAACTCGTGACGCTTGAAAAGGCGAGCGGTGAAGTTTTGGATATCTCACCAACAAGAAGGGTTGGTGGGGACATTTTGAGCGAGTTTTCTCAACACACCCACATCCAAAGATTGTATTCACTTGATAAAGCGCAAAATTTTGACGTGCTTGATAACTTTTTTAAAAATAAATCAGATGAAGAATTCACCCTTGAATATAAGTTTGACGGAATCACAATTTGTCTCACGTATGAAAATGGCAAGTTCCAACGCGCAACAACAAGGGGCAATGGCTATATCGGCGAGGACGTCACAAACAACGTTTTGACAATCAAAACTTTCCCAATGGAAATTTCCTATAAGGGCAGAATTGAAGTGGCGGGCGAGGCGATAATCAACCTTTCAACGCTTGAAAAATATAACCAAACCGCGACTGTGAAACTCAAAAACGCAAGAAACGCAAGCGCGGGTGCAATACGAAATCTCGACCCAAAAGAAACAGCAAAACGCATGCCGAAAATCGTGTTTTATAACATCAATTTCGCTGATCCCGAAGTTGCAACATCGCAATCAGAAGCTATCGAATTTTTGAAAAAAGAAGGCTTTTTGACAAGTGATTATTTCAAAGTTTTGAAAAATACCGACGATATTAAAGCTCAGCTTGAAGAAATCGAACTTTCACGCGGAGCCTTGGATTTTCTTATCGACGGAGTGGTTTTGAAAGTAAATTCTTATAAAAAACGCGAACTTCTTGGCTCAACGGAAAAATTTCCGCGTTGGGCAGTTGCCTATAAATTTGAAGCGGAAGAAGCAAAAACAACGCTGAATGAAGTGGTTTGGCAAGTTGGAAGAACAGGCAAACTCACCCCGCTTGCACTGCTCACCCCCGTTGATTTGTGCGGAGTCACAGTTTCAAGGGCAACGCTCAACAACATGCAAGACATCGCAAAAAAAGGCGTCAAAATCGGCGATACAGTGCTCGTGAGACGTTCAAACGATGTTATTCCCGAAATCTTGGGAGCATTTGAGCGGGCGGAAAACGCGATTGATATCGAAATGCCAACTTCGTGCCCATCATGTGGCGAAAACATCAGCGAAATCGGCGCGCACATCTTTTGCAAAAATCCACATTGCGGTGGTCAAATAATCCAAAAAATGTCGCATTTTGCTTCAAAAAATGCCTTTGATATCGAGGGTTTTTCTGAAAAAACAGCAAAACTACTTTATGAAAATTTGAATTTAGAAAAAGAATATCAAATTTTTGACCTTGAAAAACAGCAACTTCTAACATTGCCGTCGTTCAAGGAAAAAAAGGCAGATAACCTCATAAAATCCATTGAAAAATCAAGAACAGTTGAATATCCCGCGTTCATTTTCGCGCTTGGAATTCCAAACATAGGCACAAAAACAGCTAAGGATTTGGCGCGCGAATACCCAAGTTTACAGCTTTTGAAAGAAAGCAAATTTGAAGATCTTTGCGAGATTGCTGATATCGGCGAAGTCGTCGCATCATCAGTTGTGGGCTTTTTCAAAGAGCAGGCGGACAAAGTCGAAAATCTTATTTCTCGCGTGAATATAATATATAAAGAAGCAACTAAAGAGGGCATTTTTTCTGGCGAAAAAGTGGTTCTCACGGGCTCGCTTCCATCACTTTCAAGAAGTGTCGCATCAAAAATCATCGAAAGCCAAGGCGGGGAAATGCTGTCTTCAGTTTCAAAGAAAACAACCCTTGTTGTGTGCGGTGAAGATGCAGGCTCAAAACTTGAAAAAGCACAAAAATTAGCATTAAAAATCATATTCGGAGAGCAGTTCGAAGATATGATAAAAGAATATAAATAAAAATTGGAAGGTGCAAACTATGAAAAGCATGACAGGATACGGCAGAGGGGAGTATACCAAAGACGGCATAACAATGATCGTTGAAATAAGAGCGGTGAACTCGCGATTTCTTGATTTGAATTTGAAAACTCCAAGACTACTCAATTTTTGCGAAGACAAAATAAGAAAACAAATTGGTGCGAGCGTGCTTCGTGGCAAACTTGACGTTTTTATCAACTATATCGATGTGTCGCAAAAGGAAAAGGAAGTTTTGCTTGACGAAGGGCTGTTGAAAGGCTATCTTTCAGCTGTTGAAAAAGCAAAAGAAATTTCCGGTGTCAAAAGCGAAATTGAACTTTCAAGCATGCTCAGATTTCCTGATATTTTCAAAAACCAAGGCAGTAACTTTGATGAAGATGTACTTTTTGAAATCGTGACGACAAGCCTTGCTTCTGCACTTGAAAATCTCGTTGCAATGAGGTCGGCAGAAGGAGAAAGTTTGAAAGCCGACATCTTGGCAAGAGTTGCAATTTTGCGTGACTCCCTTGAAAAAATCAAGGTTGACGCACCAAAAGTTGCAAAATTCTATCGTGAAAAACTCATGGCAAGACTATCTTCTTTTGAAGTGGAAATCCCTGAAGAAAGAATCGCCCAAGAAGTTTGTATCTACACCGACAAATCCAACATAGATGAAGAAATCACCCGCCTTGCAATCCATTTTGACGAATGTGAAAAAATCATGGCGCAAGATGGTGGAGTCGGCAGAAAACTTGATTTCCTTATCCAAGAATTCAACCGCGAAACAAACACAATCTGCTCGAAATCAAACGACAGTGAAATCACAAAAACTGGACTTGTTATGAAAAACGAGATTGAAAAAATCCGCGAACAAATTCAAAATATCGAATAAAAACAAAACTAAAACCAAACTAAAACCAAACTAAAATCAAACTAAAAAAACCCGATTGCATTAAATTCAATCGGGTTTTCCTTTATTTATTTCTTTATTTTATGATTATTTTATTATTATTTAATTTCCGAAATATCAGAAATAATTCTTTTACCACTCGCCTTTGCGTATCTCAAAAGCTCACAAATTCCGCTGTTAATCTCTCCAATTTCTGGCGACGTATCAAGGAAAAATCTGCAACTATCAACCATTTTCTTTGCTTTTTCAATATCTAAATCTGTAAGCTTAGAAAAAGCTGAAACGCTTGCAATTTCGCACGCAAGGGCAGTTGCAACTTCGAAAGCCGACTCATTTTCCCAAAGAACACCGCAAGAAAACGCAATTCCCGCTTTTTGCAAGTGCCTGAAAGCTGAAACCCCACTTCCCGCGCTGCAATAAACAAAAACGTCAGCATTGCCACTCGGCTTTGCAAGCTCAACACTGCCAAAAGTGTGGTTGTATGACCCTGACTTCAAATCGTATAAATTCTTTATTGTGTCGCCAGTGAAAATCTCGTCAGGCGTGCCAAATTTTTCAATCTTGTCACCTTTGATAAGTGCTATATAATCGGAAATTTTCGATGCGATATCAATCTCGTGAAGCGACATGATAACCGCAATATTTTTTTCTTTTGCCATTTGCGAAAGAATATTCAAAAGTTCAATCTTGTGTTTTATATCCAAAAATGAAGTCGGCTCGTCCAAAATAATGATTTCAGGTTGTTGGCAAATCGCCCGTGCAAGCATAACTTTTTGGCGTTGACCATCAGAAATTCGCAAAAAATCTTTATCGCAAATATCAGATATCCCAACCTTTTCGATGCACTCCCAAACGATTTTTTTATCGCAAGCCGTAAGCATGCCAAATGAATTTGTGTATGGATATCTTGCCGAAGCAACAATATCAAAAACCGTCATAAGTTCTGGGGTGATACGCTCGGTTAAAACCACGCTTATCTTTGTTGCTTTTTCCTTTCTTTCGATTTCATCCATACTTTTTCCGCAAAGGAAAACATCTCCAGAGATTTTTTGCAAATGTCCCGTAATGCTTTTTAAAATAGTTGATTTTCCCGATCCGTTTGGTCCAATCAAAGTGAGTATTTCTCCGCGTTCAAGTTTGATATTAATTTCAGAAATTAACGGTTTATTATTGTATCCCACGCACATATTTTCCACTTGAAAGAAAGATTTTTTGTCATTTTCAATCATTTTGCACCTCTTTTTTTCGATAAAATCATGGAAATAACAATCGGTGCACCAAATAATGCGGTAACCGTTGAAATTGGCATTTCAACGGGTGAAAAAGCAGTTCTAGCAATAAGGTCGCAAGCCACGCAAAAAACGCTTCCGCAAAGGAAAGAAGCGGGTATCAAAAGTGATGGTTTTGCCGTGTTGAGCATTTTTTTTGCAATGTGTGGCACAGCGATGCCAACAAAGGAAATTGGACCAGCAAAGGCAGTCACGCAAGCGGAAAGCAAACTTGTTATTGCAACAATCACAGTACGCGTTGCTTTGATGTTCACACCCATGCTGAGTGCATAACCTTCGCCGAGCTGATATGCACCAATTGGTTTTGAAGATAAGAACGCGAGTATAGTTCCTAAAATCACAACGACGGCAATAATTTTAACGCTGTTCCAAGTCGAGCCAGAAAAAGAGCCCATCGACCATGTCGTGAGGTTTGCAATTTCGTTGTTGTCAGCAAAGGTGATAACAAAATCAGTCACAGCAGAGCAGATATACCCAATCATGATACCGACAACTAAAAGCATAGACATGTTTGACACCTTTTTTGAACAAGCAAGAACAAAAACCATAGAAATCAGCGAGCCGACAAAAGAAATTGCCACAAGTTGAATATATCCAACACTGCTGATAAAAACCAATGCAATTGCAACGGTCATCTTTGCTCCACTTGAAATTCCCAAAATAAAAGGTGAGGCGATTGGATTTCTAAAAAAAGTTTGAATTAAAAATCCAGAAACGCCAAGTGCACCACCCAGAAGTGAAGCAGTGACAAGTCGTGGGAAGCGAATTTTCCAAATAATGGCACTATTAACAACATCTGTTTCTCCAAGAGAAAACAAAATTCTGAAAATATCCACAGCGGAAATATCGACACTGCCTGTGTTGATATTTACGATATATCCTATGCAGAGTGCAAAAATAAGTCCGCTAAAAACTATAATCGCACGCAGGTTTTTCAAGCGAGTGTTTTCCATTTTTCTCCACGAATAACAATCCACAAAATTCAATGAACTTCCGCGATTGCGCCTCTTCTTATATTATTTCTTATTCTCAAGTTTCCCTCAATATAAATTTTAGCTCAAACGTTGCAAATAAGTTAAGTTGCTATCTGCATTTTCATCATAGATTGCTGTGTGAATGTCCCCAATCATTTGACCAATTGTGTCGGTGATTTGATAAAAATCTTGACTTGTCGCCCAAATAGTGCCATCTTGATACGCCTTGAAATCAGAAAGCATTTCAAGACCTCTGTTGTTTATGATGTCGTCAGCACAAGTAGGTTTTCCACCCATAGAGTAGTTGTAAATAATCACATCGGCGTGGGCAGCAAGGGCGTAAAACACCTCTTCTGTCACGGAAATGCTTGATGTTCCAACACTGCCATCAAGGGTGAAAAGAACTTCACCGCCCGCAATCTTAATTGCGTTTGACAAATAATCATCTTCGTTTCTCACATAAATCGCACCGGAAGAAGAAACATAAAAGAACAAAACAGTCTTTTTATCATCGTCGGCAATTTGAGAAATAGAATTTTCAACTTCCGCAACGATTTCAACTTGCTCATCAAAAAGTTCGCAAGCAAGGTCGTATTCGTCATATAAAATGCCAAAGAATTTCAACCATTCTGTTCTTCCAAGCGGAGTAGATTCGTATGGTGACTTGTCACTGATGTATTTCATTCCAAGCTCGGCAAGTTGAGTGTATGTGTCGGGGAGGGTATCAAGACCGCCCGAAAAAATTGCAAGGTTAGGCATGTTTGCAGCAATAAGTTCATAATCGGGAGAAGAAGAACTTCCAATATTAATCATATCGCCGTTGTCAAGTGCTTGATTAACTTCATCAATATACCATGTTGTCGATGTTGTCAAATTCACGCTTGAAACTTTGCCAAGTGCGTTTGTGAGCGACATCACTGGTGAAGAAGCAATAAAAACGTCGTATAATGGTTCGTCAAAAACAATCACGTCACTAGGCAAGTCAGAAGGTGCTAAAGCCCCATCGCTAAGAACCAAAATTCTTGCTTCCATAATTGAATTTTCATAAGTTGCAAGCAAAACAGAACCGCCTTCAAGGTTAAAAATCGCAAAATTTTCCGCATATTCTAGTGGCGTTTCGCTTTCAAATTCAATATCAATTCCCTGCATAGCAGTTGTGACTTTTTCGCTGTATTCTTGATTTGGAGTTGTCACATCTTCAGCTTCAGAAGTGTCACCACATCCTGCAAAAGAAAACAACAGTGTTAAGATAAGTGTCAGTGCAATAATTTTTTTCATTTTTCTATTCTCCTATTTCTCTTTCGAGAGTATAATAAAAAAACTCAATCCCAAAAGGAATGAGTTTTGAAAATAGCAAAATGCTAAAAATTCCGTTCTTTCCTTCATGATCCTGTGAAGATGTAATAAAAAATAGGTAGCCCGACTTATGCAATAAATAAAAGCAATCACGGTAACAGGTATTGCGCAAGGTTCTCACTCGCTTCCCCTATAAGTTATATTGAGTTTTCTTATATAAAGCATAGCACAAATAAAAATAGGTTGTCAACTATTTCCATAAGTTGCAACCTATTTTCTATTACTTATTTATTACTTATTTGTTACTTATCTCCCACCAAAAAGGATTAAACAACACCATGAGCCATCATTGATGTTGCAACTTTTGCAAAACCAGCGATGTTTGCACCAAGAACAAAGTTATTTTCAGCGCCGTATTCTTTTGAAGTATCGTCGATTGTGTGGAAAATGTTTTCCATGATAGTTTTGAGTTTAGCATCAACTTCTTCAAAAGTCCAGAAAAGTCTTTGAGATGATTGTGCCATTTCAAGTGCAGAAGTGGCAACACCACCCGCATTTGCTGCTTTGCCAGGGGCAAAGAGAACGCCTGATGCTAGGAACACTTCGGTTGCTTTCAAAGTTGAAGGCATGTTTGCACCTTCGCCAACTGCGTAACAGCCGTTTGCAACAAGAAGTTTTGCCGCATCTTCATCAAGTTCGTTTTGAGTTGCACAAGGAAGGGCAACATCGCAAGGAACGCTCCAAATTCCGCTGCAACCTTCAACATATTTCGCTGTTGGAACATAATCAAGATATTCTTTAATTCTTCCGCGTTTAACTTCTTTGATTTCTTTCACAATATCAAGTTTGATACCAGCCTCGTCAACGATATAACCCGCTGAATCTGAAAGAGCAACAACATATCCGCCAAGTTCTTGAACCTTTTGAGTTGCATAAATCGCAACGTTACCAGAACCTGAAATAACAACAGTTTTGCCTTCAAATGAAGTGAGTTTTTTAGTTCTCAACATTTCGTCAACCAAATAAACAAGTCCGTATCCAGTCGCTTCAGTTCTAACAAGAGAACCGCCATATGGAATGCCACGACCAGTCAAAACGGCAACGTGTTCGTTGCGAAGTTTTTTGTATTGACCAAACATATATCCAATTTCTCTTCCACCAACGCCGATGTCGCCGGCAGGAACGTCAGTGTCGCCACCAATATATTTTGAAAGTTCAGTCATGAAAGATTGACAAAATCTCATAACTTCGCCATCAGATTTGCCTTTAGGGTCGAAATCTGAACCGCCTTTACCACCACCGATTGGAAGACCAGTCAAAGAATTTTTCAAGATTTGTTCAAAAGCAAGAAATTTCAAAATTGAAAGGTTAACTGATGGGTGGAAACGAAGACCGCCCTTATATGGTCCGATTGCACTGTTGAATTGAATGCGATAGCCTTTGTTCACTTGAACTTTACCACTATCGTCAACCCACGGCACGCGGAACATAATCACGCGTTCAGGTTCAACAAATCTTTCCAAAAGACCTGCTTTTTCATATCCGGGATTTTTCTCGAACACAATGTCGAGTGAATCAAGGATTTCAGTTGCTGCCTGAATAAATTCAGGCTGGTTTGGGTTCGATGCTTTCAGTTTTGCAAGCACCGTGTTAACATAATTACTCATTGGATTTTTCCTCCATTTACCTATAGTTTTATAATTCTAGCATTTAAAAATCCACAAATCAAGTACAAAACGCAAATAAATATCAAAAAAATCCATAAATATTTTTAAGTGATGAAACTTCGTTAAAATAAATATTAATTCGAATAAAAACTTTAAAACTACAAAAAAAATGCTCCAAATCTGACTAAAATTTTGCAGATTTGAAGCATTTTAATAATATCATAAAATTTATGGGAACTTCTAAAAACTCTTAACGCAAATCTTAATTCCCAAAAAAGGCTTGATTTTCTGCAAAATTTCTCGTCGCGAGCGAAGCGACACGCCTGAATATACCTGATATTACTTCGAAATATTGCAAAAAATACGCACTTTTTTTGAAATTAATCTTTGGTCAATACTTTTTAGAAGTACCCTTATTATTTGCCTTCAAGAATGGTTTTCTTGAGTTTCAAACATTTTGAAGGTGAAACTGAAAGTTCATCAATGCCCACGTTCATATAAAAATCAGTGAGTTCAAGGTCGCCCGCAGATTCGCCACAAATACCAACCCAAATGCCATTTTCATGAGCGTTTTTCGCTGTCATTTCAATCATCGAAAGAACCGCTTCATTTCTTGAATCGAACAGTTGTTCAACATTGGTGTTCATTCTGTCCACTGCGAGAGTATATTGTGTCAAATCGTTTGTTCCGATACTGAAAAAGTCAACTTCTTTTGCAAGTTTAGCTGAAATCATGACAGATGCTGGAGTTTCAATCATAACGCCAATTTCAATTTCGCTTGAATAAGCAACCCCTTCTGCGTCAAGTTCTTTTTTGATTGACTCAAGCAAATTTTTTGCTTCAACGATTTGCTCGATATGAGAAATCATTGGGAACATGATTGAAAGATTGCCAAAAGCCGAAGCGCGGAGCAGTGCACGAAGTTGAGTGCGGAAAATTTCAGGCTCTGAAAGGCAAATTCTTATTGCACGATAACCAAGGGCAGGATTTTCTTCCCCTGGAATGCCAAAGTATGGTGCTTGTTTGTCAGCACCCAAATCAAGGGTTCTAACGATAACGTTAAGCGGTGAAAGTCTTTCCACCATTTCTTTATAAATTTCAAATTGTTCTTCTTCTGTTGGGAAGTGGTCTGATTCAAGATAAATAAACTCACTTCTGAAAAGACCAACGCAATCGGCATCGTTTGAAAGAACCGCATCGATATCATCAAGAGAACCGATGTTTGCACCGATTTTGCAAGCGTGACCAGATGGAGTGATTGCTTTTTTGCCTTTAAATTTTTCAAGCTCAGCTTTTTCAGCTTCTTGAACTTTCAAAAGTTTGTCATAATTTGCAAGGATAGTTTGTGTTGGGTCGATAATAACAGTTCCTCTGTCGCCATCGATTGCGATTTTTCCGCTTTGTGGAATATCGTCAAAGTTGTTGCCCATTGCAACAACCGAAGGAATACCCATAGTTCTTGCCAAGATTGCACTGTGAGAAGTTTTGCTTCCCCCGCGAGTGACAAAGCCAACAACAAGGTTTTTGTCAAGCTTCACTGTTTCTGAAGGCAATAAGTCCTCGGCGCAAACAATAATTTTGCCAGATTTTGTGATACTTGTTTCTTTAAGTCCCTTCATGATTTTGATAAGGCGAGAAGAAATATCAATGATATCCGCACTTCTTGCTCTCATATAAGGGTCGTCCATCGCTGAAAACATGTCAGCGAATGTGTCAGCACAAGATTTCACCGCAAATTCTGCGTTCTTGCCTGATGCAATCATTTCTTCAACAGCTTCAACGAAATCCAAATCGTCAATAAGCATTTGGTGCATTTCGAAAACCATTGCAGTATCGAAATCCGTTTTAAGCGCATGCTCGTAAAGTTCTCCAAGCTCAATAATAGCTTGTTTTTTTGCGTTCTCATATTTTTGTGTTTCGGAAAGCACGTTACAACCGTCCTTTTCTTCAACTGTCAAATCCAACTTTTGCAAAAAGTATATGTCGGCAACAGCAACACCAGAAGAAGCTCCTATTCCATTTAATCTCAACATTTTAAAATCCTCCTTGAATTGTGAATATTATAACAAAAAATATTTTTATAATCAATACATATTTGAATTTTTTTGACAAAATTTATTTATTTGCAAAAATTTACTATGTAAATCTTGACATTTTCTTGTCTATATAATCAAATATGCTCAAACAATCATAATTTTATGAGTATTTATTTATCTCGCACATAAAAACATTTCTTTTAATTCATACTATCATAAAAAGGGGTGAAAGCATGATTATATCAATAATAATACTGTCAATCTTTGTTGTTTTGGTGCTGGAAATCCCGTTTGATATCTTTTTGAACCTATCGCTTGATAGGGTGCTCCTTGAATATCAGCTTGACCGCCCAATAAAAACTCGCGGATACGCATATGTAAAAAACGGAGAATTATTTCACGGCAGTGCAAGAAAAGAAATGGGCGGTGGCATTGATACAATGGAGTTTTTATCTTTTGTATCTAGTCGAGTAATCGTGAAAGAATGTCATGTGCGAGGAATTCTTGGTGAAGATAGCATTGAAAACACGATGTTTGAAGTAGTGTTTTTTCAAAATCTTGCAAATGCAATTCTTGGCATGATAAGAAACGGAAATCTAGCAGCAAATCTTTCGCAAAACTATCATGTGGCAGAAAATGAAGACAGCAATATTTTCCTCGAATCAATGTTGTGGCTAAGCGTTGCAGATATATTGTCCATTGCGAGTTGGTATATATGGAAAAAGCTAATAAATAAAAAAATAAACAAATAAACAAAAAAGCAAAAGCAAAAGGAGAGTAGTATGGAATATGAAAACCAAATAAAAGAAGTGCTTGAAACGGCAATGGAAAAACTCCACTCCATTTCAGATGCTGGCACAGTGCTTGGGAAGGCATATCAAACAGAAGATGGCAAAATCGTGCTTCCCGTTTCAAAAGTTACGCTTGCCTATATCGCGGGAGGTGGGGAATATAACTCGCAAGACAAAAAGGAAGGCACTCTTGAAAAATTGAAATACCCATTTGCAGGGGGAAGTGGTGGATATGTTCAGCTGAGCCCAATCGGCTTTCTTGCGGTTGAAAATGGCGAGTATCAAACAATCCCATTCCAAGAATCAAAATCGGGCATGGATAAAATGTTTGAAGAGGTCGGGCTGTATCTCAAAAAAACGGGTGAAAAGCAACTGAAACCAAAAAATAAGGAAAGGGGCGACAAATAAAGTGGCAATATCACAAAAGAAAAAAATCCTATCAATAATAATCGCTGTTTGTATGTTTGTTATCGCATGTGGGTATTGTGGCGGGCAAACGGCATATGCCGTCACAAACAACAGGGGCATTGCACTTGTGGATGCGGAAACGGGCATGCTGATATACGGCGAAAACCCCGATGCTGTCAAAGAAATGGCGTCAACAACAAAGATTTTCACAGCGTACTTCGTTCTTGAAAAATGCAAAGCAGATGAAATCGATATGAAAGTGCCTATAAGAATAGAAAAAGAATGGACGGGAATTGAAGGTTCTTCAATATATCTCACCGAAGGTGAAATGGTCAGCATTGAAGAACTTTTATATGGGCTGATGTTAAGGTCAGGCAACGATTCTGCCGTGGCACTTGCTGAAATAGTCTTTGGAAGCGTGGAAAATTATGTGGCATACGCAAATAATCGCCTTTGTGAAATGGGCTATAAAAACACCGCTCTTCAAAACCCCCACGGCTTGCCCGCTGAAAATCACCACACCACCGCAAGGGAGCTCGCACTCTTTTCAGCGACAGCAATGAAAGATTGTGACTTTGCGAAAATAGTGTCATCCAAAACTTACAGCGGTGCGCGTACGCTTTATGCCAACAAAAATAAAATCCTTCAAAACGTGGAAGGTGGCAATGGCATAAAAACAGGCTACACGAAATCCGCAGGCAGATGTCTTGTGTCGGGCGCGGAAAGGGACGGTCATCAAATCGTGCTTGCAACCCTTAACACCTACGACATGTTTGAACGCTCAAAAGCGCATATCGACAGCTTTTTTCAAAACTATGAATATGTGGATATCTCAAAAACGTTGAAAGAAAACGCCGTGCCTGTTGAAATTCTAGGGGTGACGGCGGAAATAACAACAAAAGATAATATTTTGGCAGTTCCAATCCCAAAGGGCGAAAAAGCTGAAATAAAGGTGAAAACAATAAAAAGCCTACCATTTTACGCAAAAAGTGGCACGATTTGTGGTGAATTGGAGGTTTATGTAAAAAATTGCTTGATTTTCTCGCAAAAACTATATACTAAAGAGACTATCAATGTAATATGAAAAATACTTGTCATAAAAAACAAAGTGTGATATAATGTATCGGTGTATGCAGTATTGCACTTTTTTTGTGCGTGATTATATACATAATTATTTAATGCATGGAAAGATATCTATAAAAAAATAAGTTGATATCTAAAACATAAAGGAAAAAACTAAATGAGAATTAACAAATTTTTGGCGGGCAGAGGAATTGCCTCAAGAAGAAAATGTGACGCCCTTATCGAAAGTGGCGAAGTGACTGTCAACGGCAATGTCGTTGGCGTTGGATATGACGTACGTCGTGGTGACGTTGTTACGGTTTCTGGTGAAGTCGTAGAAGAAAAACAAGGCAATGTCTATATCATCATGAACAAACCAAAAGGTTATGTGACAACTGCGGCAGACGATCGTGGCAGAAAAACAGTTATGGATCTTTTGAAAGAGGACTACGGCAGAATTTATCCAATCGGAAGACTGGACTATGACACAGAAGGACTTTTGATTTTGACTGACGACGGCGACCTTTGCGACAGACTCACTCACCCAAGAAACGAAGTTCACAAAACATACCAAGTGAAAACTGAAGGCAGAATGGAAGACAGTATGATTTCAAAACTCATCGCGGGCGTGGAAATCGAAGAAGGCTTGGTTGTGAAAGCGAAGAAAATCAAAATCCTTGAACAACAAGACAGAGCAACAAAAATGGAAATGACAATTTCCGAAGGCAAAAACCGTCAAATCCGCCGTATGCTAAACGAAGTTGGCAGGGACGTCTCTTTCCTTAAAAGAGTGCGCGTTGGCGACTTGCGTCTTGCGGGACTTTCAAGAGGACAATACAGATTGCTAACTCCACAAGAAGTAGAATATCTAAAAACAATGTAATAATAGGGGAGAGGATATGAACAGTTTATTTATGCTAGTGCCAGGTTTGATTTTTTCAATCCAATCGGCATGTTTTAAAGTGTATTCAACAAAATGCAAACAATCAAGCGGGGCAAACGCCTTTTTCAATACAATACTACTCGGGCTAACGGCGCTGATTGCAATGTGCTTTTCAATAGGTTCAACATTCGATGCCTATTCAATCATCTATGGCGCAATCATGGGTGTCAGCTTCTTCTTGTTTATAAGATTGTATAATGAAGCAATGGCATGTGGACCAATGGCATACACAGTGTTTATTTTCTCAATCAGCATGCTAATCCCAATCGTTGCAAGCATTTTTATGTACGCAGAATACCCATCAGTTTTAAACTATATCGGGTTTGCATTCTTGATGGTTGCAATCTTTTTGATAAACTTCAGTTCTCAACGTCAAAGAAATCTCACTTTCTCAAAAAAATGGGTGATTCTTTGTATTATCGGAACAATTTTCAATGGTGGCGTTGGTCTCATGACAAAAATCTATCCAATGCAAGCGCCGGAAACAAACTTCACGCTTTTCATTGCAGTGGCATTCTTGGTTGCGACAATACTTTCTTGCGTACCATATTTTTCAAAAAATGTTCGTGCAAGTTTGGCTGAATTCAAACCGTCGGTTTGGTTTGTTGTTTTGGCGGTGCTAGTTGCACTAACTAACTTTTGCGGAAACACGCTCTACACAATGTTTGCAGCCAATTTCGACGCGGGGGTATATTTCCCAACAGTCAACGGTTCATCAGTTTTGATTTCACTTGTGATTTCATGCACGATTTTCCGTGAAAAATTGAAACCTCTTGCAATTGTTGGCATGCTGATTGGTATCATGGCAGTCATGATGCTCAGCTTGTAAGGCGGTAACCTACTATATAATAACTGTCTAAATAAAACTGTCTAAGTTAATAACCACCACAGAAAAGATATTCTGCGGTGAGAGATTATAAAGGAGTAAAAAATTATGGAATATTCAGCATCTAAAGAAAGATACGAAAATATGAACTACAACTCATGCGGAAAAAGCGGATTGAAACTTCCCGCGGTTTCACTTGGTTTGTGGCAAAACTTTGGAACACATTCAAACTTTGAAAACATGCAAAACATGTGCCGTGCCGCATTTGATAACGGTATCGTGCATTTTGACCTAGCAAATAACTACGGGCCTGATCGTGGCAGTGCGGAAGAAAACTTCGGCAAAATCATGAAAGGTGACTTTGTTTGCCACCGTGATGAATTGTGCATTGCAACAAAAGCGGGCTTCACAATGTGGGATGGCCCTTATGGAATTTGGGGAAGCAAAAAGCACATGACTGCAAGTCTTGACCAAAGTTTGGGGCGTATGGGGCTTGACTATGTTGATATCTTTTATCATCACCGTCCAGATCCAGAAACACCACTTGAAGAAACAATGGGTGCACTTGATCAAATCGTGAAAAGCGGTAAAGCACTTTATATTGGTCTTTCAAACTATGACGGGGCAACAATGGAAAAGGCGTCAAAAATCTTGACAAAGCTTAATTGTCCATTTGTTATCAACCAAAACAGATATTCAATCTTTGACAGAACAATCGAAGAAAACGGTCTTAAAGACGCGTGCAAAAAAACTGGCAAAGGAATCATCGCATTCAGCCCACTCGCTCAAGGTATGCTAGCAGGCAGATATAAAGACGGAATTCCTGAAGGAAGCAGAGTAACGTTCCAAAGAACTTCACTAACGAAAGAGCAAGCAGTTGAAACGCAAGAAAAAGTTGTGAAACTAACAGCTCTTGCCGAGTCAAGAGGTCAAACAATCGCTCAAATGGCACTTTCATGGGTGCTAGCTGATAAAGTTGTTTCAAGCGTTCTTATCGGTGCTTCAAGACCAGAACAAATCATCGAAAATGCAAAAATTGCAAACCAACCAAAACTAACAAAATCAGAACTTGCGAAAATCGACAAAATTTGCGGAATTGAAAAGAAATAATAAGGGCACTTCTAAAAAGTATTGACCAAAGATTAATTTCAAAAAAAGTGCGTATTTTTTGCAATATTTCGAAGTAATATCGGGTATATTTCGAGAAATTTTGCAGAAAATTAAGCCTTTTTTGGGAATTAAGATTTGCGTTAAGAGTTTTTAGAAGTTCCCTTAAATTTAAGGACACTACTAAAATGTGACATAGGCAGTGGATGAATTTCCACTGCTTATATTTTTTAAACGCACAATATTTCCCCCGCAATACTATAACAAAACGAGCGTGACTATTTTGCCAGTGACAAAACTTTCCATTTTATTCCATTCTACGTCAAACACTGTCATTTTATACATTAATTCTCTTAAAAACAACAGAATAACAGTTGAAATTTCCACCAAAATTACGTTTTCTATTTCAAAATTCATAAATTTTACTAAAAATTGCTTTAATTTATACAATAATCGTAATATTTTGCACTCAAAAACTGAAAAAAAATGCAAAATGGGTTAAAAATGGTCGCAAATGGTTGACAATGGGTGAAAATGTGATATAATGTTGGTAACTAATAAATAAAAGGGGGGATAGTCTAATGTTTTCTGGCAATCAAGAACAAAAACTTGACGACAGAGGAAGACTGCGTTTACCAGCGAAATTTCGCGGTGAGCTCGGGAAATCTTTTGCGATAACAAAAGGTCATGATAACATGTTGATTATCTACTCTCAAGAAGAATTTCAGCAAATTTGCGAAAAGATGTCAAAATATGATCAATACGACCTCGAATTGCAAAGGGCGGTATCAGATTATATCTCTGGATTTGAGCAACTTGAAGAAGATGCACAAGGAAGATTTGTTATCCCGCCAAAAATGAGAGCTTATGCAGGCATTGATAAAAATGTTTATATCAAAGGTGTTTTGAAACGCATTGAAATCATGAGCCTTGAAAAACATCAAAGCGAGGAAGCGAAACTTGATCCAAACCAACTCATGAACATCTTCAACAGGGCGGACAAGGCTATGGTGGCTCAAAATGGATAAAGTTTACCACGTTCCAATCATGGCGGACGAAATATCCGAAATGCTTAAAATCAAGCCAGACGGCGTTTATTTTGACGGCACGCTTGGCGGTGGCGGTCACAGCGAGATGATTTTATCAAAACTCGACGGTGGAACGCTTATTGCAACAGATAAAGACGATGATGCACTAAGCTTTGCAAGAGAAAGACTTGCAAAATTTGGTGACAGTTTCAAAAGTTATAAATCAGACTACCTCTACGGTGCTGAAGTGATAGAAGAAGCGGGATTTCCAAGTGTGGACGGAATTTTGCTTGATCTTGGAGTTTCAAGTTTTCAGCTTGACAATTTCGAAAGGGGATTTTCATACAGGGGGGACAACTTCCCACTTGACATGAGAATGGATAAAAGCATTGATTTTTCCGCTTATGATGTTGTGAATTCATACAGCGAAAAAGAATTGATAAAAATCTTTAAAGAATATGGCGAAGAAAGATTTTCTCAACGAATTGCAAGCAAAATTTGCGAAGTGAGAAAAAAAGAGCCAATCGAAACGACAGGACAACTTGTTAAGGTCATAAGAACTTGCGTTCCGCAAAGTCTTGGTGCAAAAGAAGGACATCCTGCAAAAAGAGTTTTCCAAGCGATAAGAATTGAAGTTAACGGCGAAATTGCAAACTTGGAAGATGCACTCAAAGGACTTGTTGGGAAATTGAAAGTTGGTGGAAGAATTTGTATTCTGACATTTCATTCCCTTGAAGATAGAATAGTGAAAAACCTATTCAAATATTTGGAAGCTGATTGTGTTTGTGATAAATCCATCCCAATATGCGTGTGTGGCAAAAAAAGGGAAGGCAAAATCATCACAAAAAAACCAATCATCGCAGGAGCAGAGGAACAAAAAACAAATTCTCGTGCAATACCTGCAAAATTGAGAGTTTTGGAAAAAGTGTGAGAGTTTCCAAAGCATTTGAAACAAACGTTTCAAATCAATATTTCTTTTTGAAGGAATAAAACTTGTGTGGGGTAAATAAAATGTATAACAATCGTGAAGAAAACCTATTTGGACAAAGAACAACAACGGTTATGGAAGAAGAAAAAACAGCGGTGAACGAACGTGCTTATAGTGGTGCACAAACAACGCAAAAAACAACTACTTTCACGCCAGTAACAAAAAATCCAGGCAGACTTACAGTAACAAACGCTGGCGAGCAAACAACTCAAACAACAGCAGCTGTAAAACCAAAGGAAAAAATCCAAACTAAAAATATTGCAATGATGGTTGTTTATTCAGTTGTTGCAATCGCTCTTGCTGCAATCATCGCAGTGAATGCAATCACGCTTGGCAGTATTTCTGCAACAAACGCGGGGCTTTCAGCTCAGCTTTCAACTCTTGAAACAACATATTCTGCGCTAAGCACAGAACTTTCAGCAGTTTCAAGCACTGAAAGAATGACAGAACTTGCATCATCTCAATTTGATTTGACTTCAACTTCAGCTGCGGCAACAGCAGGTTTTTCTGTTCCGTCATATGTGGCTACAGAAACTCAAACTTTTGAAAATAATTGGTTTGATAACATGCTTGATAAACTCGCATAAATTCGGTTTGACAATATGCTTGGCAAACTCGCCCATTTGAAACTTGAGCGGAAAAATAAAACAATATATTTACAAAATAACAATATAACAATAACAATAACAAACAAAAAACAATAACAATAACAATAACAAAAGACAAGCATATTTTTAAAAATACAAAAGCTGAAAATAACACACTTGGGAGGATACAAGTTTGAAAAGATTCAGCAGTGTAATACAAACACAAAAGAGGTTACTCGCAATATTTTTTGCGGTGGCCTTTCTTTTTGTCCTTTTGCTTGGAAGGCTTGGGTATGTCAGCCTTGTCAAAATGAGCGAATATCAAACGATGGCACTTTCGCAATGGACGCGCGACGTTCCAAACGAAGCTGTCAGGGGTGATATTCTCGACAGAAACGGCATTGTGCTTGCAACAACAAACACCACATATGACCTTTATTCGCGAAACAATATGATAACGGAAAAACAGCAAACGGCAATCAGTCTTGCAAACTATATCGATGTTTCATATGAAGAACTTTACGTTCAACTATCAAAAAATGTCAGCGAAGTTTGTATCGCCTCGGGACTTTCGAAAGAAGAAATGGAAAAACTTCAAAACAGCGGAATCGACGGGCTTTATTTTTCAGTGAGCTGGGAAAGGGTGTATCCATATGGCGATTTGCTTTGCCAAACCATTGGATATGTTGGCACCGATGGCTCGGGGCAGTCGGGGCTTGAACTTTTGTATGACGAATATCTTTCTGGCACCGATGGAAAAATATACACCCAAACGGATCTCGTGGGCGTTGAAGTGGAAGGCGAGCAGTATGTCACCGCCGCAATCGACGGAATGGATATCGTTCTCACAATAGATGTGGAAATTCAAATGATACTTGAAAACGCATTGAAAACCGCGGCGGTTTCGTCAAACCCCGAAAGTATTTCTGGAATTATCATGGATCCCGAAACGTTTGAAGTTCTTGCGATTGCAAACTATCCAACTTTTGATTTGAATGATGTTCCGCGTGACGATATTTCCTACTTGAATGAAATTTCTCGAAATTTGGCGATAGTCGATGTTTATGAGCCCGGCTCAACTTTCAAAATCATCACCGCCGCAATGAATGTGGAGGAATATTCCCTTGGCAACGAAAACGCATTTTCAACTGATTATATTTTCTCGTCATCGCCAACAAGAAGCGTTGGTGGAACCACCGTCAAATGTTGGGATAAACATCTGAATGGCAAACATTCAAATTTGAATTTGCAAGGCGCGCTTGAAAACAGTTGTAACCCAATATTTGTGGATATCGCACTGTCGCTTGGAACTGAAACATTTTATGATTATCTCGAGGCGTTTGGACTCACGACAAAAACGGGAATAGATTTTATTGGCGAGGCAAATTCAATTCTCATTGCGCAGGAAAATGTGCAAGACCACGACCTTGCAAGAATTGGGTTTGGTCAAACAGTTGCCGTCACAAAAATTCAACTTCTTTCGGCGGTTTCGGGCGCAATAAATGGCGGTTATATATACGAGCCAACACTTTTAAAAGAAGTGACAACGGGCGGCATGCTAGTTTTCAAAAACACATCCGAACTTGTTTCAAATCCAATTTCTGAAGACACGTCGGAATATATCAGAACAGCACTTCAAGGTGTTGTTGAAAGCGGAAGTGGTAAAAAAGCCATGGTTGCGGGGGAAATAGTTGGCGGAAAAACGGGCACCGCACAAAAATATGAAAACGGAGTTATCGCAAGCGGTAAATACGTCTCTTCTTTCGTAGGATATCTTGGCGACCCCGCGAGATATTCAATCCTTATCACCGTCGACGAGCCAGAAGGTATTTATTACGGAAGCCAAGTTTGCGCACCAATAGCTTCAGAAGTGTTCACTCAGATTGCTATTTTGGAAGATTTGCAAGAAATGTGAAATTCGATGTATAAAACAATAGATGCTGTCAATAACTAAGGCATAAATTTATTGGAGGCAATCATGAAATTCAAAGAAAGTGAAACCTATAAAAACCTAGCCAATTCATTTGCGGGCGAGTGTCAAGCGCAAACAAGATACCGCTTTTTGCAATACGGAGCAACCCAAAAGGGGCTCACTGCACTTGCTGAAATAGTGTCAAAACTTATCGCAAACGAATTCAATCACGCAAGAATGTTTTATACTAAATTGCAAAATGGCGAAAAGGAAACAATCGAAAATATCGACGTTTGCAGTGGCTATCCATTCAAAGAAAAATGGAACATGACGGAAAATTTTGCCTTCAGCGTTGAAAACGAAACCGAAGAGGTTGGCATATATAAAAGCCATGCAAAAACCGCGGAAAAAGAAGGCTATAAAGATATCGCCTCGCTGTTTGAAATGGTTGCTGGTGTTGAAAGAAATCATGCAAAAATCCTTTCTGAAATCCACACCCAACTCGTGAACGACAGCATGTATAAAAAAGAAAAGAAAACAAAATTCAAATGTAGCGACTGCGGATATGAAGCAACGCTTCTTGAAGCGTGGCAAGTGTGCCCACTTTGCATGGCAAAACAAGGGGCGGTAGAGCTCCACCTTTCGACAACTGTATAGGGCACTACTAAATTAATTCATAAAAATTCCCAAAAGCAAAAAACTTCCTAAAATCAAAAAACTTCCTAAAAGCAAAAAACTTCGCTAGCAAGCGAAGTTTTTTTGCGTTTATAATCGTGATTTGCTCATATTTTTTTGCTTGGAAAAATATAATAATAAAAAACTCTTGGGGGAAACATGCAACTATCAAAACTTTGCGAGGGCGCGGAAGTAATAAAATTTATCGGGGTAAATAAAGAAAAAGAAATAACAAATCTAACAATTGATTATAAGGATGCGGAAAGCGACAGCGTGTTTTTTGCAATCAAGGGTGATAAATTCAACGGCAATGTATTTTCAAGTGAAGTTGTGAAAAAAGGTGGTGTCGTTGTGACTGACGACGAAAACTATGCCCATAACTTTCTAATCTCTGGTGGTAAAAACTTGATTTTAACAAAAAGTGCAAGGGGCGCGATGTCACAAATATCTGCTAATTTTTATCAAAATCCCCAAGAGAAACTAAAAATAATTGTCGTGGTTGGAACGAACGGCAAAACTTCAACAGCGTGCATTTTGCGTGATATCTTTGAATATTCAGGGATAAGAACGGGGATAATAGGAACGTTGGAAACTCGGTTTGAAGATTTGATTTTTCAAAGCGAAATGACAACGCCCGATCCAATAGCACTGTTTGAAATTTTGTCGGAAATGCAAAAAGCGGGGTGCAAGGTGGTTGTTATGGAATGGTCTGCCCACGCGATTGCACTTGAAAAGCTTTCAAATCTCACTTGCGAAATTGCAATTTTCACAAACCTATCCCAAGACCACCTCGATTTTTTTGGTGACATGAAGGAATATAAAGAAGCTAAAAAATCAATTTTTATCAAAGAAAGGGTGAAAATGGCTGTTGTGAATGCCGACGATGCGTGTGGCGCTGAAATAATTTCCGAATCAAGAATTCCAATCCTTTCCTACGGCATAGAAAATGTTTGCGACGTGTTTTGTATTTTTGGTGAAGACATGCAAAAATTCACAAACAAAATCTTTGAAAACGAAAAAAACAATGCCACAAGTGGAGAGCTAATTGTGAACTATCTTGATGAAATCTGCACCATCACAAGTTTTCTCAAAGGTCGGTTCAATGTTTATAACCTTCTTGGAAGCGTCGCGGCAGCGAGATATTTTGGAATAGATTTCAAAACAATCACAGCTGCAGTCTTAGGAATTGAAGGGGTTGCGGGAAGATACCAAACTGTTGAAAACAACCTCGGCATAGAAATTGTTATCGATTATGCCCACACCCCCGACGGAATGGAAAACATATTGAAAGAAATGAAAAATTCACTTTCGAAAACTCAAACCCAAACAAAAACTCAAACTCAAATTGGTGAAAAACCCAAACTAATCTGCGTTTTTGGGTGCGGTGGCAACAGGGATAAAACAAAGCGAAATGTGATGGGCGGAATAAGTGAAAAATATGCTGATGTAACAATTCTGACATCCGATAACCCAAGGCTTGAAAACCCCGAAAGCATAACAAATGACATTTTGCAGGGATTTCAAAACAGTGAAAACGCCATTGTGATACAAAAAAGAGAAAGTGCAATCAACCACGCAATCAATATCGCAAAAAAAGGGGACAGCATTGCAATCCTTGGCAAAGGTCACGAAGATTATATCGACGAGGCGGGTGAAAAGCGATACTACACGGATATCGAAACAGTAAAGAAATACATATAATAACCGCTGGCAAAAGAGGAGGAAAAATATGAACGTGATACAAATGGTGTGCTCGCTCGCGCTCTCTCTCATGCTTGGAATTTTTATTGTGCCAATGCTCGCAAAAACCAAAACCACCCAAACAATCCTGCATTATGTGAGCGAACACAGCGAAAAAAACGGCACTCCAACAATGGGCGGAATAATTTTTATCACATCAATTTGCATTGTGTCGCTTGTTTTTATAAAAGAGCGAACAATATGGTTTTGCCTCGTGATTTCCCTTGCAAGCGGATTTGTCGGGCTTCTTGATGATATCGCAAAAGTGCGATTTGGAAAAAATATGGGGCTGAGGGCGTATCAAAAAATAATCTCGCAACTTGCACTTTCGGTGCTGTTTTCCTATTATATTTGGTGGAATGTTGGCTCGGAAATTTTCGTGCCCTTTGTGAAAGCCCAAGTTGATATTGGATTTTTCATTTTCCCGCTTCTTGTGGTCGCATTTGTCGCAACAACAAACACAGTGAATCTCACCGACGGCATCGACGGACTTTGCACATCTTCAGTGATTGCGACAATTTCGCTTCTCTTTGTGCTAGTGACTTTTCAAATGGAAAATAACTATAACGTTATGAGTTATTTCCAAAATGAAAATTTCACCGCACTATCGGCAATTTCCGTGTTTGCACTGTTTGGATTTTTGGTTTTCAACGCGAATAAGGCAAGTGTTTTCATGGGCGATGTTGGCTCGCTTTTCTTGGGTGGACTCGTGGTCTCACTTTTTGCAATTTCAAAAAATTTGGTGTATCTTCTCATCTTGGGACTACCTTTTGTTGTGAGCGGACTTTCGGATATTCTGCAAGTTGCCTATTTCAAATTGACGGGTGGCAAGCGAATATTCTTGATGGCGCCTTTTCATCATCACTTGCAACGAAAGGGGCTGTCGGAAAATAAAATTTGCGTGCTTTATGTCGCGGTGACTTCGCTTTTTGGGCTTTTCAGTATTTGTTTTGTGAGGTAATATGATAATAAAAGATAGAAAATTTTTAATCTACGGAATGGGAAAAACGGGTGTAAGCCTTGCGAAATTCATCACGTCAAGCGGTGGCAGGGTGGCAGTTTTTGATAAAAAAATCACCGAAATACCAACCGAAATTGCAAATATAGGGGCGGAAAACAGATGCGGGAACAAGAAAAAAGATTTATTTTCTGGTATTCACGCAATGATTTTGTCACCTGGGGTGAGCATTTATGACGAGATTGTGAAAACTGCAATTTCTCAAAAAGTTGTTGTCATGTCGGAAATGGATTTTTCAATGCAGTATCTTTCGGGCGTGAAAATTGGGATAACGGCAAGCGGTGGCAAATCAACAACAACCAAGCTAGTCTATGAAATGCTGAAAGAAGAGCATCCTGATGTCAGAATAGGCGGAAACTATGGCGTGCCGATTTGCGATCTTTGCAAAAATTCAACGCAAAACACGATTTCGGTGCTAGAAATTTCATCTTTCATGCTCGAGCAGTCAAAAAGTTTCCATTTTGATATTGCGGTTTTGTCAAATATCTCAAAAAATCATCTTAATCGCCACAAAACAATGAAAAAATATCTATCGGCAAAATGTAAGATTGTAAAAAATCAGTCGCAATCCGATGTTGCAATTCTCCCTCGCGGTGAAGAAAAAATCAAGGCGGGGGTCATGAAAAAAATAAATAAGCAATCAATGCCAAAGATTGAATATTTCGAAAAATACATAAACACCAATGTTGGCACAAGTGCCGAAAAGGGCGAAAAATCGCCAAATCGCATAGAGAGCGGTTGGATAAAAGTTGAAAATAAAGAAGTGGTGAAATGCGAGCAGTTCAAGATAAGTGGAAAACATAATTTTGAAAATCTTCTCATTGCTTGCACGGTTGCAAAACAGCTTGGCACCGCCGATAAAACCATTTTGCAAGTGTGCGAAAATTTTCAGCCACTTCCCCACAGATTTGAAAAAATCGCAACAAAAAACGGGGTAACCTACATAAACGATTCTAAGGCAACAAGCGGTAAATCCGCCGAAACAACACTTGAAATCATTGATTTCCCCTCAGTTTTAATGATTGGCGGAAGCAATAAAAACGACAGTTTTTATGACTTGTTTGAAAAAATCAAGAAAAATCCTTTCGTTGTGAAAGTTGTTATATATGGCGAAGTTTCTGGGAAAATCCAATCGCATGCAAAAGCCGTGGGGTATCACAACTATGAAAAATCTGCGGATTTCACATCTGCTTTTGGCGTGGCAAAATCACTTTGCACAAGTGGCACATCACTCGTGCTTGTTCCCGCATGCCCAAGTTTTGACGAGTTTGAAAATTTTGAAAAACGTGGCGTGAAATTCAAAAAGTTAGTGGAGGAAATATGCAAAAACTAGGTGGCAAACTCTGGCTTGATAAAGAGGATAAAGAAATCAGTCTATTTCGCAAGTTCAGCATTAAAAAAATCGGAAAAAATGGCATTATCATCATTGCGATATCGGCATTTTTATCAATCCTTGGCTTGCTTTTGATGTATTCTGCGGGCAGTTATCAAGGAGAAACGGTCTATGACGACGCGTTTTATTTTGTGAAAAAGCAACTTGTCGGCGTACTTCTTGGCGGGGTGGCGTTGGTGGTTATGATGTTTGTTAACCCTGAATTTCTCAAAAAAATATCCACACCTTTTGCCGTTTTGTCTGCGGTGCTGTTAATCTTGGTTTTCGTCCCATATATAGGCGTAGAAAACTACGGCGCAAAGCGGTGGATAAAGCTAGTGTTTTTCACAATTCAGCCATCGGATATCGCAAAATTTGCCTTCATTATTTTTTCAGCAAAAGCACTTTCGAAAAATCTTGACATAACCTTCAAATCGCGACTGCAAGTTTATATTCTTGGCGGAATTTATATGCTTCTGATTTTCCTTGAACCAAATCTTTCAATAACAATTTGCTTCGCACTTTTGATGCTTTCAATGCTTGTTTGTGGCGGTCTTGAAATGAAACATCTGCTATTTTTCATTCTGCTGGGGCTTTGTGCACTGCCAGTTTTGATAATAATGGAGCCGTATCGTTTGAAGCGACTTTTTGCTTTTGTTGACCCGTTTGCAAGCCCTAAAGGTGAGGGATTTCAGCTTATTCAATCGCTTTATGCACTCGCCTCGGGCGGACTTTTTGGTGTTGGGCTTTTTGATTCAAGACAATCGTTAAGATTTCTGCCGTTTGGTGAATCAGATTTCATATTTGCAATCTATTGCGAGGAATTCGGATTTGTTGGTGGCGTTATTTTGGTTGCAATATACCTTGCCTACATATTTGCGGGTGTCAAAATCGCCCTCAGTGCCAAAACTCGCTTTCAGATGTATGTCGCGTTTGGCATTTCCATGCTCGTTGCAATCCAAACACTTGTTAACATCGCGGTGGTCATCGGTGCAATTCCGCCAACGGGACTTCCACTGCCATTTGTTTCCTCTGGTAACACGCAAATCATAATGTTTCTTGCAATGAGTGGCACGCTAGTTTCTATCAGCGGATTTGCAAATTCACAAAAAGAATGATTTTGCCATAAAATATAGCATACGTGAAGTAAGAAACATGAAAAGGAGCGAAAACCATGGAAAAATATATAATTGAAGGTGGAACGCCTCTTTCGGGCGTGCTCAGCATTGGTGCATCAAAAAATTCAATATTGCCACTGCTTGCCGCATCAATTCTGACAAGCGAGCCGGTGACAATAAAAAATCCACCTTTGATTGGCGATTTTTTTGTTATGGTGGAAATCATGAAGGAAATGGGTTGCGAGGTCGCCTTTGATAAGGAAAGCATAACAATAAACAGCTCAAACTGCTGTAAGTTTGAAATTTCCAAGACACTTGCAAAGGAGCTCAGATCGTCGATTTTCTTGATGGGGTCAATTCTTGCAAGATTCAAAAAAGCAGTGCTTGCATATCCTGGCGGTTGTGATATCGGTCTTCGCCCCATCGATTTGCACATAAGTGGGCTGAAAAGTTTGGGCGTTGAATTTATTGAAGAGGGCGGAAACATATTTGCCGACGGCAGTTTCATGAGAGGCAATCACGTCATTTTGGATTTCCCTTCCGTGGGTGCAACAGAAAACATCATCATGGCGGGAACGCTCGCAAAAGGTGAGACGATAATTGAAAATCCCGCAAAGGAGCCGGAGATTATCGACCTTATTAATTTCATAAACTCCATGGGCGGGAATATAAACGTCACTCGCGATTGTAAAATACATATAACTGGCGTGGAAAAACTCCACGGCACAACTTTCACGCCAATTCCAGACAGAATAGTTGCGGGCACATATCTTATCAGCGCCGCAATGACGGGCGGTGAAATCGAACTTTTGGGTGTCAAGCCCGAGCATATAGCGTCACTTTTGACAAAACTTCGTGAAACTGCTTGCAAAATAAGGTGCGTTCATGATAGAATATATCTAAAGGCACCAACAAAATTGAAATCGCTAAGGCAAATATCAACTTCGCCATATCCAGGATTTCCAACAGACATGCAACCACAGATGATGGCGCTTTTGTCAGTTGCAAGTGGAATGGCAATGGTTGAAGAGAAAATGTTTGAAACGCGGTTTCGCCACGCTCAAGAACTCAAAAAAATGGGCGCGGATATAACAGTCAAAGATCGAACTGCAATAGTTTGCGGTGTTGATAGATTGAAGGGGGCGGAAGTATTTGCCTATGACCTTCGCGGTGGGGCGTGCATGGTTCTAGCTGGGCTAGTTGCCGAAGGCGTGACCACGGTTTATGACATCAAACATATTGCAAGAGGGTATGCTAACCTTGATTTTGACTTGACTAGCTTGGGTGCCAAGATAAAACGAGAGGTTGAATATGAAAAACAAAAGAATATTATTTGTTCTGAGTATAATCATAGCAATTCTATTGGTGGCACTGCTAGCAGCATGTTTGCTTTTCCAAGTGAAGAGTTTTGAAATTGAAAAGGAAAATGACTTCAATGTTCTTTCCGAAAGTAGTATCTATGACGTTTTGTATCAATACAAAGGTCAAAGTATCATCTTGCTTGATGAAAGTGAGCTTATAACAGCAATGTCGCTAAAGCTTCCTTATGCAAACGTTTTGAATGTTGAAAGGGTGTTTCCTTCAACATTGGTTTTGAATATTGAAGAAAGAGCTCCGTTCTTTGCAATATATGAGGATTCAAAATACTATCTTTTTGATTCTGAAAACTATTTCCTTGGCACAAGTGAAGATCGCGATATCGAAAGCACAGTTGTTATAATAAACGGCTATGTTCCCGACAATCTCGACAGCTTGGTTGCTGGTGAAATCGCAGTTTTTGAAGGCAAGGAAGAAGAAATCGCAATCTTGAATGAATATTTTGGATATATGCTCACGCTCGACTTTGAATATACCGAGTTCCAAACAACATATTTCATAAAAGAAATCGAGGTTTCATATGCGGGAGATATCTATATCACGACACGTCTTGGTGTTGAAATGGTGATATATGAAACAAGCAATAATCTCGCTCAAAAAGTTCAATATCTTATGGGGGCATACACTCCCGACGAGCTTGCAATTTTGACTGGTCAAACAATTTATATCGGCGATAATTTGACACCGACACTAAGTGTGTAATTTCCCGTTAAATTCACCTGAAATATTGCAAAAAAAACAACAAAAAAAGACTAAAAAAGACAAACAATAAAGGTATTTTATTGACATAAAGCATAATTTTTGGTATAATCATTTTAAGTAATGATATTTATCAAAAACTATGCTTTTTTATTTGTTTTCAAAAGAAAAAAATGGCGAGTTTTGCGGGTATTTATTTGGCAAAATTTGGGAGGATAAACATGGCGAAAAATCCAGTTGTTGCAGTGCTTGATATTGGTTCTTCAACCATAAGCGTGCTCATTGCAGAGCGTGGCACTAACGACATATATAAAATTCACGGTCAAAGCGAAGTGGAATACAGCGGATTTCTTGATGAAGATTTCCTCCGTGAAAGTGAGCTTGTCGACACAATAGGACATGCCATCAATCAAGCGCAAAACCAAGCGGGCATGAAAATTTCTTCTATGTTCGTCGGCGTTCCAGGGGCATTCGTGTCACTGTTTTCGCGAGAAGTTGAGCTGAATTTTTCTGGCAATAAAATCGTTGTTGCCGAAGATATCGAAGAAATCTATAAACGCGGTGCTCAAAACATCAATGCAAATGAATATAAAATCATTCATCGTGCACCAATTCATTATGGACTTTCACACGGAAGATTGGTGTTAAATCCACTCGGCAAAAAAACTGAATTCATTCAAGGCAAAGTGTCATATTGCTTTGCAAAAACAAGTTTTGTAAATAAAATCATGGAAATATTGAGATACTACAAAATCACAAAAGTTGATTTCATATCTCAAAGCTATGCTCAAGGATTGTTCCTGACTACCCCTGAAGAACGTGACGATGCCGTTGTGTTGGTGGACGTTGGCTACATAACAACAAACGTTATGCTGATTTCTGGCGAAGGTTTGATTTTCCTCAAATCATTTGCACTTGGCGGTGGCAATATCACCGCAGATATAAGCGAATTTTTCAATGTTCCATTCGATGTTGCGGAAAAATTCAAAAGAAAGATTGTCCTTTCGTTTTACATGAACGAAAATGATGAATATGCACTTGAAGATAAGGGCACAACATATAAACTCAAAGCAAATAATTTGCACGAAACTGCAAGATATCACATCTCTGAAATCGTCAAGCTTGTCAACGCTTGTCTTGACAGTTGCAAAGAAGAATTCTTGAGAACATCAAGAATATATGTGACGGGCGGTGGATTCCTTTATATGCGTGGCGCAAAAGAATATTTTGGCAAGGAAATTGGTGTGACAACAATGCAAGCAAGCATGGCAAACCCTGAATATTCACAGCCAAGCAAAACTTCAACATATGCCGTTTTGGAAATGGCACTAAGAGACGCAAAATCTAAAGAATCATTCCTAAAAAAAATCTTCGGGTAAAAAAAATTCTTCGGATAAAATATAATAGATTATAACAAACATAAACAAGGAGAGATAAAATGTACGATTTCGATCAAAACTATGACTATAATAAACCAATCCCAAACTCAAATGATGCTGTAATAAAAGTTATCGGTGTTGGCGGTGGCGGTAACAACGCTGTCAAAAGAATGAAACTTGCAGGCGTTGAAACTGCAGAATTCATCGCAGCAAACACTGACAAACAAGACCTTATCTTGTCTGGGGCAGACCAATGCATCCAACTTGGTGAAAAGCTAACACGCGGACTTGGCGCTGGTGCTAATCCAGAAATTGGTAAAGCAGCTTGTGAAGAAAGCAGAGACTTGGTTGCTAAAGTTATCGAAGGCGTAGATCTTCTTTTCATCACTTGCGGTATGGGTGGCGGAACAGGAACAGGTGCTGCTCCAGTTATCGCACAAATCGCGAAAGAAATGGGCATCTTGACTGTCGCTGTTGTCACAAGACCATTCGCATTCGAAGGTCCAAGAAGAATGGCAAACGCTCAAAAAGGTATCTTGGAACTCAGCAAATATGTTGACACATTGGTTGTTATTCCAAACCAAAAATTGCTACAAAACGTGCCAAAAGGTACAAAACTTGTTGAAGCGTTCACAATTGCTGATAACGCACTTCGCCAAGGTATTCAAGGCATTTCAGATTTGATTGCAAAACCGGGCACAATCAACCTCGACTTTGCAGATATCAAAACAATCATGCAAGGCCAAGGACTTGCTCACATGGGTATTGGACGTGGTCAAGGTGAAACAAAAACTTTGGACGCTATTCGCCAAGCTGTTAAAAGCCCACTTTTGGAAACAACAATCGAAGGTGCAACTGGTATCATCATGAACTTCTGTGGAAACGTGGACGATGTCGTTCTTGACGAAATCAGTGAAGCTGCAGATCTTATCCGCGAAGTTGTTGACCCATCAGCAAATATCATCTTTGGTACAAGCGTGGACGATTCACTTCACGATGAAATTATTATCACTGTTATCGCATCAGGTTTCAAACAAAAACCAGGCGACGAAGGATATGTTGAAGTTCAAACAAAACAATCAGTTGCTCCAGCCGCTGCCGTTGTTGAAGAAGCTCCAGCACCTGCACCACAAGCAGAAATCGAAAATCCAAACGTAACAGTTGAAAGAAATGTTCCTCCTTTCGTTGAAAGATTGAGAAACATGAGAAAATAATATTTTCTATAAACTATGAATGGTAAAGGAAGTGAAAGCTAAGCAATCATTTCCTTTTTACTTTTAAAAAAGCAAAATAAAAACAAAATAAAAGCAAAATAAAAAAATAAAATAATATAATAGGTAAAAATGCAAGATAATAAAACAGAGAAAAAAATGTATAAAAATGCAAAAGGTGACAACGATAAAAACCCTAAATTCAAGGGTTCGGGTGATCCAAAAGCAAGAGCAGACTATCGCAAAAAAAGCGGTTTCAAACCAACTGAAGAAAGCGACAAACCAAAAAAATACTACCGTCCTGAAAAGGATGGATTTGGTGCTGGCGAAAAAATGATTAGGGTTGAAAAACAAAAGAAATTCAAAAAACCAGCAAAAGTGGAAAAAATTGGTGCAAGCTCGCCACGCCTTGTTGAAATGGAAAACGATTTCGAAAAAGAAAACTTCAAGGCAGGCACAATGGTCTATCCAATCCCTGCTGTGATGGTTTCCGTTGGCGACGAAACTGATGCAAACATTATTACAATCGCTTGGACAGGCACAATTTGTTCTGATCCACCAATGCTTTATATTTCCGTGAGAAAACAGCGTCATTCATATGCAATGCTTCAAAAACATAAAAAGTTTGTTTTGAATTTGACAACGGAAGAACTTCTTTATGAAACAGATTTTTGTGGCGTGAAAAGCGGAAAAGAAATCAATAAATTCAAAGAAACTAAGCTAGAAATGGGGCTTTCTGAAGTCTTGAAAGTGCCAATGATTGCGAAAAGTCCAGTGAATATCGAATGTTCGATTGTAAGCGAAACGGAATATGGCAGTCACACAATGTTCGTTGCAAATGTTGAAAACGTTATGGTTTCAAAAAAACTTATCGACGAAAAAGGCAGATTCAACTTGCAAGATGCGGGTCTTATTGCCTATTCACACGGCAAATATTTCGAACTTGGCAAAGTTTTGGGAACGTTTGGTTTTTCAATCAAGAAAACGAAAAAACCTTATGGCAAAAACTTCTCGGGAAATAAAACACAAAAATAAAAGTGTACCAATAATGTATAATTATTCAAAATGATTAATATATGCATAACGCTTGAAATATGCAGTTTATATAAAATATGTATATTATAAAAAAGTGTAGAATAACCACATCAATAATGCGAGGGAAAATATGTCAAAATGTATAGTTGTTGGCGGTTGCAACGTGGATATTTTTGGTAAATCTATCGGTAAAATCATTCCAGCTGATTCAAATATTGGCAAGATTGGAATTTTTGCGGGTGGTGTTGGCAGAAATATCGCTGAAAACATCGCAAGACTTGGGGAAAGCACTCAAATGCTTTCGGCACTTGGAAATGATGCAAATGCAGATTTTTTGAGAAATAATCTTCAAAGTTTGGGAATTGATTATTCTCTTTCTGAAAACATGGAAATTTCATCATCATGTTATATGTTCATCGCAGATAACACTGGTGAAATGCAACTTGCGGTTTCCGATATGGAAATCTATGACGTTGCAACGCGTGGAATGCTTCTTGGCAAGTTTGATAAAATCAACCAAAATGAAATACTCGTTATGGACACGAATTTTTCACAAGATGTGATCGATTGCGTTTTTGAAAACACGACTATCCCAATTTTTGTGGACACGGTTTCAACAAAAAAAGCGGAAAAAATCAAAAAACATCTTTCAAAAATAACATACATAAAGCCAAATGCACTCGAAGCGGAAGTTCTCACGGGGATTGCGGTAACAGATGAAGTTTCAGCAATCAAAGCGTGTGAAAAACTCATTGAAAGTGGCGTCAAATGCGTGTTTTTGACACTTTCGGAAAAAGGCGGAATTGCAATGACAAAAGATGAAGTTGCAAAAGCTGAAATTTTCAAAACGGAAGTAGTGAACGCAACGGGGGCTGGCGACAGCTTTGTTGGCGGGGCAGTGTTTGGAATTTTGCAAGGTGCGAGCCTAGCGGAAATATTGAACTTGGCAATGGCGTCGGCATCAATTTGCGTTGAATCGCAAGACACTATTTCAAAAAATCTAACAAAAGCAAATTTGCTTGCAAGGGCAAGTAGGTAATAGAAATAATAGGAGAACATAAATGATTAAACACTTGGAAATATCACAAGAAGTTAAAGCAGCACTTGAAGCTGGCAAACCAGTTGTCGCACTTGAATCAACAATAATTTCACACGGCATGCCATATCCAAAAAACGTTGAAACAGCACTCAAAGTTGAAGACGTTGTGAGAGAAGGCGGAGCAGTTCCTGCAACGATTGCAATCATTGGCGGAGTTATGAAAGTTGGTCTTTCAAAAGACGAAATCGAACTTCTTGGCAAAAAAGGACTTGATGTTGCAAAAGTTTCAAGAAGAGATTTCCCTTCAATCATCGCAAATAAAGAAGACGGTGCAACAACGGTTGCGGGCACAATGATAATCGCGGCACTTGCAGGCGTTAAAATCTTTGCAACAGGCGGAGTTGGCGGTGTTCACAGAAACGCCGAAACAACTTGGGACGTATCGGCTGACCTTGAAGAACTTTCTCAAACACCAGTCATGGTTATTTGCGCAGGTGCAAAATCAATCCTTGATTTGAGTTTAACAAAAGAATACCTCGAAACAAAAGGCGTTCCACTTCTTGGCTACCAAACAAAAGAACTTCCAGCTTTCTACACAAGAAAAAGCGGACTTGAACTTGATAAAGCGGTGCAGTCACCAGAAGAATTTGCAAAAATGTTGAAAGTTTCATCAGATATCGGCTTCAAAAATGGATTTGTTGTTTGCAATCCAATTCCAGAAGAATTTTCTATGGACCCAGATTTTATTGAAAAAATCATTGTTGAAGCTGTTGCAGAAGCAAATAAACTTGGTATCGTTGGAAAGGAAACAACACCATTCCTTCTTGATAAAATCCAAAAATTGACTGGCGGTGACAGCCTTGATTCAAATATCGAGCTCGTTTATAACAACGCTAGACTAGCATCAAAAATCGCCGTTGAATATTCAAAATTGTAAAATTTTACAAAAAAAATATTTAGTACGAAAAATATAATATAATAATATAGTATGCACGTTTTTAAAAAACGTGCATATTTTTTATTTTTTGCAATGTAAATCATTTGTAAACTCACGCGAAAATTGTTGTAAAAAATAATTTTTTGTGCTATGATAATCGTATCTAAAAAACTTACATTATTTTGGAGGAGAAATTATTATGAAAAAAATTTTGAGCTTAGTATTGGTACTTGCATTGTGCTTGTCACTTTTTGCAGGTTGTGGATCTGATTCTAGTAGTGACGGTTATGAACTTGCGTTCGTAACAGACGTTGGTACAATCGATGACCAATCATTCAACCAAAGCACATATGAAGGTATGCTTGCTTGGGCACTTGACAACGACAAAACTTACAAAGACTATGAACCACTTTCTTCAAGCACAACTGACCTAGTTGACACTATGAACGTTGCGATTGCAAACGGTGCAAAAGTTATCGTGGCAGCAGGATACGTTTTCCCAGAAGCTATGACACAAGTTGCAAATGAAAACCCAGATGTATACTTCATCCTTTGCGATTCAGACACTGAAATGCCTTCAAACTGTTGTTCATTCTCATATAACGTTGAATACGCTGGCTTCCTTGCTGGATACGCAACTGTTATGGATGGCTACACTTCACTAGCTTATATCGGTGGTATCAGTTACCCAACAGTTTATAACGCTGGACAAGGCTTCATGCAAGGTGCCGATGCAGCAGCAGCTGAACTTGGAATCACTATTGACCAAATCTATGGTCACACTGGTAACTTCGACGAAAGTGCAGCAAACAAAGCAATGTTCACTTCAATCTTCTCAACTGGAACAGAAGTATTGTTCTCATTCGGCGGAAGCAACACATATTCAGCATACGCAGCAGCATCTGAAGCATCTCCAACAAGATGGATCGTAACTCCAGATACTGATGGTACAAGCCAAGATGCAACAGCATATACTTCAGTTATGAAAGAACTTGGATACTCAGTTTATTCAGCTCTTGATGATATCTACAACAACAACTTTGCAGTTTATGCAGGCGTTAACATTGTTGGTATCGATGAAGACATGGTTGGTATTCCATTCGAAAACTCAAAATTCACAAACTTTGATGCAGATGATTATGCAACAGCAGTAGCTCTTGCTAAATCAACAAATGTTATCGTATCATCAGATGCAAACGATGCAGCAACAGCTGGCGACGTTGATACATTCATCTCTGAACTTGGTCTCACAAACTCTAACGTAACATTGTGGAACTAATCGCGAGTAAATCAAAAGTAAAATAAAAAATCCAAACAGTGTGGCTATTTTTTGCCACACTGTTTATTTTTTTGATAAAAATTGGTAAAATATTAAATAAATTGTCGCGAACTATTGCAAAAAAGCAGATTTTATAGTATAATTTTGGGGTACAATATCAGAAGAACTGATGAAAAAATAATAGGTGGCTAAAATATGAATGTAATTGAAATGAGAAACATCACAAAAATGTTTCCTGGCATTATCGCTAACGATAACATTACACTAGAGCTCAAAAAGGGTGAAATTCATGCATTGCTTGGTGAAAATGGTGCAGGTAAGTCAACTCTTATGAGTGTCCTTTTTGGTCTTTATCAACCGGAAATGGGTGAAATTTTAAAGAATGGCGAAGTTGTTAAAATCAATAATCCAAATGATGCAAACACACTTGGCATAGGCATGGTTCATCAACACTTTAAACTTGTTGATAACTTTGACGTAGTTGAAAACATCATGCTAGGCGCGGAAACTATGAAAAGTGGTTTCCTTGATAAAGGTGTCGCAAAAGAGCAAGTCGTTGAACTTTCTGAAAAATATAACCTTGCAGTTGACCCTGACGCGCTCATTGAAGACATCTCGGTTGGTATGCAACAACGTGTTGAAATCTTAAAAATGCTTTATCGTCACAACGACATTTTGATTTTTGACGAGCCAACAGCAGTGCTCACTCCACAAGAAATTGATGAACTCATGGATATCATGCGTGGATTTGCAGCGGAAGGTAAATCAATACTTTTCATCACCCACAAACTAAACGAAATCATGGCAGTTGCCGATAGGTGCACAGTTCTTCGAAAGGGGAAATACATGGGCACTGTTGATATCGCAAGCACAACAAAAGCGAAACTTTCACGCCTTATGGTGGGAAGGGATATCAGCCTGACTGCATCAAAAACCGATGCAAATCCAGGGGAAGTAATTTTCGAAGTCGAAAACTTGACAGTTGCATCTTCAAGGTCACATAAAAACGCAGTCACCGACGTTTCTTTCAACGTGCGTGCCGGTGAAATAGTTTGCCTTGCGGGTATCGAAGGCAACGGACAAAGCGAGTGTATCTACGCACTGGCAGGACTTTTGAAACAATCGGCGGGAAAAATCACTCTTTGCGGAAAAGATGTTTCAAAAAAATCAATCAGATTCAGAAATGAAAACGGTCTTTCACATATTCCGGAAGACAGACATAAATACGGCTTGGTTCTTGACAACACACTTGCAGAAAACATAGTCATGCAAAGTTATTTCAATAAACCATTCCAAAAATTTGGTTTCTTGCAAAAAGATAAAATCACAGAATACGCCGAAGAATTGATTGAAAAATTCGACGTCAGAAGTGGACAAGGTGCCACAACTATTGCAAGAAGCATGTCGGGTGGTAACCAACAAAAAGCGATTATCGCGCGTGAGATTGCAAAAAATCACGAAGTTTTGATTGCCGTTCAACCAACACGCGGACTTGACGTCGGTGCGATTGAATATATCCACAGCCAAATCATTGCGGAAAGAGATGCTGGAAAAGGCGTTTTGCTTGTTTCTCTTGAACTTGAAGAGGTTATGAACCTATCGGACAGAATTTTGGTTATGTTTGAAGGTGAAATCGTTGCCGAGCTTGATCCAAAACAAACAAATGTTAAAGAACTAGGTCTTTATATGGCGGGAAGTAAGCAAGAAGGAGGCAAACATGAATAAAATCAAATCAATATTTGCCAGCTTCAAAGGATGGTGCAAAAGCTTGTTTGTGAAAACTGGCGAAAATGAACCAAAACTTCTTTCAGCTATCAAAACAGGCACTTTCCAATCAATATTCGCATCTGTTATCGCAGCGTGTTGCGGGCTAATCTTTGGATTGCTCCTCATGATGATTGTCGATAGTTCAGTTGCGTGGAAAGGCTTCACAAGCCTTCTTCAAGGTGCATCAAAAAGTGGACTTAAAGGCGTTGGTAACACATTGTTCTTCGCCGTGCCACTCATCATGACAGGTCTTTCAGTTGGATTTGCATTCAAAACAGGACTTTTCAATATCGGTGCTGTTGGACAATTTGCAATTGGTATTTTCTGTTCGCTCTATGCTGCGTATCACTTCGAAGCGGGGTGGGTTGTTTGCCTATTGTGCGGTATGGTCGGCGGTATGGTTTGGGGTGCTATCCCAGGAATATTCAAAGCGATTTTCAACGTTAATGAAGTTATAACATCAATCATGACAAACTATATCGGTATGTATTTGATTGATATGCTAATAATTCAAGACCCAATTATGTACAACTCAAACTATGGTTGGACATATTCACTTTCAGATTATGCAAACCTTCCAAAATGGGGACTAGACACTTTGTTTGGCGGTGGCTATATCAACAGTGGTATAATAATCGCGATTGCAATTGCAATAGCGATGTATCTACTTCTCAATAAAACAACGATTGGTTACGAACTCAAAGCGTGTGGCACAAACAAAGATGCCGCAAGATATTCAGGTATCAACGAAAAACGCAATATCATCCTTGCAATGGTTATCGCAGGTGGTCTTGCTGGTATTGGTGGTGCAATGGAAATCCAAGCGGGTGCGGGTAACTATTATTCACCAGTTAATGCACTTCGTGACGAAGGTTTCAACGGTATCGCGGTTGCACTTTTGGGTGTTTCAAATCCAATCGGTATCATCTTTGCCGCAATCTTCTTTTCACATTTGGAACAAGGCGGTATCTATTTGCAAGCGGTTGGTTATTCATCAGATATCATTCAAGTTATCATGGGCGTAGTAATCTACTTCTCAGCTCTTGCACTTCTATTCAAAAATCTTATTCCAACACTCATCAAAAAATTTGGGAAGGATGATAAAGATAACGCAAATGCTGTTTCGGCAGAAGAATTTGCGGAAAACAAAGCGGAAGCTGAAAATATAATAAACGAGAAATCGGTGGAAGAAACTGCCGATATTGCGAAAACACAAAACGAAAAGGAGGTAGAGTAGAATGGATGTTTTCTATCTGATTTTTCAACAAACATTGATGGTGGCAGTTGCAATAGCAATGGTTTCACTTGGCGGTATGTTTTCTGAACGCAGTGGTGTTGTTAACATCGCGCTTGAAGGTATCATGGTTGTCGGTGCATTTGCGGGTATTATATTTATCTATATAATGCAAAATACAGGTTCAACAATGAACCCACAAATAATGCTTATCATCGCAATGCTGCTTGCAGCGCTTGCGGGTGCAATATTCTCAGTACTCCTTGCATTTGCTTCAATCAACATGAAAGCTGACCAAACAATCGGCGGAACAGCACTGAATATCATGGCACCAGCGATTGTATTGTTCCTTTCACGTGCAATTGTGGGTGGAAAGAACGTGAGATTCACAAATAACTTCTATTTGGGAGAATCGCTCGCACTTTCTGATATTCCAATCATCGGTGATTTGCTTTTCAAAAACACTTATATCACAGTTTATGTTGGTATTGTGATTTGGATTGCTGTTATGATAATACTTTATAAAACTAAGTTCGGTCTTCGCCTTCGCGCGTGTGGTGAACATCCACAAGCGGCAGACAGTGTTGGTATCAACGTTTATAAAATGAGATATTCAGGCGTTATCATTTCTGGACTTTTGGGCGGTCTTGGCGGTTTGATGCTCATCATCGCAACTGTCGGAACCTACAGCGGTACGGTTAGTGGCTACGGCTACCTTGCACTCGCAGTTTTGATTTTCGGTCAATGGAAACCAAAATATATCTTCCCAGCCGCAGTATTCTTTGCATTCATGAACACTCTTGCATCATTCAACTCAGTTATTCCGTTCATGCAAACATTGGGTCTTTCATCTTCAGTTTATAAGATGCTCCCATATATCACAACACTTATCATCCTTGCGTTCACATCTAAAAAATCAAAAGCTCCAAAAGCTGTTGGAACGCCATATGACCAAGGAAAACGATAAAAAAAATCTCACAATTCAAATAGTGACATTCAAATTGGATAAAAAATATTGAATTGCGAAAATAAAATGAATAATTGCATTTAAAATAGGTTAAAGTTGTTGAAACTTTAACCTATTTTCATTTTGCAAGGATAATAATTATTTTTTTTCAAAAATGCATATAAGATATTTGATTTTTTTTTAATATAGGTCTAAAATATATGTGAGGTAACAATTTATGAAATTCAGAAAAATTAATATGACAGATAAAGAGCAGTTTGAAAGTAAAGTCGATGCGGACACGTTTTGTGAAAACTGTTGCGGATACGAAAGGGTATTTCAAGTGCTTTATTGCTTTTCAGAACAATATAACTATGAAATGGCGACTGAAGATAATGCAATTTTCGTCAAATTCAATCATGAAGGGAACGTAGGTTTCTTTCCACCAATTGTCAAATATCCTCACGAATTCATGCCAGCTTTCGAAAAGTTGGTTAAATACTGTAAGGAAAATAACATCCAACTAAAAATCTATGGTGCGGACAAGGTTAAAGTTGACCTTATATTGCAATCAAGAAAACACATGATATATTCTTCTCTCGAAAGAAACACGTATGAATATCTTTATAAACCAGAAAAGTTAATCAATATGGGAGATTATTCACCGATAAAGCGAAACATGCTCAAAAGCTTTGAAAAGCGTTTCAAATGGGAACTGAGAGAATATTGCGAATCGGACAGAGCAGAAGTCATCAATCTTTTGACTGAATGGTCGGAAACAAAAGGTGAAGAGGAAGGCGATCTCGAGGCGATGGTTCTCGCACTTGATAATATCAAAGCGCTTGACCTTGTTTGTGATGTCATGATTGTGAAAGGAAAGATTGTCGGTATCGACATTGGCTATAAAGCAAGAGATATCGGCATCATAATGTATGAAAAGGTGTCAAAAAAAATATTCGGACTTGGCGTTAAAATCGTGCAAGAGTTTTCAAAAAAACGCTTTGCGGATTGCAGGTATATAAATCGCCAAGAAGATATGGGAGATGTTGGACTTCGAAATTCCAAACTTTCCTACAAACAAGATAAGTTTATTGTCAAATACAAAATAGTTTTGCTTTAACATGCAAAAGCCTCTCTTTTCCGTACTTTTGAAAGATTGCAAGTAAAAAATTGTCACGAAATGGTGATATAATCCAAAAATATTTATATATGAGTATAAAAAGATAAAAAATAGCGGTATATGATTGAAAAATTCAAAATATACCGCTATAATAATGTATATATAAAAAAATGCAAAAATTGCAGGGGGTAACTATGGTCAAACTAACAAGTGGAAAAATTTATGTTGCTAGTGGAAAGAAAATCATGTCAGCAGATGAGGTTACAAATATTGAAACTTCAGCTATTGGTAAATCAATCGCCACAAAAATCATGGAAAAACACAACAGCGGTCAAGGTGATGATTATAAAATAAAGTTTGATGCATTGTGCTCGCATGATATCACATATGTTGGTATTGTTCAAACAGCGCGTGCGTCTGGTCTTGAAAAATTCCCAGTGCCATACGTTTTAACAAACTGCCACAACTCGCTTTGTGCGGTTGGCGGAACAATCAACGAAGACGACCACATCTTTGGTCTCACTGCTGCAAAAAAATACGGCGGAATTTTCGTGCCACCACACGTTGCGGTTATCCATCAATACATGCGTGAAATGGTCGCAGGTGGCGAAAAAATGATTCTTGGATCAGACAGCCACACAAGATACGGTGCTCTTGGCACAATGGCGGTTGGCGAAGGCGGGCCAGAACTTGTGAAGCAAATCCTTTCAAGAACATATGACATCAAAAAACCAGACGTTGTCGCAGTTATTTTGACTGGCGAAGTTCAAAAAGGTGTTGGACCACAAGACGTAGCTCTTGCAATCATTGGTGAAACATTCAAAAATGGATTTGTTAAAAACAAAGTCATGGAATTCATGGGTGAAGGTGCAAAAAAACTTTCAATGGAATTCAGAATTGGTATCGACGTTATGACAACGGAAACAACATGCCTTTCTTCAATTTGGGAAACTGATGAAAAAACGCGTGAATATCTTGCCGACTTTGGCAGAGAAAGCGAATATAAACACCTCACTGAAGAGGATATCGTGGAATTTGACGGTGCAATCGAAGTTGATTTGTCACAAGTGAAACCTATGATAGCAATGCCTTTCCACCCATCAAACGTGTTCACTATCGAAGATGTTTGCAAAAACCCATATGATATTTTAAAAGAAGTGGAAGAAAAGGCACTCCAGCAAACTGAAAACAAAAAACTAACACTCAACTTGCTTTCAAAAATCCAAAATGGCAAAGTTTATGTTGACCAAGGTGTCATCGCGGGCTGTGCTGGCGGAACTTTTGAAAACATCGTTGAAGCATCGCAAATTTTGCAAGGTGACAGCATTGGATTTGATAAATATTCACTCCAAGTTTACCCTTCAAGCCAAGCGGTTTATCAAGAACTTGTGAAAAACGGAACTATTTCATCACTTATGTCAAGTGGTGCGATTGTGAAAACAGCATTCTGCGGTCCATGTTTTGGTGCGGGAGATGTTCCAAGTCACCAATCATTTTCTATCCGTCACACAACAAGAAACTTCCCACAACGTGAAGGTTCAAAACCAGCAAGCAACCAAATTGCTTCAGTTGCACTTATGGACGCTCGTTCAATCGCCGCAACGTCTAAAAATCAAGGTTATTTGACACCTGCAACGGAAATTGACTACGAAGCAAAACCTGCTAAATTCTATTTCGATAAAGCAGTATACCAAAGCAGAATTTTTCAAGGCTACGAAAAAGCAAAAGAAGAAGAATCACTAGTTCTAGGGCCAAACATCACCGATTGGCCAGAACAAGTGGCACTTTCAAAAGCTGTGCTCATGAAAGCCGCCGCAGTTATCACCGACGAAGTGACAACAACGGATGAACTCATTCCATCGGGCGACACATCATCATATCGTTCAAACCCACAAATGCTCGCAACATTCACTCTTTCAAGAAAAGACCCAAAATATGTTGGCAGAGCAAAAGAAATCTTTGAATGCGAAAAACAAAGAAGAAACGGCGAAGTGGCTGAAGACTTCAAAAAAGCAATGGATGCAGTTTCAAGAACCGATGCAGAAAACTTCAATTTCGGCAGTTTCATATTCGCAAACAAGCCAGGTGACGGCTCTGCAAGAGAACAAGCCGCATCATGCCAAAGAGTTCTTGGTGGCGTTGCAAATATCGCATGTGAATATGCAACAAAAAGATACAGAAGCAACCTCATGAACTGGGGTATGTTGCCTCTTATCATAAAAGAAAACGCGTTTGAAATTGGCGATTTTGTTTATATCGACAACATCGACGAGCTTGTCGCAAGTGGAGCATACGAAGTTCCAGCAAAACTCATAAGAGACGGAAAAGCGAGCGATATCACTCTTTATATTGATAATATGAGCAGTGAAGAAAGAAAAATTGTCCTTGCGGGTTGCCTTATGAACCACTACGCAAAAGAAAACAAATAAAACAGCATTTATAAAGGGAAACGGAATTTTCGTTTCCCTTTTATTTTGTATAATTAATGGGCTTTTAATAGAGATGCACTAAATAGAAACGTACTAAATAGAAATGCCCTAAATTGATTCAAGCAGTAATTTATCCGCAATAAGAGCGATAAATTCACCATTTGTTGGTTTCATAGTGACGTAAACTTTCACTCCAAGAACACCGCCAAGTTTTTCCGATTTGCCACGTGTCCACGCAACGTCAATGGCGTGTCTTATCGCGCGTTCAACCTTGCTTGGTGAAGAGTCCATGATTTGCGCAACGCTTGGATAAAGTTCCTTTGTTATTGAAGAAATAATAGCAGGGCGAGCAACCGCAAGTTTGATTGCTTCACGCAAATAAGAATATCCACGAATGTGCGGTGGAATACCGATTGTCATAAAAATATTGGCAATCTTTTCATCAAGATTTCTGCTGACGAAATGTTGTCTTGACATCACCATTGGGTGCGAAATACTTTTGTCGCACCAAACGCCAGCAAGGGTAGATGAAAGAGTTTCATAATTCACGGGTTTTGGAATAAAATAACTCGCACCAAGCTGTGAAGATTTTTCAATCACGAAAGATGAATTCATGCTTGACATAACAACGATTTTAAAGTCGTGGTCAGTTTCGGAAATCTTTTGCAAAACGGATAGCCCGTCAATTTTTGGCAACGTGACATCAATAAGCAAAATATCGAAATCAATTTTCCAAATTTTGTCTAAGCAATCAGCACCGTCTTCGGCATGATCAACAATCACAACGTTTGAGTTTAAAACCTTTGAACATTCATTGATAACAAAAGGGTCGTTATCACATACAAAAACCTTAATATTTTCCATAAAATACTCCATAAAATTTATTTTGTAACTGTATAATAACACAGTTTTGTACAAAAATCAAGGGGTTTTTTATATTAAAAAGAAAATTATTGAAAAATATTGTCGAAAGAGTGTGATTTATAAAATTAAAAGTAATTTAACATCACAAAAAGTATAAAAGAAGTGAAAAATGATATAAAGCAAAGAATTTAAGGTAAAAAATCCAAAGAACACTTGTAATAATGCACAAAATATAGTATAATACAAGCTGACAAAAATAAGGAAAAATTTATGATAACAGATAAAATTCTTAAAAACCTAGAATACGATAAAATCCTTAAAGAGATTTCAAAATTTGCAAAACTATCTGGCGGGAAAGAAGGCATACTTTCAGAAACTCCTCAAACAACCTTTGAGGATAGTGTTTCCATGCTGAAATTCACCCAGGAAGCGTTTGCTATTTTATTTATACATTGCGAAAAGCCGTTGAAAAACGCTGGCGACACAAAAGAACTTCTCGCAAGAGCAAGGGTGCTTTCCGCACTTGAAATAACAGATATAATAAGAGTTGGCAGACTTCTGAACATTTCGCGAGAATTCGACCAAACAATTTCGAAAATCAATGCTGAAATTCCAATGTTTTTATCAAAAGCACGCGAACTTTATCAAGATTACGACTTGGAAGCGAAAATTTTGGATATTTTTATTTCAGATGAAGAAATCGCTGACCACGCATCGCCAACGCTTTTCGAACTTCGCAAGAAGAAAAGAAAGATTAATAACGATATCAAAAAAGTATTGCAAAGCTATGTTCAAGATAAAGAAACGTCAAAATATTTGCAAGATAAAATCGTGACAACAAGAAAAGATAGATTTGTTGTGCCTGTCAGAATTGAATACAGAAGCTTTGTCAAAGGTCTTGTTCAAGACTATTCACAAACGGGCAGTACAGTTTTCGTTGAGCCAATGGAAGTTGTTGAAAAAAACAACGAACTTCGCGCAATCGAAATTGAAGAAAAACTTGAAATTGAAAGGATTCTTATCCACTACACAAGCGTGGTTTGTGATATCGCACCGCAACTTTTGCAAACGCAACGCACTCTGGACGAGTTCGACATTGCACTTTCAAAAGCGGAATATGCCGCTGCGACAAGAAGCGTTATGCCAAGGCTTAACGATAAAGGCAAAATTGATATCAAGCGAGGACGTCACCCAATCATCGACCCACAAAAGGTAGTTCCCGTATCAATTGGTTTTGGAAAAGATGCAAAATATCTTTTGATAAGCGGTCCAAACACGGGCGGTAAAACCGTGACAATGAAAATGGTGGGGCTTTTCTCACTTCTCTCAATGAGCGGTATTTTCATTTCCGCTGGCGAAGGCAGTGAAATTTCCTTTTTTGAAAGTATATTTTCAGATATCGGCGACGAGCAAAGTATCGAAAACGACCTTTCAACGTTCTCTTCGCACATCGTGACACTGAAAGAAATCATGGAAAATGTCAATGATAAATCGCTAGTTTTGATTGATGAACTTGGCGGTGGCACCGATCCTGATGAAGGCTCGGCACTCGCACTTTCTGTTCTTGAAGACTTGATAACGTGCGGTTCAACGGGAATTCTCACAACCCATTATGGCAAATTGAAAGAATTTTCCTACACAAGAGATGAAATCCAAAATGCGTCAATGCAGTTTGACGAAGATTCATATCGCCCAACATATAAGCTGATATTGGGAACGGCGGGCAATTCAAAAGCCCTTGAAATCGCGGAAAATCTCGGTATTCCAGAATATATCATCACCCGTGCAAAATCGCACATTTCAGACGATAAAAAGAATTTCGACCTCATTATCGATAACGCTCGAAAAGAAATGATGCAAGCGGAAAAATTGCGTGAAGACGCCCAAAAACTGCATCGTCAGCTTGAAGAAGAGAAAAAATCGCAAGATATTTTGAAAGCGAAATTGGAAAAAGAACGCGACAGAATAACTGAAATTGCAAGAATCGAAGCGAGAAGAATAATCGCCCAGGCCTCGGAAGAAGCAAACGAACTTGTTGAAGAAATCAAAAGTATCAAACAAAACAGCGACATAACGCAAAAAGAAGTTATCGAAGCTGGCAAGCTTAAAAACAAACTCAAAAGCAAAGTTATCGAAGAAGATGACGATGATTTCAACGAAGCGGACTATGAAGCGTTTGACATCAACCGCTCAAAAATCGGTCAATACGTATTCGTGAAAACAATCGGCAGTATCGGCAAGATAACAAAAATAAACACCAAAAAGAAAGAAGTAGTCGTTCAAGTCGGAATGGTTGAAGTTTCAGCAAAATCGGTGAATATTCTTCGCCCACTTCGCGAAATTGTGCCAAAAGCACCACCAGAAAAGAAACGCCACACCTTCACCCACAAAAGCGCCGCCCCAAAATATGGCTCACTTGTTGAACTGAATATCATTGGGAAAAGAGTGCATGAAGGGGTGAGTGAAGTTCAACAATTCCTTGATGATGCGTATCTCAGAAGAACTGACAAAGTCAGAATAATCCACGGAATGGGCACGGGCAAACTCAAAGAAGGCGTGTGGGAAGAACTCGCAAGAAACAAACACGTGAAAGAATATAAACTAGCAGAATACACCGAAGGAGGGGCAGGGGCAACAGTTGTTATTTTCAAATAACCCCAAACGCAATATGGAAAATCAAAATATAAAACCTGTCTATCTCGATAACGCAGGCACAACAAAAGTGCACGATGAAGTTGCAAGTGTCATGATGGAAATCTTGACAGAAAGCTACTATAATCCCTCAGCTGTCACAAAAATGTCTATCGCGGTTTCAAAATCGATTGAAAAAGCAAGGGGAGTGATTGCAAAAGCAATGAAAATCACAACTCCCGCAAATATCTTTTTCACTTCAGGTGGGACTGAATCAAACAACCTCGCAATCCTTGGCAATATCGGAAAGCCAAACCACGGCAAAATCCTTTGCTCGGCATGCGAACACCCTGCAATTTTCAATATCTTCAAAGATTTGAAAGAAAAAGGCTATCAGTTTGAACAAATCGCATGCAACCGTGACGGAAGCGTGAACATTCAAGACTTCACAGCCAAAATTTCGTCGGGCAACGTGCAAATGGTTTCAATCATGCACGTTAATAACGAAGCGGGTGGCGTGAATAATATCACGGCTCTTGCAAAACAACTGAAAGCAAAACACCCCACAGCATTTTTCCATTCGGATGGCGTTCAAGGTTTTTGTAAAATCAAAACATCACTTGACGGCATTGATGCATATTCCGTTTCAGCCCACAAAATCAACGGAGCAAAAGGCGTGGGTGCACTTTATGTTAAAAATCCCCAAAAACTCAAATCAATAGTCTTTGGTGGCGGTCAAGAAAAAGCCAAACGCAGTGGCACGGAAAACGTTGCAGGAATTGTAGGCTTTGCAAAAGCGGTGGAAATTTGGCAAGCAAATAACGCTGAAATAATTGGAAATTATAAAAAATATAAAGAAATCATCACAAAAGAGCTTGAAAATGTTGAAAATATGCAAATAAATTCAAGCGAAACATCATCACCCCACATCTTGAACATTTCTTTTGACGGTATTCGCGGTGAAACCCTTCTCCACATGTGTGAAGACAGTGGCTACCTTATCGGAATGGGCTCGGCATGCTCGGCAAAACAGCCAGTATCGCGACCACTAAAGGAAATGGGAATAACATCAAACGGCACTGTGAGAATAAGTTTTTCAATATTCAACACCCAAAGTGAAATTGAAGAATTTGCAAAAGTTTTGAAAGAAAACCTCTTAAAACTTCGCGAAATAATGAAATAAACAAACGAAATAAAGGAAAATATAATGGAAAAAGTAATAGTAATAAGATATGCAGAAATCCACCTTAAAGGTAGAAACATTGCATTTTTTGAAACAAAGCTAAAAAAGAATATCAAAAACGCACTTGCGGGAATCAAGCATGATTTCAAAGCAATTCGTTGCAGATATATTGTCAGCAACTTTGATGAAGTTGATGAATTTGAAATTTGCGAAAAACTATCAAAAGTTTGCGGAATTCATTCATTCTCGGTTGCAAGTGTCATTCCAACAGACATCGCAAAAATCAAAGAAACCGCTCTTGAAATGATTAATTTCACAGGCACATTCAAGGTTGAAACAAACAGAGCAGATAAAACATTGAAACAAACATCCGTTGATATCTCTCGCGAAGTTGGTGGCTATCTTCTTGATAAAGCAGAAGGCTTGAAAGTTGATGTCAGAAATCCAGAAAACATCGTTCATATCGATATAAGAGAAGGTGGCAAAACCTTTGTCTTTGCTAAGTTCCAAAAAGGTGTTGGCGGTCTTCCATGTGGCGTTTCGGGCAATGGCGTATTGCTTCTTTCGGGTGGTATCGACAGCCCAGTTGCGGGATATATGATGGCAAAACGCGGAATGAATGTCAACTGCTTGAACTTCTTTTCTTATCCATACACAAGCGATATGGCGAAAGAAAAAGTTGTCAGCCTTGCAAAAATCATGCGTGGCTATAACGACAGAATGACCCTCACAATCTGTGGTTTCACCGAAATTCAAGAAGCAATCCACAAAAATTGCGACGGTGACTATATGATAGCAATCATGCGCAGATTCATGATGAGAATTGCCGATAGGTTCACAAAAATCACTCACTCGCAAGCAATCATCACAGGTGAAAATCTCGGTCAAGTTGCAAGCCAAACTGTTGAAAGCATGACGTGCACAAACGCGGTTATTCAAATTCCGGTTTTCAGACCAGTTATCGGTTTTGATAAAAGCGAAATCATCGAAATCGCACAAAAAATCGGCACTTTTGAAACGTCAATCTTGCCATATGAAGACTGCTGCACAGTGTTCCTCCCAAAAAATCCAGTCATCCGCCCAAGTATCGAACAACTTGAAGCAGAAGAAGCAAAACTTGATGTTGAGGGACTCGTGGAAAGAGCACTTGAAAAACTAGAAATCATTAAATTGAAAGACTAATCTAAATCTAAAAAATAAAATAAAATAAAATAAACAAAGACAAAACAAAAATAAAAGCTCCAAACAAAATCAGTTTGGAGCTTTTGATATTAAAGATGATAAGGCAATCATTCGCCTTTTTTGATTTTCATAAGAAGGAAGCTGATACCAGCACAAACCACACAAGCGATAATTGCGTATATTGGATTGATAAGTGAAAGGTCAACGCACAAAACGGGAAGCGAACCAATCACAAACCCGATAACGCCAAGGAAAGTTTCTTTATAATATTTTTTGAGAAGAGTATCCATAATTTTTGAAACCACAATAATTCCAAGCAACATGCCAAGCGCAAACGGCACCAAAACAAGCGCGTTTTGCACAAATATTGAAAAATCAAGCATGACAGCCGCCGTGTTGACAATCAGCGAATAAACCCCGATAAGCATAAGCAAAAACGAACCTGAAATGCCAGGGATAATCATCGCACTGCTTGCAATAACACCGCAAACAAAAAGCCAAACAACGCTAGCCTCCGAAACTTGAACCCCGCCAATTCCCGCAGCTTTCAAAAAATAAAGTGCAAGTGCAATGGCAAAAGTGAAAACCATTGGAATAAAAATCATTGGCGAATCACCTTTTGCAAGACCAGTTTTTTTCACAAGCGAAGGAATCGAGCCAATAATCAATCCCAAAAATGCATACATAGTGAGTTCATAATGATGCTCAAGAGTGTATGAAATGATGTTAGAAAACAAAATAATTCCAAGCATCGCGCCAACAAAAATCGGAATCAAAAAAAGAAGTGGTTCTTTAAGTTTTTTGAACTCTCTGTTTTTAACTGATGTAGTAATATCAGAAATGCTCCCCACAAATTTTTCATAAATTCCAAGCATAACAGCAACAGTTCCGCCAGAAACGCCAGGAATAACATTTGCTCCACCAAAGAACACTCCGCAAAGTATTGCGATAATAATTTCCATTTTAACCTCAAATCCGCAAAAAAAGTAGATTGCGGTATATATATTTTGTTTTTACACTCTATTTTATTTCACCTTTTATAAATTTTATGCTATTATAATACAGCAAATGAAATAAATCTACTCTTGCATTATATACTATGGGTATATAGCAGTCAAGCAAAAAGAGTATAATAAATAAAGAGTGTAAAAAGTGAGGTAATATGAAACTCCAACAAATGTTATCCCGCATGAGAAAAGCGGATGAAGAATACAAAATGATATCAAAAGGTGACCACGTCATCGTTGGGCTGTCGGGCGGAAAAGATTCCCTTGCCATGCTAACAGTTCTATCGCATTATAAAAAGTATATAAGACGCGATTTCGAACTTTCCGCTGTCACAATAGATATGGGCTTTGCTGACGTGAAAAAAGAAGAAGTCGAAGCGCAAAAGAAATATGTGGCGGATCTTGATGTGCCACTTTATATTGAAAAAACAGATATCGCAGAAATCATTTTCAACGAAAGAAAAGAAGAAAATCCATGCTCACTTTGCTCAAAAATGAGAAGGGGCGCGCTCAACACAAAAGCGGTGGAGCTTGGCGGAAACAAAGTCGCACTTGGTCACAACCTTGACGATCTTGTTGAAACGTTTTGGCTTTCTTTCCTTTACGAGGGCAGACTTTCAACTTTTGCACCAATAAGCTATCTCGACAGAACCGACATAAGCGTTATTCGCCCACTTTTATACGTGAAAGAACGCGAAATCAAATGGTTTTCACAAGACATGCCAATCGTGCACAACCCGTGTCCCGCAAACAAAAAAACTCAACGCGAAGTTGTGAAACAAATGATTTATAACCTCGATGACGAAATCAAAGGCTCAATGGACAGAATGTTCAACGCAATCGTCAGCCCAGAACGCTATAACTTGTTTGACAAATATGAAAAACACACAAAAGGCGAAAATAAAGAAAAATAAAACAAAGAAAAATAAAACAAATAAAATCCCGAGAAATCGGGGTTTTTATATTTGCCAATAAAAAACGCGGTAATACTTGACTATTTATAAGAAATTTTGGTATTATTGATATGTAAAAAAATCATTAAAATCCAATAAAAAGGGGATAAAAAATGTCAATCGCTGAAGAATCACTAAAAAAACATTATGAATGGAGAGGTAAACTCGAAGTTGCAACAAAAATTCCACTAGACTCATTTGACGATCTTTCAAATGCCTACACACCTGGCGTTGCGCGTGCTTGCACGGAAATCGCAGAAAAACCAGATGCTGTTTATGACCTAACATGGAAAAACAACTGCGTAGCTGTCATAACCGACGGCACTGCTGTTTTGGGACTTGGTGATATCGGTGGCGAAGCGGGTATGCCTGTTATGGAAGGAAAATGCGTACTGCTCAAAAAATTTGCGGGTGTTGATGCTATTCCACTTTGCCTAAACACAAAAGATACCGACGAAATCGTCGACACAATCTATCGAATTTCAGATAGCTTTGGCGGAATCAACCTTGAAGATATTTCAGCACCAAGATGTTTTGAAATTGAAAAAAGATTGAACGAACTTTGCAATATTCCAGTTTTCCACGACGACCAACACGGCACAGCAATCGTGGTTGGTGCGGGACTTTTGAACGCCCTTAAAGTTTTGAAAAAAGATATCGCGAATGTGAAAATCGTTGTTAACGGCGCGGGTGCTGCGGGAATTGCAATTTCAAAACATCTGCTTGACCTCGGTGCAACAAATCTTATTTTGGTTGACAAAGTGGGCATTTTGCAAAAAGGCATGAATGGGCTCACAAACGCCCAAGAAGAAATGCTTGAACTTGCAAATAAAGATAACATGAGTGGCGTCCTTTCAGATGCAATGAAAGGTGCGGATATCTTTATCGGCGTATCTGCTGGAAACATCGTGTCAAAAGAAATGGCAATGTCTATGGCGGATAAAAACATCATCTTTGCAATGGCAAATCCAACTCCTGAAATCAGCTATGAAGTCGCCGTTGATGCAGGCGTGACAATCATTGGCACGGGCAGAAGTGACTATCCAAACCAAATCAACAATTTGCTTGCTTTCCCGGGAATTTTCCGCGGACTTCTTGATTCAAGAGCAAAAAAAGTGACTAAAAAAATGAAAGTTTATACTTCTCACGCAATCGCAAATATCGTGGCTGAAGCTGATCTTTCAGAAACTTGCATAATTCCAAACCCATTTGACGAAAGAATTGTGCCAGCGGTTTCAGGTGCGGTTATCAAAGCATATAACGAAGATAAATAAGGAAATATTATGGAAAAAAGACTTGAAAAAGATTCAATAGGAACAATCGAAGTTGCAGGCGACAAACTTTGGGGCGCTCAAACGCAAAGAAGCTTTGAAAACTTCAAAATCGGCAGTGAAAAAATGCCAATGGAAATGGTGCGGGCAATCGCAATCGTGAAAAAAGCATGTGCTCTTGCTAACCTTGAATTTGGCAAAATGGATGGCGAAAAAGCAGAATTGATTTCCGATATCGCTTCAAAAATCATCGCAGGCGAGCTTGACGAGCATTTCCCACTTGCAGTTTGGCAAACGGGCAGTGGCACTCAAACAAACATGAACCTCAACGAAGTGATTGCAAACCACGCAACGCTTATAAATAAAGTCGCAATCCATCCAAACGATCACGTGAACATGAGCCAAAGCTCAAACGACGTGTTTCCATCAGCAATGTGCATTGCGGTGAAACTTTTGATAACATCAAAACTCATTCCGCAAATGGAAAACTTGATTGCTGAGTTTGCAAGACTAGAAAAAGAAAACGCAGAAGTTAAAAAAATCGGCAGAACGCACCTCCAAGATGCAACGCCAATGACATTCGGCGAAGAAATCAGCGGTTGGAAATCAGCCCTTGAAACCGACCTTATCTATATCAAAACAGCAGCCGCAAGCCTTGCTGAGCTCCCAATCGGCGGAACAGCAGTTGGCAATGGAATAAACGCGCCCGCTGGCTTTGACGAAGTTGCGTGCAAATACATCACAAAAATCACTGGTGAAACTTTCGTTCCATGTGCAAATAAATTTGCAGGGCTTGCTTCAAAAAATCAAATGGTCTATGCCCACGGTGCGGTGAAAACAGTCGCGTGCGACATGATGAAAATCGCAAACGATGTAAGACTTCTTGCAAGCGGTCCTCGTGCGGGTATTGGTGAAATCATCATCCCTGCAAACGAACCGGGAAGCTCAATCATGCCAGGAAAAGTGAATCCAACGCAATCGGAAGCTGTGACAATGGTGGCAGTTCAAATCATGGGAAATGATGCAACCATTGGTTTTGCCGCATCTCAAGGCAATTTCCAACTGAATGTGTTCATGCCTGTTGTCATTGCAAACTTTGTGCAATCTGTTAACTTACTTTCTGATGTAATTGCATCTTTTCGCGAAAACTGCGTTTGCGGAATTGTGACAAATCACGCCAAAATGCAAGAAAATTTGAGAAAATCACTCATGCTAGTAACGTATTTTGCACCAAAAATCGGCTATGAAAAATCAGCAGAAATCGCAAAATATGCCTATGAAAAAGAGCTCACGCTGAAAGAAGCATGCCTTGAAAAAGGATACCTTTCAGAAAGTGAAATCGACGAAATTTTATCAAAATTTTTGAAATAAAATCACAAAACACTATTGTGTCACAGTAAAAATTGTGATACAATATATAAAATGGTTGCAAACTTCCGTTTGTAGCCATTTTCATTTTAAAGGGTAATTTTAAAAAATTATTAAAAAGTAAACTAAAAATTCAACGAAAAGGTTATGGAGGGTAAAAAATGAAAGGACAAGTGCCAATTTCCGAAAAGATATCCTACAGCAGTGGGCTACTCGGACAAAACATGATATATAACTTCGTCGCGATGTACATAATGTTCTATTTCACGGATATTTTATGTATTCCAACAGCGGTTGCAACAGTGATAGTCGTTATCGCAAGTTTGTGGGACGCAATCAACGACCCAATGATGGGAATAATCACCGACAGAACAAGAACCAAATATGGTAAATTCAGACCATACATGATTTTTGGACCAGTGTTTATCATGCTAACAACAATTTTCTGTTTTGTTAATTTTGGTCTTTCAGCAATGGGTGCAATCATCTTTGCCGGCGTTTGTTATATCCTTTGGGGCATGTCTTATACGCTTTGTGACATTCCAATTTGGGCGATAACATCAACAGTTTCAACATTGCCAGAAGAAAGAACAACAATGGTGACACTTGGCAAAATCGGCGGAACAATAGGCACAGTTATCGTTTCTGTTCTCAGTGTGACACTTCTGAATATGTTCGGTGGTGAAAGAGTTGGCTCGGCATATACATGGGTGGCGATTTTATTTGCCGTGATTGGTGGCGTGCTTATGATACTTGCGGGTATCAAAACAAAAGAACGTATCGCACCAGAAAAAGAAGTTATGTCAATTCGCAAGAATTTGAAAACAATAACAGCAAACAAGCCATTGCAAGCACTTATGATAGCACTTGTGATAACAAACCTTGTCAACGGTGTTCGCCAAGCATCACAACTTTATTTCGTTGTCTATGTTTGGGGTGATTCAAGCATGATAACTCCAATTGGGCTAAGCCTCGTTATCGGCATGACACTCGGTATGATAATCGCGCCAAAACTTGTGGGCATCATGGAAAAGAAGAACATTTTCTTTATTTTCTCGCTGTTTGGTGCAGTGACAAGCGTTGTTCCAATGTTTGCACAATCAAGCATAATAATCGGGCTTATTTTCCTCGGGCTAAGCTTCCTTTCAACGGGCGTTATCTCTATCGTTTGTGCGACAATGCTTCTTGATGCGGTGGAATATTCCGAATGGAAACTTGGCTATCGCGGTGAGGGAATAATATTTTCTATAAACACATTCCTAACAAAACTTTCAGCAACGTTCTCAAAGCTCATTCTCGGTGTCTGCCTAATCGTTATCGGCTATGTCGAAAACATGCAACCAACCGCACTTGTGCAATCGGGGATTTCATCACTTATGTATGTGATTCCAGCGGTGAGTTTCCTAATTTCAATGATACCAATGATTTTCTACACACTAACTGAAGAAAAACGCAAAGAAATTCATTCAGAGCTAGAAGCAAAAAGGGGGTAAACATGACACAACAAGAAATGATGGCATTTTTCATGCCACCTGATATAATGAAAGGCAAAAAAGCACTTTGTATTCAACCGCACCCAGATGATATTGAAATTGGCATGGGCGGTATTGTTCCAGTGCTTGTGAAAAACGGAATCAAAGTTGAATATCTCACAATAACTGATGGCTCGCTTGGTGCGTATGTGCCCGAGCTTCAAGGGGAAACTCTCGCAGCTGTGAGAAAATCTGAAGCAATAGCATCAGGCACACTTCTTGGCGCAAGTGAATTTCACTTCCTTGAAAAAAAAGACGGCTCACTTTGCAGTGTGAAAAAAATAGCGTGTGAAATCGCCGAAATCATGAGAAGTGGCGAGTTTGATATGGTGTTTTGCCCAGATCCATGGCTAGCATATGAAGGTCACAACGACCACGTTGTTGTCGGAAAAGCGGCAGCACAAGCATTCATTTGTGCAAACCTTTTGAAATATCCTGAAAACACCCAAACAAAGCCAATAACGCCATATGCAATCGGTTTTTATTTCACTGATAAACCAAACACAATCGTTGATATTTCGGAAACTTTCCAAACAAAAATGGATGCGATTGCACTTCATAAATCGCAAATAAATGATGAAGTTTTCGCGCTTTATAACGCCTATTTTGGTATGCGTGGTCAAAATCTTGCAAAAGATAAAGATTTCCAAATTGGTGAAGGTTTGAAAGTTCTTTCACCAATTCACATGCACTGCTTCCCAGAAGCTAAAGATATCTAAAAAATCGCCCATTGCGGGCGATTTTCTTAATTTGAGGTACAAATTTTATATTTATTATTATAAAGTTATAGACATTCAACAGTCAATATAGTATAATAAATAAAAATAACAAACTAAGTTACAAAGAGGGTACAATGGCTAATAAAATTGAGCAAAAAAAGAGGGATACTTTCAGATCTAAGTGGGGATTTATTGTCGCGTGCATTGGCGGAGCTGTCGGCGTTGGAAATATTTGGATGTTTCCACAAAGAGTTTCGATGTATGGTGGCGGAACATTTTTGATTCCATATTTCTTATTCATATTCTTGATTTCATCATCGGGTGTTATCGGTGAAATGGCATTTGGCAGATGGGCGAAAGCGGGCTCGATGGGCGCGTTTGGAAAAGCGGTTGAACACCGCGGTGGAAACAAAAAAATCGGCGAAGTGATTGGCATTTTGCCAGTTCTTGGCTCGCTAGCTCTTGCAATCGGATATGCGGTTGTCGTTGGATGGATGCTCAAATATGCAGTGGGTGCTTTCACGGGAGCAACGCTCGCACCAACATCAGTTGACGAATTTGCAAATGTTTTTGGCGAAATGGCTTCAAACTTTGGAAACACATTGTGGCAACTTGGTGCACTTGTCATCGTTTTTGCAATACTCATTTTCGGAGTTGGCAAAGGCATTGAAAGAACAAATAAAATCATGATGCCAATCTTTTTCTGCTTGTTCATGGCACTTGGCGTTTATGTTGCATTCCAAGACGGCGCAATGGATGGCTATAGATACATCTTCACTGTTGATGTTTCGGGTTGGCTTGATCCAACGGTTTGGATTTTCGCAATGGGACAAGCGTTCTTCTCGCTTTCCGTTGCAGGTCACGGAACGCTTATATATGGCTCGTATCTATCTGATACTGAAGACATTCCAAAATCAGCACGCAACGTGGCATTTTTCGACACGCTAGCAGCGGTGCTTGCGGCATTTGTTATCATTCCTGCTATCGCAACAACGGGCGTTCAGCTTGATTCAAGCGGACCTGGGCTGATGTTTATTTATTTGCCAAACTTGTTTGCAAATATGCCAGCGGGGGGACTAGTTGTCATCATATTCTTTGTGTCAGTGTTGTTTGCGGGAATAACATCACTTCTCAACTTGTTTGAAACACCAATTGCAACAATGCAAGAAGTGTTTGGTATGTCAAGATTGCAAGCCAGCCTTTCAATAGCAGGCGTTGCAGTTATTATATCAACTTGTATTCAAGGAATTGTTTCAGGTTGGATGGATTTTGTTTCAATCTATGTTTGCCCAATTGGTGCAATGATGGCGGGAGTGATGTTCTTCTGGGTTTGCGGTGAGCAAAAAGCAAAAGAAGAAATCGACCGCGGAAGTGAAAAAGGCATGCCAATGTGGGTGATAAAATTCAGTAAATACGTCTATTGCTTGATGGCGGTGGTAGTTCTTATTATCGGTGCACTCATGGGCGGTATTGGCTAAAAGGAGTTAAAGTATGATATATGCATTTTGGGTTAATGGTTTTGAAGCTATTGAAGCAATAACGCCAGTGGATCTTTTGAGAAGAGCGGGCGTGCAAATAACAACAGTCTCACTTGAAACAACAAAAGAAGTCAAAAATTCTGTTGGTGTGACATTTGTTGCCGACAAAATGTTTTCTGCGTGCGATTTTTCCGATTTGGAAGGTGTTGTGATGGCGGGAGGGCCTGGAACAAAGCACTATCTCGAGCATCGCGACTTTTTGGATTTGATTTTAAAAACATATGAAAGTGGCAAACTCGTTTCGGCAATTTGTGCCGCTCCAATGGTGCTGTCAATCTTGGACGTTAACGTTCCAATGACAATTTATCCAAGCATGAAAACCGAAGTTGAAAACTATGTTGATAATGCTGTTGTTGTCAGTGGGAATGTGATAACAGGCGAAGCGGTTGCCGCATCAATCAAATTTTCCCTTGAAATTATCAAATTCCTTAAAGGGGAAGATAAAGCAAAAGAAATTGCAGATTCAATCTGCATGCGATAAGGGGAAGTATGTATGTACGAAGTTATTGATTTTGGCAAAAGAACACACTATATCGACTGTCCGGCGAAAATTGGCATTTTCAATCTAACAGAAAATGATGTTTGCCTTATCGACAGCGGAAACAGCAAAGACACTGCCAAAAAAATTCTGAAAATTTTGAATGAAAAGGGTTGGAATTTGAAAACGATTATAAACACGCACGGTCATGCCGACCACGTTGGCGGGAATGCGTATTTGCAAGAAAAAACAGGTTGCAAAATCCTTTGCAGGGGAGTTGACCACGCACTAACAACCCACACTCTTGTGAATTCAAGCTATCTTTGCGGTGCGAATTCTCCGAAAATTTGCCGTGGCAAGTTCTTTTATGCCGAGCCCGCTGATGTGAAGCCGCTAACGAATGAAAATTTGCCTGAAGGGCTAGAAATGCTCGCGGCTGACGGACATTCTTTTTCTCAAACAATAATAAAAACAACGGATAATGCGTGGTTTATGGCAGACGCATTTGCGGGAAAAGAAACTATTGAAAAATACGGTATCGTGTTTGTTCAAAACGTTGAAAAATATCTCGCCACTCTTGAAATGTTGAAAACCCTTGAAGGTGAATATTTTATTCCATCCCACGTCGTGCCAAGTTGCGACATAAAAGAGCTCGTGAAGTTCAATATCGAAAAAACATATCAAGTGCTAGACGATATTTTATGTTTCACCGCTGAAAAAATCACTTTTGAACACTTGATGAAAAAACTTTTCGATAAATATGGTCTAAGACTTGATTTTTCACAAAACATGCTGATTGGAAGCACGGTAAAAAGTTATTTGACCCACCTTCTTGACGGTGGAAAAATTGAGGTGGTTTTTGAAGAAAATATGCAATATTGGATTGCTGTGATCTAAAATTTTATAATGAAATCCCACATTTTTTATTTCTGAAAAATGTACGAATATTGTTAAAAATTAAACAAAGAATACATAAAGAATACATATAAATAACAGTATTATGCATTATTTAAAATAATGCATAATTTTATTTTAATATAATCTAAAATAGCATATAAAACACTTGCACATTCTGCAAAATTTATGTAAAATTTATATGTTATAAATTATTAATCTAAGGAGAACGATTAAATGGAAAAAACAACGCTTTTATATGAAGGAAAAGCTAAAAAGGTTTTTGCCACAACTGATGATAAAGTGGTTTTGGTGTCTTATAAGGACGATGCAACAGCATTCAACGGCATCAAAAAAGGACAAATCGTCGGAAAGGGTATCATTAATAACAGATGCACAAACATTTTATTTAAAATGCTAGAAGAAAAGGGTGTAGAAACGCACCTTATCGAAGAAATCAGTGAAACTGACACATTCGTTAAAAAAGTGCAAATCGTGCCACTTGAAGTTATCATAAGAAACGTGGCTGCGGGAAGTTTCTCGAAAAACCTTGGCATTGAAGAAGGCTCAGCCCTCAAATGTCCAGTTCTTGAATTCTGCTATAAAGACGATGCGCTTGGTGATCCATTGATCAATGACTATCACGCACTTGCAATCGGAATTGCAACTGAAGAAGAAATTGCCCAAATCAAAGCAATGGCATTCAAAATCAACGATATTTTGAAAGAATTCTTTGCGGGCGTGGGTGTTTCTCTTATTGATATGAAATTTGAATTCGGCAGATACGACGGCAGAATTATTCTAGCTGACGAAATCTCTCCAGACACATGCAGATTCTGGGATGCTGAAACAAACAAAAAATTGGATAAAGATAGATTCCGCCGTGACCTCGGTGGCGTTGAAGAAGCGTATGACGAAATTATGGCAAGAATAATCAAGGCAAGGGGATAATCGTGAAAGAAATTTTCGACATCAGAGATTTTGGCGTTCATGAAGAATGTGGCATATTTGGTATTTCAAGTGTTAAGCAAGACGACCTCGCAAGAGCGACCTACTACGGCTTATTTTCACTTCAACACAGGGGACAAGAAAGTGTTGGTATCGCGGTATCTATGCCAGATAATAAAATTGCATACTATAAAAACATGGGTCTTGTTAACGAAGTGTTCGGCGAAGAAGAACTTGGTCTTTTGCCAGAAACAAACATGGCAATCGGTCATGTGCGATATTCAACAACAGGCTCTTCAAACGTTGTTAACGCTCAACCAGTTGTTTTTTATGGCAGACTTGGAAGAATGGCAGTTGCCCACAACGGCAACGTTGTCAACGCAAATATAATAAAACAAGAATTGATTGACAAGGGATTTATTTTCCAAAGCTCAACAGATTCAGAAGTTGTCGCAGCACTTATCAATCACTGTTCATTCAACAATATTGAAGACGGTGTTGTGAACGCTTGCAGAAGACTTGTCGGTGCTTTCTCGCTCGTTGTTATGGCTGATGATAAACTCATTGCCGTTCGCGACCAATACGCACTTCGTCCACTTATCATGGGCGAAAAAGATGGCCAAATCATCTTTGCTTCAGAAAGTTGCGCGCTTGATGCAGTTGATGCAAAAATCATTCGCGACCTCGAACCATCTGAAATGATAGTCGTCGAAAAAGACGGATCATACACTTCAAGAATTTGGGACAAACAAGAACATAGAAGTTGTATTTTTGAATACGTGTATCTTTCAAGATCAGATTCAATAATTGATGACGTCAGCGTTTATGACTCAAGATATGAATGTGGCATTCAACTTGCCGACCTTTTCAAAATAGATGCAGATATCGTTGCCGGCGTGCCAGATTCAGCGCTTGTTTGTGCAATGGGCTATTCTGCAAAAAGTGGCATACCATACGTTGATGCACTATCAAAAAACAGATACATCGGCAGAAGCTTTATTCAGCCAAGCCAATCACTTCGCGAATCGGCAGTAAAAATCAAACTGAACGCATTCAGAAGTAACATCAAGGGCAAAAGACTCATCCTCATTGATGATTCAATCGTCCGCGGAACAACAAGTAAGAAAATTATCAATCTTCTAAGAAAGAGTGGTGCAACTGAAGTTCATATGCTTGTTGCCTCTCCTATCGTTAAACATCCTTGCTCGTTTGGTGTTGATATGGACACTCGCGAACAACTCATCGGCGCATATCGCACTGAAGAGGAAATTTGCGAACTTATCGGTGCCGACAGCCTTCACTATATCCCGCTTGAATATCTCAAAAAAGCGTGTGGTGGTGGCGAGTTCTGCACGGGTTGTTTCGACTCGAACTATCCGCTTGATGCTGAAAAATTTGAGCAAGAAAAATTCTCGCTTGAATAAATAAAAAAACACTAGCATTCAATTGGAAATTCAGTTGAATGCTACTTTTTTACTTTATCACAATGAAGCAAGAAAAAACGCTTGACACATTGAATAAAAAATGTTATCATACTATTATATAATAACACGCTATCGCTATGTTGTGTTAAAGTGCAGTAAATAAAAGTGTATTAAATAATAGCCAAGGGAAAAATAAAATGAATAATAAACTAATAACGCCAGAAGGTTGCAAAGACCTTTTGTTTGAAGAATGTGAAGTGCGAGGATTTGTGGAATCAACACTTCTTGAAATGTACAAGAAAAGGGCATTCAAGCAAGTCATCACCCCAACAATCGAATTTCTTGACGTTTTCAATATTCAAAATGGATATATAAACAGCGACAAAATGTATAAATTTTGCGACAGCCAAGGAAGACTTGTCGCTTTAAGACCAGATTCAACATTGCCAATCGCAAGGCTCGCATCAACAAGATTGAAAAGCGAAATCAAGCCATTGCGACTTTGCTACACTCAAAAAATGTACGCTTCAGCAAAAGCATTAAAGGGAAAAACCAACGAAATCGTGCAATCGGGTATTGAAATCATTGGAAACAGCTCAAAACGCGGTGATCTTGAAGTGCTTTTCACAACAGTTGAAGCGCTTGATTCTTGCGGTATTGATAACTTCACAATAGAAATCGGACACATCGGAATTTTCAAAATTTTGGTTGAAAAACTCGGTGTTGAAAAATCAGTGCAAGAAAAATTGAGAAACTTGATTGAAATCAAAAACTATCCCGCACTAAATGATATGCTCGATGAAATCGGCGATTCTAAATATTGCGAAATGCTCAAACAGCTCCCAAGGCTTTTTGGTGGTGACGAAGTTTTCGGCATTGCAAAAGAAATGTTTTGCGACAGCCAAATCGACGAACTTTTGAACTATTTGCAAGGTATCTATGACGATATCACTAAACTTGGACTTTCAGATAAAATTTCTGTTGACCTTGGAATGGTGAACAGAACCGACTATTATTCAGGCATTATTTTCCGCGGATATATCCAAGGTCACGGTGATGCCGTGGTTTCAGGCGGAAGATACGATAACCTCTTGAAAGATTTCGGCGAAGACTTGCCAGCCATTGGCTTTGCAATCGATGTCGATGCCGTTTCAAAATATGTTCTTGCTAAAAATTCACAAAAGAAAGAAACTGCAAAAGTTTTAGTCTTTGGTGAAGTTGGATACGAAATGGTTGCACTGTTGCAAGCAAAAGCATTAATAAAAGCGGGCTTGGTTGTGGAAAATTGCATAATGGAAAGTTTGGAAGAAGCAATAAAATATGCAAAATCAATGAACATTGAAGAAATGTATGTCGTTGGAAAGGAAGTGCAATTGCACAGAGTGGGTGCATTATGAAACCAATAAGAATAGCTTTAACAAAGGGGAGACTTGAAAAAGATACAATCGCACTTTTGAAAAATTCAGGTTATGATTGCAGTGCCATTGAAAATAAAGGCAGAAAACTCATCTTGGAAGTTCCAGATTTGAACCTTGAAGTCGTGCTTGCAAAAGCCGCCGACGTTATCACATATGTCGAACACGGAGCGTGCGATCTTGGCGTAGTTGGCAAAGACACTATCATGGAATATGGCGGAAGTTTTTTTGAAGTTTTGGATTTGGGTTTTGGAAAATGCAAATTTGCAGTTGCCTCAAAAAAAGGCGAAGACCCATATGCAGGTTATGGCGAAATCACAATAGCAACTAAATATCCAAACGTTACAAACGCGTTTTTCAAAGCTAAAGATATGGATATTTCAATCGTCAAAATCGAGGGCAGTGTGGAACTCGCACCGCTCATTGGGCTTGCCGATGCCATTGTTGATATCGTTGAAACAGGCTCAACGCTGAAAGAAAACGGGCTTGAAGTGATTGAAGATGTTGCGAAAATTTCCGCAAGATTGATTGTCAATGGTGCAAGCTTGAAACTTCGCAAAAAAGAAATTGAAAATCTTATCAGCATAATGGAAAAGTCAGCAAACAAAGGTGAATAATATGATAAAAATAATAAAAGCAGACGGCAAAGCTGAATTCGAAGCTTTGAAAAACTTGAAAGCAAGAAGCACTGAAGTTGATAAAAAAGTCAATGAAATCGTTTCTGCTATTTTGGAAGACGTGAAAGAAAACGGCGACAGCGCGGTTATAAAATACACTGAAAAATTCGACGGCAAAGTGCCAGCTCAAATTGAAGTGTCACAAGAAGATATCAATAAAGCAGTGCAAAATGCAGATCCAAAATTCGTTTCTGCACTTCAAAATGCGATTGCAAATATCAAAGATTTCCACTCGCGTCAAATCCAACAAAGTTATATCGACCCAAAAGCAAACGGCGTTATCATGGGACAAAGAATTCGTGGACTCAAAAGAGTTGGTATCTATGTTCCGGGGGGCACGGCAGCATATCCTTCATCAGTTCTCATGAACGCAATCCCTGCTGTTATCGCGGGCGTTAAGGAAATTGTTATGGTGACACCACCTACAAAAGAAGGCAAAGCAAACCCCGATATCTTGGTTGCAGCAAATCTTTGCGGAGTCAGCAAAATCTTCCTTCTTGGGGGTGCGCAAGCGGTGGCGGCTCTTGCTTATGGAACTGAAACAGTGCCAAAAGTTGATAAAATCGTGGGACCAGGCAACATTTTCGTTGCAACAGCAAAAAAAATCTTGTTTGGAACAGTGGATATCGATATGATTGCAGGTCCAAGTGAAATCTTGGTTTTGGCAGATAAAAACGCAAATCCAAAATTCATCGCAGCCGACCTTATGGGACAAGCAGAACACGACGTTCTTGCAAGCTCAATTCTTGTCACAACGTGTGAAAAAGTCGCAAGTGAAACGGTGGAAGAACTCAAAAAGCAATCTGCCACACTTTCAAGAAACGAAATAATAAAACAATCACTTGGCAACTACGGCATTATAATAATTTGTGAAAATGAAGAAAAAGCAGTGGAGCTTGCAAACGAAATCGCCCCAGAGCACCTTGAAGTTATGCTTGAAAATCCAATGTCATATCTTGGCAAACTCGATAACGCGGGTTCAATTTTCCTCGGCGAATATTCCCCAGAAGCACTTGGCGACTATTATGCAGGTCCAAACCACGTCTTGCCAACATCTGGCACAGCAAGGTTTTTCTCGCCACTGTCAGTGGATAGCTTCATCAAAAAAACAAGCTATATCTACTACACAAAAGAAGCGCTTGAAATCGCACATGACGATATCGTGACAATCGCCGATAAAGAAGGCTTGTCAGCACACGCAAACTCAATAAAAGTTAGATTTTAAGGAGAAAAATGGCTTATCAACTAGTAAATAAACTAAGGGACTTGACACCTTATGACCCAATAAGCGGGGAATACCAAATAAGACTTGACGCGAACGAGAGTTATTTTCAGTTATCAGATGGCGAAATTGCAAAAATCCAAGCGGAAATCGCAAAAATCCCTTTCAACAGATACCCCGACCCAACTTGCAAGGTTCTAACTGAAAAATATGCCAAAGCCTATAACATCAGCCCAAATCTTGTGACATGTGGCAACGGCTCGGATGAACTTATCAATGTTATTTGCGGTGCATTTCTTGAAAATGGTATGAAGATTTTGACGTTTACGTCGGATTTTTCAATGTATAAATTTTATGGGGATATCGCAGGCTGTGAGGTTGTTTCTATCCAAAAAGATAACGATTTGGCAATCAAAACAGATGAAGTTTGCGAGTATCTTCAAAATAATAAAGTGGATATGGTGATTTTTTCAAACCCTTGCAATCCAACATCTGTAGGCCTTGCAAAAGAAGACGTCAGAAAGATGATAAAATCAACCGATGCACTTTTTATCCTTGACGAAGCGTATATGGATTTTTGGAATGAAACACTGCTTTATGAAGTGGAGCAGTTTGACAATCTTATGATACTCAAAACCTCTTCGAAATCAATCGGACTTGCAGGAATTCGCCTTGGCTTTGCGGTCGCAAACAAAACATTGACAACAGCACTAAGGTCAGCAAAATCACCGTATAACATGAATTCAATAACCCAAAAAATCGGCGAAATCATCTATTCAAACCCACAAAGCTTGAAAGATAAAACCGACGAAATAATAAAGGGAACAAAACAGCTTTATAATGATTTTTGCATTTTAGCAAATAAATCAGAAAAAATAGAGAAAGTGTATCCAACAAGCACAAATTTCATATTTGTAAAAACGGATTTTGCAACGGAAATTTTTGAAAAACTAAAAGAAAAATCAATCGTTGTGAGAAACTTTAAACAGTATCTCAGAATAACGTGCGGAAGCAGTGAAGAAAACGCAAAATTGCTTTTCGAACTTGAAAAAATCTTATAAGGAGAAAGCTATGAGAGTTTCAGAAATAACAAGAACAACAAAAGAAACAGATATCAGCGTGAAAATCAACCTTGACACATGCGACAAAACAGAAATCAACACAGGTGTTGGATTTTTTGACCACATGCTAACAGCACTTTCAGTTCACTCTGGAATTGGCATGGAAATTTCATGCAAAGGCGACCTTTATGTCGATTGCCACCACACTATCGAAGATGTGGGTATCGCGATTGGCAAAGCATTCAACCAAGCGGTTTTCTTAAAAGCTGGAATCACAAGATACGGCAGTGCACAAATCCCAATGGACGAAGCACTTGCAATGGCAACTCTTGATATTTCAAACAGACCATACCTAGTTTTCAATGCAACCTTCACATCAGATAAAACCGGCGATTTTGACAACCAAATGTGCGAAGAATTTTTCCGTGCGTTTGCATTCAATGCAGGAATCACGCTACACGTCAACTTGATGTATGGCACAAACGATCACCACAAAATTGAAGGCATTTTCAAAGCTGTGGCACACGCACTCAAAACAGCAATAAAAATCAATGGCGACAAGGACCTTTCAACAAAAGGCGTAATATAAGGACAATATGATAGCAATAATAGATTACGGTGCGGGAAACCTTTTCAGCGTGAAAAACACACTAGATTTCCTTGAAATACCAAACATCATAACATCAAACAAAGAAGAAATCAGCAGTGCAGATGGCGTGATTTTGCCCGGTGTGGGTGCTTTCCCAAAAGCCATGCAAATGCTTGACGAAAGTGGACTCACTGAATTTTTGAAAAAAGAAGCAACAAAAAAGCCATTCCTTGGCATTTGTCTTGGTATGCAAATGCTTTTTGACACAAGCTACGAATTTGAAAAAGTGGCGGGGCTCGGGCTTATTCCAGGGGAAATCAAGCCAATTCCCGATTGCGGATTGAAAGTTCCACACATGGGTTGGAACAACCTTGAAATCACGCAAGAAAGCAGACTTTTGAAAGGGGTGAACGAAGGCGACCACGTTTATTTTGTTCATTCATACATGGCGTATACCGACGAAAAATATATCTCAGCCGTTGCAACGTATGGCGAAAAAATCACAGGCGTTGTTGAAAATGGCAACGTGTTTGGCACGCAGTTCCACCCCGAAAAAAGTGGAGAAGTGGGGCTCAAAATGCTAACTAATTTTTGGAATTTGGCAAAGGAAGGTGCAAGATGATAATTTTCCCAGCAATAGACATCCTCGACGGCACTTGCGTTCGCCTTGTGAAAGGGGATTATGACACTGCTCACAAAGTTGCGGAAAATCCGCTTGAAACAGCAAAGAAATTTGAAAGTGCGGGTGCAAGCTATCTTCACATGGTGGATCTTGACGGTGCAAAATACGGCAAAAGAATAAACACGCACGTGTTTGTTGAAATCGCAAAAAACACCAATCTTTCACTTCAAGTTGGTGGCGGAATTCGCGACTTGAAAACTTGCGAGCAGTATTTGTCAAGCGGGGTTTCAAGGGTTATTCTTGGCTCAATAGCAGTGAAAAACCCAAAACTCGTGGAAGAGGCAGTGAAAGAGTTTGGCGATAAAATCATCGTCGGAATTGATGCACTAAACGAAATGGTGATGGCGGAAGGTTGGCTTGAATCAAGCAACGTGAACTATATCGACCTTGCAAAAGCGATGGAAGATGTTGGCGTGAAAAATATCGTTTTCACCGACATCTCGAAAGACGGCACCCTTCAAGGACCAAACCTCGCTCAGCTTGATGCAATCAACAAGGCGGTTTCATGCAATATCATCGCAAGTGGCGGAATTTCCAACATCGACGATATCAAAAACCTAACAAACCTTGAAATGTACGGCACAATTTGTGGCAAATCACTTTATAAAGGCACGCTTGATTTGGCGGATGCAATCGCGGTTTCAAAAGGCGGTGTGAAATGCTAGCAAAAAGAATTATCCCATGTCTTGACGTTCGCGACGGCAGGGTTGTGAAAGGAATAAATTTCGTTGGAATAAAAGACGTTGGCGACCCAGTCGAGTGTGCAAAGATGTACAGCGACCAAGGAGCCGACGAAATCGTATTTTTGGATATAACAGCAACGCACGAAGGCAGAAAAACCATGGTGGACGTTGTGAGAGAAACGGCAAAAGTAGTTTTCGCGCCACTAACAGTTGGGGGCGGAATTTCCACGATTGAAGATTTCACAGCACTCCTACGGGCGGGTGCAGATAAAGTTTCTGTCAATTCATCAGCAGTGAGAAATCCTCAGTTGATTGCAGACGCGTCAGAAAAATTCGGCAACCAATGCGTAGTTGTCGCAATCGATGCAAGAAGGCGTGAAGATGGTGGTTTCACCGTTGTTGTTAACGGCGGAAGAATAGACACAGGTCTTGATGCAATCGAGTGGGCAAAAAAAGTTGAGTCCCTTGGCTGTGGCGAAATTCTTCTCACATCAATGGATGCCGACGGCACTAAAAACGGTTTTGATATCGAACTTTTGAACGAAGTTTGCGGGGCAGTTAATATTCCCGTTATCGCATCAGGTGGCTGTGGCTCGCTTGACCATTTTTCCGAAGTTTTTGAAAAATCAAACGCCGATGCCGCACTTGCAGCCTCACTTTTTCATTATCGTGAACTAACAGTGAAAGAAGTGAAACAGCACTTGAAATCAAAGGGTATTCCCGCACGCATATAAGGAGATAAAATGGATATCACAAAATATTTTGCAAAATCGCAGCTCATCCCCGCAATAGTCACAGAAACTGGCACAAACGAAGTTTTGATGCTGGCTTATATGAACGAGGAAAGCATGCAAAAAACCCTTGAAACGGGCTACACATGGTTTTATTCAAGGTCAAGAAACGAGCTTTGGAACAAGGGCGCAACTTCTGGAAACCTTCAAAAGGTTGTGAAAATCACAGGCGACTGCGACGACGACACACTTCTTGTTGAAGTTGTGCAAATCGGCGGAATAGCATGCCACACAGGCAGAAAAAGCTGTTTTTTCAACGAAATATATAAAGGGGAATAAAAGGTGGATAATATGTCAAACAAAACAGATATGAACGTGATTGCGGATCTATACGAAATCGTGAAAGCGAGAAAAACCGAAAAAGAAGAAGGGTCTTATACATGCTATCTTTTCGAGCAAGGTGTTGATAAAATCTTAAAAAAATGTGGTGAAGAGTGTTCAGAAATGATTATCGCCGCAAAAAATAATGATAATGTTGAACTTAAAAACGAAATTTGCGACCTTCTTTATCACATGCTAGTTCTTATGGCTAACCAAAATCTCGACCTATCAGAAGTAGCGGAAGTTTTGGAAGAAAGAAGAGCAAAAATCGGTAATTTGAAGAAATTTCACAGCGTTGATAAAAATTCTTAAATAAATTATTGTAATTCCTTGCAATTTTTTCAAAAAAGTGCAAGATGTATTTACAAACAAGCAAAAATAATGTATAATAAATAAGTTATTGGCATAGCCACTAACAACAAAAATAAAAGAGGTATTTAATAATGTTAACTGCAATAGTTGGAATCAATTGGGGCGACGAAGGAAAAGGCAGAATGGTAGATTTGCTATCAAAGGATGCTGATATCGTTGTGCGCTATCAAGGCGGAAATAACGCTGGTCACACAGTTGTCAACGAAAGAGGAAAGTTCATTTTGAACTTGATTCCTTCTGGTATTTTGCGTGAAGATGTTGTGAACGTTATGGGTAACGGAATGGTTATCGATTTGAAACATCTCGTGGAAGAAATCGGAAGACTTCAAGATGGTGGAATTGTCATCACTCCTGCCAACTTGAAAATTTCAAACAAAGCATCAATTTGCATGCCATACCACGTTCTTATGGACTGTCTTGAAGAAGATAGACTTGCCGATAAAAAATTCGGTTCAACAAGAAGAGGTATCGCACCAGTTTATGCAGATAAATACATGAAAAAGAACCTAAGAATGAGTGATCTTCTTTTCCCTGAAACTTTGGAAGGCAAACTTGTCGACATCGTTGAATGGAAAAACATCACTGTCGAAGGTGGATATAAAAACGAAGCTATCGAAACATCGGCTATCTTGGAATGGCTCACAAAATATGGCGAAATCTTGAAACCGTTCATTTGTGACACAAGTGAATTCCTCGACACTGCAGCAAAAGCGGGCAAGGAAGTTATCTTTGAAGCCCAACTTGGCGCACTTCGCGATATCGATTTTGGTATCTATCCATTCACATCATCATCTTCAACAATCTCAGCATATGGCCCAATCGGGGCGGGCGTGCCTAACCATAAAATCAAAAACACAATCGGTATCATGAAAGCATATTCATCATGCGTTGGTGAAGGTCCGTTTGTTTGTGAATTGTTTGGTGAAGATGGCGAAGGTCTCAGAAACGCTGGTGGCGAATTTGGCGCAGCAACAGGCAGACCAAGAAGAGTAGGCGGATTTGATATCCCTGCTTCAAAATACGGTTGTTTTGTCCAAGGTGCGGACGAACTTGCACTAACAAAACTTGATATTTTGTCATCACTTGAAAAAATCCCAGTTTGCGTAGCATATGAAATCGACGGCGTTAAGAGAACAGATTTCCCTGCCAACGACGAACTTGATAAAGCAACTCCAGTTGTTGAATATTTGAAAGGCTGGTGCACTGATATCAACGGTTGCAGAAAACCTGAAGATTTGCCACAAGAAGCCATTGATTATATCAAATATATCGAACAAGTTGTTGATTGCAAAATCAAATATGTTTCTGTAGGTCCTGAAAGAGAAGCATATATCACAATGTACTAAAAAACGGAGAAAGACAAAATGTCAGATAACCATAACTATATAAGCCCACTTTCAACAAGATACGCAAGCAAGGAAATGCAATATCTTTTTTCTGAAGAAAAACGTATCATCATCCACCGTCAACTTTGGACGGCACTTGCTGAAAGTGAAATGGAACTTGGACTTAACATCTCGCAAGAGCAAGTTGACCAATTAAAAGCAAATATCGAAAACCTTAACCTCGATGTTGCCCACGCAAAAGAAAAAGAAACACGCCACGATATCATGGCTCACATCTATGCCTATGGCTTGCAAGCACCGCTCGCAGCCCCAATCATCCACCTTGGCGCAACAAGTTGCTATGTTGGTGATAACACAGATTTGATTGTCAGTTTCGAGGCGATGAACATTGTCAAAACAAAAATTTTGCAAGTGATGAAAAACCTTTCAGCTTTTGCTGATAAATATAAATCAGTTCCAGCCCTTGGTTTCACTCACTTCCAACCAGCACAACTTGTGACTGTTGGTAAAAGAGCAACGCTTTGGCTTCAAGGCTTTCTCGATGATTTCCAAGACATCATCGACATGCAAGCGGGCTACCGACTTCGCGGTGTGAAAGGCACAACAGGAACTCAAGCGAGCTTTTTGGAGCTTTTCGATGGCGACAGCGAAAAAGTGTTTGAACTTGAAGAAAAAGTAGTTTCAAAAATGGGATATTCAAAAGTTTATCCTGTGACAGGTCAAACATATTCAAGAAAATTCGACTATAAACTTCTTGCAATTTTGTCAAGCGTGGCACAAAGTGCCTATAAATTCTCAAACGATATGAGAATTTTGCAAGGTTTGAAAGAAATGGAAGAACCGTTTGAAAAAACTCAAGTTGGCTCTTCTGCAATGGCATATAAAAGAAACCCAATGCGAAGCGAAAGAATTTCAGCTCTTTCAAGATTTGTTATCACGCTTCCACTCAACGCATCAATCACAGCATCAACACAATGGTTTGAAAGAACGCTTGACGATTCTGCAAACAAACGTCTTGCAGTGACAGAAGCATTCCTTGCAACCGATGCGATTTTGAACCTTATGATCAACGTGACTGAAAGCATGGTGGTTTATGAAAAAGTTGTTGAAAAACGCCTATCTGAAGAACTTCCATTCATGGCAACAGAAGTTATCATCATGGAATGTGTGAAAGCTGGCTTGTCAAGACAAGACACTCACGAACAAATTCGTGTTCATTCAATGGAATCAACAAAACAAGTTAAAATGGAAGGTAAACCAAACGACCTTATCGACAGAATAAAAGCCGACGAATTCTTCGCTCCAATCCATTCGAAATTGGACGGTATTTTGAAAGCTGAAAACTTCATTGGTCTTTGCCCAATCCAAGTGGATAGATTCCTAAAACAAGACGTTTTGCCAATCCTAGCCAAGTGCGAAGGCGTGAATGTTCAAGCGGAAATCAATGTGTAAATTCAATTAAAAATTAAAAACTTCGTTCAATTAAAAATTAAAAATTAAAAATTAAAAATTGTGGTAGGCACGGGAGCAAAGCTCCTGTGCATGCCATTTTTTTATGGTCGCTGATAAATGTCGGGGGTGGTTAAAACTAGAAAATCAATAAAAATTAAAACGGCGTAGAATTTTAACATCCTACGCCGTTTAAATAATAGTAAGCACAAGGCGAAGCCGAGTGCATTACCACAATTTGTAATTTTTAATTTTTAATTTTTAATTTGATTGATTTTTGAATTTACAAAACCTTATTCAAAAAGGCTTTTGTTCTTTCATGTTGAGGATTGCCAAAAACATCTTCTGGTTTGCCTTCTTCAACGATATAGCCACCGTCCATGAAAATAACTCTGTCGGCAACTTCTCTTGCGAATCCCATTTCGTGAGTAACAACAATCATAGTTGTGCCGTCAGCAGCAAGCTTTTTCATAACGTCAAGAACTTCCCCAACCATTTCAGGGTCAAGGGCAGAAGTTGGTTCATCAAAAAGCATGATGTCAGGCTTCATCGCAAGCGCTCTTGCAATAGCCACACGTTGTTGTTGACCGCCCGAAAGATTTGCAGGATATTCGTCATGCTTTTGCGAAAGTCCAACAAGTTCAAGAAGTCTCACAGCATCAGCCGCCGCTTCTTCTTTGGTTGAACGCTTTCTATCAATCGGCGCCATAGTTATGTTTTTTGCAACAGTGAGATGAGGAAAAAGATTGAATTGTTGGAAAACCATAGCGATATTTTCGCGGATTTTCGCAACACCTTTCGCATCGGCATTCACAATATCGAATCCGTCAACGAAGATTTCCCCACCAGTTGAAATTTCAAGTTTATTAAGACAACGAAGCAGAGTAGACTTACCAGACCCAGATGGTCCAATAAGGCAAACAACTTCACCGTCGTCAACAGTCATGCTGATATCTTTCAAAACTTCAAGTTCCCCAAAGTTTTTCACAAGATTATTTACTACTACTTTCTGTGCCATTGCCAAACCTCCTTTCAATTTTACCCGCAATTTTTGTGAGTGTGAAAATCACGATGAAATACATAACCGCTGCAATCGTATACATTTTGAATGATTCGAAATTGTATGCAATTATTTGAGAAGTGACTTTCATGAGTTCAGCCGTACCAATAACAGAGATAATAGTTGTATCTTTCAATGTGATAATAAACTGGTTGACAGTCGCAGGAATAGAGTTTTTGAGTGCTTGTGGAAGAACAACTTTCAGCATACTTCTTGAATGTGGTAAGCCAAGTGAAAGTGCAGCCTCCATTTGACCCTTATTGATTGCATTGATGCCACCACGGAAGATTTCCGATAGGTATGCGCCCGCATTAAGGCTCAAAACAATAATGCCGGCAACAAAACTTGTCATTCTGAAACCGAGCGCTTGTGTGAGTCCAAAATAAAGGAAAACGGCTTGAATCATAAGCGGTGTTCCTCTTATAAGGTCAACGTAAACAGTCGCAATTCCGCGCAAAATTTTGAACTTTGAAATCTTGAAGAAACAAGTGCAAAGCCCTAAAACGATTGCTATTAAAAGCGAATAAATTGTCAATTGAATTGTAGCAAACAAACCTGCCATAAGTCTTGGGAAAAACGTGACAAACAAGTTGTAATACTCAATCAGATTATTAAAAAATTCCATTAAGATGATACTCCTAGGTAGTAGTGTGAAAGAAAGAAATTTCTAGAAAGCACAGCGCCTTCTAGAAATTCCAAAAGTTATTAACCGATATAAGAATCGATGATTGCTTGGTATGTGCCGTTTGCAATGATGTTTGCAAGACCAGCGTTGAACATTTCAAGAAGTTCAGCGTTTTCACCTTTGTTAACAGCGAAGCCGTATGGTGAACCTTCTTCTGGATCAGTAACGATTTGCATTGCAACGTTACCAGTTGAAATTCCGTAACCCAAAATTGCGAAGTCTTCGAAACATGCATCAGCTTGTCCTGAAGTTACTGCCATATACATAGCATCTGAAGTGTCGAATGTGATTGTTGTGAATCCATATTCGTCTTGGATTGATTCAGCAAATGTTGTACCTTCAGTTCCGATTTTCATTGCAACGATTTTGCCTTCAAGGTCGTCATATGATTTGATTGAAGAATCGCTAGAAGAAATACCCATAACAACACCTGAATCATAATATGGTGTAGAGAAGTCGAAAATCAATTCTCTTTCAGAAGTGATTGAACATCCTGCGATAACGCCATCAGCTTGTCCTGATTGAACAGCAGTGAGGGCAGCGTTGAAACCAAGTGATTGAATTTCGATTTCGAAACCTTGGTCTTCAGCGATTGCATTGATGATATCAACGTCGATACCAACAAATTCACCAGCTTCATTTGTGTATTCAAATGGAGCAAATGTTGTGTCTGATGCGATGATGTAAACATCGCTAGAAGATGATCCGCAACCAGCTAGTGCGAAAACCATAACTGCAACGAGCAGTAGTGCTAGTAAAGATTTAACTTTTTTCATAATAATTCTCTCCTTATTAATAAATATGCACCTATTATACCACAAACGCCAAATGCTTGTCAAACGCTATTTTGTGATATAGCAATAAAGACATCAATGTAACTGGTTTGTAACATTCACAATAACGGTATAATATTCATGATAAAAACCGCAAGAAGTCCAAAAATTCCCAAATATCCGCAAAGAAGAGCATAAGTTTCCGTGAGTGGGAAAAGCGACATGGAAAACAAGTTGAAAGCAAAATACCAAAATCCCGATAACATTGATGAAAATAATAAAAAAACCAAGAACTTCTCGCTGACCCCCGCAACGAAGCTAGAAATGGCGATAAGGAGCACTCCAATAAAAAAGCAAACAAAAACCGAAACTAAAATCATAATTTCCTCACCAAATAAACCCCTTTTTATATATAGTATGAAAAATCGTCACAAATATGCGGTAAACAAACCAAATTAATTGACAAAAGCCGATAAATCAAATATAATTTTTAGGTGAGAATAAAAGGGAAAACCCTAGGGTGCCCCTGAAGATATATAATATTGTATATAACATAACTGGAGGAAGCAAAATGAAAATTTCAAAACTTGTTGGTGTAAGACTAAGAGAAAACCCAGCAGATATAACAATCGCATCACACGCTCTTATGGCAAGAGCTGGATATATGAAAGGTGTCGCTAGCGGTATCTACACACTTCTTCCGCCCGCAAAAAGAGTACAACTCAAAATTGAAAAAATCATCCGCGAAGAAATGGACGGCATTGGGGCACAAGAAGTGCTTTTCCCAGTTGTTATGCCACGCGAACTTTGGGAAGAAAGCGGAAGATATGGCGCAATCGGCTCTGAACTTGCAAGATTTAAAGACAGAGGCGAAAAAGACATGCTCCTTGGCATGACACACGAAGAAGCAGCAGTGCATATGGTGAGAAACATCGTCACATCATATAATCAACTTCCATCAAGCGTGTATCAAATCCAAACTAAATTCCGTGACGAACCACGCGCAAGGGCAGGACTTATCCGCGTTCGTGAATTCACAATGAAAGATGCCTATTCATTCCACACATCACAAGAATGTTTGGAAGAAACATATGATGAATACTACAAAGCATACGATCGCGTTTTCAAAAGAATTGGCATGAAAAACTTCATCGCTGTCAAATCAGATACAGGCATGATGGGTGGCAGTGTTGCCCACGAATTCATGTTGCTAACTGAAATCGGTGAAGACACAATCGTTATTTGTGACGAATGTGGATATAAAGCAAATATGGAAGTTGCAGTTTCAACTTATCCAGACTTTGATTATGGCGCAGATGCCGAAATGAAAGAAGTTTTCACGGCAGAAGCACACGACATCAACGAAGTTTGCGAATATTTGGGAACTCCAACCGAGCATGCAATGAAAGCAGTTTCATATGCAATCAAAGGTGACAACGAACGTCTTGTGCTTGCGTTTATCCGCGGTAACTTTGAAATCAACGAATCTAAGCTCAAAAAAGTAATTGGCGAGGATATCGTCCCAGCTGATTTAACAGATGGCTCACTTTGTGCGGGAAATATCGGTCCATTCGGACTTGACGAAAAGAAAATTGTCATCGTTTATGACGAGTCACTCAAAGGTGCTCACAACATGTCTTGCGGTGCAAACAAACCAGAATATCACATCACAGGCGTGAATGTTGAAAGAGATTTGAAAGTCAGCAAATTCTTTGACCTCAAAAAGGTTGAAGAAGGTGAAATTTGCCCAGTTTGTGGCAAACCACTTGGACTTCACAACGGTATCGAAGTAGGCAATATCTTCCAACTTGGCACTAAATACACAAAATCAATGGGCATGACAGTGCTTGACGAAAACGGCAAAGCAATAACACCAATCATGGGTTGTTATGGTATCGGCGTTGGAAGGGCAATGGCGAGCGTGGTTGAAGAAAGTCACGACGATAAAGGCATCATCTGGCCAATGAGTATCGCTCCATGGCAAGTGTTCCTTGCAAATATCAAACCAAATGACGAAAGCGTGAAAGCTGAAAGCGACAAACTTTATGCCGAGCTTATAAAAGCGGGCGTTGAAGTGTTGTTTGACGATAGAAAACAATCACCAGGCGTGAAATTCAAAGATGGCGAACTTCTTGGCTTGCCAATCCGTGTTGTAGTTTCACCAAGAAGCCTTGAAGCGGGCTGTGCGGAAATCACAATGCGTGACGGAAGCTGTGAACCATTCAGCGTGCCAGTTTCTGAAGTGGTTTCAAAATGCAAAGAAATCATCGCAGAAAAAATGCTTGAACTTCAAGCGTAATAGTTTATAAGATAAAATAAGATAAGAAAAATCAGGAGTACAGTTTTGAAAGGATACGTATCGTTTGATATAGAAAGTTGTAATGGCAAAAACGTCGGGGCAAGCATGTGCAGTTTTGGATATGCGGTTTATGACGAAAATTGCAACATGATAAAAAAAGAGGATATTCTCATGAGCCCCATGTCGGGCACTTTCAAGCTATCATCAGGCAAGGGCGGAAACGGAATTGAGCTCGCGTATAGCGAAGAAACCTTCAAAAAATCGCCAAAATTTCCTAAGCTGTACGCCCAAATAAAAGAAATATTGCAAAGCAAAAAACTAGTGCTTGGATTTTCAATCTCGAACGATTTGAATTTTCTTAACAACGCATGCGATGAATATGGGCTTGAAAGAATTGAATTTTCATATGTCGACGTTCAAAAAATCCACAAGCAAGTGTTTGAAACTGAAAACTTTGAAGGGCTTTCAAAGCTAGCCGAAAGATACGAAATCGAGTTTTTGCCACACAGATCGGATGAAGACGCATTTGTGACAGCGACTATTTTTGAAAATATCTTGAAAAATCAAGACATCAGCTTTGTCGAGTTCATGTCGAAATATAAAAAGAAATTCCAAATAAACAAAAGTGAAAAAGTTATTCTCGGTGATGAAAACTATTCAAAACGAGTGGCTCTTTCAACAACTAAATCTAAAAAAATCCTCATGCACAACTTTGTCGAAATGCAAAAGGATACAGTGCGTGAAAAATCAACAAGACCATTTTTGAATGGCAAAGGCGTTTGTTTTTCCGACAGTTGGGAATATGAAGATATCAACTACACAAGAAGATTGATTGCAAGATTGTATCAACTTGGCGGGAAATATAACGGCATGGCAAAATGGAGCAAATACCTTGTTATCGACAGCGAGCACGAGGGGGATAAAGACATTTTGTTTGAAAGACGTATCGCCCATGGTGAAAAAGTTGTAACGCTTGAAAAATCAGAATTCATAAAAATGCTCGGTGAAATTCCAGACATAAAATTTGACGATTGGAAAACCCTTTGCGAGCATAAAAGACAAGTGAAAAAAGAAAGATACAAAAAAATTGCCCTAGAAAACAGACTTGGTTCAAGTTCGCTAGTGGATAAAACAAAACAATAATCAAACAATATAACAAAATCAGAAGCATCAAACGGTGCTTCTTTTTTATTGCAAATAAAGTAGAGCAGTTCTAAAAAGACAAAAAACCAAAAAAACACAAAAAATAAATGGTGCGGAAAATTCCGCACCATCTTTTTTTAGGATTAATTTCAATATTATACAAGTTTCTTGTATGATTCAATTCTGTTTGCAGCTTCTTGTTCAGCTCTTTCGAACAAAGCTTCTGCTTTTTCAGGATTTTGTTTTTTGAGTGAAGCGTATCTAACTTCTGAACCAATGAAGTCTTGGTATTTTTCAGTAGTTTGATTTTTGCTGTCAAGAGTGAATGGGTTTTTGCCAGCTTCAATCAAAGTTGGGTTGTATCTGTAAAGTGACCAGTAACCAGCTTCAACGGCACGTTTCATTTCGTTTTGAGTCATGCTCATGTTGATACCGTGGTTGATACATGGTGCGTAACAGATGATAAGTGAAGGACCATTGTAAGCTTCAGCTTCTTTAATAGCGTTCACGAATTGAGTTTGGTTTGCACCCATAGAGCATTGTGCAACATAAACGTAGCCATAACTCATAGCAATCATACCAAGGTCTTTTTTCTTGATGTTTTTACCAGCAGCTGCGAATTTTGCAATCGCACCAGTTGGAGTTGATTTTGAAGCTTGTCCACCAGTGTTAGAGTAAACTTCAGTATCCAAAACAAGAATGTTAACGTCTTCGCCCATTGCGATAACGTGGTCAAGACCGCCGTAACCGATATCGTAAGCCCAACCGTCACCACCAAAGATCCAGATTGATTTTTTAACTAGGCAATCAGCAGCACCTTCGATTGAAGCCACAAGGTCGCCAAGAGCGCCGTCATATGATTTTCCGAAAGTTGCTTTAACAGCTTCAGTTGCTGTGATAGAAGCATCAGTATCGTTTTTGTTAGCAATCCAAGTGCTGTAAGCATCAGCTGTTGCAGCATCAACACCAAGTTCGATAGCTTTTTGCATATTTTCAGTCAAATTAGCACGTTTTGCAGCATATGCAAGGTTCATACCATAACCGAATTCAGCATTATCTTCGAACAAGCTGTTTGCCCAAGCAGGACCGTGACCTTTTTTGTTAACAGTGTAAGGACAAGTTGGAGCAGAACCGCCATAGATTGAAGAACAACCAGTAGCATTTGCAATCACCATTCTGTCACCGAATAATTGAGTGATAACTTTAACGTAAGGAGTTTCGCCACAACCAGCACAAGCGCCAGAGAATTCAAACAAAGGTTGTTCAAATTGGCTACCTTTAACGCTGAATTTGTTGAATGTGTTTGGAATTTCAGGAACTTGAAGTGAATATTCATAGTTAGCAGTTTCAACATCAACAATTGATGCAAGACTAACCATTTCAAGTGCTTTATTTTTCGCAGGACAAACATTTGCACAAACGCCACAACCAGAGCAGTCTAGTGGAGAAATTTGCATTCTGTATTGGAAACCAGGTTTGCCAGTGCAATCTTTTGTTTCGAAAGAAGCAGGAGCGTCAGCAACGTTTTCAGCTACAACTGGTCTTATTACTGCGTGAGGACAAACGAAAGAACATTGGTTACATTGAATACAGTTTTCTTTGATCCATTTTGGAACTTTGTTTGCAATACCACGTTTTTCGAATTGAGTAGTAGCAGTTGGAACTGATCCATCAGCATTGAAAGCAGAAACTGGAAGTTTGTCACCTTCTTGTGAAAGAATTGGATGAACAACAGTTTCGAAGTATTCATTTGCAGGAATAGCCGCAAGTGGAGCACCTTCAGTTGTAGTTGCCCATGATTCTGGGTAAGCGATTTCAACAAGTGCATCAATGGCAAGGTCAATAGCGTCACAGTTCATTTTAACAACCGCGTCACCTTTTTTGCCGTATGATTTTTTAACAGCTTGTTTCATATAATCTGAAGCTTCAGCATAAGGAATAACTTCAGCAAGTTTGAAGAAAGCAGCTTGCATAACCGCATTGATTCTGTTTCCAAGACCAACTTTTGCAGTAACGTCAAGAGCGTTCAAGTTGTAAAGTTTAGCGCCTTTTTTAGCGATAGCATTTTTCACTGATGAAGGAAGATTAGCTTCCATTGCTTCAAGCGAGCTCCAAGCAGAGTTCAAAAGGAAAATACCGCCTTCTTTAAGGTCAGTTATCATATCGTATCTAGTAACGTATGAAGAGTTGTGGCAAGCAATGAAGTCAGCAGTGTCGATAAGGTAAGCTGATTTGATTGGTTTATCACCGAATCTCAAGTGAGAAATTGTGATACCGCCAGATTTCTTAGAGTCATAAACGAAGTAACCTTGAGCGTATTTATCAGTGTGGTCACCGATGATTTTGATTGAGTTTTTGTTTGCGCCAACAGTACCGTCTGATCCAAGACCATAAAATTTGCAACGAATCATACCTTCAGGAGAAGCGTCGATTTTGTCGCCAGCTGGAAGAGAAGTGTGAGTCACGTCATCAATGATACCAACAGTGAAGTGGTTTTTTGGAGTTTCAAGTGATGCATTTGCAAAAATTGAACCGATCATTGAAGGAGTGAATTCTTTTGAGCCAAGACCGTATCTACCACCAACAACAGTGATATCTTTTTTGCCTTGTTCAAGAAGTGTAGAGCACACGTCGAGGTAAAGTGGTTCACCCATTGAACCAGGTTCTTTTGTTCTGTCAAGAACTGAAAGAACTTTACAAGTTGCAGGAATTGCTGCGATGAATTTTTCTTGTGAGAATGGACGATACAATCTAACTTGAATCATACCAACTTTTTGACCGATAGAATTCAAATAATCAATAGCTTCCATACAAGTGTCCGCACCAGAGCCCATCAAAACGATAACGTTTGTTGCGTCTTCCGCACCATAATAATCAAACAAGTTATATTTTCTGCCAGTGATAGTAGAAACTTTAGCCATATAATCTTCAACGATTGCAGGAACAGCGTCATAATATTTGTTAGCCGCTTCTCTGTTTTGGAAGTAGATATCAGGGTTTTGAGCAGTACCTTTTTGATGTGGATGTTCTGGGTTCAAGCCTCTTGCTCTGAAATCAGCAACAGCATCCATATCAACAAGTGGTTTCATTTCTTCATAATCGATAACGTCGATTTTTGAAACTTCATGAGAAGTTCTGAAACCGTCAAAGAAGTGAAGGAAAGGAACTTTTGAAGTGAGAGTTGCAAGGTGAGAAACAAGACCCAAATCCATAGATTCTTGAACTGAAGAACTTGCAAGCATTGCAAAACCAGTGTTTCTACAAGCCATAACGTCTGAATGATCGCCAAAGATTGAAAGCGCATGAGCCGCAAGCGCACGAGCAGAAACATGGAAAACAGTTGGTAAAAGTTCACCAGCGATTTTGTACATGTTTGGGATCATCAAAAGCAAACCTTGAGACGCTGTGTATGTAGTAGTCAATGAACCAGCAACAAGCGATCCATGAACTGCACCAGCAGCACCAGCTTCAGATTGCATTTCAGCCATTCTGAGTGAGTTTCCAAAGATGTTTTTTCTGCCAACAGCTGACCATTCGTCTGCGATTTCCGCCATTGGTGAAGATGGTGTGATTGGGTAGATAGCAGCTACTTCACTAAAGGCATAAGCCACATGAGAGGCAGCGGTATTACCGTCAATTGTCATTTTCTTCATATTGAGATTTCCTCCTAAATAAAATCATAATATATACATGGAATAATATATTCCAAACATAAGTATACCCCAACATGTCCCATAAGTCAATAGCCAATTCATAAAATTTCAAATAAATTTTGCAATTTTTTACACTTTTTTATCAACCTCAACAAAAAATAAAACGCTTGTTAATTTTGTGACGAATTTCGCAATAAAAATAACACCCACATGCCAAAAAAATCCCCAAAACCCCTACCCAAAATGCGTAGGGGCGACACCCATGTGTGCGCCCGCTCTCCAACGCCCGCCAAAATTAAAATATAGAAAGCACGAGCAAAGCGAGTGCATTACCACACCTTTCACCTTTTACCTTTCACCTTTCACCTTTCACCTTTCACCTTATCTCTATCCTTTCCCCCCAAAAATCCGCCATTCATAACCAAATATCACAAAAATCCCCCTTTTGGTGAATTTTAAACCCAAAAGTATTGAAAAAACCAATAAAATTTGATATAATAACAAAATGATAGGTAAACACAATATGTGTTTTTGGAGGAAATAATGAAATATTATATTGGAATTGATTTGGGCGGAACAAACATCAAAGCGGGGATAGTTGACGAAAACGGTAAACTTCTATCTTCAAAAAGCGTAAAAACTAATTGCCCTAGACCAGCGGAAGCGATAATGGACGATATGGCGACACTTTGCGTGGACGTTGCAACGGAATTTGGCTTGACTCTTGACGAAATCGAAAAAATCGGTATCGGCACACCAGGAACTGTGAACAATATCAAAGGTGAACTCATATATTCAAATAATCTCGATGCCGAAAATGTTATGATGAAAGACTATCTTGAAGCAAAACTTTCAAGAAAGGTGTATGTGGATAACGATGCAAATGCCGCTGGCGTTGCCGAATATATTTTTGGCGCAGGCAAAGATGTGAATTCAATGATAGCAATCACCCTTGGCACTGGCGTTGGAAGCGGAATTATCATCGACGGCAAAATATTGCAAGGCTCAATGTTTTCGGGTGGCGAGATTGGTCACATGGTTATAAGCGTTGGCGGAAGACAATGCACATGTGGCAGAAAAGGCTGTTTTGAAGCGTATTCATCAGCAACGGGGCTGATTGCAACAACAAAGGAAAAAATGCTTGAAAACCGCGAAAGTGCGATGTGGAGCGAAGTTTCCGATATCAGCGAAGTGAACGGCAGGCTTGCCTATAACTATTCAAGAAAAGGCGACGAAACTGCGATTGCTGTTGTGAAAGAATATGAAGAATATCTCGCATCAGGTCTTGCAAGCGTTATCAACATCTTCCAACCCGACATTATCTGCCTTGGCGGTGGGGTTGCAAACGAAAAGGAAAACATGCTTGTGCCAGTTCGCGCAATCGTTGAAAGTGAAACATACGATAAAGATAACCACACAAAAATCGTTTCAGCCAAACTAGGCTACGAAGCGGGCATTGTCGGTGCAGCTTTCCTTTGGAAAATTATCGATAATCAATAAACAATATATGTGTAATATATCAAAACTAGAATGTTTGTGTATTTAGGTAATAGGTAATAGGTAATAGGTAATAGGTAATAATTGTGGTAATGCACTCGCTTTGCTCGTGCTTTCCATTATTTAGATATTATTATCAGAGCCAAACACTTTACATTGTAAAAACATAATATGGTACAAAGTTTGAAATATTGTATGCACGAGGCGAAGCCGAGTGCCTACCTTCACTATTCACTATTCACTATTCACTATTACCTAATTTAGCATAAGGACAAAAGGAAAAAACAATAATGAACAAACTATCAACAAGAAAAATAGTCTTGCTGTCACTTCTGTCAGCGCTTTGCTATGTGATTTTATATCTCAAAATACCAATTCCATCACCCGTTGGAAACCCATTTTTGCACCTTGGAAACATGCTTGTGATGCTTTTCTCGCTGCTTTTTGGCGGTGCGATTGGCGGAATTGCGGGAAGTATTGGCATGGGTCTTTATGACCTTTTGAACGGATATCACCTCTATGCACCAAAAACAATCATCTTGAAGTTTTTGATGGGCGTCGCGTGCAGTTTTGTCTATGCGATTGCAACAAAAACGCTAAGTGAAAAAATCAACACAGTTGTGCTAGCGCTTGGAATATTTTTCCTCGCAATCGGCGTGGCAATTCATGGGACATATCTCGCAACCGACGGCATTATATATATAGTAAGCATAGATTCGACTATTTCGTTTTCTTCACTCCTATATATTGGGGCATATATTCTTGCTGTGCTTATGTTTGCAGGCTATTGTTTTGCTAAAAATAAAAACGACGACTTTAAATGTGCGCTCTTTGCTTGCACCTCGGCATTATTTGTCAATTTGATTGGTGAGTTTTTCCTTGGGGCGGTGCAATACACAATAATGACGGGCACTACTTTTGGTGCAAGCATGATTCTTTCAGCTATAAGCTTGCCCGCAACACTTCTGAATGGTATCATTTCAATAATAGTTGCAGTGAATTTGTTTTATATAATCAAAAACAAGACCGGCATGCTAGACAATTGGAAAAATATTTGATAAACTAAATACGTAAGATAAAATGGACTGTTGCAAAAAACAGTACTGAATGAATTTCATCAGTATATATATTTTGCAACAGTCCATTATTTGTTATATTGTTTATTATAAGTTTATAACAAAATAATATACTACGAAATGTTTAAAAAAGTTCAAAATTTATAATTTTAATCATAGGAGAGATATATGAAAGCGAAAACTAAGAAAAAGATTTACATAGCGGTTGTACTCGTTATTATTGCTGCTATTGCAATTTGGGTTGTTGTTGCAAACCAAGAACCAGAGGATGCGAAATACGATTCATTCACAATGGAAACGGGCACAATCAAAAAAGTTGTTGTTTCAAGCGCGTCGGTTGCTGCCGAAGATATATCAATCGGCTATGCCCCAGTAAGTGGCGAAATCAAGCTGTATTTTGAAGAGGGCGACACTGTTAAAAAGGACGAAGTAATCGCGAAAATCGGTGCATATTCAATCAAGGCACCACACGATGGTGAGTTATATCTTTATGTCGATCACGAAGATGACGTAGCATATGGCACTCCAATTTATAAAATCATTGACTTTTCAAGTATCAAAATGGTTGGCACAGTGAGCGAACTTGACGTTGCGATTATGAGCGTTGGTCAAGAAGTGGAAATCACAATGAACTCATCAACAGATACATTCACTGGCGTTGTGACAAGCATTGATAAAGAAGGTCAAAACTATTCTGGTTCAACATACTACAACGTTGAAACAACACTTGAAGGTGAAAATCTCGAACAAATCTTCATCGGCATGACGGGCGACATCAAGGTTGAAACTGGCAGAGTTGAAGACGTCGTGACAGCACAACTAAACAAAATTTCATTCTCGGGCTCAACTGCATATATCACAGTGAAAAACGCTGAAGGTGAATATGTCAACCAAGTGATTGAAGTTGGTTTCACCGACGGTCTCACAATTGAAGTTGTCGGACTTCCAGAAGGCACTATCTACTACTATGAAGCGGAAGAGGATATGCTTACTGCATACATGGGGTAGTCGATGAAACAAGTATTGAAAATGACTGACATCAGGAAAGATTATATAATGGGTGAAGAGGAAGTTTTTCACGTATTGAAAGGTCTTGATTTCGAAGTGAATGAAGGTGACTATATCGCAATATTGGGACCTTCAGGAAGTGGTAAATCAACTTTCATGAACATTATTGGCTGTCTTGATGAAGCGACAAGCGGGGAGTATATCCTTGCGGGAAAAGATATAAAAGGCAGAAGCGATAAAGAGCTTTCTATCATAAGAAACAAGGAAATTGGATTTATTTTCCAAAACTTCCAACTTCTTCAAAGAATGTCAATCTTGGATAACGTTATGTTGCCAATGATATATCAAGGTCTATCTCTTCGCGAAAGAAAAAAACGTGCGGAGAAAATCCTTCGTGACGTAGGTCTTGAAACAAAATTCAGAAGTTTGCCAAGTCAGCTTTCTGGCGGTCAACAACAACGTGTGGCTATCGCAAGAGCACTAGTGACGAACCCATCAATTTTGCTTGCAGATGAGCCAACTGGCGCGCTGGATCAAAAAACTGGTATTGAAGTTATGGAACTTTTCGATAAATTGAACGCTGAAGGCAGAACAATCATCATGATCACCCACAGTGCCGAAATCGCTTCAAGGGCGAGAAGAGTTTATAAAATCGTCGATGGATTGGAGGAGAAATAATGTTACTAGAAATTATAAAAATGTCCTTCAACACGTTGAAATCAAACGTTTTCAGAACGTTTTTGACAGTTCTTGGCGTGGTTATCGGTATCGCGAGTATCATTGGACTAACAGCCCTCACGGAAGGTGCACAAGACACAATGATGAAAGAACTTGCAAACCTTGGTGGCGACACGCTTTATGTCGGAATAACAACAGACAGCTCAAAATCATACTTCAACGAAACTGATATCGAATCATTGCAAGAAATTGAAGGTGTCACTGGTATCATGCCATCAACTTCGGGCTATTATTCAGTTTCAGGAACATTTGGTATTGAAGATTTCGTCACAACAACGGGCGTTAACGAACTATATTTTGAAAGAAATGAAAATATTATCGAAGGAAGAGCACTAAACTATTATGACGTTTTGTATAAAACAAATACGGTAGTCCTCGGCGAAGACCTTGCGGAAAGTTTGTTTGCAAATATGTCGCCAATCGGTGAATCAGTTAAAATCAAAGGCGTGGATTTCATCGTTGTTGGTGTTGCTGAAACAACAAACGGACTAAGCTTTGTGACAGGATCAAACTGTTGCTATGTGCCATACACTCACATTGAAAGCACATTCCTTTCAGGCGGAATAACTTCACTTGAAATATATTATGACACCGATATAAGAGATTTTGATTCAGTCGAAGCGGAAGTTGAACAAACTCTTTACTATATGCTAAACTCAAACGAAGATGCCTATTCAACATTCTCAATGGAATCAATCCTTGAAATGGTTGCGCTTGTTCAAGACACGATGTCACTTTTGATGATTGGTATCGCGAGCATTTCTCTTATTGTTGGTGGTATTGGTATCATGAATATGATGCTAACATCCGTGACTGAAAGAACAAACGAAATTGGTCTTAAAAAGGCACTAGGTGCCCAAAAACCAGTTATATTGCTTCAATTTATCATCGAAGCGGTGATAATCAGTACAATCGGCGGAATACTAGGGGTTGGTCTTGGTTATGCATTCAGTGGCGTTTGTGCCGCACTTATGGACTTCACTCCAATCATAACAGGGGGAGCCGTGGGGATTGCCGTTGCATTCTCGGCAGCAGTTGGTCTTGTGTTTGGTATTATGCCAGCAAGAAAAGCGGCGAATTTGAAACCTATTGATGCACTCCGTGCACTATAATAAGTAATAAAAATAAGCAAAAAAAACACTTGGAGGAACATTATGATTAATATATTGATAGTTGATGATAACGAAAGCATCAGAAGCTTGCTTTCTCACAGACTTTCAAAAGAAGGATTTAATATCTATCAAGCAGGAGATGGCGAAGAGGCATATGATATTGTGTGCGAAAGAAATATCGACCTTATCATGCTTGATATCATGATGCCAAATATGAACGGGTTTGAGTTTTTGAAGCTCATTCGCGGTCAAGATTTTGAAATGCCAGTCTTCATGATAACAGCTGACGAAAATTTCGACAGAAAAATCGAAGGTTTCAAACTTGGCGTTGATGATTTCCTCGTGAAACCATTGAATATGGAAGAGGTCGCACTTCGCGTGAATTCACTTTTGAGAAGAGCAAAAATCAACAAGAGCAGAATAATCACAATCGGCGGGGTAGAGCTCAACGAAGAAACGTTGCAAGTGACAGTTGAAGGGGAAGGTATCAACCTTGCAAAAAAGGAATTCCAACTAATATTCCTTTTGCTTTCATACCCAAACAAAATCTTCACACGTCAAAATCTTCTTGAAAGAATTTGGGAAGATTCTGACACAATCGACAGAACAGTCGATGTTCACATCAACAGACTAAGAGAAAAGCTCGAAACAGTGAAAGAATTCAAAATCTCAACAGTTAAAGGTCTTGGATATAAAGCTGAAATCTTGAAATAGAGGTAAACATGAAATCATTATACGGCAAAGTGGCATTGATATTTTTAATAACAGCCATTTTTGCCACGTCTTTAATCCCGCCAATTTTCATAAGCACAGTGAGATATTCAATCGATGTCGAAACGCACCCGCTTGTTTTGGAACTTTTCAAACGTTTCTTGTGGGTGACGCCATGTCTTTATCTTGCAGTTCTGACTTTTGCACTTGGATATATCGTAATCCGTCCGATAACAACGCTTTCTAGCGCCGTGAAGGAGATTGCCAAGGGAAATTATAACCAAGAAATTCAATCGGATAGAAACGACGAAATTGGCGAGCTGATTGAAAACTTCAACGCAATGGCAAAACAAATAAGGTCAACGCAAATTCTGAATCAAGATTTCGTAGGCTCAATTTCTCATGAATTCAAAACGCCAATAACAGCTATTCTCGGCTTTGCTGAAGAGCTGAAAGATGGCGATTTGCCAAGCGACAAGCGTGAAGAAGCACTTGATATCATCGTGAAAGAATCAAAACGTCTTTCGTCAATGAGCACAAATATCCTATTGCTTTCAAAACTTGATGCCGAAAGCATAATCGACAAACGCGAAACATTCAGCCTTTCAGAACAAGTCAGGGAAAGCATACTTCTGCTTCAAAATCTGTGGGAAGATAAGGATTTGGAGCTCAATTTGGAACTTGAAGAAACAATCATTTCGGGCAACGAAATGCTACTCAAGCAAGTTTGGATAAACCTTTTCACAAACGCGATAAAATTCTCGTCGCAAGGCGGAAAACTCGACGCTGAGATTGCAATAAAACATGATGGAATCTATATCTGCATCTCAAACTACGGCAAAGAAATCGCACAAAAAGACTTGCCCCACATCTTCGATATGTTCTATAAAGCGGATAAATCAAGAAACAGCGAGGGGAATGGACTTGGGCTCGCAATAGCCAAAAAAATCGTGCAAATCCACAAAGGCACAATATCAGCCACATCAAACAACCAAAAAACATCATTCTGCGTAACTTTACCGCTGAATTAAGTAAATAACGCATCAGTATCCAACGCTTAGAAAAAAATAATAAATAATTTGCAAAAAGTTAACAAAAACACATGCTTTTTTGTTTACAAAATCATTTATTTATGATAATATGAATAAGCGTTATTTGGAGAAATACCCAAGAGGCCGAAGGGGCTCCCCTGCTAAGGGAGTAGTACGGGATAACCGTAGCGAGGGTTCAAATCCCTCTTTCTCCGCCATATTGAAGCTCAAATTTGTCTTATCAAAAAAGCCAAATTTGAGCCTTTTTTATACCATTTTCAGTACTTTTAAGCACAAAACAAGCAATTTTCAGCATGTTTTGTACCTTTTTTTATACCCAAAATCCAAAAAGGGACTTATCGTATGAACAAACCCCCAAAAGACAAATGCTAATAGCAACTACTTTGTGTAATAGGGATTTGAATAAAAGTAAATAATTGTATAATTTAAAAAATACAGTACAGAATTTTCTGATAGTTCTTGTAAGAATATAATTATTGTGTTATAATAATAAAAATGATTATAGGTGGTAGAAAAAAATGGCTAGAGGCATAGTTTACATATTGACAAATCCATGTTTGGATGGGTGGGTAAAGATTGGAATGACAAGTAAGCGTGATGTTAATCAACGTTTAAAAGATTTGAATTCACCAACCAATATACCTCTTTCTTTTCGTTGTTATGCGACCTATGAGGTAGATAATGCCGTTGCTGTTGAGCAAAGCATACATAGGATTATTGATAAAATAGACGGTACTTTGCACGCGAGAGAACAACTTATTAATGGCAAGATTCGTGAGCGAGAATTTTTCAAGATTACACCAGATACAGCGTTTGGTGTTTTTAAAGAAATAGCAAAACTCAGAGGCGACGAAAACTGCTTGAATCTTTCTGCTCCAACTGAAGATGAAAGCATTGAAGAAGAAATAGCAGAATCAAAAACAAAAAAATCAAATAATTCATTTGCACTTTTGAAAATAACAGTGGGTGAATATGTATCATTTTTGACTGATGACAGCATAAAAGCGAAAGTTGTTAATGATAAAAACCAACTAGAATACAACGGTGAAGAATATTCCGTTTCGGCGCTTGCAACAAAATTGCTGCGAGAAACGCAAGGTTGGGGCAACACATCGACAGTAAATGGATTCAGATACTTCACAAAAGATGGAGTCACACTCAGTGATTTGCGAGATAAAATTGAGCAAGATGTGTAATTTTAAACTTTGAATGTGCATCTTTCCTGCAGTAAATATATTGCATGTGAAAAAGTTAATCTGCATTTTCAACAAAAGATTAAATAAAAATTTAAAGGCAGTATCGAAATTAAGATTCGATACTGCCTTTTTGTATTGTCAACATCTTCCAATAAGATAGTCGATTGTTATTTCAAGGTAGTTTGCAATTTGCGAGAGCCTTGAAAGTCTAGGCTCGCCACCGTGTTTCCAGTTGTGGAGGACACTGCGAGAAATTTGCAGGTCTTTCAACATTTTATATTCGCTCACGCCCTTTTCATTCAAATTGATTTTTAAAGATTCAGCAAAGTTGCAAGTCTCAAATTTCCACATTTCAGTATCTATGTCAATATTGCCAGCAAGAAACTCAACAGAGCAGCCAAAGTGATTTTTCAGCATAACCAACGTGGAAAGCTGAACATCAGGATTTTTGATGCACCATCCTGAAATCATTGCAGGGAACATACCAAGCTCTTTGCCAAGCGTTGTTGGCGTGAGTCCACGCTCTTCCATGATCTCTTTTAAACGTTCAGCAAAAGTAGTTTTATTGTTTTCGTATATAATATTTGTCATAATGCACCTCTATACACATTATGTTCTATTTAGCTTCAATATATTTGACTTGAAGTTAAATAGAGTGTATTATATCTAGTATAAACTAACGGAGGAAATTGTGATGGATAAGAAAATAACAATAAGATAAACCTTGAAATAAACGTATTGAAAATTAAATAAGCAGAAATTTTATGTGATTTAGGTTATACTATGGCAAAAAGGAGTATGACTAATGAAAAAGAATAAGTATAACAATATGTTAGAAAAGTATTTGCAAAAATTGGCGTTGGAAGAGAAATCCCGAAACACAGTGGAAAAATATAATAGGGATATTCGCAAGTTTTTGGAGTTTATTGGGAGCGAGCGGATTTCAAAAGAATCCGTTGTGGAATATAAAAAATCAATCACGGTAAAGTATAAAGTTTCAAGCACCAATTCAATGTTGGTTGCGGTGAACAATTTTTTGGAATTTTGTGGATTATCCCAAGCGAAAGTGAAGCTTTTGAGAGTTCAAAAGAAAATTTTCGCAAGCCCAGAAAAAGAGCTTTCGAAACAAGAATATGAGTGTCTTATCACTACAGCAGAGCAGAAATCAAACAAACAATTATCCCTAGTTCTGCAAGCAATCTGCAGTTGCGGGCTTCGTGTTTCCGAACTGCAATTTTTGACAATATCCGCCGTTCACGCTCGCAGAATGACGGTTACTTGCAAAAACAAAAAACGCACAGTTCTGCTTCCAAATGAGCTGTGCAAAAAACTCATAATATATAGTAAAGACCAAAACATCCAAAACGGAGCAATCTTCAAAACAAAAAACGGCAACCCCCTCGACCGTTCAAACATATGGAAAATGATGAAAAACCTTTGCAAAACCGCAAACGTCGCCAAAACCAAAGTCTTCCCCCACAACCTTCGCCACCTTTTCGCACGAACATATTATAAACTAGAAAAAGACATCGCACGCCTAGCCGACATCCTCGGGCATTCAAACATAAACACAACCAGAATCTACACCATGGAAAGCGGAATCAAACACGCACGGCAAATAAATAAACTAGACCTGCTACCAGCAGGCAAAAAAATAACCACATAACAAACATTATGTGGTAGCAAAATCACCACATAACAAACATTATGTGGTAAACCTAGCAAGTATAATAAGAAATTACATAAAATTAAGCAATTTCAATCAATATTGATGTAATTATAACACTACACAATGTGGAAATCAAGTACTTTTTAAAAATAAATTACAAAATATATTACAGTCTAAATTTGTACATTGCATTACTAAAAAGCCGATTTTAAATTTTTTCTTCGGCTTGATTATTCATGTATTTTTTTATAGGTATATTCCAAGTATTTATCCTGCAAATTTCAAATTGAGCATATTCCACACCACATAATGTTTGTTATGTGGTGCTTTTTGACATCGGATATAAATCAAAAGGAGTGGAATTTTGCAGACACAAAAACAAATAAAAGAAGATTTAGTAGGCAGAAAATTCGGCAAACTCACAGTGATTTCCTTTGCTGGCTACAAAGGCAAATACCCATATTGGCACTGCAAATGCGAATGCGGAACAGAAAAAGATATCTACGAACACAACCTAACGGCATGCTCGGTCACATCATGCGGATGTGGCAGGGTGGAATGTGGCAAAAAATTTCAAAAACAAAACCTACATATGTTCCAAGGCATACAAATAGAGAAAGCCATGGCGAGATCAACCCCAAAAAACAACACAACAGGATTTCGCGGAGTGTTTAAAGACAAACGCACAGGCAAATACCGCGCAAGAATCATAATGCAAGGCAACCGCACAGAGCTAGGCTATTTCGAGCATTTCGCAGATGCCGTCGAAGCGCGCTTGCAAGCGGAAGAAAAACTCAATCAAATAGTTGCTGAATATAAGCAAACACAAAACAGTCCACAAGTCAGTCAAATCGACTGATTGATATAGGAGGTATAAAAATTTATGGAAAGACTAACAAAAACAAATAAGGTTATAAGCATAATCTTAGTGCTAGCACTTCTGCTAAGCCTGTTTTCTGGTGTGACAATTACCCCACAAACAGCCTTTGCGGAAGAAGCAACGGATGATTCTGGCACTGCAACAATAGACGACAGCAGTGATCCGACTGACACAACAGGAGATGACACAGTTGCAACAGTTGAACCTATCTATGTTTATTATAGCGATTCAGATGGCACAGACGCGCCAACAACAGCATTGGTCGGCTCAGGAACAGAAGATAGCCCATTTTTGATTTCTTCAGTTGAAGATTTGTATCTTATCAACTTGCTTGAAGAAGACAACACAGCTGGCAACGCATACTATTTCAAACAAACAAAAAATATCGACATGTCAGATATCGCAAACTTGAGCGTGAATGCAATTTCATACCTCCACTATCAAGAAGCGTACTACTACATAGACCAAACTTTCCACGGCGTGTATGATGGTGGAAACTACACAATCTCAAACATGACAAAACCGTTGTTCCAATATATCGAAGGTGAAAGCTTGATTGGTGAAAGCGATAATGCAGATCTAGATTTCTATAATTCAGCAACACAAGACGCGCTTGATATTGTGACAGCAGGTATTTTTAATTTAGTTATTGAAGATGCTACAATACAAGATTTCCCATCTGAAGTGGGCAGTGAACATTTGAGTGCAATTGCTATCACTTCATACAACACAGCAATAGTTGGAGTAGATTTTATCGGTGGTGAAATAACTAGTACTGGCTATCACGTTTCAAGTTTTATTGGTTATGCATCGGGATATTTGTTGATTGAAGATTGCAACATGGAATCTACCACAGTCAGCACTGTTGGATTATCAGCTGGTGGACTAGTCAATGAATCTTATGGCCAAACATTCATTTATAATATTAATATTGATGATGATTGTGTTATAAGTTCGCCTGCCACTACAGGTGGTTTAATAAGAATAGCAGGTTACTCAATTTTTTCAGAATGTGAGAACTATGCAACAATCGTAGGGCAAAATGTCGGGGGTCTAGTTGGATACCTCAATGGTTTAGTGAATATTGACAATTGTACAGTTGCTGGCAGTTTATCATTTTCTGATAGTGCAAGCAATGGATACATAGGTGGTGCCATTTATCGAGCTGAAGGTACTGTTGCCACATTAGACTGTGATGTTGATGATGCAACTTTTCCAAGTGTAGATTATGAAAATTCACAATATGTGGCAACTGCAATTGGGTACCTATACATGGCAGAGATATACAGTCTCGATTTTAATACAGAAAAAAATGAAATAACTTATTATGGCTTCCAATCAGCGACAAATACACTCGTTCTTTCAGGAAGCGAAATCGTGGCTTATGGTGAAACAATTTCTTTGGTTGAAGGATTTGAAATATCTATTTTAAAAAGTATGGTATTATACATTGAAGATGATATTCCAAGTGGACACATTTCAGTTGAATCTCAGGCAAGCGTGTATACCAGCAATAAAAACGGTGTAGATATCACAGCAGGTACAAACATTAAGATTTATGAAAATACTGGTACGCTAGGTGATTTGAAAGCTAGCGAAATGATTGTGGTGGGTGTTAGTGACTCATTGGATGAAACGTCAGGAAACAGTGATATTGATGCAGTGATAGGTGATATCACAGCAGGTGGCAGTGTAAATATATATCGCAATTTGGGAACTATTGGCAAGGTGACTAGTGAATCAGCATATGTTTCTATTGGTCAAGATAGTGTTGATTATGCGGAGTATCAAATCAACAGCGGAACAATCGGCAGTATTGATGCAGGAACTTCTGTTCGAATTTATACAAGCGATGTAAATGGTGAAATTGCAACAGGCGATGGCGAATCAATTGTCTTCACAATATATATTGAGATAGGTTCTTCAAGTGTTTGGAATGGAAACACTATTGGAGATAGTTCATATAAAGTGGCTTCAACGGGAACTAGCAGTATCTATAATGGTGAATATGGCGTGATTGGTGATATTATTAATAATTCGACATATGTTGTGAATGTGTATGTGAATGAGGGAACCATTGGTGATGTAAGTAATATTTTAACTACTGTAAAAATCCATTCAAATGATGGTACTATTGGCGATTTATATGCATTAACAACAGTTATAGTTGGAAGTTCTGCATCAGAAGATGAAACTAGCGGTAATGGTGAAAATGGCAAAATCAACAGTATCACTGCAGGAACATCTACTACGATATATCGAAATTTGGGAACTATTGGGGATGTGACTAGTGGAACATATATCAGAATTGGTCAAGATATAGATGATGATGTTATTTATGAATTGAATACAAACTCTGGAACAATCGGCAGTCTTGATGCAGGAACTTTTGTTCAAATTTATACAAGCGATGTAAATGGTGAAATTGCAACAGGAGAGGACGAATCAATTGTCTTCACAACATATATCCAGATAGGATCGTCAAGTATTTTGAATGGAAACACTATTGGAGATAGTTCATCTGAAGTGGCTTCAACGGGAACTAGCAGTATCTGTAATGGTGAATATGGTGATATTGGTGATATAACAGTCAATACAACAGACGGTATAACGGTGAAAAGCAATGCAGGAACAATTGGCAATATCACGAACAAAGGTTCAAATGTGACCGTCGGTTCAAGTAATAACACTGATGAAGCTGTTGGTAATAGCAATGCAAACGCAAAAATAGGTGACATAACTTCAAAAACTCAAACGATAATCTACAGGAATTTGGGAACTATTGACGATGTGAACGCAGATACATATATTCAAGTTGGTCAAAGCACTGCTACGAGTTATCCATTGAATAATAACTATGGAACGATTGGCGATTTGACGTCTGTCACATATACATACATCTATACAAATGGAACTGGTTCAATCGGTGCAATTGATGCTGGCACTATAGTGACAGTGGGTAGTGCTAATATTCAAAACTACAATACTATCGAATCTATCAGTGCTGTGGGAAATGTCACAATAGGTACAACTGGTTATACGAACAAAGGCGTAATCACAAATGGCGTATTGAGTGCGGCTGTAGCATCTGGTTATTCAGATGAATGGTTCCCAATCACGGCAACAACTAATAAAATGGTATTCTCTAGCGATGCATCTTCAGGCGTATATCAACACACGTCAGGTGGTACACTTGAATTCACTAAAAAAGAAGATGGCAGTGTGGAAGTCACAGATGCTGATGCAGTCGTGCTTTATACCTACCCTTCAGACAGTGCAATATATTTGAGTATCATGACTGCGGATGTAACGGGACTTATTGTGAATAGCGGTGTGGAAATTGAAACTATTTCTGCAATCAACAAAATCTCGAAGTTCTATAACTATGGAGCTATAAATGAAGTATTTGGTACAACAGTAACTTTGTCATCAAATACTGGTACGATTGGAACAATAAGTGGATCTGCAGTAACAGTCACAAATACTGGAACGATTAAAGATATAATAGCTTCTGGTAATTTTACTATAACAAATGGCTCTACGGAAGATAAAACTGGTGCAGTAGGTATCATCAATACTATAACATCTACCACTGCAAGTACAAATGCTGTAACGGTTACAAACTATGGCAATATAACAGATAGCATATCAAAAGTTGCAGGCACAGGGGCTCTCACTGTATACAACTATAGCACTATGCCTTTATCATGTAGTATAACAAATAACGTTGGATTGTTGACACTCACTGGAAACACCAGTGCTGTAACAGAAAGTTTGTTCACTGGAGCTATATCAACAAATGGCAGTCTAACATTGGCAGGTTATTTAAGTACGAATGTTTCAACTGATCCAGTCACAGTAACATTAACGGATCAAGCAATGATATCAGCAGCAACGTCAGGTTTTTATTTGGAAGTTCTTGAAAAAGAAACTGGTGATATCGGTAATTTGTATTTGAATATGACATCAACAACAGATGGAAATAACACCATTGATGTTACCGCACTTAGCAATGCGACACTTTCGGGCGAAACTGCAAAGGGAACAGTGCTTGTTGGATACAATGACGATATTGTTGCAATGACATCAGCTTCTGGAACTATAACAGAAACAATCACCGGTGATGTAACTATTTCAGGAACAACAGTGACAATAGGTAGCACAGAAAACACAGGTGTTGAAGTTGGGAAGGGAAAAACTGTTGTTTTATCATCAACAGCAGCCACAACACTCACAAACTATGGAACATTGGGTGATATCGTATATCCAGCACAAACTAAATTAACAATTATTAACTATGGAACAATAGGTAGTGTTACGGCAGGCGGTGCGGTTACTATTTCGGAAAACACTGATACAATTGGTAGTGTGGATTCTGGTGGTGCAGTCACAATCACTTCAACATCAAGCAGTGGTGAAATAGCTACTGGTTCAATAGCAGCTGCCGTGGGTGAATCAATAAAATTCGCAACATCAATTGATATTGGTTCTTCAAGTGCTGCAAATGGTTACACTATTGGTGATATATCTTATAAAGAAGGGACTTCATCTTCGGCCGATAATGATATCTATAATGGAACAGGAACAATCGGAGATATCACAGTGAATTCATCAAGTGATATAACAATTGTAAGTAATGCAGGAACAATTGGCAATGTTAAAAATGATACTACAAATGTTAAGGTAACAGCAAATGCAGGAACAATTGGAAGTTTGACATCAAAAACTACTATGCCAATAACATCTAATACAGGTAAAATTGGTGATGTGACGGCTGGAACAACTATCACGATCACATCCAATACTGGCGAAATTGGCAATTTGAATGCTGGAACAGCTATCACAATCACATCAAGTACAAATAAAATTAGTGAAGTGGTGGCTGGAACAACTATCACAATCACATCCAATACTGGTGAAATTGGCGATTTGGATGCTGGAACAACAGTAACTGTTGGTGCTTCAAAAAGCGCTATCGAAACAACGGGAAATTCTAATGTAGATGCAGTTATAAAAAATATAAATGCAGGAACAAGTTTGACGATATATCGCAATTTGGGCAAAATTGGCAACATAGTTGCACAAACAAGCATAACAATTGGTCAAAATGAAGTCGACTATATGGAAAATCAAATCAACAGTGGAACGATTGGTAGCCTTGATGCTGGATTATCAGTTGCGATTTATACTGCCGATGAAGGGGGTTCAATAGCGACTGCTGCTGGTGAATCAATCACGATCGTATCAGCAATCAATATTGGTTCTTCAAATATTGCTAATGGAAATGATATTGGTGATGTATCTTACAAAGAAGGAACTTCAGCTACTTCAACTAGCTCCATTTATAATGGTGCAGGAATAATCGGGGATATATCAGTTAATACAACGAATAATATGGCTATTGAAAGTAATGCAGGCAAGATTGGCGATGTCAGAAATGATAATACAAACGTAAATATAAGAAATAACACGGGTGAAATTGGAAATGTGACAGCTGCAACAGCAGTTGTTGTTGGTAATAGTAATACTGTTGATACCAAAGGAAACGACACAGACGCTGTAATGGGAAGCATTACTGCTGGAACAACTATAAATGTCTATCGCAATTTGGGAACCATTGGGGATTTGACTGCTGGAACATATGTTTCTATTGGTCAAGGCAGTGCGGATTATATGGAATATCAAATCAACAGCGGAACTATTGGAAGTGTTGATGCTGGAACATATGTCGCAATCTACACAAAAGACACAAATGGTGAAATAGCAACTGGCGCGGATGAATCGATAACATTCACAACATACATAGATATTGGAACTGCAGATATTCTCAATGGTAACACTATTGGTGACATATCATATAAAGAAGGAATTTCATCTACGGTAGATAATGATATCTATAATGGCGAAAGTGGTGTGATTGGGGATATCACAGTGAATTCTTCAACTGATATCAGTATTCAAAGCAATGCGGGAACGATTGGAACTGTGACAAACGTGTTGGATAAAATTATCGTGACTACAAATACTGGTAGCATTGACAATTTGACTGCGACAGGAAATGTTAACATTGGTGTCGCAAGTTCACTAGACGAAACAAATGGTAATAGCGATGCTGATGCCGAGATTGGAAATATCGTGGCTGGCGCAAACATCAATGTATATAAAAACGTTGGTAAAATTGGAAATCTTGAAAGCGGATCTGGCTATATTGTGATTGGTGAAAATTCAGTGGATTATGCTTCAAACAACAACAACAGTGGTTCGATAGGTCAAATCACAACAAGCGAGGGCGTTGAACTTGTTTCTATTGCGATTGCAGATAATGGTGGCACATATGCAAGTGAATTTGTATTTGACTATGCAACTGCAACTTTCTATTTCATTGATTCCACATCAGAATATGATATCGAATTGGAATCTGAATCGCTAACTGTATATAACATGAGCGAAAGCATTCCAACGGTGAATGTAACTTCTGGCGGAAATGTGACAAATGTGGCGTATGTCGACGAAGATAACAACAGCTATTATGCGGCTGTCAACTTGTTTGATGAAGTTGATGAAAATTCAACGGTGAAACTCACTGGCGATTTTGCAAGTTTGTATTTGGTTGGACCAGGCACAACAGTAAGCTATGGTGGAACAGTTGGTATTTTGGTAAAAGCTAATGCAAGTGCGACATATTATGCTGTTGATGAAAGTGGAATGATTTCCGAAGTTGGCGAAGGTGCAACGCTTTCAACAAAAGTGGTTTCAGAAGGAGTTCTTCAAATCTACATGACAACTGATGGAAACGCTCAAGAAGGTACAATAACTTTATTTGCTTCAGAAGGCACACTTTCAGATCAAACAGTAGACTTTGAAGTTGCAGACGGTGTGTACCTCACATACCTCACAGATATCGAGTTCACTGAACCTGATTTTTATGACAATGTAACAATCTCTGCTATCCACACTAAAAACGTGACTATTCAAGGGGATGATGGCGACGAAGTTCAATCAATCGTTTCTGACGTCACATATGAATTCTCAACAATCGTTAAAGAAACTGCTGTTGAAACTTATGTTTATGACGGCGAAGTGAAAGCATATGTTGATTTGGGCGGAAAATATATCATTGCATACTACCAAGGCACAACGCTCAAAACAGACCCAACTGCTGTCGGCTCGTATGACGTTACTATCTTCAACATGGCAGACACATCTTCATACTATAAAATCGAAGGTGGGCTTGTGATTGAAGCGGCAGACACGCTCGAAATTTCAGCAGAAAATGCATTGATGTTTGTCGGAGATGATTATGAAGCGGAAGTGACTGGCGCTTACGGCGACGATGTGATTGACGTTGTTTATTCGACAACAGATGGCACAATTGACGATTTCGCAACTTTGCCAGCAGGAACATACGAAGTTACTGTCACAGCAACAAATGCAAACTATGTGACTAAAACAAAAGTTGTTGAAGTTGAATTGGTAGATAAATACACAGTTGAGTTCAATACTAACAACGTAAGCGTATCTGCAACAGCGGAAAGTGCAACAACTGGGCTTGATGGAACATTGAGTGAACTTCCAACTATTTCAGATAATTCATACATATTCCTTGGTTGGTACACAGATGCCATTGATGGCGACCTCGTGACAACAGCTGAGGTATATGAAGGAAACACAACTTTATATGCTCATTGGCAAGAAGTTTCAGAAGCTACAACATATAAATTGAACTATGATGCAAATGGTGGTGAAGGCACAATGGACGGTCAAACAATCGTTGGCGGAATTGATATCCAAGTTTCTGCAAACGGGTTTGAAAGAGAAGGATACAAATTCCTCGGTTGGTCTGAATCAGCAACAGAAGAAGCAAGCGTTACAGATCAAGCGACATATACAGTTGGCGATATTTCAGAAAATGTGACTCTATTTGCAATCTGGCAAGAAAAAACAGCTGTGTCAATCGATGAAACTGCAAACGCAAGTGTAAGCTATGATGGCGACGTTAAAGTATATGCGATCTCAGGCGACAATTCAGAAATCGGATTTGTTGTTGAGTACTATGTATCAGACGAAGAAACACCAGTCGCTGATCCAACAGATGTTGGTTCATACGATGTTGTGATTTCTCGTGACGAAGACGAAACATATAAAGCATATGAAAAAACAATAACTGCTGGTTTGGTTATCACTCAAGCAACAAACGAAATCGCTGACCTTTCAATCGTAGGTTGGACATATGGTGAAACAGCAAACGCTCCAACAATCGAAAGTGCGTTGTTCGGTGCTGAAGATATTGTATATACATACGAAATTTCTGAAGGCACAGAATATGTTGCAACTGAAACAGTTTCAGATGCAGGTTCATACAAAGTGACTGCAACAATCGCAGGAACTGATAACTACTCTGAAACAACAGCAACAGCAACTTTCACAATCGAAAAAGCAGACCCAACAGTTCCAACTGGCTTATATGCAACAGCGGGCGACAAGCTTTCAAGCGTAGAATTGCCAGATGGCTGGGCTTGGGATTTGGAAGGTACAACTGTGATTGCAATAGACACAACATACAAAGCAACATACGTTGAAGATGATAATTATCTCGGCGTTACAAGTGCAGATGTTGGCATGACAATCTATTCAACAGTTGAGTCTTCAGATGATGTTTCTGCCGATGATTTGGCTGAGGCATATGAAATAATCAGCAGTGCTTCTGAAAATAATGCAGCATACAGCACAATCATTGATGGCATAGTTGCAGAAGCAAGCACAGAAGCTGAAATCGTTGAAATCGCAGAACTTCTTGAAAATATGGTAACGGAAACAACATCAAATCCAACGGCAATTGAAACATTAACATACGGCGAAAATTCTGCAACAGCATTGAAAACTGCAACAGTAGAAGTTGCAGAAAGCGATGAAAGCACAACTTCAATCACAATCACAACATCAGCAAGCGATGCAACCGGCATTTTGGTTACACCAGGTGTAGTTTCAAGCGCAACTGGTATCATCGAAAATGATATGGCAAGCGGAAGTTTGACAGATGTGAATGGCGACTCTATTGATTTGTCCGAGCATGAAATCACAACGTTTGATTATACTATCAAAGTTGTGAGGGGCAGTACTGATTCTGAAATCACGCAAGTGACAATAGCGTTTGAAGGTGAAGAAGGGGCAACATACTATGTGGCTCACGTGAAAGCTGATGGTGAAACTGTCGAATACTTGCCAGCAACATACGATCATGCTGCAAAAACTTTGACATTCACAACAACTTCATTCTCACCATTCGTGGTTCTTGCAGTTCCTGTTACAACAAGCACATCAACAAGCAGTTCTTCAAGCTCATCTGGTTCACTAAATATTGACAGCTCAGCTCCAACTATGGAACAAGATGGCGATGTGGTGACTGTTTATGATGCTAATTTGTCTTCAATCACTGTGAACGGTGTGGCTTATGAATTCTCTGGAAGCACGGTGGAAATCGACCTTTCAGACCTTGGTGACGGGGACTACGAAATCGTGGCAACAGACAAATATAAGAGAACAACAACAATTTCTGCTAGCTACGAAGCTCCGATTGTGACTCCAACAGTGACAGAAACTCCAACAGCGACAGAAACTCCAGTTGTGACTGAAACTCCAACAGAAACAACTTCAAGCTCTAATGCATGGATTTGGATTCTTGTTGCTGTTATAGCAATCGGCGGAATCGCAGGCTTTGTAATCTACAAAAAGAAGAAACAAAGCTAATGCAAAAGAAGGTAACTAACTTTATCCCGAATTGCGGGACATAAATTCTATACTAAAAAAGAACGCAGAGGACCGCTAAACCTCTGCGTTCTTTTTGTGGAAAAATGTGAAATAATAAATATGTAAAGAAAATGTAGAAAATTATTTAAATGGCTTGACAAGTAATATTTATAGTGTTATACTCAAATTACGCAAGGTTGTGAAAAAAGTGAACTTATATGAAAAAAAATTTTAAAATGTACAAATGATTAATTAAAAGATGCTTGCGGAACGGAGATATTATGAAAAGACAAGTAAAGAAGTTTGGAGATTTAGCAAAAGAATTAAGAACAAGCAAAAGAATAACACTAAAAGAAATGGCAGAAACACTAGGTATATCACTAAGCTTGCTCAGTGATATTGAAAGTGATAGAAGAAAGCCGTTAAATGCTGAAAAAATTGAAAAACTTATTTTCAAAGTAGATGCGAGCGAAACAACGAGAAATGAACTCTACGATTTGGCAGCAAGGGATAATAATGGACAAATACCAGAAGATATTGGTGATATATTTATGTATGAAGAGATTGGTGATATCGCAAGGCTTGCTCTCAGAAAGAGCAATCAAGGTAAGTTGACTATAGAAGATTGGAAGAAGTTCATTCAAGAGAATGATATTGGAGATGATAATGATTGAATTCGAATGTAAAAGATATAAAAGCAAAGTGCCTATGGTGAAAGATGAATATCTAGACGATTTTGCAAGTGCAATAATACAAGATTATAGGGAAGACCTCTTGTTATTCCCACAATCGCTTAACTATCAAGATTTTGCTGAATTTTATCTGGGTGCTAACCTAGAGTTTCAACACATATTTTATAAGCAAGGTGAATCTCAAATTTTGGGTGCATCATCTTTTAATGATGGGGACAAGCTTAAGATCTTCGACAGGGAAAATATGTGCGCAACGAAAATTTCTCTTAAGAAAAATACTATTGTTCTTGATGTTGGTGTTTGCGATATGTCTAGAGGAGTCGAAAAATTTACTGGGCTTCATGAGTGCTCGCATTTGCTTGCGCATAAAAATATATATGAAAGAAGTCCACAACTAGATATGTTTGGTTATATTGATGGGAAACAGTATGATAAAGTTGCATGTTGCAGAAGAACGGATTTTTTCCTTGCCAAAACACATCTTGAAACTCCGCTTGATTTTATAGAGCATCAAGCAAACTTTTTGGCAGCTGCGCTTGCAATGCCAAAAGAAAGTATTGTTCCATTTGCTAAGAAGATATTAAAGTCTTTGGGATATAATGATGGATACATAGAGCTTATTGGTTCAAGAGAAATTGAAGATGTAAAAACACTAAAAGCCGAAATAGCCGATATATACGAGATGTCTAAACAATGTGCTGGAATAAGATTGAAAAAGTTAGGAATCATTTTGGATTGAGTAATGATAATATTTGTTTGAAATAATTAAAATATGTGAGCAAGGCTCATATATTTTTTAGAAAATAATTACGCACATTTGCGTAAAATAAGTAATGGGAGGTTGTGATGGATAAAATCAAGTGTACTGCTTGTGGAGTGAGACTTTTTGATATGCACTTAACAGGAAAAGTTGTAATAGAAATAAAATGTCCTAGATGTAAGACTATCTTAAAAATAAATAAAGAAAATAAAAGAATATTAACAGTAAATACTGAGCAACGGCATCAATATGAATGACCAAATAGCCAGATGATTCACATGAGTGTTTCATCTGGTTTTTTTTATTTGCAAAAAACTTTAAAAACTTTTTCAAAGGTGTCAAAAGGTGAAACCTTTGAATTTTAGAATACAGCCATAGAAAGGCAAAGGAGGTGAGAAGCTGTGAGTGCAAACGAACGTCGAGAAAAGATTTTGAATGACATTTGTGTCAGAAGAAATGAAAGCATTGCAAACTTAATGCATGAATATGGAGTGTCGAGAAGTACGATCATTCGTGACATTCAATCACTTTCAGTTTCTCATCCAATCTACACTATTCAAGGCAATGGGGGTGGCATTTATGTTGCTGATGGATACAGGCTATGTAAGCAGTATCTCAAATCAGACCAGCAAAACTTGCTAGAAGAACTTCTTCCTTCGTTGAACGATGAACAAGCTGTGGTTATGGCAAGTATTTTAAAGACCTTTGCTTTTCCAAAAAAATAGTAGGAGGAGAATTTGGAAAAGAAAGAAAAAATCAAAATGCCCATAAGGGCAAAGCCGTATGAACATCAAGAAAAGGCGTTCGAGTTTGGACTTGATGTGTTCGAGTGTGGCAAAGCACTGGCTTACCTCATGGAGATGGGAACAGGAAAAACACTCACAACAATAGCACTAGCGGGGGAGTTAAGTAATCGAAAAGATGTTTCTAAATTGCTGATAGTTGCACCTAAATCGATAGTTTCGGTATGGAAACAGGAGTTTGAAAAGTTTGCAGACTTTGATTATAACCTATGTATTCTCTCAAGTGCGGTTAGTAAAAAAGATGAAGTGCTGGCAAATATGTGTGGAGATAATCTGCAGATAGTGGTTGTTAATTATGAGAGTGCATGGCGCATTGAAAAGGAACTCACCGAGTGGAATCCTGACATGATTGTATGCGATGAATCCACTAAAATCAAGAACCCACAAGCAAAAGCAAGCAAGTGCATGCATAAGCTTGGCAAAGACAGCAAGTATAACGTGATACTCACAGGAACACCAATTGTTGGAAGCCCAATGGATTTCTTTTCGCAGTATAAATTCCTAGATCGCAAGATATTTGGAGATAGTTTTTATCTATATAGAGCAAAGTATGCGATACTCGGCGGATATGGCAACCACCAGATAATAGGTTATAACAATTTGGCTGAGCTGACAGAGCGGGCGCATAAAATAGCGCATCGTGTGAAGCTGAAAGATGCAGTTGATTTGCCATCATTTATTGATGAAACCAGACTCATTGAACTAGAGCCAAAAGCGTTGAGAAGTTATAAAAGCATTGAGCTAGATAGCTTTGCTGAGATTGCAAATGGAGAAGTAACGGCAAAGAATATTTTGACAAAGCTGTTGCGATTATCTCAAATAACAGGTGGCTTTATCCGTGATGATGGAGGAGAAGCTATCTGCATAAGTACGGCAAAATTAGAAGCGCTAGAAGAGATAGTGGAAACTTGTATTGGAGAGAACAAAAAAGTTGTAGTTTTTGCAAGATTTTTGCCAGAAATTAAGGCAATCGAGAAAATGCTGAAGAAAAAGGGGATAGATTATGCAATTATTTATGGCGAGATAAACCACAGAGAAGAGCAAGTAGATAAATTTCAGAATGAGATTAACTGCAAAGTATTCATTGGTCAGTTGCAAACAGTTGGAATGGGATTGACATTGACGGCTGGATGTGTAGCTATATACTATTCGCTTGATTTTAATTATGCAAACTATGAACAGTCGAGAGCAAGAATCCATAGAATTGGGCAGAAAGAAAAATGCTTGTACATACATCTTGTGGCAAAAGATACAGTTGATGAGCAGATTATGAATGCATTGCAACAGAAAAAGTCAATTGCTGATCTTCTTGTAGATAATTGGAGAGATATTCTTAGAGGTGGAAATGGGGAAATTTAAACACCATGAAACTGGAACGAGAATGCATAACATTTGGAATAGCATGATGTATCGTTGCACTTCACCAAAGCATAAAGAATATAAAAACTACGGTGGTAAGGGTGTAACTGTGTGCGAATCATGGAGAAATTACTTTAATTTTAAAGAATGGGCTATAAACCATGGATACACAGAAAACTTGACGCTAGAAAGAATGGATAATGATGGAGATTATTGCCCATTAAATTGTATTTGGATATCAAGAAAAGAGCAATGTTTAAACAGGAGTAACACACTATTTGTTGATGTTAAGATTCCGTTGATTCTTGCGTGTAGGTTATATGACTTGCCGTATGAATCAACTCGCAGGAATATTCGAAACGGTAAAAACATCAACGAAATAATAAAGAAATGGAGAATAATACATGGAACAAAAAATATTTGAAACAGCAGATCAATATAAGGAGCTGCGTGCGAAGAAAGATGATTTGCAATTAGAGTTGAAAGAACTGAATGTAGAAATAGAAACGCTAGAACGGGCTTTGATTGAAGCGATGCTGTCGGCAGAAGTGCCTAGTTTTAAACGAAATAACGCACTATTTTCTATGGTGATAAAAGAATACCCCGCTGCAGTTCCAGAACGAAAACATGAACTGTATAGTGTATTGAAAAAGAAGGGGTACGAACACCTATTCACAATCAATACGGGAACGTTGTCTTCACAAATCAAAGAACTAAAGCAAAACAATGATGATGTCATGCCAGAGTGGCTTGATGGACTTGTGAAGGTTGCAGAAAAACAAAGTATTCAATTAAGAAAAGGATAAGAGGAGAAAAGATATATGTCAAAAGAAATAATGGAAAAAGAAGAAAGTGGACTAGCAAACTTGGTTGACCTAAAGGAAATGCTGGGTGAAGAAATGGCAGGTTTGACACCGACATTTGAAAGAATAAGAATCCCAAGTGGTGGAGGCATTGCATATGAAATACCCGGTGATGATCCCGAAAGTCCAGACATGGCTAAAGATTTCAAAGCCGTGATACTCTATCAACACCCAATCAGCACATACTATAAAGAAAAATTTGACGGTAGTAATAATAGACCAGACTGTGGAAGTGCAGATGGGATTATTGGTGTGAATGTAGAAACGGGTGAAATAACAAATTGTTCAACATGCGACTTCAATAAATTTGGTTCTGCAGATGATGGGTCAGGAAAAGCCTGTAAGCAAAAGCGAAGAATATACATATTGAAAGAGGGGGATATGTTCCCAACTGTTTTGGTGCTGCCAACAGGCTCGTTGAAAGAATTCTCAAAATATCTGATGCGACTTATGAATAAGAACCAAAAGCCAAGTTCAGTTGTGACTAAGTTTTCGCTTAAGAAAGCGCAGAACACAACGGGAATAAATTATTCCCAAGCAGTGTTTGCAAAGGAGCGAGATCTGACAGAGCAAGAGAAAACAGCTGTTGCAAACATGGGCGCAGAGCTAAAGAAAATGATGCAAGGAAGCTCAGGAGTGAGTGAAGAATAAACAAGGTGGGGCAGACATCTGCCCCAAAACCCAAAAGGAAGAATATGAATAACTTATTTGAAATAGTAAAAAGAGACGTCAAAATATATGACGTGATTAATAAATTTGTAGCAGAGCCAAACTCTCAAGGGAAAGTTATTTGCCCATTCCACATGGAAAAGACACCATCGTTATCGGTAAATACCGAAACAAATTCTTGGAAATGTTTTGGCTGTGGAAAAGGTGGAGATGCGATTGACTTTGTTTGTGAACTAAAAGGTATAAGCAATATAGAAGCAGCTGAAATGCTTGCGGATATATATGGAATAAGCTACGAAAAAAAAGGGGAAACAAAGGTTAAAAAACAAAAGGCAAGCATCAAGAAATACATATCAAATTGTAAAGAAAATATCGGAATGACTGATTATTTTGGGAAAAGAGGGTTGACAAAAAACACAATCGCTCAGTTCTCACTAGGCTTTGATAAAGAGAAAAACGCAGTAGTGATTCCATATTCATCTAAACTTGGATACTATCAAAGACGAAGTGTAGCAGACAAGAGATTCTATAAGCCAAAAACTGAAGATGCTGGTGCAGAGCCACTTTGGGGAGCAGAAGCACTGAACCAAACAAAGAAACCTATTTTCGTTGTTGAAAGTCCAATTTGTGCGATGAGTATTTCTCAATGTGGAGGCATTGCAGTATCAATTTGTGGTGCGACTGGTGGTCGGAAGCTACTAGATAACATCAAAAAAGCAAAGGAGTATGCAGGCTTTATTCTTTGTTTTGACAATGACGAACCGGGGAAAAAGGCGAGCAGAGAACTTGCTAGAGAGTTATATGACATAGGTGCAAAGTTCATAGAAGCAAACGTAGCAGCCGAGTTCAAAGACCCAAATGAACTGCTAGTAGCAAAGCAATCAAAACTTAAAAGCAATATCGTGCTTGCGGGCAAAATGTTGAAAGCTAAATACAAAACAGATAAAGACAGCTTCACTGCATCTGATTTATTTCATGAAGAAATTCCACCGACAGAGTGGATTATAGATGATATTTTGCCAACTGGACTTGCGTTCTTGTGTGCGCCGTCGAAGTTTGGAAAATCGTGGATGGTATTGCAAATGTGTTTGAGCATTACGAAGGGAGAAACTTTCTTTGGTAAGAAAACCTTGGCTTGCGAAACTTTATATTATGCACTTGAAGATGGTAAAGCAAGGCTTCAAGACAGACTTGTGAAAATTCAGAAAGGAAAAGAACCACCAGCAACAATGCATTTTTCAATCAAGGCAGATATGCTTGATAATGGGTTGCTTTCAAAAATTGAAGAAGAACTTGAAGAACATCCAAATATCAAGCTAGTGATAATTGACACACTTCAAAAGGTGAGGGGGAAAAGTTCAAAGAGCGAAACCTTATATAGCAATGATTATAGGGAGATGGGGCAGATAAAAGAATTTGCAGATAAGCATAAAATTTGTATTTTGCTTGTTCATCATCTAAGGAAAATGGCAGATGAGGCAGATGTATTCAACATGATAAGTGGAAGCACAGCATTGATGGGTGCAGCTGATACGATTATGATTATATCTAAGAAAAAGAGAAATGAAGAGAGTGCTAAATTCTCTGCAACGGGAAGAGATATAGAGCAGAAAAATCTTATAATTTCATTTGATAGAAGCAAGTATTGCTGGAGAGTAGATGGCACAGCTGAAGAAGTGACTGCAGCGAGAGAACAAGAAGAATATGAAAATAATCTCTACATAAAAACAATCAAAGAACTAGTAGCACAAAATCCAATGACTGGTTGGACAGGCTCTGTGGCTGATTTGTTAAAAGCAGTATACGATGTCACGGATAAACAAGTAGTTGACTCAGTTCAAGCAGTGGGTAAGTTGATATCCAGATATGACTATAAATTGCATTGCGATGATATAGAACATAAGGCAACTAAAAGTGGCACAAGATCACACACATTCAAAAGGATTGTTCGTGACGATATGAGAAAATATCAATATACTTTCTACGATAAAAATGATGACTAAACCTATATAAACATATGTCCTATATGTCCAAATGACCAAAAAATAAAATACTCTCGCGACTAGAGAGTAATGTCCACTTAATTTATATGTCTTTATGGACGTGTGGACATATAAGACATAGAGTTGTTAAGAAAAAAGGAGAGAAATGAAATTAAAAAATAAAGCTACGTTCAGAGATTTGATGAAATACCTTATTAGAATAGACAATGCGATAGCTTATGCCGAGCTACACATTCTATCAGATTATGTGCTTGGCAAAAGATATCGTGATGAGGTAGAAAACTTGGATGTTCTTGAGCAGAAGAAAAAATACATAGAAAAGAAGCTAAAAAGAACATCAATATTTGCTATGTGCTATGGAATGAAAGAAGAAGCGGTAAAAGTGAAGTTTCTAAAAGATATGGAGTTTGGAAAAGAGAAAGAAGCGGAACTTGAAGAAGAGATATTTTATCTTGTCCACCACATCAAGAAATACGAGGAGAAAGTAAAAAATGAAGGAAAGTGATTTGGTAAAAAAGATAAAAGAGTATCTATCCACGGTGGAAGATTGCTTTTATTGGAAAGAACATGGTGGTGCTTATGGAACGGCTGGGATACCAGATATCATAGTTTGCTATAAAGGCAGATTTATTGCATTTGAATGTAAGGTTGGAACAAACAAGCCAACAGTTTTGCAAGCAATAACAATAAAGAAGATATTGAAAGCTGGTGGATATGCACTTGTGGTGAGAACAGTCGGTGAAGTGCGAGAGATAATAGGGGCATTTGCAAAAGAGATTTAGGAGCAGGAAATGAAGAGAGAAGTATTGATACATAAGGTGATAATCACGGCGGAGGCGAGGTTCGACTATGAAGAAGTAATGGAAATTGGGGAACTTCCTAAAGACGACATAAAGAATTTAATAGAAGATTACCTCAGTTTGAAAGATGGTGAGTATCAAGACTGTGATGTGAAGTATTTCTCTGTTAAGTATCTTGATGAAAGTGTAGGCAAATATCTAAAACTATTCTTGTATAAAGGCGAGAGATTCAAATCGATGCAAATGTGGCGACTAGTTGGAATATGCAGAGATAAAGATTGGAACGAAGAATTGGAAGATTGTGGGCAAATAAGAAATTGGCACAAATTGCAAGTTGGGAAAATAAAAGACAAGTCCGACTGGGTAAAACGCCTGCAAGCATATAGAGCATTTGAAATAGCTGAATGGGAATGGCAAGAAAGTGAATGGGAGAATCAATATGGGGAATATAAAGAAAACATTAAAGAACTATAGAAAAAACAAGTTGAAGATATCTGTTGCACAAAAGCATAATAAAATGACTTCAGAATTAGAAGAAATTTTGCGAGAAATGGAAGCGATAGATATGGGGCTAGAATATTTAAAAGAAGATTTGCAAAACATCATTGACAGGCATTATAGAAAGGGTGATAGCTATGAATCTTTAGCAAGAAGTACAGGATATACAAAAGCTGGTGTTGTGTCAAAGGTGAAAAGGGCAGTGAATGAGTTGCAGAAGATGTTCGATTGAGAATAAACACACGAAGAACATACGAAATACATACGATAAGCACACGAAAACACACGAAATGCATCATAATTTCCCGTATAATATAAGCGAGAGAAAAGAAAAGAGAATACCTGCTCATGACTTAGCGAAGTGAATATAAAATGATTTAGAGGGAGCGTATGCTTTCTCTTTTTCGTTCTCTCATAAGTATAAGGAGAAAACAAATGCCTAGAAAACCAAAGACACCTTGCAGATATCCCGGCTGTCCGAAATTGACAGAGGGGCGGTACTGCGAGGAGCATAAAAAGATAGAGGATAATAACTACAATAAATATCAGCGCAATAGGGATACCCAACGGTTCTACCAGTCAAGAGAATGGAAAGAGTTGCGGAAACTGAAGCTCACATCACAACCAATGTGTGAGGAATGCTTGAGAAGTGGCAAATACATGCGGGCTCGCATGGTTGACCATATCACTCCAATACGTCAAGGCGGAGCGTTGCTAGACATCGCAAACTTGCAAAGCCTTTGCTGGAGTTGTCACTCAAGGAAGTCAGCAAAAGAAGGTTCACGTTGGGGATAAATTTCCCACAGCAGAAAATCTTTTCGAAAGGATAGGGGGGATTAAATCTCTAGGACATCCATCTCCACGTGCGGGGGCGCAGTATCGCGCGAAAAATAACCGAAATCAAGAGGGGTATAATCCCTTTTTTCAAGATTGGTTCAATCCCTTATAGAATGGGGGTTGTGGGGATTTTATGCGGTTTGAAGCAATGGTGAAAAATCAAGTTTGAGAATAGTTTTTTCAAGATTTAATGGTTTTCAAGTTTAAAAAATATAGGGGGAATAATAAAATGGGGAATGGTCACGGCGGAGCTAGACCTAATTCAGGAAGAAAGAAATCTGCTATAAAAGATAAGATTGATAATGATATTTATGGCAAAAAGATACAGGTGCTGAAGTTTGAAGATGACCTTGTCGGTGAAGAAATGCCCGAACCGGGTGAGTATTTGTCCGAGCAGACAAAAGGTGTCAGTGAAAATATAGGCAGAAAAGTGTATGGGAAAACATGGATATGGCTGAAAGAGCGTGGCTGTGAGAAGTTAATCAATCCACTAGTTCTCGAGCAGTATGCAATGTGCGTGGCTCGGTGGATTCAAGCGGAAATGGCGGTACACAGATACGGCTTTATTGCCAAGCATCCAACAACGGAAATGCCAATTGCAAGTCCATTTATCAGAATATCGCAAGACTTTTTGAAGCAAAGCACAACGCAGTGGTTGCAAATTTATCAAATTGTAAAAGAAAATTGCAGTGAAGCGTTTGTGAAAGATGAAGTAGATCCAATGGCGATGCTATTAAATTCAAGCGAAGGCATTGCGGGAAACAATTAGGAGGTGATTAAGATTAAAGACAATATAAAAGTTGTGGAGTTGTTTGCAGGAATTGGCTCGCAAACGCAGGCACTGAAAAATCTTGGAGTGATGCACGAGGTGGTTGCAAGAAGTGAGATAGATAAATATGCGAACATAAGCTACGAGGCACTTCACGGCAACGTGGAAAATCTCGGTGACATAACAAAAATACCAGAACTTCCAACGGCTGACCTTTGGACATACTCTTTCCCATGCACAGATATTTCCCTTGCGGGGAAACTTGCAGGACTAGAAAAAGGTGGTGGCACAAGAAGTGGACTACTTTGGGAAGTAGAAAGACTGCTGCTAATAGCACAAGAAAACGGCACGCTGCCAAAATATTTGTTACTAGAAAATGTAAAGAACCTAGTGGGTAAAAAATTCAGAGCGGACTACGATAAGTGGCTCGCTTTTCTTTCTGCTCTTGGGTACAGCAACTATTGGCAAGTTTTGAACGCCAAGAATTATGGAGTGCCACAAAACAGAGAAAGAGTTTTCTGCGTTTCGGTTCGTGGCGAGCATGCACCGTTCGTGTTTCCAGAAAAGCAAGAACTCAAAACAAGGCTCAAGGATATTTTGGAAAGTGAGGTTGATGAGAAATTCTACATAACAGAGGCAAGGGTGAGAGCCATGCTTGCAAGCACTTATGTGCAAAGGCGAAACAGCGTAATAAGTCAAGAGGCTATCGTGCCAACGCTCGCTGCAAGAGATTGGAAAGAGCCAAAGTGCGTTGTTCTTGGTGAACTGCAGAATGAAAAATATCAAAAGATGATGGAAAGTTCAAGGCGTGTATACGATACAAACGGCATAGCACCAACAGTCCACACTTGTGGTGGAGGGAACACAGAGCCAAAGGTTGCGGAAAGATTCCATGCACAAGTCATAGAAGTGTTTGAAGAAAATAACTGTGAGAGCGGTGACAGCATAGATGCTTTCAATAAGAAGTTGAATAAAAGTGGAATATCTCCTACGATAACAACAAGACCTGAGGGATTCAAGACGGCAATATTGCCAGTTGTGGAAGAGCCTATAATCGCTGCAATGCGAGGACGTAACCCTGAGAATCCTAGTTCTAGGATAGTGGGCGAACCAACAGAGCAGAGATTGGAATTCAATAAAGATGGCACGGCTAACACAATAACAACAGTTCAAAAGGACAACCTTCTTGTCTGCGAAGAAAGGCGAGATGAAGGACTTAGAACTTTTAAAGATGATTGTTGTGGTTCACTGAGGTGCAAAGAATCAGGTGGAGATAAAAGAGTTGTCGAAATAAAAGCTAACACAAAAAAAGGCTATGAAGAAGTGGCTGAGGGTGATTCGCTCAACCTAGCATACGAAAACAGCAAGACAAGGCGAGGCAGGGTTGGTAAGGAAATGGCACAAACAGTCACTTGTAACGATTCCCAAGGTGTTGTGGAAATTGCAGGTGTGTATACAGATGCAACTGAAAAATTTCAGCGCCCACCACTTGAAGGCTTGAGCCGAACATTGAAGTCGGGCTGTCACGATGCAGGAATCGTGGAAGATAGTGAAAATGTGCTTAGAGTTAGAAAGTTAACCCCAAGAGAATGTTTAAGGCTAATGGGTTGGAAAGACCAAGAGATAGACAAAATCAAGGCTGCGGGAATCAGCAACACGCAGATGTATAAACAAGCTGGCAACGGCATTGTTGTGCAAGTGCTAGAGGAAATCTTCAGGAGTTTGTATTGTTAGGTCAATAAAAACTTTCTTCTTTCTGCGAGCGTATTCGTAGGTGTTGAAAGCACCGCCCCAATCACGTTTTACATAGGAAATTATATAATGCGAATTGTCCACCATCCATTCATTGCGTTTGGAAATCGCAAACTTTGGCAGAACCTTCGTTTCGAAAGGGTAGAGAGTTGTGGCATTGTAATTTTTCAACGTGTATTCATAACGAGAAAGGTGGTTTTCAGTGATATATGGCACGACAATAATATTTTGTATGTTTGGAAATTCTTGCTGTACTTCAAAAACGGCACGAACAGCCAATCGGTCAAAATCGCCATAACCACCAGAATAAAATTCAGTAACGCCCAAACAAACTAGGTGGCGAACTTCGCTAACTAGTTTCTTATATAATAGGTTGGAATCAGCAATATTGCTGTGACCACAGAATGTGCATTTTTTCATTATAATCTCTCCTTACAATACTTCAATATACCGAAGTATAACAAGAAATGCTATGAATAGTCAAATATTCAGTGTGCCGAAGTATAAATTTGTGAACATAAGCTAAAATTATACTACGGCACAGCAAAGTATTGGAGGTAGTAATATGAAACTTACAACGGCAGTTAGTAAAAGAATACGTGAACTTTTGAACGAAAGAGGAATGACGCAGTATCAGTTATATCGAAAAACTGGTGTGCCACAATCGACGATTAGCACAATTCTTTCAGAACAAGAAAAGACTTCAAAGCTACTAACAATAGCACAAATTGCTCAAGGTTTTGAAATGGGATTAGATGAATTTTTTGCAAAAGCCGATTTTTCTTTTGAAGAATTAGAAGTAGAATGAGATATTGGGTGACAAAATGAAACTAAGAGAAGCACTTATCTTGCGAATTGAAGAGATTTGCAAAGAAAGATGCAAGACAATAAGCAAGCTATCTTTGAATGGTGGAATGTCGCCATCTAATATTTATAGCTTAAATAAGAACAGAACAAATAAAACATTTGTGCTAACTATCGCAAAATTTTGTGATGGAGCAGAAATAAGTTTGGCAGAATTTTTTACGTCACCATTATTCAATGACTTAGACCTAGAAGATGAACCAGAAATAAAAGAATAAAATAAAAACAAACAAACCACTAGGGAAACTTAGTGGTTTTCTTATACCCTAAAAAAAGGAGAGAATATGGAAAAGAGATATGCAACAAGTGAATCGGTGACAAGTGGTCACCCAGATAAGCTTGCAGATTTGATTGCGGATAGCATTTTGGATGCTTGCCTTGCACAGGACAAAGACAGCAGAGTTGCTTGCGAAGTTTTGCTAACTCATAACGGCGTTGTTATATCTGGTGAAATCACGACAAAGGCAGTGGTTGACTATGCGGATATTGCACTGAAAACCATTGCGAGTGTTGGTTATGACATAACAGACTTGCACGTTGCTGTTTTGCTTTCGGCACAGAGCGAGGATATCGCAAGCGCCGTTGATGGCGAAGAAACTGGTGCAGGTGATCAAGGCATCATGCATGGCTTTGCGACAAGCGAGTTTCTGACATATATGCCAATAGCAACTCAACTTGCCAATGACATAACAGACAAGCTGACAGAGTGCAGAGAACGTGGAATTATAGAAGGGCTAAAGCCAGATGGCAAAAGTCAAGTTACTGTTTCCTATTCGGATGACGGAAAACTTGCAGTTGAATCAATCAACGTTTCAACTCAGCATGAAGATTGGCTAGATCTTGAAACATTGGAAAATGAAATCACTCAAAAGGTGGTCGAACCATTTTTTGAAGAATATGGAAATTGCGAAAATGCCATTGTCACAGTTAACCCCGGTGGTAGATTTGTGAAAGGTGGTTTCGAGGCAGACACGGGGCTGACTGGAAGAAAGATAATTGCAGATAGCTATGGTCCATATTGCCCACACGGCGGTGGAGCATACAGCGGAAAGGACGGCACAAAGGTGGATAGGTCAGGTGCATATATGGCAAGATACGTTGCAAAAAATATCGTGGCAGCAGGTCTTGCCTATCAAGCACAAGTTTCGCTGAGCTATGTTATTGGAAAAGCTACCCCAACAAGCATTGACATTTGCACATTCGGCACAAGCAAGATTTCCGAATACAAAATAAGAGATGCAGTGCTTGAAGTTTTTGATTTCACAGTTGATGGTATCATCGAAGAACTGCAACTGCAAGAACCAATATATGCACTGACAACAGTCGGTGGTAACTTTGGTAAATTTTTCTTCCCTTGGGAGAGAACAGATAAAGCCGAGCAGTTGAAAGCGGTGGCTTTAAATATATAATTAGATATACATGCTCATAAATTGGTCTAGTTTATAGGGTTTTATAGTCTAGTTTTTACAGTGTTTTTCTTTGGTTTTAGCGGGGTTTTTGCTAGATATTAATGTTTCTTTGCGGTATTGTGTGTTTACAAAATACAACAAACCAAAAGGAGAAACAACATGAAAAACCAAACATTCGGAGTGGAAATCGAGTTCACGGGAATCACGAGATCGACAGCAGCTGAAGCAATAGCAAAGGTGCTAGGCACAAGCGAACGATACATCGGCGGAACATACTCAGCATACGAAGTGAGAGGAACGGACGGCAGAAGATGGAATGTAGTGAGCGACTCAAGCATAAGAGCCACAAAAAAAGATGGCACGGTCGCGGGAAACGACTACCGATGCGAAATGGTAACTCCAATATGCAGATACGAGGATATCGAAAAGGTGCAAGAAATAGTGAGAGCCATAAGAAAAGCGGGCGGAAAGGTCAACGAAAGCTGCGGACTGCACATACACATAGGAGCAGACGGACACACTGCAAAGAGCCTTAGAAACCTAGCAAGCATAATGGCAAGCAAAGAAACGCTACTCTTCAAAGCACTAGGAGTGGGAAACTCAAGATCAGAAAGATGGTGCAAAAAAGTGGAAGGCAAAATGCTAGACAAAATGCAATCAAAAAGACCAAAGACAATAGAAGAGGTCAAAGAGATATGGTACAACGGCGATGACGGAAGCTGGGAACACTACCACTCATCAAGATACCATGCACTCAACCTACACAGCGTGTTCCAAAAAGGAACGGTGGAACTGCGAATGTTCAACTCAACACTCCATGCCGGAAAGGTGAAAGCCTACATACAACTGGCACTAGCGATAAGCAACCAAGCGAAAGTGCAAAGGGGTGCAAGCAGAAAAGAAACAACAAGCACAAACGAAAAGTTTACCTTCAGAACATGGCTGATAAGACTAGGACTGAACGGCGAAGAGTTCAAAACTGCAAGACTACACCTACTAGCTAATCTAGATGGCAACTCAGCATGGAGATACCCTGAGGCTGCATAAGCCTCGGGAAGATAAGCGAAGAAACAAAGGAGAAATGAACATGAAATACATAGCATACGGAAGCAACTTAAACCTAAACCAAATGGCTCGCAGATGCCCAACAGCAAAAGTAGTGGGAGTGGCAACCCTCCCAAACTATCAGCTGACATTCTGCGGAGTGGCAACAATAGAAAAGAAAGAGGGTGCGAAAACACCTGTGGCAGTATGGGAAATCGACGAGGCTTGCGAAGAAGCACTAGATAAATACGAGGGCTATCCAAGCCTATACCGAAAGGAATATAAGTTCATCACAGTGAACGGGAAGAAAACCAAAGTCATGGTGTATATCATGAACTATGGAAAAACACAACTGCCAACCGCAAGATACTTTGAAACCATCAAGCAAGGCTACCTAGATGTAGGGCTAGACCTAAGCTATCTTATGGAAGCATTGGAAAGAGCAGAACAATAAAAAAATGATAAAAGGACACCTTCGGGTGTTCTTTTTTGATTGAAAAACAATTGCTAAAAGCTAGGATATTCTTTGAATTTTAAAAGCTTTTTGCTAGACTTTTAAATGAGAAATCAAAGCAAGCAAAAACGCACTAAAATCACATAATCTTTTTCAATTTATATGCGTTAAAAGAACGCCCACATAGCGGTGCTATGAGGGCAACCTTTTGCCTTTATAAATTAAAAAATCTTCATGCGATTTCAGCACGTTTTCACTAGCTTTACTTTCTTGTTTGCGGTATTGTGTTGTTAGAAACTAAGGAGGCAAAAGGATGAAAAATCTATACATGACAAAAGGTGTGATGGAGCTGACTGAAACAAACGGAAAGTTTGCAAAGCAAGTGGCGAAAGCTGTGGAAAGGTTCAGATGGCTAGACTGGGGTGACCTATGCGAGGAAGATAAGAATGCCAACGATAGAGCAGTAACTGCAAGAGAAAGAATCGTGGCAAGATACAACATCGAGCCTAGAGCAATCTACATCATAGCGGAAGCTGACCGCTCGGCTACAACAATCCTGTTCCCTGAGGAGTACTGATATGAAGAAACCAATAGTTCTGATATACAGCAATGGGGAGAGTGGCAACACTTTCCACATCTTGGCACTATGCCAAAAACAACTGAGAAAACAAAGCCGAATAAATGACTATAACGAAATGCGGGATAGGGTGTTCGACAGCAAAAGCTATGCCGATGCAATCAAGATAATCCGTGAATACGTTGACCTAGTCGATATGGATGGCGAGGTGTGATATGAGCGGGATAAGAGAAATCTACTACGGGAACGTGAGTGGCTACGATATGAATATGCCGAAAGAATGGCACGACCAACGAAAAAGACTGATAGAACTTGACGGCAAGCTAGAAAAGGATTTGACAAGCGAGCAGAAAGACCTGCTGGATAGGGCAAGGCGAGTGATGTCAGAGATGACTAACATCGAAAGACAATTGATGTATGAAAGTGCTTTCAAGGTTGGTGTTAGCATTGGATATGAATCAAGGGAGGGTGTAATGCCGAAGTGATAAATAAGAAATACAACGAATCAAGAGCAGATAGAGCGGTGAACTTTACACAAATGCTCAAGCACACAAAGGGTGTATGGCACGGAAAGCCATTCATCCTTTTGCCTTGGCAAGAAAGAATCGTGCGAGATATCTTTGGAACTGTCAAGGAAAACGGATACCGCCAATATAACTATGCATACGTGGAAATTCCCAAAAAGCAAGGCAAGTCGGAACTCGCTGCTGCAATCGCATTATACCTTATGGCGGGTGATGGTGAATGGGGTGCAGAAGTTTACGGCTGTGCTGCAGACCGTCAGCAAGCAAGTATCGTTTTTGACGTAGCAGTCGACATGGTGGAGCAGTGTCCAGCTCTCAAAAAAAGGATAAAGCCAATACTATCGCAAAAGAGGTTGGTATATAAACCACTCAACAGCTTTTATCAAGTGCTGTCCAGCGAGAGTTATTCCAAGCATGGATTGAATGTGCATGGTGTTGTTTTTGATGAACTTCACGCACAGCCGAACAGAGCATTATATGATGTTATGTTGCACGGCTCAGGTGATGCAAGAAAGCAACCGTTGTTCTTTCAGATAACAACAGCAGGCACGGACAGGAACTCTATTTGTTGGGAAGTTCACAGAAAGGCGGATGATATTTTGCACGGCAGAAAACATGATCCAAGTTTCTATCCCGTTATTTATGGCATGGAAGAAAATGACGATTGGGCAGATGAAAAGAATTGGTATAAAGCAAACCCAAGTTTGGACGTGACAGTTGATGTGGATAAATTGCGAACGGCATATCTATCTGCAAAGGAAAACCCCGCTGAAGAAAACTTGTTCCGTCAGCTACGGCTAAACCAATGGGTGAAACAATCCGTTCGATGGATGCCGATGCACGAATGGGATAAATGTGATGGCGAAGTGAATGAAAAAGAACTTGAGGGCAGAGAGTGCTTTGCTGGTCTTGACCTTTCGAGTTCGACAGATATCACGGCTTTTGTTTTGGTGTTTCCACCAAGAACAGAAGAAGAGAACTATATCATTCTTCCGTATTACTGGATACCAGAGGACACCATAGAGCAACGGGTTATTCGTGATCATGTGCCGTATGATATTTGGAAACGGCAAGGTGATATAATGACCACCGAAGGCAACGTTATTCACTACGGATTTATAGAGAAATTTATCGAAGAGTTGGGAACGAAATATAACATCAAGGAAATAGCATACGATAGGTGGGGCGCAGTTCAAATGTCGCAAAACCTAGAGGGCATGGGTTTCACAGTCGTGCCGTTCGGTCAAGGCTATAAAGACATGAGTCCCCCAACAAAGGAACTTATGAAACTGACACTAGAAAGAAAAATCTCTCACGGAGGGAATGAACCCTTGCGTTGGATGATGGATAACATCTTCGTGCGAACAGACCCCGCTGGAAACATAAAAGCAGACAAAGAAAAATCCACCGAACGAATCGATGGAGCGGTGGCAACCATCATGGCACTTGATAGAGCCTTGCGAAATAGAAATACAGATAGCGTATATAATTCTCGTGGAATATTGATTTTGTGAGGAAGTATAAATTAGCACCGGGGGAAACAACAAAATACATCTTGACTATTTAACGATAATGATATATACTATCGGTGACTACACATAAAGTGTGGATTATTTATATAATAGAAATGAGGTGTTAAAATATGATGTATGTTGTCATAAGTATTATTTTAGGTTTAGGAGCTTGGTTATTACCATTAATAAATTTAATACAACAAAAGTATGATGAAAAATTCAACGGAATAAATGGATACTTGTCAATTGTTAGTTTTACTCTATGTTTAATGTCTATCTACTTCCAAATTCTGCTAATGAAAAGTTATGGCGATGAATGGATTTTGGTTATAGACGCATTAGGTGCATTAACTTTTGCAATGCCAGTTTTAATAGTCATAACAATTATTTTGAATTTATTAATGATAAAAAAATGCAATAAACGATAACTTGTATATTTATTATGAGCATAATACGAATAACAAAATAACAAACACAAAGAGTAACTATAGAAGTTGCTCTTTTTTCATGCCAAAAAAAGGAGAAAAAAATGAACATATTCAAAAAGAGAATACGAGATAAACCAGAGATGCGGTCGAGTGAACTTGATGAGTTTATTCGTGGGGAAGATTTGCATGGTGGGGTGAACAGCGGTGTGCGGGTTGATGAAATATCAGCTATGCAGACATCTGCTGTTTATGCTTGCGTGCGGTTGCTCAGCGAAACAGTTGCGAGTTTGCCGTGTTCGCTTTATCGAAGAGATAAGCAAACAAAGGAGCGAGCGGAAGAACATCCGCTTCATGGGGTACTTCACCACATGCCAAATAGTGAAATGACAAGTTTCAATTTTAGGGAAGTTATGATGACTTCCCTTTTATTATACGGAAATGCTTATGCTCGTATCATAAAAGACAAAGCAGGACATGTCAAGGAACTTTGGTATCTCAAGCCACGCAACATGGAAGTGGAGCGAAACTCCACAACTGGAAAGATAACGTATACCTATTCAGATGATATAACAAACAAGACAATGGTGTATAAGCCAGAGCAAATCTTTCATATCATCGGTCTTGGCTATGACGGAGTGAAAGGTCTTTCTCCAATTCAGCAAGCACGTGAATCCGTTGGACTTGCGATAGCAACAGAAGAATATGGAGCGAGGTTCTTTGGCAACGGCGCAAAACCGGGTGGCGTTTTGGAACACCCCGGAGTTCTTAAAGACCCAGAAAAGCTGAGAGAGAGTTGGAACAAAGTTTATCAAGGAACAAAAAACTCAAACAAGATTGCAGTGCTTGAAGAAGGCCTCAAGTATCACGAGATTGGTATGAGTCCCGAGCAGTCGCAATTCTTGCAGACAAGAAAATATCAACTTAGTGAGATATGTCGAATATTCCGAGTGCCACCACACATGGTTGGTGATTTGGAGCGTTCGACATTTTCTAATATCGAGCATCAATCAATAGATTTCGTGACTCACACCATAAGACCTTGGCTCATTCGTTGGGAACAGGCAATATATATGAAATTGCTAAACGAAAAAGAGCGAGCATTATACTATCCGCATTTCAATGTTGATGGCTTGCTTAGAGGTGACTTTTATGCACGCATGGAAGGATATAGCTTGGCAAGGCAGAATGGTTGGATGAGTGCAAACGAAATCAGAGAGCTAGAGGATATGAACCCAATACCAAAAGAAGATGGTGGTGACTTATATCTTGTAAATGGCAACATGATGCTTGCTAATATAAATAATAAAGGAGGAACAAATGAACAATGAAAGAGAAATAAGAACTTTGCCTTTGGCTGAACTGAGAATTAGAATGGAAGAAGATAACAGTTTCATCGAAGGTCACGCGGCAGTGTTTGACAGCTGGTCGGAAACGCTCGGTGGAATTTTCCCATTCAAGGAAAAGGTGAGCCGTGGCGCATTTGCAGAAAGTGTTATGCAAGATGATATCCGCGCACTTTTCAACCACGATCCAAACTATGTGCTTGGAAGAAACAAAGCTGGTACGCTCGCACTCAAGGAAGATGAACACGGACTTATGGTTCGCATTAATCCACCAGACACACAGTGGGCAAGAGATTTGCAGAAATCCATTGCAAGGGGAGATATAAACCAAATGTCTTTCGGTTTTGTTGTGGAAGAGGATGAATGGAGAAACGAGGGTGGCTACGATGTGCGAGAACTTAAAAAAGTCAAGCTATACGATGTGTCGCCAGTCACATACCCAGCCTACACTGCAACCGATGTTGGTGTTCGCACAGCAGAATGTTACAAGGCATACAGGCAAAAGGTTGAAGATAAAAAGTCAGCCGAAGAAAAAGCAATACTAGATGCAAAACAAAAACGTCAATTTGAGTTTTTGAAAGCTAAAATAAAAAATATATAGGAGAAAAACAACTATGACAATCAAAAAGATTATGGAAATGGAAGCAAAGCGTGAGGATGCAAGATTGAAAGCAATGGCGATTATCAACCAATCAGATGCGGAAGATAGATTTCTCACGGAAGAAGAAAAGAACAAAGTGGATAAACTTGAAACGGAAATCAGGGGCTATGATGACAGCATCAAGAGAGCAAAATCTATGCTTGCCCTAGAGGGTGAAGATAAACCTCTTGAAGAACCAGAATTCAAGTCAGCGCCAAGTGCTGACGAAACAAAATCGTTCGGTTCGCTCGGTGATCAGATGTTAGCAATTTATCGTGCATCAGCACCGGGTGGAAAAATTGACACAAGGCTATCAACAAGAGCAGCAAGTGGACTTGCGGAATCAAATCCATCAGACGGTGGTTTCCTTGTTCAAACGGATTTTGTTTCAACACTTCTCAAAAAGACTTATGAAACAGGTATCCTTGCGAGTAAGGTCAAAAAAATTCCAATCTCGACAAATGCTAATGGTCTAAAAATCAATTCGGTTGATGATTCGTCAAGAGCAAACGGCTCACGTTGGGGCGGTGTTCAAACATATTGGCAATCTGAAGCTGACGAGATGGCAGCATCAAAACCAAAATTCAGACAGATGGATTTGTCACTCAAAAAACTCACAGGACTTTGCTATGTGACAGATGAACTTTTGCAAGACACATCAGCACTAGAAAACGTTGTGAAAGAAGCGTTCGCTGAAGAATTTGCATTCAAAATTGACGATGCGATTTTGACAGGAACAGGCGCAGGTCAACCACTAGGTATCTTAAAGTCCCCAGCTCTCGTGACAGTTGCAAAAGAATCAAATCAAGCGGATAAAATCACAGTGGAAAACCTAGTGAAAATGTGGAATAGATTGTGGTCACGCTCTCGTGCAAACGCCGTTTGGTATATCAATCAAGAACTTGAACCATATCTATACACTTTGACAGTAGGTGATAAACCAGTGTATATCCCAGCAGGTGGACTTTCTGAAAAGCCTTTTGGTACACTCTTTGGCAGACCAGTTGTTCCAATTGAGCAATGCGAAGCAGCAGGCGAACTCGGTGATATCATTCTTGCTGACGTTGGTCAATATTTGCTAATCGACAAAGGTGGCATTTCTCAATCAAGTTCAATTCACGTGAGATTCCTATATGATGAAAACGTGTTCAGATTCATCTATCGTGTGGATGGTCAACCAATTTGGAACAAACCACTAACGCCATATAAAGGCAGTGCGACTGTATCACCGTTTGTGACACTAGCAAAAAGAAACTAAGCGTAAAGGAGAAAACAAAACATGACAAATAATATTGTAACTAAATATGAAGTATTGAAAGAAGCCGGTGCTATTTTTGCATCGGCTATCACTACGCCATTTGTTGAGCTTGATAACTACAAATATGTGGATTTCGTGGTTCTATCAGGCGAGGGAACAGAGGCAGAAACGACTGTGACAATGGTTGGTAAAAACGGCGAAGATAGCGAAGAAGTAGCAATCCCATTCAGAGAAAAGATTGGTGCGTGTGAGTATGCAAACATCGCAGAAACAGGTAAATCTATCTCAATCGGTGGTGAAGAAGGTGCATGTGGCTATGCTGTTTTCAGAGTATCAACTGACCACCTTGCAAAAGATGAAATCAACATGGTGGCACTCAAAACCACAGCTGTTGCAAGTTTGGAAGTTGCGGGTGGTATTCTCGCGGTTTGCTACGAGCCAAGATATAGCGAATAAGAGGGGGTGATGTGATGGTTGAACTCAGAGATGTCAAGGAATATTTGAGAGTTGATGGCGATGAAGAGGACAACTTCATCACATCACTTATCATAACTGCGCAAGGAATTGTAGAAGGTGTTGTGCGTGCAAAGTTTGAAGATTTTGAGGAAGAGCCAGAGGTTATGCATCAAGCAGTGATGTTTGCTGTTGCGACGATGTTTGAAAATAGGCAAGGTGGCAAAGACGGCTTGAACATGGCTGAAATGCTTGATATCATTCGCAGAATGACTTTTGCAGTGAGGTGCGAGGCATGGTGATAAAAATTGGTGACCTCAACCGAAGAATAGAGGTTCTGTCGCAGCGTGACAGCAAAGATAGCTTTGGCGGAGCTGTGGGGGAGTGGATAACAGTCGGGCTTGTTTGGGCGAAAATTCAGCCTAACCAAGCAAGTGAAACGATTGATGATGACCAAGTTAAAACAAAGCAAATGGCAAACATAACAATGAGATTTTATGCAGGGCTAACTTCAAAACACAGGATAAAATATAAAGAGAAAATCTATAATATCCAATCTGTTAGTGATGTTGAAACATCTCACAGGTGGACGATTGCAGTTGTGGAGGAAATCGAAAGTGGGAAATTATAGCGCAAAGCAGAATAAGCAAACAGTTAAAGTTGAGGGTGCAGATGAGATAATGGCTGCACTTGAATCAATGGGTGACGCTGCAAGCAAAGTTTTGCTCACTGCTGTTATGAAAGGTGGAGATATCGCACTTGCTGATGCAAAGCAAAATTGCCCTGTGGATACTGGTGCGTTGAAAGAGAGCCTGAAAGTTAGCGAAAAGAAATCTTCAAACACTGTGGCAGTGGCAACAGTTGATTATGATTCAACAATAAGATATGGCACGTTCGTTGAACTGGGAACAAAGCATAACGAACCAAACCCATTCATGCGAAACGCAGTGGATGACAATATCGATAAAATAAACGAAACAGTAGCAGGTGAAATTGTCGATGCTATAATAAGGAAGTGGTAGATTATGAATTTTTTTGAGCATCTATATAAATACTTGGTGGCAAACCCAAAGATAAAAGAAACTTTTGGTGAAAGAATATACCCCCGGAGTTTCGCCAAAGGAAACAAGCTATCCAGTCTTGATATATAATTCAATCAAAATATATTATGATAAAAACTTACAAAAAGAAAGTGGATTCATAACTCAAAAAGTGCAGTTCACAGTTGTGGATAGCACCTACGCAAAAGCCAGTTTGAACGGCGAAGTTATAAGGGCAGTGTTCAAAGATTTCAAAGGTGATATGGCAGGAATGGAAATTTTAGCCTCGCATTTTGAAACAAATATTTTGGAAGTTGTGGAAACGAATGAATACATAGCAATCTTAGAAATAGAGTTTCAGTATAATTGTTGACTTTGAATAATTTGTGTGATATGCTATCTGTACTAGAATAATTAAAGGAGATAATTATGAGTAAGTATAAAATTATTTTTGCTGGAGAAGAAGAGGAAGAGGAGTTTGAAAGCAGAGAAGCTGCTGAAGATTATGCTATGTATTTATCGTCTTGCGCTCAAGAAGGTTCAGAGACATTACATTTATCAAATCCGGGGGATTATCCTTTTGAAGATGGCGATGATAGCGAGTGGGAAATTATAGAAACTAAATAACAAACAACAAAGAGTAACTAAAAAACAGTTGCTCTTTTTTTATACCAAAAAAAGGAGAAAAAATGGCAATAGCAGGTAAAAATGGTAAGCTGGTTATCGGTGATGATACGCCAGCAACGGTTGCCCAATCAAGAGTTGGTCGCTCGACCTATCACTTGATGCTATGGAAACAACAACACTAGGAGATGATTGGAAAAACTATATAGCAGGACTAAAGGAATGGTCGGCATCAGCTGATGGAAACTTTGAGATCGCAGTGGATAAAGAAGGGCAAGAGGCATTGCAAAATGCATTTCTTGAGGGAACAACTGTCAAGGTATATTTGTATGTTGACGGAGTGCATGCATATGTTGGCGATGCGTATGTTTCAAGTTTATCGATTGAAGATCCAGTCGATGATATCGTGAGTGTTTCGATTGACTTCACGGGAAGTGGAGAAATAACATTTGGGGGTGACAGCGAATAATGAAAAAAGGTGTAAGCATTCAGCTTGATAAAATAAGGATGTTGAGATATGGGATCAACGCACTTGTTATCGTGGAAGAATTGACAGGCAGAGCAATCACAAAACTCGATTTGAAAAACATTTCAATCAAGGATTTGAGAACGATTGTCTACGCAGGTTTATCTCATGAAGATAAGGATTTGACGCCAGAAAGCGTTGGCGAGATTATCGACACATATTCCGATATGACCTATGTGGCAGAAAAAGTAGGCGAAGCGTTCTCACTTGCATTTGGCAAAGGAGATAAATCCGACCCAAAGAAGTAGACTTCTCTTTGCAAGATTTTGTGGAGTCAGTGCTGGAAAGTTTGGATATCAATGTGTTTGAAGTTTACAAAATGACGCCAAAAGAATTGCTGCTAAAATCAAAGCAGTTGCAAGCAATGGGGCGAGAGCAACTGAAACAAGACATTTCAGTTGCATACTTTGCAGAAAGGTTGCGGGGAAGCAAAAAACTTCCAAAGCTAGACAAAATCTTGAAAGGTGTGGATAAACACAATGGTATCTGCATTCAAATCAGCAGCGAGCGAAATGCAAACAGGAACTTCGCAGGGAGATATAAGAATCACATTCGATGGAACATTAGCAGCACTAATAAAACTGTTTGCGCCAAAGATAACGCAAGAGCAGCGGAAAATGGGGGTGATTAAGTAATGGAAATCAGCGATCTTAAAGTATGTAAACAAAAATTGAAAAAAGTATTGACTTTGGTATGAGGATATGGTATTATAAACGTAACCTATATCATACCAAATTAATAGAGGTTACTATAATAAGGGATTTATCCCGTAAAGCTCTATCCCGTTATCTTTATTTGATAGCGGGATATCTTTTTATATTGGAGGAAAAAATGAGATACAGATTAGGTTTAGATTTGGGAATTGCTTCAGTTGGCTGGTCTATTATGGAATGTGATGAAAATGGTGAGCCATTCAGAATTGAAAACATGGGTGTAAGATGTTTTGATAAAGCGGAACAACCAAAAACAGGTGCATCATTAGCAGAGCCAAGGAGAGATGCTCGTGGATTGAGGCGTAGAATAAGGAGAAAAGCACATAGGATTGAACGAGCAAAATTTGAGATTAAAAAGGAATTTGGAATAACTGAATTTAAAAATAACTTAGATATCTACAAATTGAGAAGTTTGGCGCTTGATGAAAAAATAACATCAAGTCAACTTTCTGTTGTGCTTTTATACTTAATAAAGCACAGGGGATTTCATTCGTCAAGAAAATTAGAATCGAAAGATAAAGAAGCTGGCAAACTTCTATCAAACACTACAGCTAACAGAGAATATAGGATAGATAAAGGTTATAGAACAGTTGGAGAAATGATGTGTAAGGATACAAGGTATCATTCATACATAACAAAAGAAGGTGGCACCAAAATAAAAGTATATAACACAAGAAATAAGGGTGGAGAATATAAGAATTGCATTCTGAGAGCAGAACTGCTTGAAGAAATGCAAATAATTTTTAAAAATCAAAAAAGCTTGGGTGCTAACATTTCTGTGGAGTTTCAAGAAAAAATAATTGATATATTTTCGTCGCAACGAACATTTGATGAAGGGCCAGGATACCCAAGTCCATATAAAAGTGGATTTGCAGTTGGGAATTGCGAACATGAAAAAGAAGAAAAGCGAGCATCAAAAGGAACATATACTTTCGAGTTTTTTACATCTCTGCAAAAATTGACAAATCTAAAAATCAAAACAAAAACAACATCAAGAGAACTAACAAAGAAAGAGTTTGAAATATTGGTTGACTATATCAAAAAATCAAAATCTATCACATACACACAAATAAGAAAGAAGATTGGACTAAAAGAAGAAGAATATTTTAATTTGCTGACATATTCATATAAAAAATCAATCGCAGAAATAGAAAAAGCCAATGCGTTTGGAATGGAAAGAAGCTATGCGATAAAGAAATGTCTATTGGAAGAAAATCAAGATGATATCGAACTTATTGATATAGTTGCAGAAATTCTTTCAAGGAATAAGACAGATGAAAGAATATATAAAGAAATGGTGCAAAATCCAATAACTCAAAAACTGCAAACAAAAGAAATAGATAATTTAATAGAAATCAACTTCACGAAATTTGGCAATCTGAGTTTGAAAGCAATGCGAAACATATTGCCATATATGCTTGAAGGCAAAAAATACACAGAATCACTAACATTGGCTGGCTATCAACTAAGCGCAAACATTGCAACAGAAAAACGTCGCACATTAAAAGGTAAAGATATAGTTGATTTGATAAATGAAATAACATCGCCAACAGTGAAAAGATCAGTTTCGCAAACGATAAAAGTGATAAATGCAATAATCAATCAGTATGGGTCACCAATGTTTGTGAATATTGAACTAGCGAGAGAAGTTGGGAAGTCTTTTAGTGATAGAATGCAAATTGATAAATCAATGAAAGAAAATCAAGCTAACAACGAAAGAATTTTTAATAAAATAAAGTCTGAATTTGGCATTCCATTTCCAAAAGGTCTTGATATTGTGAAATATAAATTATATGAAGAGCAAGGGGGAAAATGTCCTTATTCACAAATAGCAATACCAATAGATAAATTATTTGACCCAACATATCTTCAAGTTGACCATGTGATACCATATTCAAGATGTTTCGATGATTCTTATACAAATAAAGTTTTGGTTTTATCAAGTGAAAATCAAGACAAGGGAAATAGGTCACCATATGAATGGTTTGGAAAAACATTAAGGTGGAAGCACTATGTTGATTTTGTTGAAGTTTATTATGCAAGGAATTTTAAAAAACGAGAAAAACTATTGAAACAAGTATTTGGCGAAGACGAAGAAAGAGGTTGGAAAGAACGCAGTTTGCAAGATACTAAATATATTTCAAGGTTTATGCACGGATTGATTGCAAGAAACCTTGAATTTGCACCGTCGGATAAGAAGAAGAAAGTGTATTCTGTGAATGGAACAATAACAAGCAACCTAAGAAAAGTGTGGGGCGTTTTGAAAGTGCGTGAAGATGGTGATTTACACCATGCAGTTGATGCAGTTGTGATAGCTTGTGCAACTGATGGAATGACACATAAGCTTACAAAATGGAGTAAAAATAAAGAACTCTATTATCACGATGGGCAAAATAAATATGTGAATAAAATCACGGGCGAATTGCAAACGCAAGAAGAATCTTTAAAAGAAATCAAAATCAAATTTGAACCATATCCAAATTTTTTGAAAGAACTTGAATTGAGGCTTTTTGAAATTCCACAAAATTATTATGACGAGTTTGCCAAAATAGGTTATGAAGTTGAAGAATTTGAGCGTGTGGAACCTATATTTATTTCAAGAACAAGCAGCAAAAAAGTTAAAGGTCAAATGCACGACCAGACTATAAGAAGTGGTAAGTATATTGATAATGGTAATAGGTATATGGATGCAGGATACGTTGTTTCAAAAACGACTATCACAAATTTAAAACTTGATAAAAATGGCGAAATTGAAAATTATTTCAACAAAGAAGATGATAAACTTTTATATGAGGCACTAAAAAACAGGCTTGTGGAATATAACGGTAAAGCAGAAGAAGCGTTTAAAGAGCCATTCTACAAACCAAAACACAATGGCGAAAATGGCAATCAAGTAAAAGCGGTGAAAGTTTATAAGAAAGCATCGGGCGTAAGCATTGATAAAACCAAAGGTTTTGCAGATAACTCATCTATGATAAGAGTTGATATATTCCAAAAAGACGGCAAGTATTATGGCGTGCCAGTATATATTGCGGATTATTATAAAGGTGTGTTGCCAAATAGGGCAGTCACAAGAGGAAAATCAATGAGTGATTGGGATGAAATGACACCAGAATATGAATTCTTGTTTTCACTCAGCAAAAATGACTTGTTCTATATAGAATCAAGCAAAGATGTTGAATTTATTGCAAACAATGGAAGTGGAAGGAAAATGGTTAAGAAGAAAGCATTAATCTATTTTAATTCATTTGATTCAGCAACTGCATCAATCAAATGTAATAATCATGACAATTCATTTTCTAAAAGAGGACTAGGAATAAAAACATTATTTAAGATTGAAAAATATCAAGTTGATGCACTTGGAAACTATTCAAAAGTAGAAAAAGAAAAACGCAAAAGCTTCGAATAAGGTGACGTTATGGCATATATAAATATTTTCGTAGAAAATGGTTGTAAAATTTGTATTGAAGAAAACAAATTATGTTTGTTTGGGGAAAAGCAAGCTAAATTTCCTATTGAAGATATCAACTGTCTTCTGATAGAAAGTCAATCAGTGCAAATCACAAGCTATGCAATTTCACAGCTAGCGAAGAGTGGATGTGTGCTGCTATTTTGTGATGAAAAGCATATCCCAAATGCGTTTTGTTCTCCTTTTCAAACTCACTATAAAAGGTTATATAAGCTAAATTTGCAAATAAGCGTTAATAAACCTAAACAAAAAAGATTATGGCAACAATTTATAAGGTGTAAAATAAGAAATCAAATGCTGTGTCTAAAATATTTAGGCTATAAGGAACATGAAAATTTCATTGAGCTTATCAATGATGTGCAAAGTGGCGATGTCACCAATATTGAAGCAATAAGTGCAAGAAAATATTTTTTGGTTATCGGCGGGAATGATTTTTCAAGGGCAAGCGATTGTGTGTTAAATTCTGCCTTAAACTATACATATGCAATAGTCCGTGCTGTTATTTCTAGAACATTGGTCGCTTATGGATTTGAAACCAGTCTAGGAATATTTCACAAGAATCAGTATAACGCATTTAATTTTTCTGACGATATCATGGAACTATTCAGAGGAATAATTGATTATTTCGTGCTGAATAGCATAGGTGACTTTGCTGAACTAAAACCAAAATTAAAGCAGGATTTAATGGATATTTTGAATGTTGATGTGCTTTATAAAGAAGAGAAACATTCCCTTAACTATGCGATAGAAAAAGTTGTGATATCGCTTGATAAGTTTTTCCAATCTGGCGAAATTCCAGAATTTTATCCAAAACTTTGTGGAGGAAATGGATATCATAGATATGAATAATAAATTTATGAGAGTAATGGTATTTTTTGATTTGCCAGTTCAAACACCGCAGCAACGAAAAATTGCGTGCAGATTCAGGAAAGATTTGTTGAATGATGGCTACTATATGATTCAATTTTCTGTTTATGGAAGATTGTGCAACACAATAGAAAACGCAAATTTGCACGTGAACAGGTTACAGTATTTTATGCCACACGAGGGTTCAGTGCGCGTTATGATGATAACTGAAAAACAATACGCAAACATGAAAATTTTATCTGGTGAAACAAAAGCTGAAGAACAACCAGTCAGAAAGTTTCAGTTGTTTGTTTTTTAAAAAAAGGAACATGGAGAATGCTTAGAAGAATAAAATCCTTTAAAATTTAAAATTTTAAAACATGAAAAAAGTGCGATATTCATTAAAGAATACGCACTTTTTTCATGTTTTAGTTCAACCTATTATATCATACCAAATTAATATAGGGAACTATAACTTATTCATAGTCACCAGCCTCACACAAAATATTATATCATACCAAATTAATATAGGGAACTATAACTCAAGTGACGCCAGAGAGCTACATACCAAAATTATATCATACCAAATTAATATAGGGAACTATAACTTGAAATTTTATCACCATTTTTGTCGACAAATTATATCATACCAAATTAATATAGGGAACTATAACAACATAACCGTCTACGCACTCGGTGCATGTATTATATCATACCAAATTAATATAGGGAACTATAACTTTCGCCGTTGCCATTAAAATCTACCTCCCATTATATCATACCAAATTAATATAGGGAACTATAACCATTGCGGTAACTTCCCAACCACCCGTATTATTATATCATACCAAATTAATATAGGGAACTATAACGTTCAAAGGGTTATACACTTCATAGAAAGTATTATATCATACCAAATTAATATAGGGAACTATAACTGTTAATCAAGGCAAGCAAACCAACAACACATTATATCATACCAAATTAATATAGGGAACTATAACTTCTAGGCATTTCTTAAAAGGACAAAATTTATTATATCATACCAAATTAATATAGGGAACTATAACGTAGTTATTGTTGAAATCTTTTTCAAATTCATTATATCATACCAAATTAATATAGGGAACTATAACTATCGGAGCATTGCAAGCGAGTATCAAAAAATTATATCATACCAAATTAATATAGGGAACTATAACGCTTGCCGTGCTTGGGAGTGTGATATTTGCATTATATCATACCAAATTAATATAGGGAACTATAACGAGCAAAACGATTAACAGCACAATTATGAAATTATATCATACCAAATTAATATAGGGAACTATAACCCGTTGGTTCTTTTTTGCTTGTTTTGGTTCATTATATCATACCAAATTAATATAGGGAACTATAACGCGGTGAACCAATCTTTTGCTTTTGCTTCCATTATATCATACCAAATTAATATAGGGAACTATAACGTGGTGAACCAATCTTTTGC
>JAWXUX010000011.1:0-67412 GCA_044426045.1 Bacillota bacterium
ACGGTGAAAGGTGAAAGGTGAAAGGTGAAATGTGAAAGGTGTGGTAATGCACTCGCTATCGCTCGTGCTTTCTATGTTTCAATTTGGGCGGGCGTTGGGGACGGTACGCACACATGGGTGCGACCCTACATATGGTTATAGCTACAAACAACTTATATTGTTTGTAGCTATTTCTAGTTTCATATTAAAATTTAGCATGCACGAGGCAACGCCGAGTGCCTACCACACCTTTCACCTTTCACCTTTCACCTTTCACTTTTTCCCCCATTCACTTCATTTCCATATCTCACAAACTTACACAGTTCCCCCACTATCTCACTCCAATTCTTGTTGAATTGACTTTTCCTGTTAGGATGTCGGAGATTTTGTATTTTGATGATGCGATGATGACTTCTGTTCCTACTTCACATGCCATTTTTACGAACTCTAGTTTTGCACCGGCACCGCCTGCTAGCTCGCGTGAAGAGCCCACGCAGTTTTGTTTGTGGCAGTCGATATTTTGGATGAGTTCATATATATCTTTTCCGCTGATTTCTTTAACCAACGTGCTTTCGTCGTTTGGGTCGGCAAGAATTCCGTCGGTGCTTGACAAGATGAGAAGCCTTCTTGCTTTCACAAGGCGGGCAACTCTTGTTGCTGTTTCGTCGTTATCAATGCATTGCACGATGTGTTCATGTTCCTTTGAGATTTTTTCAATTTCAAGTTTTCTGTTTTCTTCGTCAGAAACTGCATCGTTGTAGTTGATGATTGGAATTGCCTTTTGTCCCTTGCAACGATAAAGCATTTCGCGAAGGTGTTTTTCGCAAAGTGGGTTGTTGAAATGGCTGTGTTCAACCAAAACTTGACGAACTGAATAGTTCGGATTGATGAATTTTCGATAGTTTTCCATAAGAATTGACTGACCTTGCGCGGCATAGTCGGTTTTGGCAATTTCGATTGGCAAGGCTAGCTCTGCCCCGTTTCTTTTTATGTAGTCAATTCGCCCGATTTCCGTTGCACCAGAAGAAACCCAAATCATTCCCGGGTGCAATTCTCGCGAAATTCTTGCAAAAATGTTATAATCGATATCGTTATCTTGTTTGGAAATCAGCGCCATAGAGCCAACTTTTCCAACTAAATCAAAATCAAACTTCATGTTTTCTCCTTTGCATGCTTTTGTGTTTTAGTGTTTAGTGTTTTTATATTTTTGTGTTTTTATGTAGTGGTTTATTTCTTTTTATATGTTTTTCCTGCGGTTGACGGCATGATGATTTTGTCGATTGTAAGGCTCATTTCGTCTTTTCCGCCCGTCACACATTTCATGCAGTTGTCACAAATTTTTGTTTCGTCAAACTCGCAAAGTCCGCAATCGCCACAGTTGTCACATTCCTTGGTTTTATCATTAACGCAAACTCTCATTTTATTACCTCGTTATATCATTTGTTTATATCATTTATTTATATCATTTTATCAATTTTTTCAAGCATGTTTTTGCGGCATATTTGCAATGTTCATACGTGAGTCCACCTTGCATATAGGCAACATACGGCTCGCAGATTGGCGCATCGGCTGAAAGTTCGAGGCTCGCACCTTGAACAAAGCAACCCGCCGCCATGATGACTTTTGATGTGTAGCCCGGCATATCCCACGCTTCAAGCTTGACGTGAGCATCCACTGGCGAAACTTCTTGTATGCTTTGAATAAATCCGCAAAGCTCGTCTTCCGTGTCGAATTTTATGCACCTTGTGATGTCTTCGCACTTGCTTCCCGCTTTTGGCAATGTTTCATAACCGAGGTTTTCCATCATTTTGCCAAAGAGAAGTGAGCCTTTGATGCTTTGCGAGATTGTGTGTGGTGCAAGAAACATCGCTTGATAAAAAAGGCGGTAACCCGATTCAAACGAGCCAATTTCAAGCCCAACCGACGGCACGGTGAACCTTCCGCCTACCATTTCGATATACTTCTTTTTGCCCGCGATATAACCGCCTGTCGCAACGATACCCGCACCTGGGTTTTTTATCATTGAACCGCAGATGATATCCGCACCGACTGCTGTTGGCTCTTTTGTGTCGACAAATTCAGTGTAGCAGTTGTCGATAAAAATGATGATATCTTCATCAATCGCTTTCACAAATTTCACAAGCTCTTCAATCTGAGCTGTTGAAAGGGCGTTTCGCCAAGCATAGCCACGCGAGCGTTGAACATAGACCATTTTATATTTTTTGCTTGTGAGTTTTTCTTTCAAAAGTTCGAAATCGAAATCGTCACCTTTAAGGCTGATATCTTCAAAGCTGATGAAATAATCCGCAAGGGATCCGTTTTTTGAGGCTAGCACTTCTTCAAGAGTGTCATATGGACGTCCCGTCACGCTGAGCACGTTGTCGTGCGGTCTCAAAACGCCATAAAGTGCCATTCCGATTGCGTGAGTTCCGCTCATGATCATTGGGGAAATGATTGCACTTTCCGCTTCCACGATGTCGGCAAAAAGATTATAAAGCGTGTCGCGAGAAAGGTCGCCATAGCCATATCCCGTGCTTCCATAAAAATGGTTTAGCGAGATTGTGTTTTTTTTGAATGCTTTCAGCACTTTTTCTTGATTAAATTGGGCAATTTCTTCCACCGCTTTGAACTGCTGTTTTAAGCTTTCTTCAATTTCTTCGATGTATTTTGCAGTGTCTTGCATGTTTCTCCTTTTATTCAAGCCTTGTTTCACCGCTCAGGATAAAGTCGCTTGAAATAACGTATAGTATATTTGATTTATAAAGCATGATTTGGTGCTTTTCGGTGTCGAGAATGACAACTTGCGGGTCGAAACCCCTGACTATGCCTTTCACGGTTTCACCACCGCACAAAATCGCTTCAACTTGCTTTTTTTCACGCCTTGAATGGTTCAAAATTATATCTTGCAAAATTAACTGTGTTTTCACGTCTTCACCTCGTGCCCTTTCGAGCCTTTTTAGATGATTTTGGTCAAAGATATATTTTTTATACCACAGTTTTGGTTTTATTGGTTTTTATATTTTTCGATAATGAAATTCGCTTTTTCTTCTGCTGTTAGGTTTTCTGGGATACACTCGCAAACGCCTGCGTTTTTGAACCATGTGAATTGGCGTTTGGCGTAGTTTCGGGAAAACTGCTTGATTTTTTCAAGCGTTTCACCTTTTGTCCAAATGCCATTTTTGAAGTTGAAAATTTCGCGATAGCCAATGGCTTTCATGCTTCCAAATTCTTCGCAATTTGGGTGGGTTTCCAAGATTTTGTCGAATTCTTCAAAAAGTCCCGCTTCCTCCATCAAATCGACACGCATGTTTATTCGGCTGTACAAAAGTTCACGATTGATATCGATATAAAAGGCGGAGTGGTTGTATCTTGGGGTTTTTTCTTCTTTTATTTCGGATTTTTTAACACCCGTTTCGTGGAAAATTTCTAGTGCTCTTATAATTCTTGGCACATCGTTTATGTGAAATTTATCGGCGGTTTCTTTATCCACGCTTGCGAGCATGTCATAAAGATATTGATTGCCTTTTTCAGCGAGAATTTGCTTATATTCTTCACGGAGTTTATCATTTTTTGCCGTGCCACCAAACGAACGGTTGAAAAGCAGACTGTCGATATAAAGCCCCGTTCCACCGCAGATGATTGGCACATTGCCACGAGCTGAGATTTCATCAATTGCAATGCTCGCTTTTTCCACAAAGTCGGAAACGGAAAATTCCTCGCTTGGCTCGCAGATATCGATGAGATGGTGGGGAACCCCTTGCATTTCCTCCCCTGTCACTTTTGCGGTGCCGATGTCGAGGGTTTTATATATTTGCATTGAATCGGCAGAAATCACTTCGCCGTTTATTTTTTTTGCAATTTCAACGGCGAGCGAGCTTTTCCCCGATGCTGTTGGTCCTGCAATAACGATTATTTTTTTCATAGTATCCTTTTGAACCATTTTTCAACGTCACGTTTTGGAACTGTCACAACAACGGGTCTTCCGTGCGGACATTTCATTGCGAGGTTGTTTAAGAGTTTTGAAACGAGCTCCTTCACTTCTTTTTCCGATAGGTCTTGACCCGCTTTCACCGCGTGTTTGCACGCTTTTTGGATTAGGTTCATTTTCACAAACGCAGGCAAATCTTCCGCGAACTGTTCGATTTCGGAAAATATGTCATTGAAAAAACCTTGGATATCAAGTCCCACAAGTTGGGTTGGAATTTCGCAAACATCATATTCGCTCCTGCCAACTGCTGGCAGAATTCGAAAGCCCATATCCATGAGTGAATGGTGGTGAAGGTGGATAAAATCTTCTTCGATTGGATTTAGTTTCAACAAAAACGGCACAAGCAGTTCTTGCCTTGCAACTTCGGCATGCGTGACACTGTTTCGATAGTTTTCATATATAAGCGTTTCGTGGGCGGCGTGTTGGTCAATCATCAGAAGTTTATCGCCACTTTGAACCATTATATAGGTTGAAAAAAGTGTGCCAACAATTCGAACGTCCGCCTCGTCAAGCGTGCGATTCAGCTCCTTTTGCCAATCTTCAATCACTTTCGCTTCTTCTTTTTGCGTTAGTGGTTGTGGCGTTATATCGGAAACTCCACCGTCGAACATGCTTTGTGAAAGCATTTGAACTTCGTTGTGGGCTATGTTTTCTTTTGGGGTGAAAGTGAATTCTACATCGTATTTTTTATCCACTTTATCTTTTTCCGCTTCCGAGCGATATTCCACGTTTTCATTTTCGTTATAGCTTTTCAAAAGCTGAAATGCATTCGGTGGTGCTGGGTCAAAAAGTGGGGTGTTGTCATATTCTTCTTGCTGCTGTTTGGTCATCACGGGGATATATTTTATTATTTTCTTGCCTTCAAGTGGGAATTCGCCCGAATTGCCACAATCGGCAACTTCTTCCGTTTCACTTTTGAGATATTCCGTCACCGCTTTGAAAATTGTGCCAAATACGAGTTTTGTGTCTTGAAATCTCACGTCGGTTTTTGTTGGCGACACATTGACATCCACAAACCCTGGCAAAAAATCAAAGTGCATAACAAAAAATGGGAATGATTTTTTCATGACAAATGGGCGATAGACGGCATTCAGACACTGCGAAAGTGTTTCGTTTTTCACGTATCTGCCATTAACGAACATCGTTTGATAGGTTCTGTTGCCTTTTGGGAAATCTATTTTTGAATAGTAGCCTTTTATTGAGATATTGTTTCTCACCACGTTGATATAATGGGAATTTTCGATATAGTCACCCGAATAAACTTCAAAGACTGCCGTTTCCAAGTTTTTGCCCGAAACGCTGTATATTTTCTTGCCGTTAAGGTAGTAGTTGAACGCTGTGTAGGGATTGGAAAGAATGAGTTTTTCCACCATAACTGTTATTTCGCGTTCTTCTGATTTTGGGGCTTTCAAGAATTTTTCGCGGACTGGGGTGTTGAAAAATAGGTTTTCCACGATAACTTCGGTGCCTTTTTCCGTGCTTGAATCGGCAACGCTTGAAATTATTCCGCCTTTTGAAATAACTTCGGTGCCAACTTCTTCGCTTTGGTGTTTGGTTCTTATTGTCATCATGGAAACTGATGCTATCGACGGGATTGCCTCGCCACGAAAGCCATATGTTGCCATGTTTTCAAGGTCATCTGCTGAGGAAAGTTTGCTTGTTGCGTGCTTATAAAAGCAGTTTCGCGCGTCTTGACGTTCCATGCCAACACCGTCGTCGATAACGCTTATGTCCTTTGCATCGTTTGAGATGAAAATCGTGATTGATTCAGCACCCGCGTCAAGTGCGTTTTCAACGAGTTCTTTCACTACGCTTGATGGGCGTTCGATAACTTCCCCTGCTGATATTTGATTGTAGGTTACGCTGTCTAGCACTTTGATTTTTGGCATTTTAGTTCTCCAATTCTTCTTTTAGTTTCGCAAGGATATCATGTGCGGTTCTTGGGGTAATTTCGTCGAGATTAAGCGATAAAATTTCCTCGCACGCCTTTTTATATTCACTTGGGATTTCTTCTTGTTCTGGAGCGGCGATGGAGTCGAAATCGATTTTGCCCTGCACGCATGTGAGTTCAACACTTTCGAGGTCTTTCAAGATTTTTTTTGCATTTTTCAACACTTCTTTTGGAAGTCCCGCAAGTGAAGCGACTTCGATACCAAAGCTTCGCTCCGATCTGCCACGCACGATTTTTCTTAAAAAGACGATTTTTCCGCCTTGCTCGCGAACCATGATTTTATAGTTTTTGATACCTTCAGCAACCATTTCAAGCTCGGTTAGCTCGTGATAGTGGGTTGCAAAGATTGTTTTTGCATGGATTTTTTCAGTTATATATTTCGTCACTGCAAAGGCGATTGAAAGTCCGTCCATTGTTGAGGTGCCACGTCCAACTTCGTCCAAAATAATCAGTGAATTTATTGTGGCATTTTGCAAGATGTTGGAAACTTCAACCATTTCTACCATGAATGTTGATTGGTCATAAATCAAATTGTCGCTTGCACCAATTCGCGTGAAAATTCGGTCGCAAATTGGGATTGTCGCTTTTGTTGCGGGCACAAACGAGCCCATGTGGGCAAGGAATGTGATGATTGCAATTTGTCGCATATATGTGCTTTTTCCCGCCATGTTTGGGCCCGTTAGAATGGTTGTGCGAGAATCTGTTGTGTTCAAGTGGGTGTCGTTTGCAACAAACGTTTCTTTTGTTTGAAGTTTTTCCACAATCGGGTGGCGACCGCCGATGATTTCTAGCTCATCAGAAAGGGTGATTTGCGGTCTTACAAAATCGTTTTCCCTTGCGACGATTGCAAAGGCTAGCATGCAATCAAGGTGGGAAATTGCCATTGCTGTTTCTTGCATTGGTTTGATAAAACCAGATAAAAATGCGAGAAGTTGGGCAAAGATTTCCTCTTCAATGGCAAGGGATTTTTCCTTTGCGGAAAAGATTTTTTCTTCGAGGGTTTTGAGTTCTTCTGTTATATATCTTTCGCAGTTTGCGACCGTTTGTTTTCTGACATAATGAAGTGGCACGAGGTCTTGATTTTGTTTTGTCACTTCAATATAATAACCATAAACGCGGTTGACTTTTATTTTAAGGTTTTTGATGCCGGTGCTTTCGCGTTCACGCTCTACCATTTCATTGATGACGGTTTGTGAGTTTTGTTGAAGCTCGCCAAGTTCTTTCAAATCGGCGTTGAAATCTTCGTTGATATAGCCACCGTCTTTTGTGAGGGCGGGGGGATTATCCGCTATTGTTTTTGCAAGCGCTTCGCAAACAGATGGGAACTGCTGGATTTGTTCCGACAAATCGGATATCGCTTTCACCCCAAAAGAAGAAAGCACGTTTTTGAGATCTGGCAAGACTGCAAGAGATTTCCCAAGCGCTTCAAGGTCGCGTGGGTTTGCGTTGCCAAGTGAGATTTTTCCGCTTATTCTGAAAATGTCGCGAACGAGGGAAAGTGCATTTTTCACTTTGTCACGTTTTATATTGTTTTCCACAAGCCCTTCCACGATATCAAGCCTTGTTTCGATGTTTTCTTGGTTTATGAGCGGTGCGTTCAGATATTCTTTCAGCTGTCTTGCGCCCATTGATGTTTGCGTTTTTGAAAGTAGCCACAAAATGCTTCCATATGCCTTGCCGTCGCGATTTGAGGCGAGAATTTCGAGGTTACGTTTTGTGTTTGAATCGATTTTGAGATGCTCGCTTTTTCTGATAACTGTGAGTTTATCAAGGTGGGCAAGGGATTTTTTTTGCGTTTCTTCGATATATTCAAGAAGTGAGCCAACTGCTGAAAACACGCTTTTTGATTTGATTTCAAAGGCGTCAAGCGTTGCAATGCCGAGTTGCTTTTTGATTTTTTTCACGCCGTTTTCTTCGTTATATGCCCATTCATAATAGCTTTGGAACTTTGGCACAAGCTGTTTTTCTGCGATTGGGAAATAATATTGCTTCGCAGCTCCCCTTGCGATGATTTCTGCGGGCGCGATATCAAGCAGCATTTCAGAAACTTCCGTCACGTCGCCTTTTGTTTTGCCCTCCCAACAGAAAATCTCGCCAACAGAAATATCGCACCACGCAAGGGCGAATTTTCCGTTTGTTTCGGTGATTGAGAGGATATAATTTGAAGTGTCCTCTTTCAGCATGTCGGTTTCGACAAGCGTTCCTGCTGTCACCACTTTCACGACTTCGCGTTTCACAATGCCTTTGGCGCTAGGTTTTGTGACTTGCTCGCAGATTGCCACCTTATAGCCTTTTTCGACAAGCCTTGCGATATATTGATTAACCGCGTGATATGGGACTCCGCACATTGGGGCTTTTTGCTCCTCGCCACAATTTCTGCCAGTGAGGGTGAGGTCGAGCTCCTTTGATGCCAAAATTGCATCGTCATAGAACATTTCGTAAAAATCACCAAGCCTGTAAAGCAATATGCTGTCTTTATATTCTTCTTTCATTTGAAAGTATTGTTTCATCATTGGTGTCAGTGCCATTTTGTCCCCTTTTGTGTTTGGATTGTCTATATTTCTTTTGTTATTCTATTCTTCCACACTTTCAATTTCGCCTTGTTTTGCGATTGTGTTATTCTATTCTTCCACACTCTCGATTTCACCTTTGAGTTGCGAAATCGTTGTGCCTGTTATTTTGATGTTCACCATTTTGCCGATAAGGTCTTCTCTGTCCGTATAAAAAACCACCATTTTGCCGTTGTCGGTTCTTCCGCAGTGGTGACCGTTGCCTCTTGAATCTTCGCAAAGCACTTCGACGGTTTTGCCGATATATGAATCGGCGATTTCTTTCGAAATTTTATTTTGCACTGCAATCAGGCGTTCAATTCTTTCAGATTGAATTTTGTCGGGAATTTGATTTTCCATGCTCGCGGCTGGCGTGCCTTTTCTGACTGAATAAACAAAAGTGAAAGCAGTGTCGTATTTCACCTTTTCAACAAGCGAAACCGTTTCAAGAAAGTCCTCTTCCGTTTCGCCTGGGAAACCAACCATGATGTCAGACGTGATACCAACGTTTGGAATTTCCGCCCTTATCATTTCGATTTGTGAAAGATAGTCCTCGCGAGTGTATTTGCGGTTCATGGCTTTCAAAACTTTGTTTGAGCCCGCTTGAACTGGAAGGTGGATATATGAACTGATGTTGTCATATTTTTTCATGACGTCCACAACGGATTTCGAAAAATCTTTTGGATGACTTGTCATGAATCGAAGTCGGTATTTATATGGCAGTTTTGCTAGCTCTTCCATGAGAACTGCAAAGTTGATTTCGGGATTTTTGAAATCGTTGCCATATGAATCGACATTTTGACCAAGAAGTGTGATTTCTTTATAGCCTTCTTCAAGCAAGGTTTCGACTTCCTTTTTGATATCTTCAATCTTTCTTGAACGCTCGCGTCCGCGAACATAAGGCACGATGCAATAGGTGCAAAAGTTGTTGCAACCAAACATGATATTAACCCACGCATTTGGGAAAGATGTTCTTGAAATTTCCATATCTTCGATGATTTCTTTTGATTCGCAAGGCACGTTGAAAATGCGTTTTTTTGAATGTTGCTTTTCTTTTATCATTTCCTTTAGTTCGTGCAAGTTGAAAGTTCCAAAAATGATATCAACAAATTTGAAAGTATCTTTCACTTTTTCGGCGTCCTTGCCAACTTGAGTCATGCAACCGCCAACGCAGATGATTTTTTCGGGGTGCTCACGTTTCATGCTTTTGAGCGCGCCAATATTTCCAAACGCTTTATCAACGGCGTTTTCACGGATTGAACAGGTGTTGAAAACGATGATATCAGCTTCAAGCATATCATGCGTTTCTGTGTAGCCAAGGCTTTCGATTTGTCCTGCGATTTTTTCTGAATCATGGACGTTCATTTGACATCCATATGTCTTTATTAGATACTTATTCAAGTTTTGCTCCCTATAGTTAGAATTAAATTTTTCGATACACATTAATTATATATTTTTTTTTATTAAATTTCAAGTTAAAAAGCTATCAACATGAATTTTTCTAGCTTTTTATGCGTTTTTTTCGCTGAAATTGCAAACAATATTTATAAAAAAATGCGGTGGTGGGAAATGAAGGTTTTTAAAATTGTGATAATGGGAATTTTGGTGGCTTGTTTGGTGGTTTTGGGATTTTTTTCCGCTTATTTTTTCAGCGTTTATAATCGCGGAAAAGAAATCGACATCAACTTCGAAAATAACCTTGACAAATTCGTTTTTTTAGAGTTTTTCGACGGTGAAAATAACATTGCGGAGTTTGGCGGAATGGATTTTTGTGAGTCTGGCGAAATCAAAAGTCACACTTTCAACGCGTTTATTGCAAAGGAAGATAGACGATTTTTGTCGCATTCTGGGGTGGATTTTCGCGGTATTTTGCGTGCGGGAATTGTGAATTTGAAAAGTGGCAACGCCGTTCAAGGGGGTTCAACAATCACGCAACAGCTTGCAAAAAATTTGCTTTTATCATCAGAAAAAAAGCTTTCACGAAAGATAACAGAAGTGGCTCTTGCAAGAAAGATTGAGGAAAATTATACAAAGGAAGAGATTTTGACGATGTATCTCAACGTGATATATTTTGGGGAAAACACGTTTGGAATAACTGATGCTTCAATGCTTTATTTTGGCAAAAAGCCATGCGAGCTTACGATTTCCGAAAGTGCCATGCTTGCGGGAATTTTGCCGTCCCCTGAAAATTTTTCGCCGATAAAATCAATAGATATTGCCAAAGAAAAGCGAGATATTGTGCTTTTGCTTATGAAAAATGAAAATTATATCACTGAAATGGAATATCAAAATGCACTGAAAGAAGAAATCACGCTGAATATAACAAAAAGTGAGGGGGAAAATTATGATTATCTGAATCACGCAATGAAAGAGGCTTCGGAAATTTTGGGGATTTCCGAGCGAGAACTTGCGGGGCTTGATTATAAAATTTTCACTTATATGGATGCAAATAAGCAATCGGAAATTAAAAAACTTGGCGATGAAATAACGGAAACCGACGGGGTTTTGCTTGCCATCGACAACCAAACTCGCGGGGTTTTGGGGGTTTTTGAGAGCCGTCATGACATGATTTTTGAAAGGCGGTCGCCGGCTTCACTTATAAAGCCACTGCTTGTTTATGCCCCTGCACTTGAGGAAAATATTATTTTTGAAGAGTGCGTTCTTGACGATAAAAAGACGGATTTTGAGGGTTATTGCCCGCGAAATTATAACGATGTTTACTACGGCGAGGTGACGGCAAAAACGGCGCTTGCCAAAAGTTTGAACGTGCCAAGCGTGAAAATTCTTGACTCGCTTTCCGTTGAAACTGCCACGAGGTACGCTCGCATGCTTGATTTGCCACTTGAAAAGAGCGACACAGGGCTTGCCGTTGCACTTGGTGGGCTTTCACATGGCTTTTCGCCCATTGAAATTTCCGCGGGATATGCGAGTGTTGCCGATGGCGGAGAATTTGCAAAAACAGCTTTTGTGCGTGAGATTGTGAGTTCTTCCGGAGAGATTATTTACTCTCGCGAGGTTGAAAAACAAAAGGTTTTTGGGGAGGACACGGCATATATTTTGACTGATATGTTGAAAGAATGCACGCGAGTTGGCACGGGAAAAAAACTTGGGGAAGTTTCACCTTTTATCGCTTCAAAAACCGGCACAAATGGCGATGAAAACGGCAATTTTGATGCACTTGCTTGCGCTTATTCACCTTTGGAAACCTTTTTTTGTTGGCTTGGAAATGCGGATTTTTCGCGAGTTTCAAGCAGCATAAAAGGGAGCACACTGCCAATTGATAATGCGGTGAAATATTTTTCTTCATGCAGTGAGATTTCAGATTTTGAAAAGCCCGAAAGCGTTGTTACCCTTTCATATGACAAAAATGAATATTTGGAAAACGGGAAACTGCTTCTTTCAACTGCCGACACGCCCGCAAAATATGTCGGAAAAACACTGATTTCAAAGCGATTTTGCCCCATATTGAAAAGTTTGAAATATTCTTTTCCAAAAGTCGCTGGTGCTAGCATCGTTCAAAGTGGCGAATATTTAGAAATTGAGTTTTTGTCGCAAGAATTTGCAAAATACGAAATTAAAAATAAAGTGACGGGTGAAATCGACAGCGAAATTTTAGGAACGGGCAAGAATATTTCCGTTGTTCTCCCCGCAAATGGAGATTATGCACAATTTGAAATCACAGCTTTTAACAAAGAAACAAATAAAAAAGGTGAAACGCATATTTTTGAAAAATTATATTTGAAAAAGAACTTTTTGCCAAGTGAAAAAGGACTGACTGGCGAAGATATGCCAAAGAGCGATGCGGAGATATTGGAGTTTTTTTCGTGAAAGGAAAAAAAAAGTGAAAGGTGAAAGGTAAAAGGTGAAAGGTGAAAGGTGAAAGGTGAAAGGTGAAAGGTGTGGTAGGCACTCGGCTTCGCCTCGTGCACCCCATTATATTTAGGTAGCAAAAAAGGAACGCTCCTATTTGAATAGTTACGTCCCTATTATGGATTACAAATATAATTGAAAAGCACGAAGCGAAGCTGAGTGCATTACCACACCTTTCACCTTTCACCTTTCACCTTTCACCTGACGCGTAGCGTCCTATTTTTTTGCCAACATTTCCTTGAAAAGGTTATTTTCTGACACGATTTCGGCTACGTCGCCAGAAAGTGTTACGTTTTCGAAATATTCTGGGTATTTTTCAACGATTTCGTCTTTTTCTGTGATAACTTTTCTCACGTGTTGGCGAAGGACTTGTTTTGCGCCTTCGACATCTTCGTTTTTGATACATTCAAGCAAGTTTTCGTGTTGCACAATGTTTGTTTCAATCACGTCTTCAACCATCATTGAAAGGTATCTCATACGGCGATAGTTGCCACCAACTGAAACTGTCACTTCATAGCACATTGGCTTATCCACATCTTCATACATGATTTGGTGGAATTGGTCGTCATATTCCATGAATTTGATATAATCTTTTTCAGCGGCTGCCTTTTTTTGTTTTCCGATTATTCTTTCCAACCTGTAGATAGCTTCTTCGGATTTTTCTTTCACGAAAAGTTCCAAAACTGCCCTTTCCACAGATTCACGCAAGAAGCGTTCTTCATTTGCGTGGTGGTAGTTGATTTTTGAGATGAACGTGCCTTTTTGCGGAATGATGTTCACTAGCCCTTCTCTTGAAAGTTTGATAAAAGCTTCTCTCACAGGTGTTCTTGAAACGCCCAATTTTACAGAGAGTTCTTGTTCGCTCATTGCTGTTCCTGGGGCAAGGTTCAAGTTGATGATATTATTTCTTATCGCTTGATAAATTCTGCTTCCAACTGAGTTGTTTTCTTTTGATTGATTTTGCATAGTGCTCCTCCTATGTATTGAAACGCGGTGCGTCTTCCGTTCTGCCTTTCAGCGTGCAATATTTGTCGGTTCTGTCAAGCGGGAACTTGACTGTTTCCCCCGTTATTGCTGATTTATAGATTGCGACAACCATTTCAAGGGCGTTCCTGCCGTCCTCGCCAGTTATCAAAAGTTGCTCTGCGCCCAAAATTGCGTTCACAAAGTTTGCAATTTGACCGTCGAACTTTTGCGGTTTATTATATTCTTTTTTTTCAAAAAGTTTTTCAATTTCGGTTTTGCCATCGGGGTCATCGGTGTTGAAACCATTTTCAAGACCCTTTGAACACAAAACGCCAAACGGGATTGAAACTCCGCCTTTTTCCGTTTGGAAAAAGATTTCCTTTTTCTCGCCGTGGTGAAGCATTGAACATTGAAGCGTTGCAAGACTGCCGTTTGGATATTTCAAAATCGATATTGAAATGTCCTCTTCTTGCGAGCTTTTGTGGTTCAAATTTGAAAAAACTGATGTGATTTCGCAAGGCGTGCCGTTTGCCCAAAGCAAAAGGTCGATATGGTGGATTGCGTTGTTCATCGTGACACCGCCACCTTCGATTTCCCATTTGCCTCGCCAGTCCATATCGTAATACGCGTCGGAACGATACCAATGCGAGTGTACGTCGGTGTGGAAAACTTTTCCAAGCTCGCCACTTTTCAGCATTTCGATAACTTTTGCGTTGTCGCTGTCGTATCTGTTTTGTGCGACTGAAGAAAACACGCATCCATTTTCGCTTGCGGTTTTTATCATTATATCACAATCTTCGATACTTTGAGCCAATGGTTTTTCACAAATCACGTGCTTTTTTGCAGAAAATGCGTCGCAAGCGATTGTTTTGTGGCTTGCGGGCGGTGAACAGATTGAAACAATGTCGCAAAGCGAAAGTCCGTCGCGATAGTCTGAAACACACTCGCAATCAAGGTTGAACTGCTTTTTCAGCGCTAGAGCTTTCGTCACATCGCGGTTTGCAAGTGCTGTTATTTTGCAATCCTCACCTTTTGCAAGGAATGCTTTTATGTGTTTGGGTGCAATCATTCCACACCCAACAATCATAACTTTTAACATAATTTACCCCTGTTTATGTTTTGTTGGTTATTTTATTATGGGCACTTCTAAAAAGTATTGACCAAAGATTGATTTCAAAAAAAGTGCGTATTTTTTGCAGAATTTCGACGTAAAACTGGACGTTTTTCTAGAAATTTTGTGTTACGAGCGTAGCGAACTACCTGAAAATCAAGCCTTTTTTGGGAATTAAGATTTGAGTTAAGACTTTTTAGAAGTGCCCTTATTTCTTATTGCTGTTTTTCAGTCTTATTTGCTAGATTTTTCGATAGCTTCCCAAAGTCCTTGCAAATAACAAGCACCGAGCGCTCTGTCGTAGAGTCCGTAGCCTGGCATTGCAACTTCGCCCCAAATCATTCTGCCGTGGTCGGGTCTTATTGGACCGTCAAAGCCGATTTCGTGGAGGGCTTTCATGATTTCATACATGTCAAGTGAGCCGTCAGATGAAAGGTGCGCTGATTCTTCAAAAATCCCCGGCGCGTCATGTTTTGTGTTTCTGACGTGGGCGAAATGAATTCTGCCTTTCAAACTTCTGATGATGTCTGGAATATCGTTTTTAGGGTTTGAAGAAAGTGAACCCGTGCAAAGCGTTACCCCATTTCTTGGGTTTGGAACTGCGTTCATAAGTTTCAAAATCGCTTCTTTTCCCGTGATAATTCTTGGAAGACCAAAAACGCTCCAAGCGGGATCGTCGATATGAATTGCCATATTGATGTCGCATTTGTCGCATGTTGGCATGATTGCATTCAAAAAATATACGAGGTTATCAAACAATTTTTCGTTATCAATCGTGCTGTACTGTTCAAAAAGTTCTTTGATGTGCGCCATGCGTTCTGGTTCCCAACCTGGCATAACAAAGCCATTTGAGTTTTTATCCATATCTTCAAAGAATGATTGTGGGTCGATTTTGTCCACTTCTTCTTGGTTATATGCAAGCACTGTTGAACCGTCCGCTCTTTCCTTTGCAAGGTTAGAACGAGTCCAGTCAAAGACAGGCATGAAGTTATAACACACCATTTTTATTCCGCACTGTGAAAGTTTTTCAAGTGTTCTTTTATAGTTTTCAATATATATTTCACGGTCTGGCGCTCCAGTTTTGATTGAATCGTGAATGTTCACGCTTTCAATTCCCGCAACTTTTAAACCAGCACTTTCAACGGTTGCAATCATCTTTTTGATTTCGCTTAGCTCCCATTCTTCACCGGGTTTTGTGCCATAAAGTGTTGTTATCACGCCTTCCACCCCAGGGATTTGACGAATTTGCTCAAGCGTTACACTGTCGTAACCTTCGCCATACCATCTTAATGTCATTTGCATATAATGCCTCCAAATACATTTAGTTTATCTTGTATATTGTAACATACTAGTGTGTGATTGTCAAGAGGGAGAGTTAAAAAAATCGGGAGATTTTTTTAAAGGGGAAAGAGAGGAAGGTGAAAGGTGAAAGGTGAAAGGTGAAAGGTGAAAGGTGAAAGGTGAAAGGTGAAAGGTGTGGTAATGCACTCGCCTTGCTCGTGCTTTCTATATTTCAATTTTGGCGGGCGTTGGGGACGGTACGCACACATGGGTGCGACCCTACGCATGGAAATAGCTACAAACACGTTAAAACGCTTGTAGCTATTGTAGTTTTGTATTTAATTTAGGATGCACGGAGCGTTAGCGTAGTGCCTACCACACCTTTCACCTTTCACCTTTCACCTTTCACCTTTCACCTTATAAAATTATACCGTCAAATTCCTAAGCCATTTGCCATCTTTGACGAATTTTGTGCCTAGGACATTTTTGATTAGGTCGGCGGTGTGGGAAACTAGGTAGATTTCTACTACTGTTATTCCAAGGGTTACTGCGTTCATTCCTAGAACCACTGTCAGTGGGAATGCGATAAGGATTGTTGCACCTTGGTCAAGGAAGAATGCGCGGAGGGAATCGCCGCCTGAACGCAATATGAAAAAGCAACATGCGTTATATGAATATGACGGCAAGAACACCGCTATCACGATGATGATTTTCACCGAAATTGTTTTTATTTCATCGGTTGGCGAGAAAAGTTCGAGTATGCTTGGCGAAAGCACCGCAAGCCCGATTGCCATCACGATACCTGCCATGATTGAAAGTCCTTTCATTCTGTCCGCTTCGCGTTTCGCGCCCTCGAAATCGTTCACTCCAAGCTTTGGACCGACGATTATTGATGTGCCTGTTGCAAGTCCCGCAAAGAACACGAAAAATAGGTCGCAGATGTTTTGACTGTAGGAATAGGCTGTGTACCATGTGTCGTTTTTGTAGGTTGTGAAGATGATGAGAACCGCCACCATTGTCGCCCACAAAAGTTCGTTTGCAACGAGGGGCAAGCCTTTTTTTGCGTAGTTTTCCAAAAGCGATTTTTGAAGTTTGAGATATTTCCAAAATTTCTTGAAATATGATTTTTTCCAAACGATTGCAAACACGAAAAGTGTTGTCATTTCAAACACACGGCTTGAAACTGTTGCAATCGCGGCACCCCTTGCGGCGAGCTCGGGAAAGCCGAGATTTCCGAAAATAAGGAGGTAGTTGAGCCCTGTGTTTATGCAAATTCCGCAAATGCCGACCACCATTGGTAGCAATGTTTGTTGAACTGTTCGAAATGATGTTGCAACCGCCATGTTGACTGCCCAAATGATCATGCCGAATTTGATGATTTCAAGATATTGATAGCCATACACCCTCGATTCTGGCGATTGGATATAGATATCCACAATGCTGTTGCCAAAAAAATGGATGAAAATCGCCGTGAGACCGCCGACAATAATCGCGGAAATCCATGCGAGGTTGAAAGTTCTTTTGACGTCATCCGCTTTTCCCGCGCCGTAGTATTGCGAAAGAAATATGCTTGATGCTGCGGAAAGTCCGATAAACAAGAAGTTGAAAATCGCGACCAATCTGTTTGCTGCCGAAACACCGCCATAGGCAATGCTGTTTCCGTTATAGGCGTTCACCATGAGGTTATCAACATAGCCACCGAGCGAGAAAAGCAGTTGTTGTATTATTATTGGGGTCACAATTATAAAGACATGCTTATAAAACTGCTTGTCTCCGATATATTTTTTTATATTCATTTTGTCCTTTAAAGATGTTTTTTATTTCGTTTATATATTTTCGTTTTTTCGTTTGTAGTATTGTTTGTATTATTTTCGTTTATAGTATTGTTTTATTGATGTTGTTTATTTTTATATTCGTCTTTCACTTTTTGGATGATTTTTTCAGGCACTGCAAATGAGATATCGCCGTCAAATTTGAGCAGTTGACGGACAAAAGACGAGCTCACACATGTGAGGTTTGGACTTGCAGAAAGATAGACACACTCGAAATTTTCGTCGAGATGCTTATTCACTTGCTCCATTGAAACTTCATATTCAAAGTCGGTTGCGTTGCGAATTCCACGAACAACGGCGTTGATTTCGTTTTGTTTCACAAAGTCCACCGCTAGCCCTTCAAAAGACGATACAATAATTTTTTCGTCATGTTCAAATAGTGATTTTATGAAACCAAGGCGAGTTTCAAGTGGGAAAGCATATCTTTTTTCTGGATTTTCAAATATGCAGATATAAACTTTGTCAAACAGCTTTTCCGCCCTTTTGATTACTTCTTCGTGACCTTTTGTGATTGGGTCAAAACTTCCTGAAATCAGACATTTTCTCATTTCGCTCTCCTTATATTTCTTGGAATATTCCTTTATTCTTCTTCGCTCACTTCTTCGCTTTCTTCTTCGCGTTTATATTCAAAGAAAGAAAACACTGCTTTGCCGTATCTTCTTGTGTCAAATTCAACGAGGTTTTCAAGGTTGATGTTGTGCTTTTCACCTTCGGCATATTCATAAATCACCATGCCGTTTTCAGTTATCAACTTGTTTTTATCGATGATTTCCACTGCGTCCACGCCAAGTTTTGTTTTATATGGTGGGTCAAGGAAAATCACGTTGAATTTTTCCTTTCTTGTGATAAATCTGTTCAATCCAAAAAGTGCTGGCGTCAGCAACACTTCCGCTTCGATATTCAAAAGTTTCAAGTTTGCTTTCACAAGGTCGCACGAAAATTTTTCCTTGTCGCAAAAAACAACCCTGCCCGCGCCCCTTGAAAGTGCTTCAATACCAACGCTTCCGCTTCCCGCAAAAAGATCGAGGAAACTCATGCCGTTGACGTCGTTTTGCAAGATTGAAAAAATTGCTTCTTTTGCCCTGTCGCTTGTTGGGCGGATATCTTTACCTTTGAATTCGTGGAGAATTCTTCCACGATGTTTACCACTGATTACTCTCATGCTTGTCCTTTTTTATGGATGTTTCCATAGATGTTTTTTTCTGTTATTATTATGTCCATTGGAATGTCAAATTTGTCGGGGTCGATTGTTTCAACCATTAAATTTTCATATGTTATTCCAATTTTTATTCCTTTAAAATTTTGCAAAAATACGTCATAAAACCCCTTGCCAAAGCCAATTCGTTGCATGTTTTTTGAAAACGCAACCCCTGGAATAAGGCAAATATCGATTTTTTCCTTTTCGATTTCTCCGCACGTTGGCTCGTAAATGCCAAACGCACCGATTTGGAAATTTTCCGATTTTGCGACAACGATGCCATTTTCAATAACGGGATAAAAAACCTTGCTTGAAATGTGATTTTCAAGATTATCAAGGTTTATTTCGCCACGAATTGATTTATATGACATCACTGTTTTTTCTTTTATTTCGGGATAGTGCGATAAAAGATTTTGTATCACTTCACCGCTTTTTTCTGCAATATAGTCAGCGGGAAAACCATCTCTTGCTTTTTTTGCGAAATTTCTTATTTCAGATTTAGTCTTGATACTCCCTCACCACCCGTTCTGATATTTGCGTTAGTGCTTCATATGGGATTGTTTTTATTTTATCTGCATACTGCATAAGCGATAAATTTTCCGAGAAAATCTCCACACTGTCACCAGCTTCGCACTTAACATCCGAAACGTCGGCAAAAAAACAGTCCATGCACACGCTTCCAACGATTTTGCACATTAATCCATTGATTATAACACATCCACCGTTTCTTATCAACCGATTTACGCCGTCTGCGTAGCCTCCGCGGATAATTGCGACCTTTATTTTATCTTTTGCCATAAAATAATCGCCATATCCAACATATTCATCGGCATTCACATTTTGAAATGCGACGATTTCACTTTTGAAAGCAACCGATTGTTGAAAAACATTGTCACCGCCCGTGCCAATGAGGTCGATTCCCACACGCACCATGTCGAGGTGAAAATCATGACCAAGACTTGTGCCGTATGATGCAGCGATGTGTTTTGTTGTGTTCACATTCTTTGTCATATCCAAAAATTTATCTTTTTGGAATGTTGCAAATTCTTTGTCACGCCCTGAAAGGTGGGAAAAAACGCCCGCGATGGCGAGATTTTTGTTGCTTTCAACTTCGTTTAGCATTGAATGAAACACTGACTTTTCATTGACGCCATATCGATTCATTCCGCTGTTGATTTTGATTTGAACGCACGCCTTCTTGCCTGCTTTTTTTGCGTGGTAGGCGATGTCTTTAAGCTGAGACTCGGCAAAAACAGTCAGCATTATATCTTCTTTTATGCTCTCTTGTAAAAACTCGTTTTCAAATGGCGAGAGTTGCAAAATTGGCTTTTTTATCCCAAGCTCGCGAAGTTTTAACCCTTCACGAGAAAAAGCGACAGCAAAACAATCCACGTTGTTTTCTGTCGCTTTAGAAATTTTTTCGGCACCAAGGCCATACGCATTTGCTTTCACAACTGCGCACAGCTTTGTCCCTTTTTTCAAATTTGATTTAATCTTTGAGATGTTTGCATTGTATTTTTTTGTGTCGACACAAAGTTTCATCAAAAATTCCTCCTGAAATTCCCCTTTAGAAAATCTCCGTAATTAAGTTTGCTCCGCTTTCTTTCAAAATTTCGATAACTGCGTTTGCGTTTTCAACTTTTATCAAGATAAGTGCTGCATTTTTTTCTGTTCTTGCGATTGAATAAAGATATTCCACATTTATTCCACATTCTTGGATTTCGAGAAGTGTTTGTGAAAGTCCGTTTGGTCTATCATCAACTGCGATACCAACAAGTTGCGTTCTTGAAGCTGTGAAACCTGCTTCTTTGATAACGGCAATCGCTTTATCGTTTTGGTTTGTGATGATTCTCACGATACCAAATTCAGCTGTGTCGGCAATTGTCATCATTGTGAGGTCAATTCCCGCATCGCCTAGTGCTTTTGTTAGCGTGTATAGTCTGCCTGTTTTATTTTCCATAAAAACTGAAATTTGTTCAATCATTTTTATTCCTCCTAGATTTTATGTTAATTTTTTATTTATTGTTACCATTTTATAACAAAAACCCCGTTTTGTCAAGATTAACCTTTTGCGCGTTGGTCGATAACTCTTTTTGCCTTGCCTTCACTTCTTGGGATTGTGCCCGGTTCAACCAAAGTGATTTTTGCTTTGATATTGAGAATTGAATTAAGGTCGTTTTGCAATTTTTTCTTGATATCTTCGAGTTTTCTCACTTCGTCTGAGAAGAGTTTCTCAGTCATTTCAACTTGAACTTCCATTTCGTCAAGAGTACCTTCACGAGTGATCACGAGTTGATAGTGTGGCGCAACTTCGTCCATATCCATAAGAACGCTTTCGATTTGTGATGGGAACACGTTGATACCACGAATGATAAGCATATCGTCGGTTCTGCCCACAATACGGCTCATTCTGACAGTTGTTCTTCCGCAAGCACAAGGAGTTGAATCAATTGAAGAGATGTCGCGAGTTCTGTAACGAAGAAGTGGCATACCTGTTTTTGTGATTGTTGTGAAAACAAGTTCCCCTTTTGTGCCGTCAGGCACGCGTTCGAATGTTTCGGGATCAACAATTTCAGGATAGAAGTGGTCGTCTTGCACGTGGGCACCGCAGTGGTGCATACAGTCGATTGAAACGCCTGGCCCGATGATTTCTGAAAGTCCATATATATCCATTGCATCGATTCCAAGTTTAGATTCGAGGGTGTTTTTGATTTCTTCACTCCATGGTTCTGCCCCGAAAAGACCGCCTTGAAGTTTCAAATCTTTTTTAGGGTCAAGACCCATTTTTTCCATTTCTTCAGTGAGATACACCATATATGATGGAGTGCAACAAACAAAGTTTGCTTCGAAGTCTTGCATCAACATGATTTGACGTTTTGTGTTACCACTTGATGCTGGAACTGTCGCACAGCCGAGTTTTTCCGCGCCATAATGTGCGCCAAGACCACCTGTGAAAAGTCCGTAGCCATAGGCAACGTGAACTGTTGAATCCTTTGTTGCACCCGCTGATGCGAGGGCACGAGCCACAACTTCGCTCCAAATATCGATATCAACTTGAGAATAGCCAACTACTGTTGGTTTGCCCGTTGTTCCGCTTGATGCGTGAAGGCGAATGATTTCTGATTTTGGCTGAGCAAGAAGACCAAACGGATAGTTATCGCGGAGGTCTTGTTTTGTTGTGAATGGGATTTTGACGATATCGTCGATTGAATTGATATCATCTGGTGTTATTCCCGCTTCATCGAATTTCTTTTTGTAGAATGGAACGTTGTTATAGCAAAGTTCGCAAACCCTTTTTAGTTCTTTTGACTGAAATGCATGCTTTTCTTCTGGTGACATGCACTCTCTTTCTGGATTAAAAATCCCCATCTTTTTTCTCCTTTTCCCTTATTGTTTTTATGGGAACTTCTAAAAACTCTTAACGCAAATCTTAATTCCCAAAAAAGGCTTGATTTTCTGCAAAATTTCTCGAAATATACCCGATATTACTTCGAAATATTGCAAAAAATACGCACTTTTTTTGAAATCAATCTTTGGTCAATACTTTTTAGAAGTGCCCTTATGATTTAAAAATATTTTTATAAATACCTTATTGATTATATCCAAGCATGAAAGCTTTTTCGTTCACTTCGTAAATTTTTGGTTTCACGAGGTTTTTGATTGCTTCAAGCATTGTTTCTTTGTCAAGTTCAAGCGATTTTGTTAGTGCACCAATCATGACTGTGTTTGCAGTTAGTTCGTTGCCCGCTTGTTTTGCAAGGCTGAATGCGTCGATTTCGATTGCGTTTGGTGTCACGCTTGCAATTTGAGCTTCGATATCTGCTGGATATACTGCAGTTCCTGAAACCACTGTCATAGGCATGATTTTTTGTGAGTTATATAAAATTACGCCGTTATCTTTCAAGATTTCAGAATATCTCATAGCTTCCAAAGTTTCAAAGCTCATGATGATATCAGCTTGTTTTGTAAAAAGGATTGGCGAGTTGATTTTTTCGCCGATTTTCACATATGTAACTACGCTTCCGCCACGTTGGCTCATGCCGTGAACTTCGGAAAGTTTCGCGTCCATGTTTTTGAGAAGTGCGTATTCGCCCAAAATTTTTGATGCAAGAAGTGTGCCTTGACCGCCTACTCCGCAAATAAGAATGTTATAGTTCATATCACGCCTCCTTTGAAATGCAGTTAAATTTGCAAAGCGCTGTGCAAACGCCACAACCTTTACAAGTTGCTCCGTCGATAACCACTTTACCGTTTTGAACTGAGATTGATGGGCAACCGATTGTCATGCATGCTTTACAGTTTTTGCAAGTTTCGGCGTTTATCACATATTTGAATTTTGGCACGCCCGGAAGAAGCACGCAAGGGCGTTTTGCAATGATAACTTTCACGCCATCCATTGCTTGGAATTTAAGAAGCAATGCTTCAAATGCGTTGATATCATAGGCATCAACTGCTTCGACAGCTTGAACTTTGCACGCTTTTGCGATTTCCATATAGTCAACTTTTGTTGTTTCTTGCATTTTGATTGTTTTGCCAGTGCCGGGGTGTTGTTGATGACCTGTCATGCCGGTTGTTGAGTTGTCAAGGATGATAACAATGCCCTCGCCTTTGTTATACACTGCGTTTGCAAGCCCTGTGATACCTGAGTGCATGAAAGTTGAATCGCCGATAACTGCGGCTGTTTTTTTGGCAAATTCAATACCGCGAGCCTTATGAAAGCCCATTGCCATACCGATTGAAGCGCCCATGCAAACAACTGCGTCGATTGCAAGAAGTGGAGCTGATGCACCAAGAGTGTAGCAGCCGATATCCCCCGTCACGTTGAATTTGTGTTTTTTGAGGATGTGGAAAATGCCACGGTGAGGACAACCCGCACACATAACTGGTGGGCGAATTGGAAGGTTTGCTGGCATCGCTTCAGTTTTCACGCCAAGGATTTTTTCTTTGATGATATCTTCGGAAATTTCCCCTTGAAGGGAGAACAAGTTTTTGCCTTCGCAAACGATACCTCTTGCTTTCATTCCGTCTTCGATATATGGTTCAAGTTCTTCGATAACAACAACTCGTTCCACTTTTGAAGCGAATTCTTTCAATTTGTCGATTGGGAGTGGGTAAACCATGCCAATTTTGAAAATTGACGCTTCTGGCAACACTTCTTTTGCATATTGATACACAGCACCCGTGCAGACAACGCCGAGTTTTTCTGATTTGATGTCATAGAAGTTGAGCTCGGTTTCATTTGAGAATTTTGTTAGAGCCTCGTCGCGTTTTTCAACCACGATATGTCTGCCTTTTGCCATTGCTGGCACCATGACATATTTTGGGATGTCTTTTTTATATTCTTTCACTGGGACTTCTTTAATCTCGCCAAGCTGAACAATACTTCTTGAATGGGCAACGCGTGTTGTCATTCTTAAAAATACTGGAGTGTCGAATGCTTCGGAAATTTCAAAGGCTTTTCCAACGAAATCTTTAGATTCTTGTGAATCTGATGGTTCAAGCATTGGGATGTGGGCACTTCTTGCATAAAATCTTGAGTCTTGCTCGTTTTGTGAAGAGTGCATTCCTGGATCGTCGGCAACAGCAACAATAAGCCCCGCGTTGATACCAGTGTAGCTTGCAGTGAAAACGCAATCGGCTGCCACGTTGAGCCCAACGTGTTTCATGCTGACAATCGTTCTTGCACCCGCAATGGCAGAGCCATAGGCAACTTCTGCTGCTACTTTTTCATTTGGTGACCATTCGGCATAAACGCCGTCGTATGTTGCGATTTCTTCAGTGATTTCCGTTGATGGAGTTCCTGGATAAGCCGTAGCTACCCTTCCGCCCGCTTCAACAAATCCCCTTGCAACCGCAGAGTTTCCTAGTAGTATTTTTTTCATATCTTTCCTCTTTGTAATTTTATTTCATCTTTTATATTAATGGATAGCAAAGGAGCTTTGCTCCGCATGCCTACCACAATTTTTAATTTTTAATTGAAATAAATAAAAATCACAGATTTTTATTTGTTTCGTAGATTTTATTTGTTTCTCATGTCATGAACACGTTGGGTTTTGCCTTCGTAGCGTTTGAGAGAGAATGGTTCAACGAGTTTCACGCCCACTTCAAGTCCCAAAACTTCTTTGATTTTGCCCGCGACATAATTTCTTAGCTGTTCAAGTTTTCCATATGATTCAAGCAAACTTTCGTCACGCATTTCTACGCTGACGGTGAGTTTATCAAGATAGTTTTCCCTTGTCACCAAGATTTCATAGTGGTTGCCGATTTCTTCGATGTTCATTAGCACTGCTTCGATTTGCGATGGGAACACATTCACGCCACGAATGATTAGCATATCATCTGTTCTGCCTTTGATTTTGCCCATACGCACAGATGTTCTGCCACATTTGCAAGGTTCAAAGTTTAGCGACGAGATGTCTTTTGTTCGGTATCTTAAAATTGGCATGCCTTGTTTTGAAAGTGCGGTGAACAAAAGTTCCCCTTCCTCACCTTCGTTTAACACTTTGTTTTCCGCAATGTTCACGATTTCAGGATAGAAATGGTCTTCATTGATGTGCATGCCACATCTGAGGTGGCAATCACCCGAAACACCCGGCCCGATGAGTTCAGTGAGACCGTAGTTATCCGTTGAAAGAATTCCTAGCGTTTGAGAAAGTTCGCGGTGCATTTCCTCGGTTGAAGCCTCCGCACCAAAAAGACCCAAACGAAGACGGAAATTTTCCATTGGAAGATTTTTATTTTTTATGCTTTCTGCGATATACATTGCATATGAAGGAGTTGCAACAAGTGCTGTCACGCCAAAATCTTCAAGCAGCATGATTTGCTTTGCAGTGTTACCTGATGATGCCGGAACAACTGATGCACCAATTTTTTCCCAACCCATATGAACCCCAAGCGCGCCTGTGAAAAGTCCATATCCAAAGGAAATTTGCACGATATCTTCATCATTACCGCCAACTGCTGTTATAAGCCTTGCCATGCAATCTGACCACATATCTAGGTCATAACGAGTGTAGCCGGCAACAATTGGTTTGCCCGTTGTTCCGCTTGATGCGTGAAGTCGCACGATTTCTTTTTGCGGAACGGCAAAAAGACCATATGGATAGTTTTCCCTTAGATCTTCTTTTGTTGTGTATGGAATCAAGCTGATATCTTTCAGCGTTTGTATATGTTTTGGTTTCAGACCGACAGAATCGAATTTTTGCGTGTACATTGGAACTTTGTCATAACAATAGTTGACCATATGTTTTAGTTTGTCAAGCTGCAAACTTTGCATTGATTTTCTGTCCATCGTTTCAATATCTTTTTGAAAAAACATTTTTTATACCCCTTTCTCAATTTATATCATTTTCAGCTCTTCACTGATATATAGCATTGTATCATAGAAGCAAAGTCAAAAACAAGCGAAATATGGAGGATTTGGATATTAAATTTCCCTTTTCGTGATTTTTATTTTTTAAGGGCATTTACATAAAGTCCTTTGAGGGATTTAAACCTTTGGGTTTTTTGGGTTTTTTATATGAAAAAATGGCAGAATTCTCCGCCATTTTTTTATTTATCTGATATTATAAATTTTTCGTATTCCAAGATTTCGCCAGTGATTTCTTTGTCGCAATATGCGCAATAGATTTTACCGTTTTCATCTGCGTGGAATTTTTCTTCGATTTCTTGTTCGAACTTTGTCACGCACTTTTCATTGTCGCATGAACATTTTGAATCCACCATTTTTCTGCCGTTGAAAACCGCGTTGCCGTTTGAGGCTTCGGGCATGAAACCGCAATAGGCTGGAGTTTCAGAAAGCAGTTTTATAATGAGCGCTTTTCTCATGATTTTGCCATAAAACGCTTGACGGAAATATGACGAGCGAGGGTCGCTATCCACATGTGCGGAAACTTCGTTCACTCGTGGGAGTGGGTGCAAAACGCACATTTTTTCTTTCGCGAGTTTCATGAGGGTTGTTGTGAGGATATAACTGCCCTCCACTTGCTGATATTGTTCGATATCGTCAAACCGTTCCTTTTGAATTCTTGTCATATACAAAACATCAAGGGTTGGAAGTGCTTTTTCGAGGTTGCGTGTTTCAGAAAAATCAATACCGCTTGCCGTGATTTCGCTTTTGATATTTGTTGGCATTTTGAGCTCGCTTGGAGAAATGAACACCATTTTAACGTTTTTGTGACGTTCAAGTGCGGAAACAAGTGAATGCACTGTTCTTCCATATTTGAGATCACCGCAAAAACCAACGGTGATATTGTCAAGAGTGCCAAGCTCGCTTTTGATTGTGAAAAGGTCGGCAAGCGTTTGGGTTGGGTGGTGATGTCCGCCGTCGCCCGCGTTGATAACAGGGACGTGGCTTTCTTTTGCACCAACGATGCCCGCTCCCTCCTGAGGGTGTCGCATGGCGATGATATCGGCATAACACGACACAACTTTCACTGTGTCCCTTATGCTTTCTCCCTTTGCTGCCGAGCTGTTTGCTCCCGATTCAAAGCCAAGAACGTCCCCGCCAAGTTCAATCATGGCAGATTCAAAAGACAGTCTTGTTCTTGTTGATGGTTCAAAAAATAGCGACGCAAGTTTTTTGCCTTTGCAACAATTTGAATATTTACCTGGGTCACGCATGATTTCTGACGCGTGCTCCATGAGAGCGTCAAGTTCTTCAACTGTGAAATCTGTTATATCTGTTAGGTGCTTAATCATTGCGATTTTCTCCCTTTTTGTTTACTTTGTTTCGTTTACTTTATAGATTTTGCCAGCTTGGGTCGCTTGGATTAGCGCGGAAAGTTAGAAGCATTTCTGCTTGCTTTTCTGTTATGTAGCCTTCTTGAACCGCAACGCCCGCAAGAGCATCAAGGTTTGAAAGGCTGATGTTTTTCACGTTGGCAGCGGCGAGTCTTTCCACGCCTTTTTTCATGCCGTATGTGAAGATTGAAACGATGCCTAGAACTTCGGCGCCCGCTTCTTTCAAAACTTCAACAACTTCGATAACGCTTCCGCCCGTTGAGATGAGGTCTTCAACAACAACGACTTTTTGACCTTTTTCAAGTTTGCCTTCGATTTGGTTTTGTCTGCCATGGTCTTTATTGCCACTTCTGACATAACCCATTGGAAGTCCCATCATGTGGGCTGTGATACCCGCGTGGGCAATGCCCGCTGTTGATGTGCCCATCAAAACTTCCGCTTCTGGATAGTTTTGTTCAATCAATGTTTTTAGTCCCGTTTCAACGTTTGTTCTCACATCTACGTCAGAAAGTGTGAGGCGGTTGTCGCAATAGATTGGGCTTTTGATTCCGCTTGCCCATGTGAATGGGTCTGCTGGGCTCAAAAATACTGCTTTTATTTTCAAAAGGTCTTTTGCAATTGTTTTTTCCATCGTTATCTCCTTGGTTTTCATTTCGTTTACTTTTTTATTATTTCTCGTTCGCTTTTCGATTGCTTTTCGATTGCTTTTTATTTTTTATTCGCCTTATTCGCCGATAAATTCAGCGCACGCTTGTTTATATGCTGCAACTGGGTCGGCGGCGGCTGTTATTGGGCGACCCACCACGATATAATCGCTTGTGAGTGCTTTTGCATCGGCTGGCGTTGTAACTCTTATTTGGTCACCTTTGTCCCCGCCTGCAAATCTGATACCTGGAGTTATTGTGAGGAAATCGTCGCCGAGTTTTTCATGAACGCTTTTTGATTCAAGTGGTGAGCAAACAATGCCGTCAAGTCCCGCGATTTTTGCGTTTTTTGCGTAGTGCGCCACTGTGTTTTCAAGTGTTTCGTTTATCAAAAGGTCGGATTTCATTCTTTCTTCTGATGTGCTTGTGAGTTGAGTCACTGCAATCAAAATTGGGCGAGTGCCGTCGGGTTTTGTTAGCCCTTCAAGCGCCGCTTTCATCATTTCAACAGTGCCTGATGCGTGAAGGTTTGTCATGTCCACATCAAGGTTTGAAAGCACTTTCATTGCTGATTTAACAGTGTTTGGGATATCGTGAAGTTTAAGGTCTAGGAAAATTTTGTGACCCATTGCCTTGATATCTCTTACGATTTGTGGACCTTCAGCATAAAAAAGTTCCATGCCGATTTTCACAAACGGTTTTTCGTTTTCGAATTTATCCAAAAAATTTAGTGTCGCTTCCTTTGATGGAAAGTCGCATGCTATTATTACATCTTTAGCCATTATGTGCTCCTCCGATTATATCTTTTAGGTTTGTTATATTATATTTTTCGCAAACTTTTGGCAAGTTTTTGATTATTTCTTTAGAGGCAAATGGATTCACGAGATTTTCCGCACCAATTTGCACCGCACTTGCACCTGCAAGCATCATTTCGATCACGTCTTCCGCCGTTGCAACACCGCCCATTCCGATGATTGGGATGTTCACCGCTTCAAACACTTGATACACCATGCGAACGGCAACGGGCATGATTGCCCTTCCCGAAAAACCGCCCATTTTATTTGCTATCACGGGTTTTCTTGTTTTGATATCAATTTTCATGCCGAGAAGGGTGTTTATCATTGAGATGCCATCGGCTCCCCCATTTTCGCACGCTTTTGCAATTTCCACGATATCTGTCACGTTTGGTGAAAGTTTAACATAAAGTGGCTTTGTTGTTGCATCTTTCACGGCTTTTGTGATGTCGTGTGCACATTCTGGCGACGTGCCAAAGCTCATACCGCCGTTGTGGACGTTTGGGCATGAGATGTTGAGTTCAAGTATTGCAATATCTGGGCATGCGTCGAATTTTTTTGCAACTTCGACATATTCTTCTGTTGAAAATCCGCAGATATTTGCGATTGATTTTTTTGAGAAAACCTCTTTGAGTTTTGGGATTTCCTTTGAGATAACCGCATCCACCCCTGGGTTTTGAAGTCCCACAGAGTTTATCATCGACTCACGGCATTCCGCAATTCTTGGGGTTGGATTTCCAAATCTTGCTTCCGCCGTTGTGCCTTTCAAAGATATGCTTCCAAGGATGTTGATGTCGTACCAATTTGCGTATTCATAGCCAAAACCGAAGGTTCCGCTTGCGGGGATGATTGGGTTTTCAAGTTCCCACCCCGACAAATTCACTTTCAAATTTACCACAGGATTTCCTCCTTTTCAAGCACTGGACCTTCAACGCAAATGCGTTTGTTTCCATATATCGTTTTGCAACTGCAACCCATGCAACCGCCAAAACCGCAACCCATTCTTTCTTCAAAAGAAAGCTGTCCGCTTGTTTTTGCCACGCTGAAAATCGCTTTCAGCATAGCTTCTGGCCCGCATGTGAAAAAATATGAATATGGGATATCCATTGCATTTGTCACAAACCCTTTTGTGCCACAGCTTCCGTCAACTGTTGTGACGGCAACGCTCGCACCGATTTTTTCAAACTGCTCGCGATAGAAAACTTCACCTTCCGAGCCAAAGCCCAAGATAACTGAAACTTTCTTGCCTTCGGAAATCAATCTTTTTGCAAGGTTGAACATTGGCGGAACGCCAACGCCACCGCCGATAAGAAGTGGAGTGTCCCCCGATTTTGAAGTGTCGAAACCGTTGCCAAGACCAACTAGCAAATCTAGCGTTTCGCCAGCCGTCATTTGCGACATTTGGTCGGTGCCACCGCCAACAACTTTATATATCAAAGTGAGCTTTCCATCTTCCTTTCCATCTTTATAGTCACAAATGGAGATTGGACGGCGCAAAAACTTGCCGTCAAGTTTGATATTGACAAACTGCCCTGAGGCTTTCACCTCGCTTGTGTCGCCACAAAGTTGCATTTCAAACACGTCTTTTGCTATTTTTTGATTGCTTTTTATTGTGAAAATTGCTTTGTTCATATTTTTCCTATTGTCTTTCTGCGTCTATTCTTGAAACTGTTAGCGTGATATCTTCAAGCACTTCGAGCAGTACTTTCACTGTGTCAAGTGATGTGAACATTGTCACGTTGTTATCAACGGCACATCTTCTGATGATATAGCCATCGGTTTGTTCCATTGACGAGTTGATATCTCTTGTGCTGATAACGTAGTTCACATATCCTTTTCTTATGCTTTCAAGGATATCTTCACTGCCTTCAGAAAGTTTCTTTTTCGCTCTTGTTCTCACGTTGTGGGCTTTCAACATATCAGCAGTGCCTTTTGTTGCTTCGATATTGAAACCTAGGTCATAAAACCTTTTCACGAGTGGGAGTGCTTCTTCTTTATCTTCATCCGCGATTGAAACAAAGATTGTGCCGTAGTTTGCAACGTTCATTCCGCTTGCCCAAAGTGCCTTATACATAGCGCGTGGGAATGTTTTGTCGTATCCAATCGCCTCGCCCGTTGATTTCATTTCTGGTGAGAGATAGGCATCAAGTCCTGCGATTTTAGAAAAAGAGAACGCAGGGGCTTTCACGTACCACCATTTTCTTTCTGGTGGGTAGATTTCTGTTATGCCTTGGTCTTTTAGGCTTTTTCCAAGAATAACTCTTGTGCCGATATCTGCAAGGCTGTAGCCCGTTGATTTAGAGATGAATGGAACCGATCTACTAGAGCGTGGGTTAACTTCGATAACAAAGACGTTTTCTTGTTTATCCACGATGAATTGGATGTTATACAGTCCGATTATGCCAATTCCTAGGCCGAGTTTTTTAGTGTATTCAAGGATAGTTTCTTTCACTTTATCTGAAACGCTGAATGTTGGATAAACACTGATACTGTCGCCCGAGTGGATACCTGTTCTTTCAACAAGTTCCATAATGCCCGGAACAAAAACGTCCACGCCGTCGCACACTGCATCAATTTCAAGTTCCTTGCCTTGAACATATTTATCAACCAAAACTGGTTGTTTTTCGTCAACTTGAACGGCTGTTTTCAAATAGTATTCAAGCGATTCGTCGCTGTTAACAATTTGCATTGCACGCCCGCCAAGAACATAGCTTGGACGAACAAGAACTGGATATCCAATTTCGTTTGCAACTTTCAAGCCGTCAGGGATGTTTGTTACAGCCCCGCCCTTTGGTTCTGGAATTTGAAGTTCGTTCATCACTTTTTCAAACACTTCGCGGTTTTCCGCCCTTTCGATAGCTTCAACGCCCGTGCCGATGATTTTCACGCCACGTTCGGCAAGTTTTCCCGCAAGGTTGATTGCTGTTTGACCGCCAAGGGACGCGATAACGCCATCTGGTTTTTCAAGCTGAATAATTTCCATTGCGTTTTCCACTGTTAGCGGTTCAAAATAGAGTTTATCACTTGATGTGTAGTCGGTTGAAACTGTTTCTGGGTTGTTGTTTATGATGATTGCTTCATAGCCACTTTCACGGATTGTCATGATTGCGTGAACTGTTGAATAGTCGAATTCCACGCCTTGACCAATACGGATTGGACCTGAGCCAAGCACGATGATTTTCTTTTTATCTGTCACGATTGATTCGTTTTCATCTTCAAAAGTGCTGTAGAAATACGGCACGTAGCTTTCGAATTCCGATGAACATGTGTCAATCATTTTATATACTGGAGAGATTTTATTGAGTTTTCTGATATCGTAGATTTCAGCTTCGTCCATATCCCAAACTTTCGAGATATAGCTATCGGCAAAGCCCATATATTTGGCACGTTTCAAGATTTCGATATCATCAGGATTTGCTTTCAATTCCTTTTCGCAATCGATGATGTTTTTGAACATATTGAGGAAAAGTTTGTCGATTTTTGTCACGTTTGCGATATCATAAATTTCAACGTCACGGCGAAGTAGTTCGCCGATTGCAAAAATTCTGTCGTCGGTGCCGTCTTTGATATAAGAAAGCATGTCGCCCGTTTCCCAACCGATGAATTTTTTGATTTGAAGGTGGTCGGTGCCGATTTCAAGGGATCTGATTGCTTTTAGCAAGCTTTCCTCCATTGTTCTGCCAACGCCCATAACTTCGCCTGTTGCTTTCATTTGTGTTGAAAGTTTGTTTGAGGCTGAGTTGAATTTATCAAATGGGAATCTCGCGATTTTTGTTACCACATAGTCAAGCGCTGGTTCAAATGATGCTGGTGTGTTTGCAATTTGGATTTCGTCAAGCGTCATGCCAACGGCGATTTTTGCTGAAACGCGCGCGATTGGGTAGCCTGTTGCTTTACTTGCAAGGGCTGATGAACGGCTTACACGCGGGTTAACTTCGATGATGAAATAATCAAACGAATGTGGGTCAAGGGCAAATTGCACGTTGCAACCGCCTTCGATTTTAAGCTCGCGAATAATTCTGAGAGCTGAGTTTCTGAGCATGTGATATTCTTTATTTGAAAGGGTTTGAGATGGTGAAACAACCACAGAATCGCCCGTGTGAACCCCAACAGGGTCGATATTTTCCATGTTACAAATCGCAATCGCTGTGTCATTTTTGTCGCGGATTACTTCGTATTCAATTTCCTTATAGCCTTTGATACTTTTTTCAACCAAAACTTCTGTCACTGGTGAAAGTTTCAATGCATTTTTAATAAGCGGAATAAGTTCGGCTTCGTCATCGGCAAAACCACCGCCCGTTCCCCCAAGGGTGAAGGCTGGTCTCAAAACGACAGGATAGCCTATTCTTTGCGCAATTTCAATACCATCTTCAACCGTTTTTGCGATATCTGAAACCAAAACTGGCTCGCCGAGGTCGATACACAAGTTTTTGAAAAGATCTCTATCTTCTGCCCTATCGATACTGTCGATTGTTGTGCCAAGGATTTCAACGTTACATTCGTCAAGCACGCCTTTTTTCGCAAGTTGCATTGCAAGGTTCAAGCCTGTTTGTCCGCCTATTCCCGGGATGATTGCATCTGGACGTTCGTGGCGGATGATTTTTGCAACCGCTTCGAGAGTTAGTGGCTCCATATAAACTTTGTGGGCGATTGATGTGTCTGTCATGATTGTTGCAGGGTTTGAATTCACAAGCACAACTTCATAGCCTTCTTCTTTGAGTGCAAGGCACGCTTGCGTTCCCGCATAGTCAAATTCGGCGGCTTGTCCGATAACAATTGGACCTGAGCCGATAACCAAAATTTTGTGTAGGTCAGTTCTTTTAGGCATTTTTATCTTCCTCCATCATCTTAACAAACTCGTCGAACAAATAGCCACTGTCTTCAGGGCCTGGGGCTGATTCTGGGTGATATTGAACAGAGAAAACTTTATCTTCCATGCAAGACACACCCTCGATTGTGTTATCAAGAACGTTTATATGAGTAACTTTTAGTCTAGTGTTTTTGATTGAATCGTCGCAAACTGCATAGCTGTGGTTTTGTGACGTGATTTCAAGTTTGCCCGTTGCAAGGCTTTTCACAGGGTGGTTACCACCGCGGTGACCAAACTTGAGTTTATATGTTTTTGCGCCATAAGCAAGGGAAATCAGTTGGTGACCAAGGCAAATGCCAAAGATTGGTTTTTCGCCGATGAGTGACTTCACAACTTCTGTTGTAGCTTCAACGCTTTCTGGGTTGCCAGGGCCGTTTGAAAGGAAAATGCCGTCTGGTTTCAAAGCGAGGATTTCTTCTTTAGTGACGTTATATGGCACAACTGTCACGTTGCAACCACGCTTATTTAGACTTCTCACGATGTTGAGTTTTATTCCGCAGTCGATTGCGACAACTTCAAGTTTTGCATGCGCTGTTCTTGCAAACCATTTCTTTTTTGAGCTAACACGCGAAACTTCGTCCCCTGGGAGTGATTTTGTTTTCAAAATTTCAAGGCATGTCTCCATTGGCGTTTCAAAATCTGTCATATATGCTTTCATTGAGCCTTTGTCGCGAATGTGGCGAGTGAGTTTTCTTGTGTCCACGCCATACATTGCTGGGATGTTATATTCTTCCAAGACTTCCGCAAGTGGTTTTGTCGCGCGATAGTTGCTTGGTTGAGGAGTGTATTCTTTCACAACAAATCCGCCAAGTGTTGGGTATTGCGTTTCATAGTCCTCGTCGCAAATGCCGTAGTTTCCGATGATTGGATATGTCATCACAACTGTTTGATCGGTATATGATGGGTCGGATAAAATTTCTTGATATCCTACCATTGATGTGTTGAAAACGAGTTCGGTGAGTGAATCTCTTTTCACCCCAAAGTTGTAGCCAAAATATACACTGCCGTCTTCAAGAACTAGTTTTCTTGTGAATTTGCTTTCCATGTGTTTCCTCCGTTTACTGTCTTTATGCATTTAGCATACACTTTCTTTCCAAGAAATGGCGAGTTTTTGCCTTTTGAAAGGAAGTTTTCTGCTTTTATTTCGTAGTTAGCGTTCAAATCAAAAACTGTGTAGTTTTCTTCGAACTTTTGGTTTATTCCAAAGCGTTTTGCTGGGTTTGTTGTTAGTAGCTCGGAAAGTTTTTCTAGTGAAAGAATTCCCGTTTTCACAAGGTGGGTATAAAGAAGCGGAAATGCTGTTTCTATTCCCACAATGCCCATGGCACTTTTGAGTAGGCCGCCCGCTTTTTCGCTTTCTGCGTGAGGTGCGTGGTCGGTTGCAATCATGTCGATTGTGCCGTCTTGCAAGCCTTTTATAAGGGCGATTTGGTCTTCTTTGCTTCTGAGTGGCGGATTCATTTTGAAGTTGCCTTCGTCTTTTAGGTCGGCTTCAGTGAGAACAAGATAGTGAGGCGCTGTTTCGCACGTCACATCAAGTCCCTCGGCTTTTGCCTTTCTTATCATCTCCACCCCTTCTTTTGTTGAAAGGTGGCACACGTGATATTTCACGCCAGTTTCGCGAACTAGTTTCAGGTCGCGAGCGAGCATTCCGAATTCTGCTTCTGAGGGGATTGCTGGGATGTTGTGTTTTTTTGCATACTCGCCGTCGTGGATAACGCCGTTTTTCTTGATTTCGTCATCTTCGAGATGTTGGGCAAATATTCTGCCCGTTTTTGCAACTTCAATCATTGCCTTTCTTGTGACTTCTTGCGATTGCACGCCCTTGCCGTCATCTGAAAAGGCAACGCAATAGGGTGCTAGTTTTTTAAAATCAACAAGTTCTTTGCCGTTTTCACCTTTCGTGAGCGCGCCATATGGATAGACCTCGCAAACTGCGTCAGAATTTATGATGTCAAGTTGAACTTGCAAGTTTTCCATGCTGTCTGGCACGGGGCTTACATTTGGCATAGAGCAAACTGCAGTGTAGCCACTTGAAAGTGCGGCAAGCGTGCCTGTTTTGATTGTTTCTTTATGAAAAAACCCCGGTTCACGAAGATGTACGTGTACATCAATAAAACCAGGGAAGATAACGATTTCGCTATCTTTATCTGAAATTTCCAAATCTGAAATAAACCCTTGCAAAGATGTTTCTTCGCAAGATTGGAGTTTTCCGTTTTTGATAATTTGTATCAATTTATTATTCATTCTGCCTCCGCATACTTACCTATAAAAAGAGCCCGTCAAAGATTTTGACAGGCGAAAATTTACATGCTAACAAATAGATTAACGCATTGTGCGAGCGTACCTATTTTTCTTGTGTTGTCCACGCATGAACATTGTTGCCTTGCCAATATCTCGTATTGATCTTAAAGTCTTTGTTATTATATACCTAGTGGGGGTGGTTTGTCAAGCGAAAAGCGTGTTTTTCGTCCGCTTATGCTTTTTTTATAAAAATAAGTTTGTGGCACGCTGTTTTATTTAGGTGAAAAGTGAAAGGCGTATTTTTTTATCCGCTTATGCTTTTTTATAAAAATAAGTTTGTGGCACGCTGTTTTATTTAGGTGAAAGGTGAAAGGTGAAAGGTGAAAGGTGTGGTAGGCACTCGCTTTGCTCGTGCACCCTATTATATTTGGACAGTAAAAAAGGAACGTTCCTATTAAATAGTTACGTTCCTACAAGTGGTTACAAATATAATTGAAAAGCACGAGCGGTACGCGAGTGCATTACCACACCTTTCACCTTTCACCTTTCACCTTTCACCTTAAGCGTAGCGTTTCACCTTTCACCTTTCACCTTTCACCTTTCACCTTAAGCGAAGCGTTTCACCTTTCACTTTAAAAAAGCTTCTCTCTCCAAAACCCCAAAAATCCCCTCTACGCTTTTTTCACATTCTAGCCAACACTCTGCTTCCGCCATGCTTTCTAGGTAGTGGGCATCGGAGTTATCTAGGACTCGGTAGTTTTCAAGTCCTGCGTTTTTAAGGTCTTCCATAGTGGCGTTTTTGCCTTTTTCTATTATTTTGAAGCCCATATCGCTGTCCATTCCGCCTAGGATTGGGATTATTCCACTGCCCTCTTTCAAAACGTGGGCGGGGAAACAAATTCCGCCAAGGCTATCCACGATTTTTGCGATTTCGTATATGCCAATATCAACGCCATAAAGGGTGAAGTTTGGGTTTTCGCCCGTCACTTCATCATTTTCGTTCATATAAATTTGCTTTCCGAAAATTCTTTCATCGTTTGGCATAATCGTCATTCTTGAAAGCACAATTTTTTCAAGCTGCACGGCGGAATCTGCCGTTTTGAAAAGGCACACCACGTGGATATCTTCACTTGTTGTGACTTCCATTCCTGCAATCACGATAAGACCCACGCTTTCACCCACTTTTTGGCACGCGCAAACATTGCCCGCGGTGTTGTGATCGCAAATTGCAATCGCATCATACCCAAGCATTTTTGCAAAATTCACCACGTTGTTTGGGGTGTTTTCCTCCCCGCCACACGGTGAAAGGCATGTGTGGATGTGAAAGTCATAGTAGCATTTCATTTTGTTTACCTTTCAAGGGGCAATGCCCCCAAAATTTTTCATGAGGCAAAGCCCCAAAAATTATTGTTTAAATACCAAACGCAGATATTGCAACCGCGATTTGATACACTGATTTTTCCGTTGAAAAAATTGAAACTCCCATCATTTCTGCTCGTTTTGACATGTTTTCATCTGGTGATGTGCCGTCGCAAAGGATTATCATTGAAGTTTCGCAAAGGGATGCAACGCCCATGACGTTCACGTTGTTCATAACGGTGAGCCAGCACGCTTTTTCATCTTGTTTTGATATCGCAAAACTCAAAAAATCGCCACAATAAACGCTTTCGACGTCGAAATTTTCACCTTCAACGCAAAGTTTTACTCCGAGTTTTTCACTAAGTTCAAACACTTTCATTGGTTTCTCCTTGTTTTCTCACGCATTTATCTTCCGCCTCGCCGTAAAGGATTATGTCTTCGGCATATGCTCTGCAACTTGGAGCACCGCAAAGTCCGCAGTCTATTCCGCCAAGGTTTCTTTCAATTTTCTCGATATCCGCCATGATTTGCATTGCTTTTAGCATATCGTCGGAAAATTTAAAAACGTCGGCTGTGTCGAGGGGTTGTTCCCAACGCATGTCGTTTGCGTTTTTCCCAAAGCTTGCGAGTTTAGCTTTTGTGACGGGCATATTTTTTCTGAGATTTTGGATTTTTGTTTTTGCGACAAATGGGTTTTCGATATTCAAAACCCCACCAACGCAACCGCCTGGGCATGCGTTTAGCTCGATAAATTCTATATCTGAAAGTTTGTCATCTTCAAGTTCTTTCAAGATTGCAATACAGTTTTCAATGCCGTCGGCAGAAAGGTATTTATCAAGCCTTACGCCGTTGCATTCACCGCCTGATGATGCCCAACCGATGCCGAGAATTCCGCTTGATTGGATTTTTTGCGGAGTCACGATTTTGTTCATTTCTTTCACTAGTGCAAAATAAACTTCCGATTGCGAGAAAATGCCGTCTATTCTTTTCTTTTTTGTTCCAAGGTTGTTTTGGATTGCAAAAACTTTTGCTGGGCACGGAGAAATGAAAAACACGCCGATTTCTTCATTTTTCAGCCCTGTTTCTTTCATCACAACTTCCCGTGCGAGTTTTGCCGAAACGTCGACTGGTGCGAGAAGTGGCAAAAGGTTATCTTTCAAATCGTGGAAACGAAGAAGTATCAATTCCACAATCGCAGGACATGCCGAGCTTATTATCGGCTTTTGAACTTCACCGCTTGCAATCAATTTTCGAGTTGCTTCGCTCACGAGTTCCGCACCCGCGGAAACTTCAAAAACACGGTCAAAACCCATGTTTAAAAGCCCTGTCAAAACAATATCGACATCTTCAAGGTTGTTGAATTGACCGTATAGTGATGGGCTTGGAAGTGCTACTTTATATTTAAATTTTGACTTGTGCAGCATGTCAAGGCTGTCATAGACCGCACGTTTTGCATGCGACCCGCACACGCGGATACACTCGCCACATCCAATGCATTTTTCATAGTGCACCATGGCGATTCCGTCTTTTATTCTTATTGCTTCGGTTGGGCATTTTCGCATGCACGCAATGCAACCTTTGCATTTATCTTTATCAAGTTTTACTGTTGACGACCGTTTATCATTCATATCATTTTACCCTTTGATAAAAAATCTCAAATGTCTTATTTTTTCGTCCCTATGTTTTGTCCTTTTTGTTTTATTTGATATTTATCATCATTTTCACGTCTGTTCCAACGCCTACTTCCGACTTGATTTCCAAGCTGTCGGAATATTTTTTCATGTTTGGAAGACCCATGCCTGCACCAAACCCAAGCGAGCGAACCGATTCTGTCGCTGTTGAAAATCCCTCTTGCATTGCTTTTTCGATATCCGCAATCCCTTTGCCCCTGTCGGAAAGCAAAAGCTCGATTTTATCTGGGAAAATTTCCACAAAAACCTTGCCACCATCGGCATGAATAACCATATTGATTTCCGCTTCATACATCGCAATGACAACTCTTCTCACAATGGGTGCGGGAATTCCAAGCTGTTTTAGTCGCTTTTTCACATCTTCTGATGCTTCGCCAGCTGAGGCAAAGTTTTCGCCATCCACGTCATATTCTAGTTTCAGAGAGTTCAATTTTCATCCCTCCCAAGACCTGCGTGATAAAGCTTGCCACACGCTTGGTACATTTTTTCCTTGGTTGCAATTATCACCATTTCTTTTTCTTTTGCGATATCAAGCACCATTTGGTCGGGACGTTTGCCACGAACAAAAACCACGCAACCAATATCAACCATTTCGCAAGTTCTGCAAACTTGGGGATTAACAAGCCCAGTTAAAAGCATTGTTTGGTCAGACACAAACGCGAGAACGTCGCTCATCATGTCCGAGCCAAACGCACCCTTGATTTCCATATCAGTTTGGTTTTCGCCAACCAAAATTTCAGCGTCAAGCAATTTTACAATTTCTTTTACTTTCATGATTTCTCCTTTTAAGGATTTTCTTGATTATTTATAAGGATTTTTATAATTTTATCACAGAATATGTGCTTTTTCAATAGGGATTGAAAATTATTTGCTTAAATGATAAATTATTTGCCTAAATTTCACCTTTACTTTCAAAAAAAGCAATCTCCTCAAGAAAAATTTCGCCGTATCTTTCGAATTTCACTTCGCCAACGCCGTTAACTTCAAGCATTTCTTCTTTGGTTTTTGGGCGTTTATCCGCCATATCGATAAGGGTTTTATCGGAAAACACGACGTATGATGGGACGTGTTTTTTCTTTGCAAGATTGCCACGAAGGATTTTGAGGGTGTCAAATAGCGTTGCATCTTCTGGGGTGATTTCAACTGATGCTTTGAATTTTTGCGATTTCGACATTTTTTCTTCGGCGTTGAACTTGAGCTCGAACTCCTCGCCGTTTCGCATGAAATTCTTGCCTTCTTCGGTGAGTTTCAATGTTGGATATTCGCTGTCGGTTTGGGTGATATAGCCATTTTCAACAAGGCTGTCGATAACGGATTTCAAATATCGCACGCTTTTGTCGCTCGCGTTATAATATGAATTTTCGTTGAGTCGCCATGTGAGAATTTGTTTTGATTTGCTTCCCGAAAGCACGCTTGCGATAACTCCGCTTCCGAACCTTTCGCGAAGGGATGAAATGCACGAGATGATTTGCCTTGCTTCGGCTGTTGCGTTCGAGCTTTCGTATTTAGTGTTGCAACCACTGCAATTTCCGCATTTTTCGGTGGGTTTTTCACCGAAATATTCAAGAATATAATTTCTTATGCAACCATTGTGCTTGGCATAGTCAGTCACTATTTGAAGGCGTTTTTTGTCTTTTTTTATCAGTTCAAGCTTCGCTTTTGGATCTAGGTCTTGAACATCTTTTGAGTTTTCAATCAGCCAGATGTTGTTTCTGACGTCGCTTGCGGAAAAAAACATTGTGCATATTGCAGGAGCACCGTCACGCCCCGCCCGCCCTGCTTCTTGATAGTAGCTTTCGAGGTCTTTTGGCATGTTGTAGTGCAAAACAAACCCGACGTCGGATTTATCAATGCCCATACCAAAGGCGTTTGTTGCCACCATGATTTTCACGCGATCGTATAAAAAATCGTTTTGGTTTTTGGTTCTTTCGCTTTCCGATAGCCCCGCGTGGTATCTTGATGCGTTGTAGCCATTTTGATTCAAAGTTTCGCAAACTTCTTCCACGAGTTTTCGAGAAAAGCAATACACAATGCCAACTTTGTTTTTGTTTTTTGCCATAAAAGATAGAAGTCCCTCTTTTTTGCGATTTGGCTTTGTCACTTCAAAATAAAGGTTTTCACGATTGAATCCCGTGATTGTGATTTGTGGTTTTTGAAGTTTCAAAAGTTTCACGATATCATCTTGAACTTTTTTTGTCGCCGTTGCGGTGAACGCTGAAATTGGTGGGCGATTTTCTAGCTTTTCAATAAATTTTGGGATATCGAGATAGCTTGGGCGGAAATCTTGACCCCATTGCGAGATGCAGTGGGCTTCATCAACTGTCAACATTGAAATTTTAGTGTTTGTCGCAAAATGAAGAAAACTTTGGGAAAGAAGGCGTTCGGGTGCGACATAAACAAGTTTATATTTGCCGTTTTTTGCATAGTCAAGCGCCATTTCCACTTGCCTTGGAGTTAGGCTTGAATTTATGTAGGCTGCGGGGATGCCGAGTTCTTTTAGCACCATAACTTGGTCTTGCATCAGCGAAATCAGCGGTGAAACCACGATTGCAACGCCATCAAAATGTATTGCGGGAACTTGAAAACACAGCGATTTTCCACCGCCCGTTGGCATGATTCCAACAACGTCGCCACCGTTTATTATTTCCTCCACAATTTGCTGTTGACCACGGCGAAATTCGTCATATCCAAAATGCGTTTTTAAAATTTCTTTTGCGTTCATTGATTGCTCCTTGTATTGATTAAGGTGAAAGGTAAAATCTGAAAAATTAAAGTAAAAAGCTTTGCTTTAAGTGAAAAGTGAAAAGTGAAAAGTGAAAAGTGAGGTAGGCACTCGTTTCGCTCGTGCACCCTATTATATTTGGGCACTGAAATAGGGACGCCCCTATTTGAATAGTTGCGTTCCTTCTGCTAGTTGCAAATATAATTGAAAAGCACGAGCGGTACGCGAGTGCATTACCTCACTTTTCACTTTTCACTTTTCACTTTTCACTTAACGCGTAGCGTTTCACCTCTCACCTTCTATTTATATTTATCCACGCAAAGCGAGAATGTTTTTTCTCCGTTTATGAAATAGAAGAAGATGTGCATGCCTTGTTCGTCTAGGATTTTGCCGATTTTTGAATATTCGTCTTTTTTTGTTGGGTAAAGACATGAAATCAGCGTGTGTTTTTTGGCGGGTTTTGTGTTCATTTGGTAGTGCCAATGTTTTTGTTTATCCGCTTTTTCAGCTTCGTCCACGCCGTCAAATTCGTCGGTGATATTCGTGCTTTCAATGCCTGATGAAACGTGAACAAATTCACATTCTAGGCTAGCTTTTTCACCCGTCAAATTATAAAATTCGCCGTTTGCTTCTGGCTTATAGATTGAATGGAGAAGGAAAGAAACTGGCGCTTCTTTTTCAAGTTCCACCTTATCCACAAGCACGAAATATTTATCGTCGACAAAATATATTTCACGCGTGTAGTCCACAAGATGTGGCACGTTGAGTTTATAGGCAGCGGTTGCGTTTTCCACAATGTGGACATAATTTTCCGTTTCTGTCACGCGTTTAACTTCGCCGTTTGAAGCGAGTTGAAGCGTTTTATCCATTTCAAAATATTGGCTTTGACCGTCGATGAGAAGCACATTTTTTGAATGTGATTTTTTGCGCCATTTTCTGTGAAAAGAGCTGTTGAAGCCGATATAATAGCCTGTTTCCACAAGAAGTGGGTCGCCAAATGCGTGCAAATAAAATGCGTTTTGGTCGCCGTGGCTGTGAGAAAGTGAGCCATATTTGCTTGATTTTGTGAGAAAATAGATATGGTTTTCGGGATCTGCAATATCCTTGTGGATTGCGACCCAACCGATATCTTTGAACCATTTCACACGTCTGCCCGCATTTGGAGTTTTTGCGGGAATTTCACCGCAGTTTGAAAGGTGAAGCATTTCGTCGAAATAGAAATCCCACCAACCAACATCGAAAAATTCCGTTGAGTCATACGTCTCGTTTTTTGCGACTTGGTCGAAATACCATTGGTGCTCGCCGTTGCCTGTGATTCCCGCAAGCGCGCGCACGTTGAAAGCTGTTTTCAGCGTTGGGGTGTTGCCAAGGTTTGTTTGGTCGCCAAAAGAGGCACGGATTGTGTCGTAAGGCAGACACATCATTGGGAATTCCGCTGTTTTTTGGAAGAATGGTCTTTTCAAAAGGTCAATTCCCGAATAGTTTTTCAATATATTCAGTGCATCGATAACAAACGCCATGCCTGTTGTCCAATAAAAAGTACCCTCGCACCAACCGCCATCGTCACCGCCCCATGGGGTGTAGATCACGTTGATATATTCAGTTGCGTATTTCAGCCATTTTTTAACAGTGCCGTCGTCTTCGCCAAGCATTGCAATTCCGCATGGGATAAGCACTGATGAAATCGAGCGAATTGCGTGGCTGTCATAAAGTGAATAATCGATTTTGCAATGAGTGAAAACATGATCCATGATTTCTTTTGTTCTTATGAAAAGTGGCTCGAGCACCGCTTTTCTTTGCTCCACTGTCATATGGTTATAAAGCCAATCGTAGCCCCAGCCTAGGGTTGCTGTCACTTTGAATGCACATTCGTCGTGATAGCTTCTTTTTGTTGAGCCGTTCACGTCCCATTTTGCGATTTCAAGAAGTGAATTTATCGCTTGATTTATATATTCCTTATTATCTAGCATTTCGCCCGCAATCGCAAGAAATTTGATGTGGTTGAATGCTTCTTGACATTGAAGATAGTTGCCACGCCAGATGTGCATAACCCTCACATCGTTTGGATATCTTGATGGCTCTGCCACTAGCGGTTTTCCGATGTATCTTTTTGCGGCTTTTTCAAAGAACCTATCAAACTTGCAATATGAGTTATCTGCTTGCACGTTTTTCTTGAAATCTTTGAATCTTTCCCCTGAAAGCCACAATCTTGGATGGGATGTTTCATTATTTTCAAATCTTTCAGCTTCGCTTTCGATTGGGTTTACAAATGAGTTTTCGCTCGTGATAAAACTGCGAACTTTGCTCCATTCATATTCACCGCCAGAAACTGTGTATCGCCAAAAATATTCGCCATTTTCAAAGGAAATTGGCGGTGCAAAGAAGTTGTGACCGATGTTTTCGTATCTGAAAACTTCCGATTTGAAATCGACATCTTTTGAAATTTCAATTGTGTAGGGGCCGTTTTCTTTATTGCCCGCAATCCATGTGAAACGCGGTGGATTTTCCGACACGTTTCCGCTTTCTGGTGAGTATCTTATGGTTAGTATTCCGCTGTTTGGTTGGTCTAGTTTTCTCATCTTGTCCCCTTTTATTTAGAGAGCACCTTTAAATTCGGTGCTCTTTTTCTCATCTATTAAAAATATTGTTTAAAAATTGAATGTTTTTAGGAAATCTTTGCAATACGCGATTTGGTCAGAAACACATTGCGGACTTGGAGAGCCCATTGATGTGCGTTTTTTCACGCACTGCATGATATCAACTGCTTCAAAGATATCCTCTTCGAAAAGTTCGGATTTTGTTTTGTACCACGCGAGAGGGAGTGTGTTCATTGTGTGATTTTGGTCGATACAATCGGCAACTAGCTCGCCTGTGATTTTATATGCCGTTCTGAAAGGCATGCCTTTTTTCACGAGATAATCCGCACAATCCGTTGCATTAACAAAGCCTTTTTGCACCGCAAGAAGCATGTTATCTTCACGAAGGCGCATTGTTGCAAGCATTTTATCAAAGATTGGAATACAATTTTTCACGGTTTTCACGCTGTCGAAAATGCCTTCTTTATCTTCTTGCATATCTTTGTTATAGGCAAGTGGAAGACCTTTCATCACCGTTAGAATACCCATGAGATTGCCATACACCCTGCCTGTTTTTCCGCGGATTAGTTCTGGGATATCTGGGTTTTTCTTTTGTGGCATGATTGAAGAGCCTGTTGAATAGGCATCGTCGAGTTCCACAAACTTGAATTCCCAACTGCACCACATGATGACTTCTTCGGAAAATCTTGAAAGGTGCATCATGATTGTTGAAATGGCAGATCCAAGTTCGATAACGAAATCTCTATCAGAAACGCCGTCAAGGCTGTTTTGGGCTGGTCTTTCAAAGCCTAGAAGTTGGGCAGTTTGGTTGCGGTCAATATCATATGTTGTGCCCGCAAGCGCGCAAGAGCCAAGTGGGCAGACATTTGTTCTTTTGTAGCAATCGCAAAGTCGCTGTTTATCGCGCATGAACATTTGGGCATACGCCATCATCACGTGAGCAAATGTCACGGGTTGAGCACGTTGCAAATGTGTGTAGCCTGGCATAACAACTTCTTTTGTTTTTTCCGCAATGTCGCAAAGGGTTTCGAGAAGGCTTGAAAGCAAGCTTGAAATTTCCATTGTTTGGTTTTTGAGATACATGCGAAGGTCAAGCGCCACTTGATCGTTACGGCTTCTTGATGTGTGAAGGCGTTTGCCCGCATCGCCAATGCGTTTTGTGAGCTCCGCTTCGATAAACATGTGGATATCTTCCGCTGTCATGTCAAAATCGAGTTCACCATTTTGAAGTTCTTCAAGTATTTTCGCAAGTCCATCTTTTATTTTTTCCGCATCTTCATTTGAAATGATACCCTTTGTCGCAAGCATTGTTGCGTGCGCAATACTGCCCGTGATATCTTCAGCAAACATCACGCAGTCAAACGATATTGACGAGTTGAAATCATTCGTTTCTTCAGCAAGAGATTTCTTAAATCTTCCACTCCACATTTTTTCCATATTTTTCTTATCCTTATAACGTTTTTTTCTTTACATTATAATTATAAGGCAAAGAGGGAGGGATGTCAATAGAAAATGAGGGGAAATTTTATAAGTGAATAGTGAATAGTGAATAGTGAATAGTTGTGGTAATGCACTCGCTTCGCTCGTGCTTTCTATGTTTGGAAATTAGAATAGTTGCAAACACTTGAAATTGTTTGCAACTATTGTAGTTTTATATTCAATTTTGTATGCACGGAGCGAAAGCGTAGTGCCTACCACAACTATTCACTATTCCCTATTCTCTATTCACTTTAAAAAATTTGCAAAGCAAATTTTTTAACTAACTGGAATAATCTTCACGTTCGCATATGTCGCGTTGGTTTCGCTGGAGATTACTTCATAGATTTGTGCGACTTCGGTTTGGGTTAGTTCGTCGGCTTTGACAATTACGTTTATATCGTCGCTGTCGTATGACATTGTCACCACAACATCTTCAAAACCTTTTGCACCGATAAGGCTTTCAAGAGTTAGCTCGGCATCCATAACGGCGACTATGCTCATTTTTTGTGCGGCGGCGTCGGCGAGAACTTCGGCGTCAAGCGATTCTGTTGCTATTATTGAATCGAGATTTAAAAGCTGTTCTTGTCTTGTTGTTGTGCGCTCGCTTCTGTATTCAGAAAAATAATCTGAAACTGTGATATCCTCGCTTGCCGTCACGTCTGTTGACAAAAGCACGTTCACATAAACTGTTGCGACAAGCAAAAACACTAAACACACTGATACTACTATTTTCTTTCTTTTTGACATCATGGATAACTACCTCCGACCATCTGCTTTTTATTTGCGAAACATCGAAAACGCTTCCGTGTTTCTTCTTATGCCCTATCTTATGAGAAGGCTTTTTTATTTAGAACTGTTTTGAACTTTTTTTTATCCCGATTTCACTGCCACTTTTGAAAGTGGCACGCTTGCAAGCTCGCAAATGGCAAAGCCTATTTCTTCGGCGGTTTCTTTCGTGAGCGTTTCGCTTGAAGTTGCGGTTATCAATGTTATTTCTTCGCCGTCAAAATCGCACTGGATTTCTGCGGTTATGCCGTTTTCTGCAAGGCATGTTTCGATGGTGCTTTCAATCACAAAAACATATTGGCTGTCGACAATTTCGATATAACCTTCATTTATCGTGGGGGTTGAAAGGTCTAGCGTTTCTGATGATAAAAGTTCAGCAATTGGGATAACCATGATTGTTGAAACGGATATTCCGATTGCTAGGCGGGCGAATTTTTTCATGGACTCGCTTGAAACGAGAACCTCGCACACAACCGAAAGTACCGCAGCCCCTGCGAGGGTGAGAAGAATTTCTTGCATGTTTCCTCCTTGTTTTATGACTGGTTTTAGCTAGCAATCCATTTATTAAACTAGCTGTCCCCTTATCTGCTGTTCCCTTATCTTATTGGCAATTATTTTATAAAATCATGTTTGTGCCAATCAAAAGCATGATTATCGCAATGCAGTACATAAAAAGCACGGCGATATAGGCAACGGAGATAAGGGATAGTGATTTTGCCACGCTTTTGAAAAGCCCCGACACTTCTTTTGGTGAGAAAAGCGAAGTGAGTGCCCCTGACAGCTTGAAAAGAAGTGACACGCACACGAGTTTAGAAAGTGGTGCAAGAAGCGTAGCAAAGGCGAGAATAACAAAGCCCACGCCCACTGCGTTTTTCAGAAGAACGCCCGAAAGCAAAATAAGATCGAAACCGTCGCGGACATATGAGCCTATCACGGGAACGGAATTTGAGATTGCGTATTTTGCCGTGCGATATGAAACAGAATCAAACCCTCCCGCCGATATTCCGCCAAGTGCCATGACGGCTGAAAAAATCGTGAACACCACACCAAGGGCAGTTTTTGACACCGAAAGGAAAAAATCCGCAAGGGCGGAAAAGTTCATTTGTGGAGAGAGTGAATTTATCATGTTTATTCCAAAAATAAACAAAAACATGGGGAAAATATATCCCGCAACGAGTTTCAAAATCACATTTGACAAAATATAAAACAGCGGTGAAAAGCAAGAGGCACTCGCCGTGCCACCGAGGGCATAAACCAATGTTATCAAGATTGGGAACACCGTTTCCGCTTGAAGCGAGAGGGCGTTTATGCCCGTTTCAACTTCCGTTGCAACGGCGAGAACTGTTGGGGTTATCACCGCAATTATCACGAGATTTAAGGCGAGCGACAGCAGTTTTTGCATGTCGGATTTTATAAAGTCGCCCGCGAAATTTGAAAGCACCGAAACCAAGATTGTCACCGCGATTATTGTCACAAAGGTTGGCAAAAGTGATTTTAGATCGGAAAAAAACACTTCGAAAATCCCCGAAAAAAGGGTTTGTCCGTCCGCGAAATATTCACCATTCAAAAGTGACACCACGCATGAATAAAAACCCCCCGAAATGATTGTTTCACTTTCGCCCATTTCAAGAAATTCGTCGAAATATGACAGTTCAAGCGAATTTAGCTGACCTGATAAAATTTCCGAAAACTCGCTTTCTGTTTCTTCGTCAGATTCGGGAAAAAGGTCGAAATCGCTTGCGTCAAGTGCCATTGTTTTTATTGGAAAAGCGGTGATTGTCAAAAGAAGTGCGAGTGCGATTATTATTTTTTTCACAGCAGACCTCCCACGATGGTGATGAAGTTTTCAATCAGCGGAATTGTTTGCAAAAGAACTGTTATTTTGCCAAAAATTCGCACTTTTGAAGCGAGAGTCGCCGTCCCTGCTTCTTCGCAAATGCTTCCAGCTAGCTCGGAAATATAGGCAACACCCACGATTTTCAGAACGCTTTCAAAAAGGGTTGTGTCGATTTTTGCCATTTCAAAGACATCAGATAGCTGTTCGAAAGCGGAAATTGCCGAGCCAAGAACCGACATTGCAAGAAGTATTGAACACGCGATTGAAAGGAGAATTCCAATCTGTTTTTCTTGGTTTTTCACCACCATTATAACAATGCAAAACACGACGGCGCACGTCGCAAATTTTATCAGTTCCATATCAAAACGAGAAAACTAATTTGATTGTTTCAAGCAGTGTTGAAAGCATGTCAACAATAAGCATCAAAACAATTATCAGCCCGCCAAGGCTTACAAGTCCCGCAATTTCGCCAAGGTCGGATTTTTTCAAGACTTGGCAAATTATTGAAACGAGAATGCCTATCCCCGCGATTTTAAAAATGATATCAACTTCCATATTCACCCCTTAAAGCCACAAAATCCCAATGAGCAGTCCAAATAAAATTCCGAGTTTCTGGCTTGTCTCACCTTTTTGTTTCAGCTGTTTTTTCGCGTTTTCAAGCGAGGCTTGATTTCTTTTTTCAAACGCTTCAAGCTTTGATTTCGCCGTTACCGTTTCGCACGTTTCAATTTCCAAAAGCAGTGCTTTCAAATCAGCAGTTTCCTTTGGCATTTCGCCCCCAAGTTCGCTTTTTTCAAGCAAGATATCAGAAAGTGGCGTTTTGAATGGGTAGGCAAGAAGAATTTCCGCCGTCGGACGTTTGAAGTGGGTTATGTTTTCTTCAATAACAGTTGCAACATCGGAAATTTCTTGCAAAATTTCCACCCTTTTTTTATAGTCCTTGCAGATATAAACCCCACAAAGCCAGCCAACGACTGTCCATATTATTAAAAAAGCTATTTTCATACTTTTATATCCTTATATATTTTCCTTATATATTTTCCTTATATATATTTATTTCACGAAAGTTTTCGTCGAGCACAGCTTCAACTGTGCCTTTGCCGTTTTTTTCAGATAAAATGACGTATCTTTGGAAAATTTCCCCCTTGAAAACCTCGCTGTTTTTATAATCTTGGATATTTCTGCCGTGAAATGATGCATATATTGCAATCCCCGCCATTCTTGCCTTTTCAAGAAGTCCCGCATCTAGCGAATAAAACATTTCGTCGATCATGATAACGTGGGGGGAAAAGAGGCGGATTGCGATTTCAAAGGCTTTGTTTTTCTTAGCAAACCGCATTGTATCCACGTTTGGAAGGTTTTCGGTTGCACCCAAAAATTCCCCCCGCTCGTCGCACAAAAACACTTTTTTATTTTTGGGAAACGCCGTCAAAATCTTTTTCAAAAATGTGGTCTTACCCACCCCGTAAGGGGAAATGACCAGCGTTGAAAGGGTGTTTTTTGCAATGTTGCTCGCGTGAACGCATGGAGTGATTTCACCTTGGAATGGCAATCTGAGTGCAAGCGATGTGATATCAGAAATTGAGGAAATTTCCCCCGACAGATAGCCACAATTTCCGCAAACGCCCAATCTTGCACCGTTTTTTGTGAGAAATCCTTCCTTGATTTCCACTTCTTTTGAAAAAAATGAGCCGTTGGTGAAATTTTGCACCAGCGTTTTTATATCGGATTTTTCAATCATGATTTTTTTGCCAAGTGGCGAAACTGCCTCCATCATTTCACCGCAATATTCCACTTGCAGTGGGCTTCCAATGCGCAGGCGAAGTTCGGTGAGATTTTCCCTTTTATAATGTGAAACTGCTTTTGCGAGTTCTTGTCCAATTAAATTTTCCATAAGTCAATATATGTGCTTATCGCAAATTTTAGACATCAAATTTTGCAAAAAATACTGATTTTGCATTGTTTTTCACTCTATCGCCTTTTATTTTGTTGATTTTTTAACAAGAATTATATATAATTATATGTATTATACATTTTTGAAAATATTATTATTATTTTAAAGGAGCTTAAAATGAGAAAAGTTTACAATTTTTCGGCTGGTCCATCAATGCTTTTTGACGATGTTTTGAAAAAAGCACAAAGCGAAATCCTTGATTATAAGGAAACTGGCATGAGCGTTATGGAAATGAGTCACAGAAGTGCACCATACATGGAAATTTCCAAGAAAACACAAGACCTTTTTAAAGAGGTTTTGAATATTCCTGAAGGTTATTCGGTATTGCTTTTGCAAGGGGGCGCTAGCATGCAATTTGAAGCAGTTTGTTTGAACCTTATGAACTCATCGAAAAAAGCTGACTATATTGTGACTGGTAACTTCGCAAAAAAAGCTTTTTCTGAAGCGAAAAAATTCGGCGAGGCTGTTTGCGTTGCTTCTTCAGCAGATAAAAACTTTACATACATCCCTGATGTTGACAAAATTGAATATTCTGCTGATGCGGATTATCTTCACATCACTCACAACAACACTATTTTTGGAACAAAATATTCAAAACTTCCAAAAGTTGCAACTAAACTCGTTTGCGACATGTCTTCAAGCATACTAAGTGAAGAAATGGATTTTTCTGCTTACGATTTGGTTTATGCGGGTGCACAAAAGAACATCGGACCTGCGGGGCTCACTGTTGTTATTGTTAAAGATGAAATTATCGGAAACGAACGTGACATTTGCCCAACTATGCTTAAATATTCAATCCATAAGGATAATGACAGCCTTTATAACACTCCTCCTGCATATTCAATTTATATGGCTATGCTAACTCTTGAGCACATCAAGGAAATGGGCGGTGTTAAAGCTATTCAAAAAATCAATGAATATAAAGCTGGTCTTTTATATGATTATATCGACGGTTGCGATTTTTATCAAAATCCAGTTGAAAAAGAATTCAGATCACTCATGAACGTGCCTTTCACAACTCCTTCAGCAGAGCTTGATGCGAAATTTGTTAAAGAAGCAAAAGCGTTTGGTCTTGAATCAATCAAAGGTCACCGTTTGGTTGGCGGTATGCGTGCTTCTATTTATAACGCAATGCCAGTTGAAGGCGTTGAAACGCTTATCACATTCATGAAAAAATTTGCTAGCGAAAACGCTTAATCGCTGGGATAAAGGGAAATAAAAATGAAAAAGATTTTAAAACTTAATGAAATTAGCCCAGTTGCTAATTCAATTTTCACAGATTACGAATATTCAAAAGATATCGAAAACCCATGCGGTATTATGCTCCGCTCTTTCAAAATGCACGATTATGTTATGCCAGAATCTCTTCTTGCTGTCGCTCGTGCGGGGGCTGGAACAAATAATATTCCAATCGAGGTTTGCAGTGAAAAAGGTATTGTTGTTTTCAACACTCCTGGTGCAAACGCAAACGCTGTTAAAGAGCTCACAATTTGCGCGCTTTTAATGTCTTCAAGAAAAGTTTGCCAAAGTTATGTTTGGGCGGAAGGTCAAAAAGAAGTTGGAGCAGACGTTCCAAAGCTTGTTGAAAAAGAAAAAGCAAGATTTGGTGGCCCTGAAATTGCCGGCAAAACTCTTGGCGTTATCGGTCTTGGTGCGATTGGTGCAATGGTTGCAAACGCTTGTTGCGACCTTGGAATGGAAGTTCTTGGATATGACCCATATATTTCCGTTGAATCTGCTTGGGGACTTTCAAAACAAGTTACTCACGTGACTGATTTTAATGAATTGATTTCAAAATGCGATTATATTTCAATCCACGTTCCTCTTGTTTCTGGAACAAAAGAATGTATCAACAGCGAAAGTATCAACAGAATGAAAAACGGCGTGAGAATCATCAACTGCTCTCGTGGCGAACTTGTTGATAACACTGCAATCGTTGAGGCTTGCGAAAGCGGAAAAGTTGCTTGTTATGTGACTGATTTCCCTTGCGCTGAAGTGATTGGATATGAAAATATCATCACTATTCCTCACCTTGGTGCTTCAACTCCTGAAGCGGAAGATAACTGTGCTGTTCTTGCGGGAAAACAACTCACTGATTATCTTGAAAATGGTAACATCAAAAATTCTGTTAACTTCCCTGCTGTTTCAATGGCGAGAAGTGGCGATGTGAGAATTTCTATCGTTCACAAAAACGTTAAAAACACTCTTTCAAAACTCACTTCAATCATTTCAGAATTGGGTCTTAACATCGCAAACATGGCAAATGCTTCAAAGGGCGATTTTGCTTATTCACTTTTCGATATCGATGGCGACCTTGCTGGAAGCGATATTGAAAAATTCGAGGAAGTTGAAGGCGTTATTAAAGCAAGAATTTTGAGATAGTTTATATCACAATTTCTTTTTATATTTAAGGGCACTTCTAAAAATAAAACAGTTACAAGATTTTGTCTTGTAACTGTTTTTTTATTTGCTTTATTTGTTTTTGTTTTGTTTGTTTGCTTTATTTTTTGCTTTTTATTTTTGTTTTTATTTTTATTTTAGTCACCGAGTGGAATTCTTATTGTGTCTTCTTTGGTGGCAGCATATTTTTTGGCAAAGTTCGCACTTTCTTCGGCGACCACCCTTTCCATGAGCTCCCATTCGCCTATTCTTGAGATTGAAATTTCAAAGGCGGTGCGAGTTTCTTCGGTGGTTTCGGTTTTTTTCGTGTACTGACGCGATTGAATTCTTCCGATAACGGAAAGTTGACTGCCAACTTCTAGGCTTTGGGCAAACCTTGCGTTTCTTCCCCACGCGATTGCGGGGATATAGTCGCTTTTGCCAAACGAGCGATTGACAGCAACCAAAATATCGGCAATTTCCCTTGCAAAAGGGGTTGTTCTAAAAATTGTTGGCTTGCAGATATAGCCAGAAAGTGCAATCACGTTTGGGTTTTTTGAAAAGTCGTTTTCCAATATATTTCTTGCAAAAACTGTTAAAACGAGTTTGGATTTGCCACTAGAAAGCTTGTTGTAGCTTCGAAATTGCCCGAAAATCGTGAGCACTTCGCCGATTTCCACATTGACTTCCGAAAGCAATCTTTCTGAAATGGTGACGGGCACGATATCGCACTGCCCCGACAGCCTTTCGACAGAAAAGTCCATTTCATAAAAACCTTCGCCATAAACTTCGTGTGAATAAATCGGCATTGATTTGATTTCACCACGAATGTACACTTGATTATTTTTCTCTTCGCAAAACATTTATTTACCCCTCTTTTCAAACAGTCGAGATTTGCTCGCCGTTTGAATTTATTTTGTAGTCCTCTTTGATTATAAGCTCCGAAACTGTCACAAATTCGTAACCTTCAGCTATGAGTTTCGGAATTGCATCTTTTATCCCTTCAACAACGTTGTCAGAATTGTTGTGCATGAGTATTATTGAGCCCGCAGAAACTTTTGTTGTTATCCTTTGTGAGATTTCCGACCCCGAAATGCCTTTCCAATCGAGGGTGTCGACATCCCATTGAATAACTTTTTGACCAATTTCGTCGCACGCAGTTATCATATCGTTTGTGTATTCGCCAAAAGGTGCACGAAAAACATTGATTTCTACCCCCGCGATGCTTTCGATTATTTCAGTTGAAGACTGAATTTCGCTGATTGTTTCAGCGGTTGTCATGCTTGCAAAATGCGGGTGGGTTGACGAATGATTGCCAACTTCACAGCCAGATTCCACAATCGCCCCCACCATATCGGGATATTTTTCCGCCCAAAAACTTACCATAAAAAACGTCGCGTCGATATCATATTCTTCCAAAACTTCCAAAATTTCCAACGTTTTATCTGCTCCCCATGCACAATCGAATGTGAGCGCAATTTGTTTTTCTTCCGTTTTCACGCGATAGATTGGAACGAGGCGCTTGCTGCTTGTGTAGCCCACCAAAACAGTGATTGAAAATATACAAACTGAAAATATTGCAATCAATTTCATTGCTGTTTTACTTCTCATATCATCTCCTTTATTATACCAAGTGCACATGTGTAAAAGCTATACACTAACCGCTCTATTAATGTCGAAGTTTCACTGTTTTTAGCAAAAAAACGGGTGTGAGAGTTTCGGTGCGGTTTTGAGTTTTGTTTATTATATGCGAGAGGGGGTGGGGAATATGTTTTTTTTAAGGTGAAAGGTGAAAGGTGAAAGGTGAAAGGTTTGGTAGGCACTCGCTTCGCTCGTGCATTCAATTTATATTTGGGCAGTAAAAAAGGAACGTTCCTATTTGAATAGTTACGTCCCTACTATTGGTTACAAATATAATTGAAAAGCACGAAGCGAAGCTGAGTGCATTACCACACCTTTCACCTTTCACCTTTCACCTTTCACCTAATAAAAAATCTTCGATTTTTTATTTTGCTTTCTTATTCATAAAAATCATACCCACAACGCCGACTACTGCGAAAACTATCAAATAATAGAAGTTTGCCCAGCCGTGGCTTACTATTGAGGCTGTCATCATGACAAGTGAAGCCGCGCAGCCTGCGATTGGCATAACGAATCTTTTGAAGAATGGCAAATCTTTTTCCTTTTTCATCATCATGATGAAAATTGGGATATAAAGTGCATAGATTGTTACGATTGGAATTTCTGATGAGTCAAACGTGAACACTCCAAACCATGTTGATGTGAGGTTTGCGCCATAGAAATATAGTAGCCAAAAACCTGAAAGGAACAAGCCAAGAACACAAGAGTTTGTTGGCATGCCAGTTGTTTTATCGATTGTTTTGAGCATATCTTGTTTTGGACCAAGGTCTCTTGCTGCAAGTGAATAAAGCGCACGAACGCCACCCAGCATCAAGCCGTTTTCTGTTCCCAAAACTGAAATCACAATAAACACCATCAAGATTGTTGCACCGCCAGAGCCAAGAAGGTTTGTGAACGCTTGTTTAACACCCTCTTCGCCAAGTGACATGAGGTCAGCGTTTCCGATTGAACCAGCTAGTCCAATATAATAGACAACATATGTCACCACAACGATGAGCGTTCCGCCAACTAGGGCTATTGGTAAGTTCTTTTTCGCGTCTTTGAGTTCGGCATTGATTGATGTTGCAATGATCCACCCTTCATAGGCAAAACATGTCGCACAAACTGCCGTGAAAAGACCTGTTGATGTTGAAACTGTTGGATCAACAACTGTTGTGAAGTTTTCAATCATCACGCCGTTTGAAAGACCCACGATTGTTCCCACAACCGCCATGATTGCAAGTGGAATCATTTTGATTACCGTTGTTGAAACTTGGAATTTGCCCGCAAGTATTGGCGAAATTGTGTTCATCGTGAATGATGCCACCAAAACAAACATTGAAATTGTCATAACTTCAGCTGATGTGATGTCAAATCCAAGAAGCACGCCGATATATCTGCCCGATATCCATGCGAGAACTGAAACTAGTGATGGATAATAAATTATCGCCATGAACCAACCAACAAAGTAGCCATATTTTTTGCCACACGCTTGTTCGGCATAGTCCACAAGTCCATTAACCTTTTCATATTTTGTTGCCATAACAGCAAAATTATAAGCACAAATAACCATGATGATACCACCGATTATCCATGCCAAAATGCCAATCGGCAAGTTTCCGCCAGTTGCATTCAGTACTTTTTCTGCTTTGAAAAATACACCACTTCCGATAACGATACCAACAACAAGTGCCATCGCCGTGAAGAGTCCATATTTTTTTGATAAGTTGTCCATAATTTTATTTCTCCCCTTTTATCATTATGCATTTTTGTATAACTTTATTCTCTTAGCTATACGTATAAATTATACACTCGTCTTATTTGTTTGTCAATTATTTAACAGAAAAAATTCACCAATATATAGCACTAAATCAAACTTTATTTCACTTATTTTATCATCGATTCCAAAATGCTCTTTTTTGGTAATTTTTGCAGTGTTTATGGCGGTGTTTGGTTTTTAAAATACGACAAATTTGCGTGTATCTAGCTTGATACACGCGTGTTTTTGGATAGCATTCGCACGCTGTTTTTTGTTGTTTTTTAGGGGGATGTTCTAGGATTATTTCACTTGAAACTTCAACATTTTCAACGCCGAAATAAAAATGAATTTCCTTTTCTTCCCTGTCGCAAATTGATGTGTAGAATTTCATGGGGGGGGTGATTTTTTTTGGTTTTGAGTTTGGGCATAGTTAGGCGGTTGGTTTGGGGGGATATTTTTTTAAGTGAAAGGTGAAAGGTGAAAGGTGAAAGGTGTGGTAGGCACTACGCTTCGCTCCGTGCACCCCATTATATTTGGCTAGTTTAATAGGAACGTTCCTATTGAATAGTTGCGTTCCTACAAGTGGTTGCAAATATAATTGAAAAGCACAAGGCAAAGCCGAGTGCATTACCACAACTTTTCACTTTTCACTTTTCACTTTTCACTTTAAGCGTAGCGTTTCACTTTAAGCGTAGCGTTTCACTTTAAGCGTAGCGTTTCACCTTTTACCTTAAAATCGCTACGCGATTTTATCTATCGTTTTTCTTTGCTTTCACGATATAGTTGCCGTTTTTTACGTTACCGAACATGTAGTATCCGATGTCGTTGGTTCTTGTTGTTGCGATACATCTTTCGATTTGTTTGCTTGTTGCGTTGATTTCGTAAAGACCAACATAAACGCCTGTTTTGATTACGTTATCATATTTCACAAAGCCAGAGATTGTGCCTGTGTTTGTTTCGGGATCTTTGACGATGATGAGCGTTGAGTTGACGATATTGCCACCCGCGATAGTCACAAGGATTGTGTTTGAAGCCTTATAACCATCTTTTGTTGCAACGATGTTATACGCGCCGTCTTCGATTGCGTAAAAAACAAACTCGCCGTCGTCGGCTGAAATTGTTGTTGCAATTGTTTCGTCAGTTTCTGGGTTTTTGAGATACACTTTTGCATTTTCCGCTGATGAAGTTTCATCGTTATCGAAAAGTTCTTTGACAATACCTGCAACAGTGCCAAGTTCCATTGTGGTGTCATATTCAAGTGTCAAATCAACGCTTTGAAGTTCGTTTGGGTTCAAAATGCATGTTTTTGGAATACTGATTGGGCATTTTTTCGATGTGCATGCGATTGAATACGTTCCGCTTGCAAGGTCTTCGAAAATATATTTACCAGAGGCATCTGTCAAAACGTGGAGATACGGTTTGCCGTTTTCGTCGAATAATTTGACCGTTGCACCTTCTGCTGGATTGCCGTCTTGGTCAGTAACCGTTCCTTCAATTCCTGAAGAGTCGTTTTCTGATTCCGCAAGCGACAGTGTCACTTCAAATTCTTCCTTATCTTGCAATGTGAATTCATCACTATACACCAATTTGTATTTATCTTTTATAATTGCCATAATATGGTTCTCCTTTGCTTTCGCAATGTGTGTTTTTGGTTCTCACCATACCCCATTATATGAATTGTTATTTTGTTTGGTGTGAAATTTTGCCTTTCTTAAAAGAATTTTTCCCAAAATTAAGGTTACTTTAAAGTTTGAGATTTATTCTTTTATTAAGCAAAACACTAGTCACATTTTGAAGCCACCTCGCATAATATCAAGCAAAGCGGGAGGTTAAAAATGGAAAAATTTTATACGGATATCATGGCGGGAATTGCCCTTGAAGAGGCGGGGATTGCACACATTTTGAATGCGGAAGGTGAAAAAATTCAGCTTGCCGTTGCAAATTGTAGCAATATTTGCGAGCTTTTGGAAGTCAATGCTTCGGTTGCTTGCACGATTGAGGAGATTATGTGGCTTGAATTTATTTCATACCACAAAATGAAAACTCTGCTGGGCTGTTGCAGTTGCCAAAATTGCAAGGAAGAAAAACCACCACGGAAAAAGCCTTGCTGTGACGAAAAAAAGAAATGTCCACCAAAAGCGCCCTGCAAAAAATGTGGCGGGGGTGAGACTGGGGATTGCTTGCCAATAAAAGAAAAGCCAAACTGCTCTTGTAGGGTAGAAATTTGCGGTCGCGTTTTTAAAGCGAACGGCGAAATTGCAACTTGCGGAGTTGTGACTGCTAACGGAAATGGCGTGGTTTCAACGGAAATTTGCTCGGATGGTAGGTATTTTTTGAAAAACCTGAACCCAACGACTAAACTTGTTGTCAATGCACATTCGAATTGCGGAAAAACTGGTTCTTTTCTTTTGAAAAAACCGTTTAAAAATTCTTATCAAATAGATATGTTTTTGGACGGTTAATTCACTTTATATGGTGATTTAAACTCTTACTTCTTTTTTATTAGCAAAAAACATCCCAAAAGTGGGATGTTTTTTGTTTTTTTTATTTGTTTTTGCTTGATTTTGTTTGTTTTTGGCTTGCTTTTATAAAGCTTCTGCTGTTTTGCTGACTTCTGTTTCGTCTTTAACGATAACTTCTTCTTCCACAACTTCGACTTCTTCCTTAACTTCTTCGTCACATTTGCAAAGACAATCGGTGAACAATCCTAGTTTTGAAATCAAAATCTTTTCAAGTTCGGCAACAGTCCCAACCATGTCGGACACAGAATTGTTGAATTCGAGAAGCTGTTCGCTTGTCACCTCTTTATCCGCAACAACACGTTGAATTTTTTCGCCCTCCGCATTCAAAATATGTGCAAGAGCTGCTTGTTCAAGTGCAACTGATGCAATGATATCTGTTATGGCTTCGCAACGAGTTACCCCGCTTGTTTCAATTACTGGCATTCCCATTTTTAGTTTCTCCTTTTTGGTTTATGCCTTATTATATGCAAAGGGGGGAGGGGGAGGTGCTGGGGTGGGTGCAGATTTTTTTTGTTGAGAGGATTTAGAATATAATGTTATAGTTTTTTAAAGTGAAAAGTGAAAGGTGAAAGGTGAAAGGTGTGGTAATGCACTCGCTTTGCTCGTGCTTTCAATGTTTAAAAATATAAATAGTTGCAAACAACTTTTGTCGTTTGCAACTTATTTTAGTTTTGTATTCAATTTTGGGTGCACGGAGCGTTAGCGTAGTGCCTACCACACCTTTCACCTTTCACCTTTCACCTTTCACCTTAGCGAAGCGTTTTACTCAATAAAAAACTCCCCATCTTGCGACAGGGAGTACTTTTTTTATTTCTCTTTCTCTTCTTCATAAGCTTTAACAACTTTTCTTGTTACTTCTTCTGGAGCGGATTCGTATCTTTCGAAATGCATTGTGTATTTGCCCCTGCCTTGCGTGATTTGGCGAAGGTCTGTTGCGTATCTGAGCATTTCAGCTTGTGGAACTTCCGCTGTCACAACTTGGCGACCTTCTGCGTTTGTTTCCATGCCCAGAATTCTTCCGCGACGTTTGTTCATGTCGCTCATAATACCGCCTGTGTATTCATCATTGACGATGATTTCCGCTGTCATGATTGGTTCAAGCAAAATAGGAGATGCGTTTTTGAGTTCTTTGAACGCTTGACTTGCCGCCATTTTGAAGGCTACTTCAGATGAATCGACATCGTGATATTTGCCGTCAAAAACAACTGCTTTCAAGTTCACAACTGGGCATCCCGCTTGGATACCTTTCAAAAGACATTCGCGGATACCTTTTTCAATAGCTGGGATATATTGTTTTGGCACTGCCCCGCCAACAACTTCGCTTGCAAACTCGAATTCACCTTCGTAAAGTGGTTCAAATCTCATTTTGCAGACGCCGTATTGACCGCCACCACCAGATTGTTTGATGTGTTTGCCTTCCGCTTCGATTTTCTTTCTTATTGTTTCGCGATATGAAATCTTTGGAGTTTCCAAAAGCGCTTCAACCTTGAATTTTGATTGCAATTTTTTGCAGATGATGTCAAGGTGAGTTTCACCCATACCTGAAAGCAATGTTTGATTTGTTTCGGCGTTCTTTTCGATTGTGAAAGTCACGTCTTCTTCTGCTATTCTGTAAAGTCCTTGGATGACTTTTTCTTCTTGTTTAGAATCTTTTGCTGTCACAGCAAGGGTCATCATTGGTTTTGGGAATTCGATTTCAGGATATTTCATGCCAAACTTTTCGCTTGCAAGAGTGTCGCCTGTGTTTGTGTTTTGAAGTTTTGCAATCGCACCGATATCACCCGCGCAAAGGCAATCAATAGCCTTTTGTTTTTTGCCTTTCATAACAAGCGGTGCAGAGATTTTTTCAGTTTTGCCAGTTGTCATATTGATAAGGCTGTCGCCTGGCTTTAGCATACCTGTCATCACTTTCACGATATTCATTTTGCCAACGAATGGGTCTGCGATTGTTTTGAAAACTTTCACTGATGTCGCGCCTTCTTCTGAAATTGTGACTGCAACTTCGTTGCCTTCGCCATCAATCGCTTTCACATGAGTGTTTTCGCCTGGCTCGGGCATCACGCGCACGATTTGATCCATCAAGTTGAAAACGCCTTTGTTTGCTGTTGCAGATCCGCAAAGGATTGGAACTGTGCTACCTTCGTTGATACCAATTCTCACGCCTTTGATAACTTCATCATTTGTGAGTTCAATTCCTTCAAAGAATTTGTCAAGCAAGCCTTCGTCGTTTTCCGCTGCCGCTTCGATAAGTTGTTTATATGCGTTATCCGCGGCTTCTTTATATTCCGCTGGGATGTCGATTTTGTCACGTTTTGTTTCGCCGAACCTATACGCGCGTTGGCTTAGAATAGAGATATATCCCACCATTTTGCCGTCTTCAAGCATTGGAAGTTGAAGCGGTGCGATTTTGTTGCCAAAAGTTTCTTTGAGGGCGGCTATTGTGCCTGTTATATCGGCATTTTCCTTATCAACTTGGTTGATGAAAAGCATCATTGGAAGTTTAGCTTTCAAGCATCTTTCGATTGATTTTTCAAGACCAACTGTAACTTCGCCCGTTGGACCTGCCACGATGATTGCGCCATCAGCTGCTTGCATGCCTTGATAGATTTCACCCGCGAAATCATAAAAACCTGGAAGGTCGATAAGATTTAGGCGTAGCTCTTTCCATTCACATGATGCAACTGAAAGTGAAATTGACATTTTTTTCGCAATTTCTTGTTCTTCAAAATCCATGCACGTTGTGCCGTCTGTTATTTTACCCATGCGGTCGATTTCGCCAGCGTTATATAAAATCGCTTCGCAAAGTGAAGTTTTACCTTCACCACTGTGACCCATGACTGCAATATTCCTTATTTTTTTAGTTTCGTAGCTCATTTTAGTTTTTCCCCTTTACTAAAAATTTGAGTGGAAACTTAAAAGCGTTGCAAATACTTGAATGCTGATATCTTTTATATCCAAATTATTAATATTCAGTTTTGCTACGCTTTAAGCCTCCAATGATTTTTATCTATTATATACCAAAAATCTCCCAACTTCAAGGGGGTTTTGAAAAAAAGTTTAGAATTTTTTTTAGAAAATTAAAAAGCCCCTTATTTTTTGGGGTGATAAAGGGGCTTTTTATTGGGGATTTTGGAGATTGCGTTTGGAGATTTTGCTTTGGGGACTTTGATTTTTAAGGTGACTTCTGATCAGTTTATCAAGCTGACATATTTGAGTTTTTCTTTAGTGTTTTCCTTTGTCATCACAAGTTTCACCGAGCCAAAACCGATTTTTTCCTTTTGAATAGATTTTGCAATGTTGCACGCGGTGCCGTTTATTCCGTCGAAAATTTTCGTTTCTTCCGAAAAGGCATAGCAAAAAACATCCCGCACCAATGCATAGTGGGTGCAACCCAAGATCAGCGACTGAAATTTTTGGGGATATGCCCGCTTGATTTTTTTGATTTCACGATATATCGCTTCTTTGTCGCCGATTTTTTCTTCTATTGTCTTGGCAAGGAGTGGGGCTGGGTGGATTATGATTTTGTTTTGAGTGTCAATAATATCCAGTTTTTCTTTCGCGCTTTCGCATGTTTTGGGCGTTGCTATCAAAAGTGCGTTTTTTATTCGCGGTTTCAAGGCGGATTTGATTTCTGGCTCTATTCCAAATATTTTTGTTTCGGGGAAAACTCGCCTTATTTCTGAAATGGATTTCGTCGTTATTGTGTTGCACGCGATAACAACGCACTTGGTTGTTGTTTTCACAACGCTTTCAAGATTTTTTATCACATGCGAGGTGATTTGATTTTGAGTTTTACTGCCGTATGGCATATTCTCGTTATCCGCAAAATAAATATAGCTTTCTTTTCTCGCTTTCTCCCTCGTTTTGTTGAGAAGCGCTATTCCGCCGATACCGCTGTCGTAAAAAATGATTTCCTTTATATTGCACCTCCCTCGCATTTTTGTGTTTTACAGCGTTTTTCGTGCTGTTTTTCACTGCAAATTTGCTCGTATAAACAAATATATGAAAAAATCACGAATTCGTTGCTAAAATTCAAAAAAAATCGTTATTTTACTTGCATTTTTTCTATTATTATGATAAAATCATGAAGTTAAATATGCAAATTATGTAAATTCAAATATTAAGGAGAGAAAATCGTGCCAAACATTAAATCAGCTAAAAAACGCGTTCTAGTGACTAAAAAAAGAACTTTGGAAAACAAAATGACTGTTTCTGCAATCAAAACTTCACTTAAAAAATTCAATGCAGCAGTAGCAGCTAAAGACGTTGCTCTTGCAACTGAACTTTTCAACGCAACTCTTGCTCTTGTTGATCGCGCTTGCAAAAAAGGTATCTACCACAGAAATAATGCAGCTAGAAAACAATCAAGCATGCAAAAAGCTTTGAACAGCATTTCTGAATAATCAGAACAATTTTAATTTAAAATAAATCGAGCGTGCAATTTGCACGCTCTTTTTTTGCTTTTTAGTCAAGTTTTGTCACCGCTTTTTGCGGTATTTTAATGCCGATTTTATCACCTATTTTAAAGGTGTTTATTATTGGTATTTCTAGTGTTTCGGTTTCAAATTCTATTGTCATTTTATCGTGTTGAACACTTGAAATAACGCCCTCGTATTCACTGCCGATTTCAACCTTGTTTCCATCCACATAAAAGTTCTGTGTCCCTTTGGCATATATGTTGTTTGGGAACGCAGAAAAGGCTGTTGCGATAGTTGTTGTTGCGGGCTTATTTCTTATATTTTGATAGTTATTTTTGTGAATAATACTGCCACAAAGCAATAGGGACACATCGTCTGCACCAAGGTCAAATGGGCGTGACAAAAGCAAAACGCACAGCGGTTTTTCAGTGTGGTTTTGATAGGCTTTTATCACCTTTTTGAGTGTCAAATATAGCTGTTTTTCACTGCCAATCGCCACAAAAGGACTGTCAAGCACAAGAAGACTTGGCGTTTTTTTGAGGGCTTTTATAAGGGTTATTTCAAGCCTTTTTGAAAGTGTAAGTTCGCTGATTTTTTGGCTTTTAATATCGAAAAAACCAACCTCAGAAAGGAACTTTTTTGAAAGCTTATTTTGGTGTTTTCCCGCTTGAAAGTTATCCCCTGCGGTCGCATTTTCTTTCAAAAACCAATCGCTTAAAACGGCGGAAATTTCCGCTTTGGCTAGCTTTTTTGTGAGAATTTCACCATTCAAAGTGATGTTTGTTTGATCTTTTTTCGGGAATAAAAGTAAATCGAGGAGAGTTGTTTTACCCTCCCCTCGATTTGCAAAGATTATATTTAATCCTTTATTAAATTCGCCATTTAAACCCCTCAATACTTTCGTGTTTGTGATATATTCAAATGTGATATTTACAATTTTTAGCATTTTAGAAATCGAATTTCGCTTTCATAGCTGCAACGATCACTTCAGCTGCCTTATCCGCGCCAAAATACGACATATCGATACAAAGATCGTAGTTTTTATTATCTCCCCAAACTTGGTCTGTATAATAATTGTGGTAGTTTGCACGTTTTTTATCAGTTTTCTTGATATATGTTACAAGATTTTTTTCCGCAATTTCCGGATGACGTGAGCCAACCCTTGCTACTCTCTTGTCCATATCAGAGCAATAGCTGAAAACTGAGAATGTGTTTTCATATTCCCTTAGCACATAGTTTGCACATCTGCCAACAATCACACAATTTTCGCTTGAAGCAAGACGTTTGATTGTTTCTGATTTTTTCAGATACAGATTTTCATATGTTGGTGCATCTTGATAGTTATAGAAGTTTGAAAACATGATTGAATTGCTTCCTGCCGCAACACCGTCGCCAAACATGAACTTCAATTTTTCATCCGCTTCTTCAAACAATTCTTTTGAATATCCGCTTTCTGCTGACGCCATTTCCAAAAGTTCTTTATCGATATACCTATACCCCAAAAGTTCTGAAACCTTTCGCGCAAGTTCTCTTCCACCGCTGCCAAATTCTCTACCGACTGTAATCACATAGCTCATATGATACCTCCTTATCTGTTTCTTTTGGTATTTTAACTCAAAAATGCGGTTAAGTCAATACCATTTTCAAAAATAATTTAGGTTTTTTTACTATTTATTATACATATATGCAAAAAAAGTACGGTTTATCGCACTTTTCTTGTTTTTTAATATTAATTTCAATATTTATTTCAAATTTGATTTTTTATCTTTTTTATAACTTAGGTAGTTCATTACTAGCATTGCCAAGATAATGAGCAGTGCTCCGATAACGATTGTGTGGAAATTTGCGATTGTTTGCAATCTTTCGATTATCCCTGAAATAAGAACGATAACAATCAAGACTGGCGTTATGAATTTTACAAAAATTCTGAAAATGCCAAACCATTTGAACTCGTCGCCTTCCGATCTTAGTTTATCGCGAAGTTCTTCAGGTTTCACGATATAGGCGATTGATATGCACGCCATGAGTGCGAGAAGCGGAATGATTACATAGTTCATGGCTTCGTCGATATATGTGAGCAAATCGAAGTTTCCAACGTGGATTTCTGGCACAGCGCCCATTGAAAGGGACACAAACACGCCGATAACGGCAATCAGGCTTGAGAAAACCACTGTTGATTTCTTTCTTGACCAGCCAAGTTTTTCAATCGATACTTGACTGACAACTTCCAAAAGGCTTACAATCGATGTGAGCGCGGCAAACACAACCAAGATAAAGAACATGAACCCAAACAATCCGCCTGCTGGCATGCTTGCGAAAACTTGTGGCAAAACGCTGAACATCAGCCCTGTACCTTCGGTTGGTTGAAAGCCAAACGCGAAAACTGCTGGGAAAATTGCAAGGCCTGCGAGGATTGCAACCACCGTGTCTAGCGCGCAGATTGTGAAAATTGATGTTGAAAGTTTCATCGAGCTGTTTGAATAACTGCCGTAAACAATCATTGCACCAAGCCCAAGCGAAAGCGAGAAGAATGCTTGGCTCATTGCCATCAAAATTCCCGAAAAGCCTAGCGCTTCAAAATCTAGTTTCAAGATGAAAAACTCAAGACCTTCCATTACACCTTCGCCAAGAGTCAGCGAGCGGATAACCACCAAAACAAGGCAGATAAGAAGCATTGGCATTGCTATTTTGCTGAATTTTTCAATACCCTTTTCCACGCCCGCACAAACGATTATCGCTGAAATCACCACAAAAATGAGCATATAGATGATTGGAGTGAATCCTTGAGAGATATACTCGCTGAAATATGAATTCGTTGCGAAATCTTGTGCTGTGAGATAGTTGAATGCATATTTCAGCGACCAACCACCAATCACGATATAATATGAAGAAATCAAAAACGGCGTCACTACGTTCAGTCCACCAACCCATTTGAGTTTCGGGCTTACCATGCCATAGGCATCGACTACGTTTTTGCCCGCTCTTTTGCCGATATACATTTCGCTTAACATAACAATCGCACCGATTGCAAGCACCATCAAGATATAAACAAGCACGAATGCGGCACCGCCACTCATTCCTGCCCTGTATGGAAAGCCCCACAGATTGCCTACGCCAACAGCACTGCCCGCTGCCGCGAGAATGAAGCCAATCTTGCTTCCAAACCCTTTGTTTTGTTGCATTGTTTTATTTTTCCCCTTTCGTTTATTTTGTTATAGTATTACTTCGTTAGGATTCCATCCTTTTGATATTTTTTCCATTTCGTACAAGCGTTATTCTAGCATATTTCGCGGTTTTTGTCAAGTTTTTTATACCGCAGTACAATTTTATGGATGTTATTATTTTGGTAATATTTTTTGCATATTTTTATCATGGTTTGCAGATATTATTAACAAAGCAAATGCTTTAAAAGGAGATAGATATGAACAATCAAAATAACAACCAAAATAATCAAAACAATATGACTGACTGCGGATGTGGAAGCAAAAATGACAACATGACTGACTGCGGATGTGGAAGTTCAAAAGAAAAAAATTGCAAATCTGGAAAAAACAACGCCGACAGCGCAAAAATGGCAAATAAAGATTCAGGTAGCGCAATGCCAAAGGGAAACGGTGGAATGAGCGATTGCGGTTGCAATAGTTATAATAATGAAAATGCGTGTGAATAAATCGTGTGAACAAATTGCGGAGCGATTTATTCAGGTGAAAGGTGAAAGGTGAAAGGTGAAAGGTGAAAGGTGAAAGTTGAAAGGTGAAAGGTGAAAGGTGAAAGGTGAAAGGTGAAAGGTGTGGTAATGCACTCGGCTTTGCCTCGTGCTTTCTATTTTTAGGTTTTTGAATGGAAAAAGTCGCAAACAAGTTTTTTGTTTGCGACTTTTTATCATTTTAAATATAGTATGCACAAGGCGGAGCCGAGTGCTTTACCACACCTTTCACCTTTCACCTTTCACCTTTCACCTTAAAACGCAGTTGCGTTGCCTAAAAAAGGGCGAAAAAAAACATCCTTTCGGATGGAATTGTCTTTTTATTTTTTTATCAAAGCTTCATTGAATGAATAGAAAAGTTAATTTCAGAAATTATTGTTCTTGTTTTCCGTTTGGTATCTGTGATACCTTTTATAGTCCGTAGACTCTGTGTCCATGCTTGGACACCGTCGACTTAAAGAATTCTCTTTAAAGGAGGTGATCCAGCCGCACCTTCCGATACGGCTACCTTGTTACGACTTCACCCCAGTCATTGATCTTACCTTCGACAGCTCCTTCCTTGCG
>JAWXUX010000012.1:0-66118 GCA_044426045.1 Bacillota bacterium
TTTTGCGTTTTTCGTCGTTTTTGCATTGGTTGCCACATTGCCGTGGTTTTGTGGGTTGCCATACCAACACATTATCCGCGCCCCCTTCGGGGGAGCTGTCGCGTAGCGACTGAGGGGGATCGGTTGGGTTTTGTGGGTTGCGGGTTTGTGTGGTTATTCGTAGGGGCGAACCCATGTGTTCGCCCGTGTGCGTTGTGGGGTGCGGGGTTTTGCGGGACGTTGTGGCGGGTTTTTGGCGGGTTTTTGGTGGGTTTTTTGGTTGGAATGCGTGGTTATGGTTTGCCCGAATATTCGTAGGGGCGAACCCATGTGTTCGCCCGTGTGTGGGTGGTTTGTTTGTCGCATTGTTTGTTATTGCATGTGGTTATGTTGGATTATCCATTTTTTTGCATGGTGGTGGGCGTTTTTCTCCACATTTTGCCATCATTCCGCGATACCCAACACCCCGCGGGCGAACACATGGGTTCGCCCCTACGCATTTTTTGCCACATTGCCGTGGGTTTTTGCGTTTTTCGTCGTTTTTGCATTGGTTGCACATTTCGGGGGTTGGGCGCAAAAAAAGGGGGCACGATTGCTCGTGTCCCCTGGCGGGCGGTGGGAGATCCCCAAACTCGCTTCGCCGTTTTTTTTATTTTAATAAACTATTGATTTATTAGTCTGCGTCAACAACAACTTTAACAGTAATTACTGTATCAACAGTACCTAGGTACAAATCTGCACCAGTGTACGCGATTTTAGCAGTTACATAGTAGTAGTATGTTCCAGCAGTCAATGTACCAGTAGTAAGTACACCAGTATCACTAATTGCAACAGTAGCACCATCTGCATCTACAGCTGTTGCTGTTGCATAAGCAACCACACCATTTGTATATGTTGTAGTAATTGTTGCTGCACTAGTTGCATAAGTAGCATCTGCTGTTTTTTCTTTAGCAGCTTCAATAGCTTCGTCCATTGCATCTACTCTGTCCCAAGCTTCTTCGATGATGTCTTCGAACATTTCGCTCATGGCTGTGTCTAGACCTTTCTTTTCAAGATCTTTCCAGAAGTCTGAATCTTCATACAATGCTTGTGCAAGAACTTGATAATCAATCCAAGCTTGGATATCATCAAGTGAACCAGCTGTGTCGATTGAAGTTGAGATTGTGCTTGTACCCAAAGTCCATGTTCCAGTATACGCAGTGCCGAAAGCACTGTTATACGCTGAAAGAAGATCCGCACTAGTAGTATATGAATTAGAAGGCATTGCAAGAGCAGCTGTAATAACACCATCTGTATCTGCTTGATAGATATATTGGAAAGTTGTTACATCGCTACCATCATTACCATAAAGTTTAGCTGCAGTGTCAAGAGCTGCGGCATAAGCTAGGTTAGCTGCACCGTTGATGTGTGAAGTGTAGTAACCAGTTGAAACAACATAGTTAACCAAATCTTGTTTAACAGCGTCAACTTCAGATTGAACAGCGATAGCAACTTGCATCATATCTTCAGTTGCAGCAAGAACGTCATCAACGAATAGGTCTGGAGTTGCATATTGAACTTCACCATCCATAGTTGTTGCGAACAATACGTTAGAAAGTGTTGTGTCAGAAAGTGTTGCTTCTTCTACTGTAGCTTTAGCTTCAGTCTTTACACCATTAGAGTAGATAAACGAGCTATTGTCGATGAAACGACACCAAATTCCTTCATAGATGAAGTAGTAATCACAACTACTCACATCACCAGACTCCTTAAGCCTATTAGCAGCTTGGGTATCCGAGTCATATTCGTCATGGTCATAATCATAAACTAAGTATTTACCAGCTGGAACTTCCAAATTATTTTGTTGCATTGTTACTGAAGTTGTAAATTCAACATAAGAATAGCTTATACCTGTACCGTCGACAACTTCTGAACTCAAAGTTGCATTTTTAAGGTCGTAACCAAGAAGAGCGTTCATTGCTGCGAAAGTTGCTGTCATTTCGTCGGCATTTGCGTTATCGATATATGAAGATTCAAAACCGTAAGCTTCGATAAGAGCGATATAAGCATCCCATCTTGAAACGATTTTTTCAGCAGCTTCGATCATGTCTGAATTCAAAGAAGAAACTTTGTCAGTTCCGTCGAAACCTGCAATTCTAGCAGATGAAACATACTCATCATAATCTGGTTTGTAGCTTAGTTGGTAAGTGATAAGGTCAGCATATTCGCCTTCCATGTTGCCAACATATTTTGTCAAATTGTCGATATCTGCTTGTTCGATTTCTTGATCGTACACAACGATGTTGTAGTAGTACAATGCATATTCATAATCTTCGATCCAATCTTTCAAGTAACCATCGTATTCAGCATTCACAACGCAAATGTCGTCGCCAAGAGATTCATCCACTTGGTAACCGAATGTCACGTCGTATTCATCATCATCTTCTTCGTTTTGGAATGCAACGATGTTTTCATTGTTGTCATAATCAGTTGTTGAAATAACATAGATTGCATCTGTGTTTGTCACGTCATATCCAGTGATTGCACCAGGCAAGAAATCAGCTATAGGCGACATATCAGAATCATAAGACATAACTTTCACGATACCTTTTGAATAATCTGTAAGATCAACGATATCGCCTTCATACAAGCTAGTGTAAGTAGTAGTAGTACCTTCAACGTTAGCCGCATAGTATGCCCAGTAAATTGTTTCACCTGCAAGTGTAGCTTCTGTTACAGATGTAGCCATAGAAGCATCAATGTAAACGCCAGTTGCAAGAGATGTCAACACGTATGAAAGATCTGAGCCATATTCATTTGCAGTGTTGTCGATTGAAAGAATCAAATCTGCAAGAGCTGTCAAGGCTGCGTCTTTTTTAGCTTGTGTTGATGCTGTCATGTAAGCTTCGATTGCATCTTCAACTTCGTCGATGATGTAGTCTCTGTTCATGTTGTATTCAACTTCTTCGATAGCATCTGAATCAACTGGATCGTTTACAACTAGGTAAGCAGCCAATCTTTTAGCTTCAGCATATAGGTCATCGCCTTCTTTTGAATAGTCACTATCTGCAGCTGCCATAACTTTTTGACCAGCAGTCAAAGATTCATAGTAAGCGATTGTTTCTTGAGCGTATTCAGTTGTTTTTCCGCCCATAGAACCGAAGTTGTCGTAGTACATTTTTCTCATAGCGTTTGCTTTTGCAATGTCTTCAGCAGAAAGGATGTATCTTGTGCCTTCAGTTACAGTCACATAATAGTTGTCAAGAACGATATCACTTGGGTCAACAACATTGCTGTCGTCATCAGTGATTGTGATTGAAAGTGCGTATTCGCCAACAACTGTTCCGTCACATGAAGTCACGTCAACAGAGATTGAATAATCGCCATCAACCAAACCTTCAAATGTAGGTTGGTTATCTACTGTTGCATCAGCAAAGAAAATGCTGTCTTCAACTTCGAATGCATCATCAGATGTTTTCAATTCAAGTTCGCCTTTTTCAACTGTGTAAGTTTTTGTGATTTCGTATTTTTCGTCAACTTCGCCTGGAGCATAGTAGCCATATTCGTCATCTTTGTCGTGTTCAACTTCGATTGTGTATGTCACTGTGTAAACACCAGTCACGCCAACTTGGAAATAATATTCGCTGTCTTCGCCATCCCAATCTTCCGCTTCACCAGCGTCATAATGGTCGATATCGTAATCAAGTGAAGATGCGTCATATTTAGATTTTGAAAGTGATGAACCATCTAGTTTAACGGCAGAAATTTTCGCAGAAATTGAGAAAAGGTATGCTTCTTGATAGATGTTGTCTGTGTCAACGTCAAGACCGAAAGCCATGTCGTCGTCTTCATAATCATCTGATGAAACATATGACAAATCAAATTCTGGGAATGTGATACCATATTCAGCTAGTTGTGCTTCATCGCCATCAACAACTTCCACTGCAGGTGCTTCAGTTGGAGCAACTGTTGCAGCTGGTGCCTCTGTTGGAGTTGTTGTTGCAGCTGGTGCAGATGTAACGACTGGTGCAGTTGTTTCAACTGGATCAGTGTTATTGCAAGCAGCCATTGTCAACACCATTGCAATCACCAAGATCACAGCTAGTGCAGAACGTAGAACTCTGTTTTTCATAAACTACCTCCTAAAAAAATCAATAGTTTGTTAGATATTTTTTTTCAATACTTCCCATCGGAATAACCCTCACCAATTTGTTGTTCACCCACGTGTGCATGTGGAGGCAAGACAAAAAGACTCTCTCTCCGATAGTACTTGTTAAATATAACATATACAAAATTGCAAGGATTTTGTGCAATTTTTTATATTTATAGTACAATTTTTTATATTTTTTGGGTGTTTGGGAGGAATTGGGGGGGTGCCCATGTGTGCGATTATCCGTAGGGGCAAACCTCAAAAAAAGGCAAAATAAAAAGCCACCCGAAGGTGGCTTTTGATTTTGCCTTTTTTTGAGGTTAGTAAGCCATTTCTGTTTCAATATCAAAGAAATGCAATCTTTTTTCGTCCATAGCAAGTTCAACTTTTTGTCCGATTTTGAAGAATTTTCTTGAGTCAACTTTTGCAGCAAGGTTTGAAGCAGCAAAGATATCGTCTGTTTCTTGAAGTGCACCATAAAGGATTGTTTCAGCACCAAGAGCTTCGAAAACGTCAACTGTAACATCGAAAACAGTGTCTTGTGAAGCTGCGATGAATTCTTCATCGTCTTTCAAATCTTCTGGGCGGATACCGATTGTAACTCTTCCACCATTCTTGATGATTTCTGCTGGGATTGGAGCTGCAGTTGCTTTTGCAATCTTGATAGTTCTGCCTTCGAATGTAAGGGCAATTTTTTCGCCATCAGCTTTCACATCAGCATCATAGAAGTTCATTTGTGGTGAACCGATGAAGCCTGCAACGAATTTGTTTGATGGGTGGTCATAAAGGTTTTGTGGAGAATCGATTTGTTGAACGATACCATCTTTCATTACAACGATTCTTGTTCCCATTGTCATCGCTTCAACTTGGTCATGTGTTACATAAATGAAAGTTGTTCCGATTTTTTTGTGAAGTTTTGTGATTTCTGTTCTCATTGTTGCACGAAGTTTCGCGTCAAGGTTTGAAAGTGGTTCGTCAAGAAGGAAAACTTTTGGATAACGAACGATTGCACGGCCTAGCGCCACACGTTGACGTTGACCACCAGACATTGCTTTTGGTTTTCTGTCAAGATATTGTTCGATATCAAGAATTTTTGCAGCTTCCATAACTCTTTCATGGATTTCAGCTTTTGAAACTTTTTTGAGCTTCAAGGCAAATGCCATGTTGTCATAAACTGTCATATGTGGATACAAAGCGTAGTTTTGGAAAACCATCGCGATGTCACGATCTTTTGGTTCAGTTTCGTTCATTCTCACGCCGTCGATAAGAAGTTCACCAGATGTGATTTCTTCAAGACCCGCAACCATTCTTAGTGTTGTTGATTTACCACAACCTGATGGTCCAACGAATACGATAAATTCTTTGTCTTCAATTTCCATGTTGAAGTCGCGAACGGCTGTTACATTGCCGTCATAAACTTTGTAGATATTTTTTAAGCTCAAGCTTGACATGATTTTTCCCCTTTCGTCACAACAGCACTCGCCACTGCAACTTTTTTTCTTCATTATATCCCCAAATCCTTGATTTTTCAAGCCAAAAGATATATAATATAGGACATAAGTTACGATTATTTTAGATTTTAGCGGAAAAAGGGGGTTAATATTGGATAATTTTTACGAAAACAACAAAAATATTAAAAAATTTGAGGTGAGAAATCTTGAGTTTCCACTTTCAAGCGAAAACCTTTTCAAAATTATATACGTCGAATCGGGCGAGCTTCAAATTTCCACTGCGGACGACAGCTTTGAGCTTTTTGGTGGTGACACACGTCTGTTTTTTGCGGGGGAAATCCATTCCGCGTTCACATATGACACTTGCGTTTGCAAAATCATCACTTTTCCGCCTAGCTTCGCGCCAGATTTTGCGGAGGATGTGGAAAATCAAAGTCAGGGGTCGGGGATTTTCAAGCTTGACAGCGATATTGATTATTTTGAAAGTATCGACGAATCGGCAGATGTTTATATGAACAAATCTAACCTTTACGCAATCCTTTCGTCGTTTTTTGATAAAGTTAGGCTCAGAAAATCGCAAAGTGGCGACAGGGAATTTATCACTGAGGTTTCGGGGTATATAAAGGAAAATTGCAAAAATGAAGTCACTCTTGAAAATCTCGCGGAGCATTTGGGGTATGGATATAACTACACTTCTGCCCTTTTTAAGAAAAATTTCAAGTGCGGGTTTTCCTTTTTTGTCAACCAACATCGAATCGCCATGGCGGAAAATTTGCTTGTGCAAACCCACCTCTCCGTCACCGACATAGCCTTCGAATGTGGCTTCAACTCGCTGAGATCATTTTCAAGAAACTTCCAATTGCACAAGGAAATGTCGCCGAGAGAATATCGGAAAAATCGAAGATTTTTCCAAGGTGAAAGGTGAAAGGTGAAAGGTGAAAGGTGAAAGGTGAAAGGTGAAAGGTGAAAGGTGTGGTAAGCACTCGGCTACGCCTCGTGCACCCCATTTGGATTTGCTAGTAAAATAGGAACGCTCCTATAAAATAGTTGCGTTCCTACAAATGGTTGCATATATAATTGAAAAGCACAAGGCGAAGCCGCGTGCATTACCACACCTTTCACCTTTCACCTTTCACCTTTCACCTTAAAAAGTTCCCAAGCTTCCGCTTCATTTCACCCAAGCCAAAACTATCCCCCAACCAAAACTATCCCCTCTAAAACAGCTTTATCACATCAACAAATATCGCGAACGCGAATATTGCGACGAAGCCGATAAAGTGGATCATGTTTTCTAGGTTTCGGTTTATTGGTTTTCCTCTCACCCATTCGATTGTGGTGAACACGATTTTTGAGCCGTCCAGTGCTGGGATTGGGAGGAGGTTGAAAACTGCGAGGTTTATGCCAATCAGCGCAACGAATTCTAGCAAAACTCGCCAGCCCATGCTTGCGATTGATGCTGTCATGGTGATTGTTGTGACTGGGCCACCGACATATTCAAGACCGACACTGCCGGTGAAGAGCTGACCTAGGAAGGTATAAATTTGACCCGCCGCTGAAATGCAATATCCAAACGAATGTTTTATTGTGTCAAAAAAGCCAAACTTCACTGCCCCCGAGCTGTTCAAAATGCCGAAACCCTCGCTTGTGAGAGTTTTTGAAACGCCGTCCTCTTCGTAGGTGTATTCATACGTTCTGATTTCAACGGGGACTGTCATTTCTTCGCCGTCCCTGACAATCGTGACGTCCAAAATATCCCTGCCTTCTTCTTTCGCGCTCGCAATTTGAGCCGAAAGCGCCGTTGTTGAATATATAGTTTCACCGTCGATTTCGATGATATAATCGCCGACTTCAAGCAGATATTCAGTGTTATAACTCTCGCTTGGAGGTGAAGGCAAAACGCTTGCAACTTGGATGAAATACTGCCCCGCAAATGCGAAAACGCCAAGGATGATAACAACCGTTGCGATAACATTCGCTGTCGCGCCCGCGGCAAGAACGATTATCCTTTTCCACGGCGCTTTTTTCTCGAACGAGTCGGGACTTTCCGAATCGGTGTCCTCACCTTCGAACGCACAATAGCCACCAAGCGGTACACAGCGGATTGAAAAATCTTCGCCCGATTTCATTTTCCTTTTGAAAATTGCAGGCCCGAAACCTATTGCAAATTCATTTATTTTGAAGCCGAGTTTTTTGCCCGCGATATAATGCCCAAATTCATGAACCGTTATCATGAAAAGCAAAACCGCAATGGCAACCACAAACGACCCCGCTGTTGAAAATATACTCAAAATTTGATTAGTCATTTATTATTCCTTTCGTTTCTCTCACCGCAATATCTATCGCGCCCGAAACGTTTTCCAAGGCGTAGCTCGCCCCTATATCTATTTTATTGAGCAATAGGCGATTTTTATTCACGATATCTGTAAATTTTATTTTTCCGTCAAAGAACGCATCAACCAAAACTTCGTTTGCAACATTGAACGCAAGAGGTGCAAATCCGCCTTGGTTTATCACTTCTCTTGCTAGCCACAACGCCTCGTGACGATTCCTTTGTGGCTTTTCAAAAGTCAACTGGGACATGACTTCAAAATCAAGCGGTTTCACGTTCGTTTTTCCGCGATAGTTTTTTGTGAGCGCTTGCAAAATCGGGATTTCCATTGATGGACTTGACATATGCGCAAGTGTTGTTCCGTCGCAATACTGAACCATTGAATGAATGATAGATTGCGGATGAATAACAACTTCCACCATTTTTTCTGGCACATCAAAAAGGTGGCACGCTTCGATTAGTTCAAGCGCCTTATTCACCATTGTGCCACTGTCAACCGTGATTTTGCCACCCATGTTCCAGTTTGGATGTTTCACCGCCATTTGTGGGGTGATTTTTTCAAGCTCGGCAAGCGGAGTTTTCAAAAATCCACCACCGCTAGCTGTCAAAATCAGCCTTGTTATATCGCACTTTCTTTCGCTTCGAGAGCATTGCCAAAGTGCGGAATGTTCGCTATCCACGGGGAAAATTTCCGCGCCCGTTTGTTTCGCTTTTTCAAGCAAAAGGTCACCACAACAAACGATTGTTTCTTTGTTTGCTAGTGCAATATGCTTGCCCGCGTTTATCGCGCCAGCAAGATATGGAAGTGAGGAAATTCCACCCGAGGCGATAACGATAATGTCCGCTTCTGCCATGCTTGCAAGAGATTTCACATCATCCCCAAAAACCACGGTTGAGCCATTGAACATATGCTGATTTGCACACTTCTCGCCTTGCTCGCGTGAAAAAATTCCCACAAATTTAGGGTGAAATTTTTCCCACTGTGCTTTAAGCAGTGGGATGTTTTTATTTCCAATTATCGCAAGAACTGAAAAGTCCTCGCTATTTTTTTCTATAACGTCAAGAGTTTGCGTTCCAACGCTTCCTGTTGAGCCAAAAATTACTACTTTTTTCATAATATAAATACCACAGAGAATAAGTACACAAGCACTGTCACAAATATCACGCCGTCAAATCTGTCAAGCATACCGCCGTGTCCTGGCAAAAATTTGCCTGAATCTTTGATGCCAACGCTTCTTTTGAGCGCGCTTTCCATGAGGTCGCCAATCTCGCCACAAATCGCGCCAACCATACCCATCATGATAAACATCACGATTGAAACGGGATTTTCAAGCAGTGCCATTGCAGTTTTTTCAAGAAAAGCTGTCGCAATCCAGTAAACTGTGAGTGCACCAACAATTCCGCCAAGAACGCCACCAACGGCACCCGCAATCGTCTTGTTTGGGCTGACTTTTGGGCAGAGTTTCGGACCTTTGATTGTCATTCCAAAAAGGTATGCGCCAACGTCGCAAAACGGTCCAATCATAAACACTAGCAAAAGTGCAATCGTGCCATAATCACCCCAATGGTTCATCGCCATAAGAAGGGTGAAAATCCAAAGCGGATAAAAAAGCGAGAAAGTGAAATTCGCCATGCTTTTCACGATATCGTGTTTTTCAAATATTGCAAACACCGAACGCACAATAAAAAGAAGCAAGAAAGTCACCAATATTCCAAGTTCAGCTTTCCAATAGTTGGCAAAAAACACCAACACTGCAAAAACAATCAGGAATGTTCTGCTCGTTTTTGATTCGTCGCCAAGCAATCTCAAAAGCTCGAAACTGCCATAAACCCCGCAAAATATTGCGAAGATATCAAACGGAATAATCGTCCATTCGCGCACGAGAATAAGACCAAAAATGATAACGACAAACAGCGTTCCACCAATAAATCTTTGTTGTAAATTACTTCTTTCTTTCATTTGTTCTCCTACGCTTTTCCAAATCGCCTTTTGCGGTTTGAATATTCGCAAATTGCCTTTATATACTCTTTTTCATTAAAATCTGGCCACAAACAGTCTGGAAAATACAGTTCTGAATAGGCAGATTGATACAACAAAAAGTTTGAAAGCCTTGTTTCGCCACTTGTTCTCACAATAAAATCAGGATCTGACTGACCCGCGGTGAAAAGCAGTTTTTCAAAATCTTCTTCTGTTATTTGTTTTCCATTTTCAATAGCTTTGTTGCACGCTCGCAAAATTTCTTGTCTGCCACCATAATTGAGGGCAATATTCAAGCTGTGCTCGTGAAAATGTGAGGTTTTTTCTTGAATTTCCGCGATTGCATCAGCAAGCCCATATTCCTCGAAAGGTGCAGTTTCGCCAAGAACTCGAACGCGGATTTCCTTTTGGACACACTCGCCAGAAAACCTCGCAAGGAAGTCTTCCAAAAGTGAGAAAATAGTTTTTTTCTCCTCCTCCGCCCTTGACCAATTTTCCGTTGAGAACGCATAAAGCGTGACAGTGTTGATTCCAAGTTCCCCCGAACATCTCACCGCCGTTTTGATTGCGTTTTCGGCATTTTTATGACCTTCACTGCGAGTTAGCCCACGTTTTTTTGCCCATCTGCCGTTGCCATCCATGATAAAGGCGATGTGCTGAGGGATTTTCACTTCACCGCTTTTGATTTTTTCAATCAATTCAGCTTTTGAAATCGTTTCTTCGCTTGCAGGTTTTGATTTTTTAAAAAAAGCCATATCACTCCTCTTGGGCAGTTTTTTCTGAATTTTCTTTCACTTCAGGTGCAAAAAGAAAGTTTGTCGCAACAAGCTGAACTTTGCCAGCCACCTCGCTCGCTCGCAAAACAAGCGTCGTGTCGTGAGAGTCCATTTTTTTGTCGTTATACACCACAATTTCAAACTCGCGACCGCTTTTTTGCAAAATTTCTTGTGCCCTTGAAAGCTCCATACCAACGAGTTTTTCCATTAAACTGTCAATACTTCCTTTTCTTTATCTTTGAACATATTGTCGATTTTTTCAATCGCCTTTGTTACGATTTTTTCAACTTCTTTTTCATACATTGCAACTTCATCTTCGTTGAGAGTTTTCGCGTTTTTCATTTTCTTTAGTGAATCCATCGCATCTCTTCTGATGTTTCTGATTGCAACTTTGCTATCTTCCGCAGTTTTTTTGCATTGTTTTGCAAGGTCTTTTCTTCTTTCTTCAGTGAGTTCTGGGAAAACAAGTCTTATAACCTTGCCATCAGATGATGGTGTTAGACCAATGTTTCCAGCATAGATTGCTTTTTCAATTTCTTTGCACATGCTTGCATCCCATGGTGAGATAAGAAGCATTCTTGATTCCGGAATAGAAATATTAGCCACTTGGTTAAGTGGTGATTGAGCGCCATAATAATCAACAGTGATTTTATCAAGCACATGTTGGTTTGCTCTGCCAGCTTTCATCGCTTGATATTCATTCACTAGCGAATTCAAAGATTTTTCTTCTCTCTCTTCAAGATCCATAAATAGTTCTTCAACTTGTTCGTTTACGTATTGCATAAAATACCTCCATAATTGCCCGTGCGGGCTATTTTTGTTTTATTTTTGTTTTATCTCGCCACTTCGTTAGGTGAAAGGTGAAAGGTGAAAGGTGAAAGGTGTGGTAATGCACTCGCTATCGCTTGTGCTTTCCATTATTTTAAATTGTATGTTGAAGACAATCTTTCAACTTTTATAAAAACTTATATAAAAATTGAAATATAGCATGCACGAGGCGTAGCCAAGTGCCTACAATACCTTTCACCTTTCACCTTTCACCTTTCACCTAAAAAATATAGCCGCCATTGCCCCTTTTCCCAAAGCGAGACTTATAAGTTTTCAGTTAATCAGTTAGTAATTATCGTTCCAATCTTCTCACCATTCACAGCTCTTGTGATGCTGTCTTCTTCGTTGAGACCGAAGGCGATAACTGGGATGTTGTTTTCCATGCACATTGTGATTGCTGTTGTGTCCATGGCTTTTAGTCCTTGCGAAATAACGTCGATATATTTGATTTCGTCATATTTCACGGCGCTAGGATTGATTTTAGGGTCGCTGTCGTAGATTCCGTCGATGTTTTTTGCAAGTAGCATGCAATCAGCTTCGATTTCCGCGGCTCTTAGTGCCGCTGCTGTATCTGTTGTGAAATATGGGTTACCAGTTCCACATCCGAAAATCACAACTCTGCCTTTTTCAAAATGGCGAAGTGCTCTTCTCAAAATATATGGCTCGGCAACTCTTGTGATGTTGAGTGCAGTTTGAACCCTTGTTGCCACGCCAATTCTTTCAAGTGCGTCTTGAAGCGCGATTGCGTTCATTGCAGTTGCAAGCATGCCCATGTGGTCTGCTGCCGTTCTGTCCATGTCTGTTCCTTGACGTCCACGCCAAAAATTACCCGCTCCAACGATGATGCCGATTTCCACGCCCTCGTCATAAACCTTCTTGATTTGCAAGCAAACATCGTCAATAGTTTGGTTGTCGATACCAAAATCTTTGCCACCTGAAAGTGCTTCGCCAGAAAGTTTCAAAATTATTCTCTTATATTTAGGCATTGTTTTCTCCCCTTGGGTATTTTATTTCATTCTTAAGGGATTTCAGAAAATTATGAATGCAAAGATTGGTTTCAAAAAAAGAGCGTATTTCAGAAAAATTTCGACGCAAAACTGGACGTTTTGCTAGAGATTTTGCATGAAATCAAGCCTTTTTTAGGAATCAAGATTTGCGTTTAGAATTTTTTGAAGTTCCTTTGAATATTATAGCATAAATTTTTATATAATTAAATACTTTTTCCAACCTTTTTTTGAAGTTTTTGCAAAAATTTCCACCTTTTTTTGCAAATTATATCAAAAATCACGCGGGATTTCCTTTACTTTTCCCTCCGTTTCATATATACTGTTTGTACTGTGCTAGGTGGGGAGTTAGTGGTGCCCTTTTTCTCGCAATCCACTACAGCGAGGCTGAATGCCTGTTTCGGTTATGCCTATTGAAAGCCGAAGGGTGCAAGGAATGTTGATCTCAGGGTCTTATGCAACGAATCTCTGTGAACCGTGTCAGGTCAGGAATGAAGCAGCACTAAGCAGCCGTGACGTGTGCCATGAGGAAACTTTGTGGGAGTAACCTACATCTTTACCGTTTCGATAGACATTTATCAACGCAGGATGCACAGTATTTTTGAATGAAAACCCCCCATTTTTTGGGGGTTTATTTTTTTGGGTTTGGAAGTTTTTTGGAGGAACTTATTTTTGAAGTGAAAGGTGAAAGGTGAAAGGTGAAAGGTGAAAGGTGCGGTAGGCACTCGCTTCGCTCGTGCACCCTATTTGAATTTGGGCAGCAAAAAAGGAACGCTCCTATTTGAATAGTTGCGTTCCTACAAGTGGTTACAAATATAATTGAAAAGCACGAGGGTACCGAGTGCATTACCACACCTTTCACCTTTCACCTTTCACCTTTCACCTTAAAAAAAAGCGTCCCAAACAAAACCTCTACCCGCACCGCCAATGCGTGCAATCCCTACCTAACCGCATACGCCACTGCGTATTCTCCGTCGTGGGAGATGCTGATTTCTGCTGAGCCGAATTTTTTATAGTCGCCGTGGAGTTTCACGCACGGGATGTTGTTTTCGTGCAGAATTTCGATGTTAGAAAGAACGGGGAATTCGTTTATTCCAAACGTTTTAAAAACCGCTTCTTTGCCCGCAAATATGCCTGCTGCGGTTTCGGGTTTATCTTTTTTTCCCGCGAGATAGCCTCGTTCTTCTTTGGTGAAATATTTTTGCAAAAACGCTGGTGAAATCCCCGCAAAACGCTGAATTTTCACTATGTCACATCCAATCTTCATCAACAGCCCCCTTCTTAATCTCGGAAATTGCCCATTTGACAACTTCAAAATCAAAACCCTTGCTCGCCAAATTTTTGAAAAGTTTAGCGAAATTTTCGCGAGTTTTTTCTTTGTTTTTCATATATTTTTCCGCCTGCTTTTTGCAAGCTGTTTTTTCTTCTTCGGGATCAACTTCAATTTCGTCGATAATCTCTTTGGAAACGCCCTTTTCTCGCAGTTCCATTTTGATGAGTTTTGCACCCTTTCTTTTCAGCCTTGAAGCCATAAAATCTTTTGCGTATTGCTCGTCGGAAATGAAAGAATATTTTTCAAGCTTTTGCATGGTTTCTTCAATCACACGCGGTGAATATTCCTTGCCTTTCAAATAGTCCCTCGCCTTTTTTTCCGTCACGCGATATTTTGAAACGTATGCCACCGACTTTTTCAGCGCCGTTTCACGCTCCTCTTCGTAGGCAATATCTTCAAGCTCGTTTTCAGAAATATCCTTTCCCACTTTCAAAAAAGACTTATACGCCACAAACTTATCAAGCGCAAGACAAAACTCGCCGTCAATATAAATATTAACCCGCTCTTTATTTCGACACTCCTTAATTTCAGTTATCTTGCCCATAACGCCCCTTTTTGCTTTTCTTTTTATCACCTAGATTATAAACTGCTTTTCCCAAAATGTCAAGAAACAAAAAACAGCCCGAATAAAACGGGCTGTTTTGATTTTTATTTTTTATTTTAATACTTATCCATTCCAAAAATGCAGTTATCAAACACGAATTGCTTGATTGTTGCATCCTCTGCTGATTCATAATATTCAACCAACAGTTTTGTGAAATGGCTTTGGTGCTCGATTGGAATCGAAATTATTCCCGCTCCGCCAGAAATCATTACTTGGTTTGCACAAATTTGCGCAGTGCGTTTGTTTCCATCGCAAAACATTTGTTTGCGCATGATATAAAGCATGATGTCAATCGCCCTTTCTGTTGTAGATTTCTCGCTCAGAATTTCAAAAAGCTGACTTTCAATTTCCTCTTTCACAGGCTTTTCGGGTTTCCACGACGTGCCACCAATCGCAACATCAAAATTGCGAAGCTGACCTGCTTTATAAACATTACCTTCACCGCCAACAATTTTGTTGACGTGGCAGATATATTCAAAATCAATATCGTAATCAATATTATCAATAATGAAAAACCATGATTTCTTGATATTGTTTATCGCAATCAGTTCGTCCACGCGATAACCATTCACCGTCATTCCGTCAAAAATAACTTGCGTGTCGGGAAAAGTGACCGCAATCCCTTCAAGATTTGCCGTTTTCCAAATTGAATCAACTAACAATCTTTTTGCAAGGAAAATGCTATCTTCTTTATTAAGTTGATATTTATCTTTAAGCATTTTGCCTCCCATAAGATTTTATTTTTGATTTTAATATTTTATATTATTTAACAACCACCATATAATCAAACGCGTCTTCCACGATTGAATTTTGGATGCCAACTAGAGTGTCGTACATTTTTCTTGAAACATCGCCCATTTCGTTGCCGTTGATAACGATATCTTCGCCACGGAAGTGGAGTTTTCCAACTGGTGAAACAACAGCGGCAGTGCCTGTTCCAAACGCTTCTGTTAGAGCGCCTGATTTTGCTTTTTCGATAACTTCATCGATTGAAACAAGTCTTTCTTCTGTTTTGTATCCAGCAGATTTTGCAAGTTCAAGGATTGTTTTTCTTGTGATACCAGGAAGGATAGATCCAGTGAGTTTTGGTGTTGTCACAACGCCGTCGATAACAAAGAACATGTTCATTGCGCCAACTTCTTCGACATATTTTCTTTCCCTTGCATCAAGCCACAAAACTTGAGAGAACCCTTCTTTTGCTGCCTTTTCGCCAGCCGCAAGAGATGCTGCGTAGTTACCAATACATTTCGCTTCGCCTGTGCCACCAACAGCCGCACGAACGAAAGTTTCTTCAACATAAATTGAAACTGGTTTCAAACCTTCAGCATAATAAGCGCCAACTGGGCTCAAAATGATGAAGAAAATATAACTGTGACCTGCGTGAACGCCAAGCGCTTCGTCAAGAGCCACGATTGATGGTCTGATATAAAGACTTTCACCTTCGCCAGTTGGAATCCATTCTTTTTCAATTTTCAAAAGTTCAAAAAGACCTTCCATAACCACTTCTGATGGGAAAGTTGGAATACACATTCTTTCGCAAGAACGGTTCATTCTGTTCATGTTTTCCATTGGACGGAAAAGTTTGATGTCGCCAGATGGTGCAAGATATGCCTTCATACCTTCGAAAATACCTTGACCATAATGAAGAACCGTCGTGCTTGGATCAAGTGAAAGCGGTTCATATGGCGTGATTTCCGCATTGTGCCAGCCTTTTTCAACAGTGTAGTGCATTTTGAACATGTGGTCTGTGAAATATTTTCCAAACCCAAGCGCGCCTTGTGGTTTCGCCTTTTTAGTTTCTGTCATTCTGATATTCATTTTTTATAATCCTCCCTAGTTGGTTTTGTTTTTATGTTTGTTTTTGGTTTTTGTTTTGGTAGTGGGACTTATTTTTTAAAGTGAAAAGTGAAAAGTGAAAAGTTTGGTAGGCACTCGCTATCGCTCGTGCACCCCATTTATATTTGGCTTATAGTTGCCAAACTCTAAACCTTGAAAAGCCACTATATAAAAAGCTTTAACTTGATATGCACAAGGGCTTGCCCGCGTGCTTTACCACACTTTTCACTTTTCACTTTTCACTTTTCACTTCTTTATTCATCTTCAAACACTATTCCTTAACGGCAACTACTACTCAAACCCATAATATCCCTCGCTCAAAACTTTCACTTCTGCTTTGCCGTTTGTGAAGTCTTTTATTTTTTCGGCGTAGTGGGTTGCTGTTTCGCTTTTTGTTATCACGGTGATTGTGACTTTGTCGGTATATTCAACCGACAAGATTTCTACTTTTTCTTCTTTTAAAAATCTTTCGATAATTTCATATTCCGAATAGGAAAGTCCGAAAGATTGTTTTGTTCCCATTTCGAAAACTGCAATATTTGAAGCGTCAAGTGCGTCGGTTGCCGATTTTGTGTAAGCCCGAACAAGCCCGCCCGCGCCGAGTTTTATGCCACCGAAATACCTCGTGACAACAACGCCGGAATAAGACAATTTCTTGTGCTTCAAAACTTCCAAAATTGGTTTTCCCGCCGTGCCCGATGGTTCGCCGTCGTCGGAAAATCTTGCGAGAATTCCGTTTTTATCCGCGACAAACGCCCAACAGTTGTGGGTCGCATCGTGATATTTCTTGCGAATTTCACTAACGCACGCCTTTCCTTCCTCTTCCGAAAAGCAGTTGAATGTTGTGCCAATGAATGACGATTTGTTGATAACAATTTCAGTATCCGTCGGCGATTTTATCTGTTTATACATGCTATAAACCTTTTTATTTTTATTACTTTCAAATAGTAATAACCTGAGATTTTGTGCGATTTTGGGTTTTTGCGACCGCGGATTATATCGAAATATATCAAGGGAGCAAAAAGCCGAAAGCGTGCGAAATGTCGGATTATTTAATAATCAACTTATTGTGGAATTTCTTACCCTTGTGAATAACAACTTCACCAACACTTGGGTCGATTGCGTAGTTCACATCGGAAATTTTTTCATCGCCAAGTTTCACAGCTCCTGATTCAACTTGACGTCTAGCATCACTTTTTGATTTGCAAGCACCAACTTCAACCAAGATGTCGCAAATTGTTTTGCCAGCCACTTCGATTTCCACGCCAACCATGTTTTCAGCATCGCCAGAAAAGGCTGCTCTTGCTTGGTTTTGAGCTGCAACCGCATCTTCATAACTGTGAATGATAGTTGTGATTTCAAAAGCAAGACGCTCTTTTGCGGCGTTGATTCTTTCATCTTTATGTTTGCAAATTTCTTCGATTTCTTCAAGCGGAACGAAAGTCAAAAGTTGGAAACATCTTTCAACGTCGGCATCTTCCACGTTTCTCCAATATTGATAGAAATCAAACGGCGTTGTTTTGTTTTTGTCAAGCCACAATGCGCCTTTTTGAGTTTTGCCCATTTTTTTGCCTTCGCTTGTTGTGAGAAGTTGAAGTGTGATTGCATAGGCATCTTTCTTTTCTTTTCTTCTGATAAGGTCGGCACCCGCAAGAATATTTGACCATTGATCGTCGCCACCAAGTTGGATTGAAACGCCATAATGTTGGTTCAAATACAAGAAGTCATACGCCTGCATAAGCATATAGTTAAATTCAAAAAATGAAAGACCTTTTTCCATTCTTTGTTTGAAACATTCCGCAGTGAGCATTCTGTTAACCGAGAAATGCACGCCGACATCGCGAAGGAAGTTCACATAGTTCAAATCAAGAAGCCAATCGGCGTTATCCACGATGATTGCGGCATTTTCACCTTCGAAAGAAAGGAATTTTGACATTTGAACTTTAAAAGCTTCCACGTTGGCTTTGATGATATCGTCAGTCATAAGCATTCTCATATCAGTTCTGCCCGATGGGTCGCCCACCATGCCAGTTCCGCCACCAACCAAAATGATTGGTCTGTGACCTGCTTCTTGCATCATTTTCATTGCAACAAGTGGCACATAATGCCCAACGTGAAGTGAATCGGCAGTTGGGTCGAAACCAACATAAAAAGCCGCACTTTCGGTATCTAGCATTTTATATAAATCTTCTTCATAAACAGTTTGTTTGATAAATCCACGCGCTCTTAGCGTGTCCATAACATTTGGCATTTTGATTTCTCCGTAGTTTTATTATTTTTCTCAAACGCGACAAGCATTTCACCGCTTTTTGTCGCCATACCACCATATTCTAGCACTTTGCAAGGGTTTTGGCAAATGCTTTGCAAATAAAAATTAAATTACACGTATTCTTTTGTCAACTTACCAAGTCTTTTGATACCTTCAACAATGTTTTCATCCGACACGGCAGTGTAGTTCAATCTGAAAGCGTGACCTGTGTTTTTGCTTAAATCTGTTGCAAAGCCTTTTGAGCTTATGATACAAACCTTGTTTTCAAGTGCTTTTTCAAAAAACTCTTCTTGGTTGATACCAACTGGGGTTTCAAGCCACAAGAACATGCCACCTTCTGGTGCTTTGAACGTGAACTCTTTTGCACAGTATTTTTCAATCGCGTCAACCATAATATTGCATTTTTTGCCATAGATATCGCAGATGTTTTGAATATAAGGTTTATAATCCACCTTTTGAAGCGTTTTATAAACTATGATTTGATTTAGAAGTGCTTGTTGACCATCAGATGATGCTTTCAACTTTTGACATTCGTTGATAATCTCGCTGTTGCCATAAAGATAGCCAACACGGATACCTGCCGACATAACTTTGCTATAAGACCCCGCAAAAATAACGCGGTTGTCATAATCGATATTTTTAAAGCAAGGAACATTTTCTCCCGCAAATCTGATTTCACCATATGGGTCATCTTCATAAATCACAAGGTCATATTTCACCGCGATTTCATAAAGTGCTTTTCTTCTTTCAAGTGGAATTGTTAGCCCCGTTGGATTTTGGAAGTTTGGAATCAAATAGATATATTTTCCGCCACCTTTTGCAGCTTCCTTCTCGAGTTCTTCAGGAATCATGCCAAATTCGTCCATGGCAATGGCTTTCACCTCGCAACCAACACCGCGAGGGCCGTTTATACCATTTGGAAAAGAAAATTCATCAGCAAAAACAACGTCGCCCTCGTCACAAAGCGTGCGAGGCAAAAGCCCAAGCCCGTGACCTGAACCATTCAAAAGAGTGAGCGAGTTCCCTTCACGTTCAAACCCTTTATCATTAACCAAATGTTCAATCGTGAGATCAATCAGCGGTTTATATCCAACCGCAGGTCCGTATTGAAGTATCAACATTGGATCTTCGTTTATAATGTCTTGCATAGCTTCCATGATTTCGGCAACAGGAATTGCCGCTGGGGCAGGATTTCCAATACCAAAAGATATGCATCCTGGAATAGTTGCAGCCCTATCCATCATGTCGCGAATTTCGCTTGTCGCACCGTTGATTATTTTATTTGGTAAATTAAATTTCATCTTAAATCTCCTTATCCATATCGATTTATTTTCACTTTTCTACATTATAGCACAAAAGTGCCGAATGTCAAACAAAATCAAGGCAGGACAACCAAAAAACGCGGAAGCAATCGCCCCGCGTTTTTGGTTTTATTCAACATAACTTCTTATCGCATCTTCCACAACAGCATTCATTGTTTTACCAACCAAAGCACTGTATCTCGCAACTTTTTTGTGCAAATCAGGATTGACCCTCACATTGAAACTGCCTTTATAAAATTTTTCAGGCTGAACGCCTTTTTCAGCGCACATTTCCAAATACTCGTCAATCACGCCCTCAAAATCCGACTTCAATTCAGCAACCGACTCCCCTTCATAAGAAAGCAGACTGTTCACGCCAATAACTTTGCCAAACAAAATTTCATCATCACCAGAAATTTCAATTGTGCCAACATACCCTTTATATTCCAACATATTGTTCATAACAAGTCCTCCCCCTTTTGTTATTATTATACACTATTTGTAATAAAATTGCAACTATTTTTTAGTTACAAATATACGTAGGGGCGAACCCGTGTGTTCGCCCGCGTGCGGGTGGTTTGTTGGTTATTATTAAACGTTGGGGCGGGTCGCAAGGTCGCAAGCGTCACAGCTTTTCACATTTGCCATCATTCCACGGAAAATTGCACCCCCGCGTGAGCACACATGGGTGCTCCCCTACTCGCCATTCACTCTCGCTTTCAGATATTTTCCCGCACTTTTGTGAAAACTTTATCAAAAAAATACATAACCACTTCACAAACGCTGAAATTTGTTTGTTAAAAGTCAAAAATTGTGCTATAATGTGAATGTATCTATTATTATTATGGAGGAAAAATTTAATGCAATATTCACATGAAGTTGAACAAATGATTTGTGTTAAGAAAGGTCCAAATCACGGACCAGCACCAATCCCTGAAGAAGGCAAATGGGTGCAATCAAAAGAAATCAAAGATATTTCTGGCTTGACACATGGTGTGGGCTGGTGTGCTCCACAACAAGGTGCATGCAAACTCACTTTGAACGTTAAAGAAGGCATCATCGAAGAAGCTTTAGTTGAAACTCTTGGTTGTTCTGGTATGACTCACTCAGCTGCAATGGCTGCTGAAATTCTTACTGGCAAAACAATCCTTGAAGCACTCAACACTGACCTTGTTTGCGATGCAATCAACACTGCAATGAGAGAACTTTTCTTGCAAATCGTTTACGGAAGAACGCAATCTGCTTTCTCTGAAGATGGTCTTCCAATCGGTGCAGGTCTTGAAGACCTTGGTAAAGGACTAAGAAGCCAAGTTGGTACAATGTATGCAACTAACAAAAAAGGTGTTAGATACCTTGAAATGGCTGAAGGTTACGTTACTCGCATCGGTCTTGATGAAGAAAACGAAGTTATCGGATATGAATTTATCCACATGGGCAAAATGATGGATTTCATCAAAGGCGGTATGAGTGCAAACGATGCTTTGGAAAAAGCAAAAGGCAACTACGGCAGATTTGATGTAGCTGTTAAAACAATTGACCCACGTCACGAATAATAGGAGGTAACAAATATGACAATCAATTTCGAAAGCTATTCAAGAAGAATAGACAAAATCAATGCATGTTGTGCCGAATATTCAATCGATGGACTTGAAGGTGCATATAACATCTGTAAAGATGCTGGAATCGATGTGGATTCAATCGTTAGATCAATCCAACCAATCGCATTCGAAAACGCTATTTGGGCGTACACTCTTGGCTGTGCAATCGCTGTTAAAACAGGTTGCAAAAAAGCTGCTGATGCAGCTGTTGCTCTTGGTGTTGGTCTTCAAGCGTTCTGTATTCCTGGTTCTGTTGCTGACCAACGTGTTGTTGGTGTTGGACACGGTAACCTTGCTTCAATGCTTTTAAAAGAAGACACAGATTGCTTCTGCTTCCTTGCTGGTCACGAATCATTCGCAGCAGCTGAAGGTGCAATCGGTATCGCTAAAACTGCAAACAAAGTTAGAAAAAGCCCACTTCGCGTTATTTTGAACGGTCTTGGTAAAGATGCTGCTTTCATCATCTCAAGAATCAACGGTTTCACTTATGTGCAAACTAAATATAACTACGGAACAGGCGAACTAGCTATCGTGAAAGAAACTAAATATTCAGAAGGCGACAGAGCTGCCGTTCGCGTTTATGGCGCAGACGACGTTCAAGAAGGCGTTGCTATCATGCAATCTGAAAAAGTTGACGTTTCAATCACTGGTAACTCAACAAACCCAACTCGTTTCCAACACCCAGTTGCTGGAACATACAAAAAATGGGCTATTGAAAATGGCAAGAAATATTTCAGCGTTGCTTCAGGTGGCGGTACTGGTAGAACTCTTCACCCAGATAACATGGCTGCAGGTCCTGCTTCATACGGCATGACAGACACAATGGGCAGAATGCACGGTGACGCGCAATTCGCTGGCTCTTCTTCTGTTCCTGCTCACGTTGAAATGATGGGTCTTATCGGTATGGGTAACAACCCAATGGTAGGCGCTTCAGTTGCCGTTGCCGTTGCTGTTGAAGAATCATTTTCAAAATAAATGCGAGAGCTTGCTCGAGCAAATAATATGAATAACAAAAACCCATGCGGATTGCATGGGTTTTTATTTTAGGTGAAAGGTGAAAGGTGAAAGGTGAAAGGTGTGGTAGGCACTCGCTTCGCTCGTGCACCCCATTTAGATTTGGGCAGTAGAATAGAAACGCCCCTATTCAATAGTTACGTTCCCATTATTGTATACAAATATATTGAAAAGCACGAGCGGTACGCGAGTGCATTACCACACCTTTCACCTTTCACCTTTCACCTTTCACCTTTTTAACTTACCTCCCATCAAAACCTCTCCCCACCACCCCACATTACCTCCCCATCCCCTCCCCCACGTATATTCCCTCCCCCAATCGTCCATAATCTCCAAAAAGGAGATTTATTATGAAAAAAGATGTTAAAGCTAAAAATAAAAGTGCTCGTGATGTTCTCACTACTTCGGCAGGAACGCCTGTTCACAACAATTCCGATTCGTTGACGGCGGGGCTTCATGGGGGCAATATGCTTGCCGATGCTTGGTTGCTTGAAAAAATGCAACACTTTAATCGCGAGCTTATCCCAGAACGCCGTATGCACGCAAAAGGTAGCGGGGCGTTTGGCACTTTCACGGTGACAGGCGACATCACCAAATACACGCGTGCTAGCATTTTTTCGAAAATTGGCAAGCAAACGCCAATGCTCGCTCGCTTTTCTCTTGCAAACGGCGAAAAGGCTTCCGCTGATGCCGAACGTGATGTGCGCGGTTTTGCGTTGAAATTTTATACCGACACGGGGAATTGGGATCTCGTTGGCAACAACACCCCCGTTTTTTTCATGCGCGACACTTTCAGGTTTGTCGATTTTAACCACGCCGCCCACCGCCACCCCGCAACCAACCTTCGCGACAACGCTTCGCTTTGGGATTTTTGGACGCGCACCGAAGAAAGTTTTCACCAAGTGACAATCACCATGAGCGACCGCGGAATTCCACTTTCTTATCGACACATGCACGGATTTTCTTCCCACGCGTTTTCATTTTTCGACAAAAACAACAAGAGGACTTATGTGAAATTCCACTTTGAAAGCATGCAGGGAATAAAAAATCTCACCGATAAAGAAGCCGCCAAAATCATCGGCACCGACCGCGATAGTTACCAGCGAGATTTGTATTACGCAATTCAGAACGCCGAGTATCCAAAGTGGAAGATGTCGGTTCAACTCATGACTGAAAAACAAGCAGAAGAGCATTATGAAAATCCGTTTGACATAACAAAAGTGTGGCGACACAAAGAATTCCCGTTGCATGAAGTTGGAATTTTTGAGCTGAACCGCAACCCCGACAACTATTATGTCCAAATCGAGCAAGCGGCGTTTTCACCCGCAAGCGTGATTGACGGGATTGGGTTTTCGCCCGACAAACTGCTTCAAGGGCGAATTTTTGGATATAAAGATGCCCAAATGTATCGCCTTGGCGTGAATCACGATAAAATCCCCGTGAACATGCCCCACTGCCCCGTGAATGATTATCACCGCGACGGTGCCATGCGAACAGACGACAACTTTGGTGACAAACCTAACTACGAGCCAAACAGCTTCGGTGCTTGGCAGGACAGCAAGAATTTGCAAGCCCCACCAAAAGAAGCGTTCGGCGATGTTGGCAGATACCCCGCCACAAAATCTCGCCCCGACGATAACTACTATCAAGCGGGACTTTTATATAACCTTATGAAATCAAAAGAAAAACAAGCACTCATCGATAACACCACCGCCCACATCGCCGATGCCAAAGAAAACGTCAAATATCGCCACTGCGCCCACTGCTATCTCGCACATCCCGACTACGGCAAAAAAATGACGTCCGCACTTATGCTAGATATAGAAAAAGTCGTACTGCTTTCCAAAATGACGTTCGAAGATAGGATAAAGGCGACGGAGCCTATCTAGGACGCCGCTTGGGCAGTGGGGGGAGATTTGTTAAAGCACGCTTTTTTAAGGTGAAAGGTGAAAGGTGAAAGGTGAAAGGTGTGGTAATGCACTCGCTTCGCTTGTGCTTTCTATTATTTGGATTTTTATTATAAGAGCCATCACTTCACGCAGTAATAAACTAATATAGTAAAAAAATTTAAATATTGTATGCACGAGCGGAACGCGAGTGCATTACCACACCTTTCACCTTTCACCTTTCACCTTTCACCTTTCACCTTTCACCTTTCACCTTTCACCTTTCACCTAGAAATAAATCGCGAAGCGATTTATTTCTTTGCCTTTTGCGCTTGCAAAAACTCGTTACACTTTTCCATAAATTACCCTTTGAAAACACGGGGTTTCAACTTGCCAAATACGCACGCTTATGATAAAATAGACTTCGGTATAAAAAATGCGTTGCACCCAAAACTCGGTGGCAACATGGACGAAATAAGGAGTTATATTAATATTATGGCAACGAAAAAATTATCTCTTGCAACATATATCATGGTTGCACTTGCACTGGGGATTGCGACAGGTTTGCTTTTGACAAGCTCGCCTCAAATCGCGATCACATATATTCAACCAATCGGGACTGTGTTTTTGAATCTTATCAAATTCGCGGTTGTACCCATTGTTTTCTTTTCTATCATCACCGGCATTATTTCTATGCGCGATGTGAAAAAAGTTGGCAGAATTGGTGTTAAAACAGTTATTTTCTATTTCTGCACAACTGCAGTTGCGATTGTGATTGGGCTTTCAATCACTACGCTTTTCAAAGGCGGTTTCACAATTCTTGACACAACTGGGCTTTCATATGAAGGCACGTCAAGCGGAAGTGTGAGTTTGCTTACAACAATAGTTGGGTTTTTCCCTTCAAACATCATCGCACCGTTTGCTGATGCGAACATGCTTCAAGTTATCACAGCTTCAATCCTTTTCGGGTTTGGTATTTTATATGCCGGCGAGAAAAGTGAGCCTTTCGCGAAATTTGTCGAAAGTGCTTGTGAAGTTTCACTTGCAATCATGGGCATGATTTTGAAACTTTCACCGATCGCAGTTTTTTGCCTTATCACGCCAGTTGTGGCACAATACGGCGTTGCAATTCTTGGAAGTTTGCTTCTTGTTCTTGCTTGTGCTTATCTTTGTTATATCCTGCACACTGTGCTTGTTTATTCTTTTGCGGTTAAGGCTTTTGCGGGGATTTCACCTGCGAAATTCTTTAAAGAGATGTCGCCAACAATGGTGTTTGCGTTCTCTTCTTCTTCATCAGTTGGCACATTGCCACTGAACATGGAGTCTTGCACAAGACTTGGTGCAAAAAGTGAAGTCGCTTCTTTTGTTTTGCCACTTGGCACAACAATCAACATGGACGGCACGGCGATTTATCAAGGCGTTTGCGCGGTTTTCATCGCGGCATGTTACGGCATTGATTTGACACTTGGTCAAATGGCGACAATCGTGCTCACGGCTACGCTAGCTTCAATCGGCACGGCAGGCGTTCCAGGCGCAGGCGTATTTATGCTTGCAATGGTTCTTGAAAGCGTTGGAATTCCACTTGACGGCATCGCTCTCGTTCTTGGCGTGGATAGAATCTTCGACATGGGCAGAACCGTGGTTAACATCACAGGCGACGCAGCATGCACGCTTGTTGTTTCGAAAAAAGAGGAGAAAAAAGCAAGTGCGTGAGCACGCTTTTTGACAGCGGTTTGCAAGTTTTAATTAAACGCTATTTCGTTTAATTAAAGGTGAAAGGTGAAAGGTGAAAGGTGAAAGGTGAAAGGTGTGGTAAGCACTCGCTTTGCTCGTGCATATCATTATCAGAATTTGCCTATTACTTAACCATTTATTATTATGACAGTTACTCAAATCCTATATTAAAAAGCAGAAGGTGTGAACAATGACGTTCACACCTTTTGTTTTTAAATAATTGAAATAATAGAAAGCACGAGGGAACCGAGTGCATTACCACACCTTTCACCTTTCACCTTTCACCTTTCACCTTAAGCGTAGCCCCTAAATAAACTCATGCAGAAAGTCCCCCGCAAATCCCAGCCACGAATCCACATTCTTATGCACATTTTCTTCGTTTTGAACTAGCCAATTGCCAAGTCCTAGTGCGTGGACGCCTTTTGGGAATACGTGACATTCAACTCTTTTTCCCGCTTCCACGACCGCTTCACAAAAAATAAACGCGTTTTGCACTGGCACTTTTTGGTCTTCAAAGGTGTGCCAAAAAAATGTTGGTGGCACGTCGGCTGTCACATGCTTTTCAAGCGACACTTTTTCAAGGAGTTCGGCGTTTTCATACCCCGCCTCGCCAAGCAAGTTTGTGAAAGTCCATCTGTCCCAACCTCTTCTTGCTGAAAGCACGGGATATCCAAGCACGAGTGCGTTTGGTTTCACATCGCTAGCTTCAAAGCCAAGATTTTTCACCACATCGCTGTTCCAATAAACCCCAAGCGTTCCCGCGAGGTGACCGCCCGCCGAAAATCCCGCAACCGCGATTTTGTTTGGGTCGATATTCCATTTTTCCGCATTGTCGCGAACGAATTTCACCGCCGTTGCAACTTCTGCTAGCTGAGTTGGAAAATGCACAGGCGTGCATGAATAATCCAAAATGAAAGCAGAAATCCCCTTCCCACAAAACGCAATCGCCATTGGCTGGCAAGGCACAACGTTCACAGTGTTGTATCCGCCACCAGGGCAAATTATCACCGCGGGGTGCTTTTGATTTTGCGAGCGTTCGGGCGATTTTGGCAAAATATAGCTTTCAAGCGTTGCCGTTTTTTGATATTCCAAACCGTTTTTTTGATATTCAACTTTAAGGTCAAAAATTTCACCTAGCATATTTCACCTTACAAAACTTCCGCAATTCCAAGTGCTTTTTCAAATGGGATTGCAAGCACGAGTTCTTTTGTTTTTGCATCAACAATCGTGATATTATTTGAAAAAAGATTGCCAAACACCAAGAATTTTTTATCGTTTGAGATAATCATATTTGGCGATCTGTCGCCGTGAGTCGAGAAAATCTCCTTTCTTGTGAGAAGTCCGTCTTCGCCCATTGCAAATTCTGCCACTTGATTGTTGCCACGAATTGTTGCAAAAAGCAAGTTTTTGTTTGGGTCGATTGCCATTGTTGCAACTTTCGCATCTTCCGCTTCGATATCCACGATTTTGTTTGTTTGCAAAACTTTCAAATTTTTATAGTCAATAACAAAAAGTTCGTTTGAACCTTCTGTCACAAGATACATCACCTTTTCGTCAGGCGCAAACATTGCGTGGCGTGGTTTTGTGCCGTCTGGGAAACTCATCACCGCTTTTTCTTCAAACGCTTTATCCGCAAAGTTATAAAAGAACACTTTGTTTTGGCTGATATTCACCGCAACTGCCAAATCTTCCGCTTTGTTGAAAATCACTTGGTGACATCCGCTTGGTGCTACGCCACCTGGCATAAGGTGAAACGCAACCCCCATAAGTTCGCCATCTTCCACATTAACAGCAGTTGTGAAGCCCGATTCAGTTGAAGAAAGGAACAAAAGATTGTGCACTTTTGAATAGTTCATGTGCGCAATGTTCACTTCGTCAATCACGAGTTTACTTTTCACCTTGAAGCCGTTTCCGCTCATTTCAAATGAATGAATTTCAAAAACGCCATTTTCAAGTGAATATGTATAACAATATTTTCCGTCGGTGCAAGTGCATTTTGGGCAAGTTAGAGGCATGCTCCAAACTTTTTTGCCCTCTTCAAAATACGCAGCTTCCCCTTTATCTAAAAAATTAGTAGCAAAAATTTTCATATATTTCTCCCCTTTTGAAACAAAACCCACGCATGCGTGGATTTTGTCAATTTTCTTTAATTTGTTAATTGATTTTACAAGCTAAAATGCTCCGCATTTTTATCTAGAAAAATCCGCATATTTACCGTCGATATAGGCGATATCTTGTTTTGTGAGTTTCACATCAAGTGCGAGTTTTGCTTCGTCGAATTGTTCACGTTTTGTGAAAGCGATGATTGGAGTGACATCCACATCAGGTTGGCAAAGAAGATATGCAAGCACAACAGAACCAACAGGATAGCCTTTCTTTTCTGAAAGGTATTTGAATCTATCTGCTCTGCGATAGTTTTCACTGCACCAGCCATACCACGCTTTTGTTCTTGCGTTTGGTTCGCCATTGTTGATAACTTGAGAAAAGAAACCTCTCGCGTTTGGCGCCCATGGCATAATCAACATTTTTGTATCGGCATACCATGCTTTTTCCGCTAAATCCATAACAACTTGAGTTGTATCATCAGTTGCAGCAGGTGTTGTTATTGCAGCAGAATAGTTGATTTGAGAAACCGAGAATGGTGTCAAACCAAATTTATTTGCAAAGTCGTTTGCTTTTTGAATTCTTGGAGCTGTCCAGTTTGAAGCACCCAAAACTCTTGCTTTACCAGATTTAACGATTTTGTCAAGAGCGACCATGATTTCTTCAACAGGTTTGAAGATATCGTCACGGTGAAGGTACAAAATGTCGATATAGTCAGTTCCAAGCATAGTAAGGCTTGTGTCCACATCGGCGTTAAGATTATATGGGTCAAGACGTGGTTCCCATGTTTTTTTGTTGTGGTGACCACATTTTGTTGTGATAACCATATCGTGTCTTTTTCCAGTTTTCTTGAAAAATTCCCCCAAGAATCTTTCACTTTGCCAGTCGCCATAAACACGCGCGTTGTCGAATGTTGTTCCACCAAATTCCAAAAATTCTTCCATATATGCATATGAAGATTCAGTTCTTTGTGGCAAGTTCATAAACAAATGCCCAAGCGTGATTTGCGAAACCTCCAATGTGTTCGTCGGATTTGAAAGAGTATATTTTTTCATCATTATCCCTCCATAATATCTTTTAAAAAGCTTTTTATCAAACTCTTCTACTAGTATACCACACATTTTTTCCCTTTGCAATAGCTGAAATATAAAAATATCACTAAAAGTTCACAATTTTGGCAAAAATAAAAGTCGAAATAATTTTTATCCCGACTTTTGATTTATTATTTTTAAATATTGCAACTGCTTTTATTATTATTGCAAGCACAGCAATTGATAGCAAGAAAGTTATTCAACCAACAAATCCGCCATCATAAGATCATAAAAAACTGTATAAACATCGACGAATTCTTCAAATGCCACTGTTGCTGTTTCGATATACACAGCTTCATCATCGCCGTAGTTTATCGCAAGGTCAAGACATTCAAGATACGCTTCATAGTAGCTTAGCAAAACTGAGTAGTGCTCTTCATATGTGTCTGGCGCTTTTGAAATTGCATCGAGCATTGCATCCGTTTCAGGGATTGATTCTTGTAACTCGAGAAGTGCATCAAGGTAGTACATGTCGATATATTCATTTTCGTCATAATAGCTCATGCGTGTGCTGATTGCAACAATTGCAGTGTAGGAATTATCAACAATTGTGATACTAGCTTCTTCCAAAAGTGGATAGTATTCTTCATCGCTCATTGTTGTTGTGTTCATAAAAGCAATCGATAACATCAACGCAAAAACAACCACAAGCACCGTCACTGCGATGATACCTTTTTTATTGCATTTCTTTTTTGGTGTTGCTGATGCTGCAGTTTTTTCAGCAATCTCAATCGATTCGGCAAGTGTGCGATCACTTGATGTTTCTTCAGCCGCTTGGGCTGTTTCAACTGCTTCAGCTGTTTGGGCTGTTTCAGCTGAAACTTCTTCAGTTGCCACTTCCGCTGTTTCCACTTTTTCAGTTTCAGTTTCAACAGTTTCCACTGTTTCCACTTCTTCTTTCAATTCTTCAATCTTTTCTTCTGGCATGACGCCCCCCCTTTTGATTTTACAATCTTGACATAAATTTTTCGATATTAATAACAAAACGTTCGTGAGTTCCCTCGCCAATTTTACCTTTTGAGTCGAACGCTTCAACTTTATAAACTTGCTTTCTGCCTTCAAGTGCGATAACTTCGCATTTGAAAGTGACAGTGTCGCCAACAGCCGTTGCTTTCACGTGTGCGATATCGAGTTTTGTACCGACAGTTGTTTCGCCATCCGCCATATATTTTTCAGAAAGTTCAAAGCAAACGCTCTCCATTCCCGCAACCATTGCTGGCGTTGCAAAAACCATAAGACCACCGCTTTGCATGTGTTTTGCTGATTTCAAATCATCAACAACGATTTGTTTTTCACTTGTCATAGAAATTTCCATTTTGCCCCTCCAATAAGGTGTTTTGATTATTATAGCACCTTGACAAAGCAATAGCAAACAAATGACTGTCGCCACACTTTATTTATAACCAAACTTTACACCTTCTTTATTAATAAAACCTTAATTTTTCACCACAAAAGAAAAAAGCTCCCAAAAATTGGAAGCTTTTTAGCTTTTTGTTAGATAAGTGGTTTGATTTCTTTTTCAAAAAGTGCTTTTGTTTCGCTTGGATCGATACTGAAATGTTTTTCGCCAACGATAACGCTCACGCCATCCCCGCATTTTTCACCGCAGTCACCTGTGCAAAACGCACCCGCAAGATTGATTTTTTCTTTCAAATTTTCACTTGCAACGAGGTATTGAAGTTCTTCAATAACCTTTTTTGAACCTTTAACATGGCAATTACTGCCAATGCAAATTGTAACTTTCAACATAATTTAGCCCCCCAGCTTTATATTTTAGAAGTAACCTTTATAAGTGACCTCCAAAAATTATTATATTATTGGTAGTCAACAACGCCAATCCAAGATTTAAGGAATTCTTTTTGTTCAGGTTTTCCTTTAACCATTTGGCTTGCCGCCACGATTGGCAACCATTTTTGCACGTATTGTTTTGCAGTGTCTGTTTTTTCGCAGAACTTTTCAAGATATTTTTCAGCGCCGTCGATATTGCCATCAAGCCAGAACAAAAGATATGTTCTTGCAACGTCGGCAGAAGCGTTTCCTTGTGTTGCATGTGCCCAGTCGATAATAAATGCTTTGCCATCTTCTGTCACGATAATGTTTGATGGATTGAAGTCGCCATGAAGCAATTTTTTGTGTTTTGGCATAGCTTCAAGATGAGTGTGCAAATCGTATTTTTCAGTAGCTGAAAGGTCAGCTTCAGCGATTTTGCGTGTCATTTTTTCCTTGTGACTTGGAAGTAGCGCACATTTTTCGCCGTGCACTGCAATTTGCAATTCAACGAACATATCAAGATATTTGTCGAAATCTTCCGCCATATATTCAGAAAGAAGTTTGCCTTTCACATTTTCCATAGCGATTGCCCATTTGCCATCAGTTTCAGAAACAGACAAAATTTTTGGAACGTTCAGCTCAGTTTCTTCAACTCTCGCATGGTTCAACGCTTCATTCAAAACGTTAGCTTTTGGATAGCTTTCGTCAAACACTTTAATAGCTGTGTCGCCGTCAACATAGACAGTTTTCGCAGTTCTCACTGCAATTATTTTTTCAAGTTTCATCTTTAGGTCCTCCAAATATTTTTTCAATATATTATTTATTTCGGCTTTCAAGCCAAAAAGTTTATTTTATGATTTATTATTTGGTCGCGAGTTTCATGCCCTTATGTTGTTTTGATAAGATTTTTATGTTTTTGGGTGCTTTTATGTTTTTTGGTGTGACAATAGCCACCTGTTAGGATGGCTTTGTCTTATTTCTTGCATTGTAACACAGAATTTTCCGCATTACAATAGCTTTTATTAAATTATTTACCGTAGTACGCATTTAGGTACATTTCTTTGATTTCACTCATGAGTGGGTATCTTGGGTTTGCACCTGTGCATTGGTCGTCGAATGCTTGTTCAGTCATATCGTCAAGTTTTTCAAGGAATTCAGCTTCGTCAACGCCATATTCTGCAATAGTTGCTTTGATTCCGCATTTTTCAGAAAGTTCAGAAATCATTTTCATGAGGCCAGCAACTTTATCTTCATCTGTTTTGCCTTTCACGCCAAGAGCCGCTGCTGCTTCAGCATATTTAGCTTTTGTTTTAGGGAAAGCGTATTGAGAGAATGTTCCCATTTTTGTTGGGCAGTCAGACATGTTGAATTTGATAACTTCGTTGATCATAAGTGCGTTTGCAACACCGTGTGGCAAGTGGAAGAATGCACCAAGTTTGTGCGCCATAGAGTGACAAACACCAAGGAATGCATTTGCAAATGCCATACCAGCCATAGAAGCTGCGTTTGCCATTTTTTCTCTTGCAATTGGTTCGTTTGGACCGTTTTCATATGCTATTGGCAAGTATTCAAAAATGATTTTAAGTGCGCCAATAGCAAGGCTGTCTGTATAATCAGTTGCAAGCATTGAACCAAGCGCTTCAACCGCGTGAGTAACTGCGTCAATACCAGATGCTGCTGTTAGTCCCTTTGGAGCGTTCATCATCATGTCGGCATCGATAATAGCCATGTGTGGCATCAATTCATAATCTGCAAGCGGATATTTCACGCCAGTGCTTTCGTCAGTGATAACGGCAAATGGAGTCACTTCAGATCCAGTACCTGCTGTTGTTGGAACAGCGATGAAGTAAGCTTTTTCGCCCATTTTAGGGAAAGTGTAAACTCTTTTTCTGATATCCATGAATCTGACAGCCATATCAAGGAAGTCAGCTTCTGGATGTTCATACATCACCCACATGATTTTTGCTGCATCCATTGCAGAGCCACCACCAACGGCGATAATAACGTCTGGTTGGAAGCTTCTCATCATTTGAGCGCCTTCTTTTGCACAAGCAAGTGTTGGGTCTGGTGCAACATCAAAGAATGTTGTGTGAGTGATACCCATTTCGTCAAGTTTATCAGTTACAGCTTTTGTGTAGCCATTTTGGAACAAGAATTGGTCTGTAACAACAAACGCTTTTTTCTTGCCAAGAACATCTTTAAGTTCGCAAAGAGCGACTGGCAAACAACCTTTTTTCAAGTAAACTTTTTGTGGAGCTCTGAACCAAAGCATATTTTCTCTCCTTTCTGCAACTGTTTTGATATTGATAAGGTGTTTAACACCAACGTTTTCTGAAACTGAGTTTCCGCCCCATGATCCGCAACCAAGCGTTAGTGATGGTGCAAGGTCGAAGTTATAAAGGTCACCAATACCACCGTGTGCTGAAGGAGTGTTCACAACGATTCTGCAAGCTTTCATTTTAGCTTCGAATTTTGCAAGGTCTTCTGTTTCAGTTAGTGTGTTGATATAAATTGAAGCTGTGTGGCCGTAACCGCCATCTTCAACCAATGTTTCTGCTTTTGAAAGTGCATCTTCATATGTTGAAGCCTTATACATTGCAAGAACTGGAGAAAGTTTTTCATGTGCAAATTCTTCTGAAAGTTCAACGCTTTCAACTTCACCCATAAGGATTTTTGTGAGCACTGGAACTTCAACGCCAGCAAGCTGAGCGATTTTATATGCTGATTGACCAACGATTTTAGCGTTCAATGCACCGTTGATGATGATTGTTTTTCTAACTTTTTCAGTTTCTTCAGCATTGAGGAAATAACATCCTCTTTCTGTGAATTCTTTTTTAACTTCGTTATAGATTTCTTTTGCAACAACAACAGATTGTTCTGAAGCACAAATCATACCATTATCAAATGTTTTTGAAACGATAACAGAAGAAACAGCAAGTTTCACGTCACATGATTTGTGGAAAACTGCTGGTGTGTTACCTGCGCCAACGCCGACTGCTGGTTTACCGCTTGAATAAGCAGCTTTAACCATTCCTGGACCACCTGTTGCCAAGATGATATCAGCTTCTTTCATAACTGTGTTTGTGAGTTCAAGTGATGGAACGTCCACCCAGCTGATGATTCCCGCTGGAGCACCCGCTTCAACTGCTGCATCCAAAACGATTTTAGCTGCCGCGATTGTAGAGCCTTTTGCTCTTGGGTGTGGGCTGATGATGATACCGTTTCTTGTTTTAAGAGCAAGAAGCGTTTTGAAAATAGCTGTTGATGTTGGGTTAGTTGTTGGAATAACCGCAGCAATAACACCGATTGGTTCTGCAATTCTTCTTGTGCCGAATGCTTTATCTTCAGAGATAACGCCACAAGTTTTTGTGTTTTTATATGCGTTGTAGATATATTCTGATGCGTAGTTGTTTTTGATAACTTTATCTTCAACAATACCCATGCCAGTCTCTTCTACTGCCATTTTTGCAAGTGGGATTCTTTGCTTGTTTGCTGCAAGTGCTGCCGCTTTGAAGATTTTGTCAACTTGTTCTTGAGTGAAAGTTGCGAACTCTCTTTGAGCTGATCTGATCTCATCAAGTCTAGCGTGCAATGATTCAACTGTGTCTACGATATTCACGTGTTCCATATTAGTTCTCCTATAAAAAATTTTCATTACTTTTTCTTTTTTCTTTTTCTTTTTTCTTTTACTTTTACTTTTTTTACTTATTATGCCCTAGTATCACAAATACTAGTAGCTTTCAACACAAACAAAAGAAAGTCCACTTGATCAGGGTTTCCTGTCTTTAATTTGTATCTTGTTAATATTTTAACAGTTAATTTTTACATTGTCAAACATTTAACATGCATTTTGAGCGATTTTTAGCGAATTTTTTATGATAAATTATTGCCATAATGAGCATTACAATATAAAATACGTTATTTGCAACATGGTTTTTGAATATGAATTTCGTATTTTGAACGGCGAAAATTCTTTTTTTGCCGATATTTTGCCAAAAATGCGAAGAAAATTACAAACCGCTCAACTAAAATCTAGGCAAGCACCAGCTAAATCACCGCCAAAACAACAAATTGTTTACACTTGGTTTAATTTAGTTTAATTTTTTATATAAAAAAGTTTAATTTATCTCTTGAAATGAAAAATAATTGAAAAAAGTAGCAAAATATGTTTGACTTTTGCATATAATATAATATATACTGTAAATGTAATCAAGAAGGTTGCCGAGTAAGGCACGAAAGCCTCGCGGACGACGGAATTTCTTGATTGCCCAAATAAGCTCATCATTTTCCCCCTTATCATATAAAAGAGCCAAGTTGCTATTGCAACTTGGCTCTTTTCTTTTAAGGAAGTTTTGTTGTTGCACGCTTGGGGGGAGTGGAGGGAGTTTGGATGCGGAACGCTTTTTTAAAAGTGAAAGGTGAAAGGTGAAAGGTGAAAGGTGAAAGGTGTGGTAGGCACTCGCTACGCTCGTGCACCCTAATATATTTGGCTTGTAAAATAGGGACGTCCCTATTAAATAGTTACGTCCCTACAAGTGGTTACAAATATAATTGAAAAGCACAAGGCGAAGCCGCGTGCATTACCACACCTTTCACCTTTCACCTTTCACCTTTCACCTTAAGCGAAGCGTTTCACCTTTCACCTTTCACCTTTCACTTTTGAAACAGCGTTCTCAATTCCCCCCGCTTCCACAAACCAAAAAGCGGGCAACAAAAAAATTTCCCCCAAAACAAAAGGCATCCAGTTGCAAGCAACTTGATGCCTTTATGATAAGGGGGAAAATGATGAGCTTTTTAAAAATCAAGGTTTTATCTTTTGTAGTCACATATCGAATATGTATTATCTTTGGTATTATCTTTAGAATTTCTTTGGTAAGTTTTTCCAGACCTTGATTACACTTATACTATAAACTATTAAAGTTTTATTGTCAATAGTTTTTACAATCTTTTTACCCTTTTATTATTCCAACTTTATGCCACAATCACCACGCAATTTTCTGCAATATCAAGGGGCGTACTTTTGGCTTTTTAACAAAAAAACTCGCAAGGCTTAAACGCTTTGCGAGTTTTTGGATTTATGGGAACTTCCAAAAAGCCCCCTTATATTTTATTTGTTTGTTTTATCTGTTTGATTTAACCAAGTTTTGCAAGTGATTCTTCCGCTTTTTTGAGAAGCTCTTCATATTTCACTTTGTTTGCGAGTATTGATTCTTTCAATTTTTCAGGTGCTTTTGCCATGAACCCTTCGTTTGCGAGTTTTGCAGTGTTGAAGTTGAGTTCTTTTTTGATTTTATTAATCTCGCCCTGAAGTCTAGCTTTTTCCTTTTCGATATCAACAAGATCAGAAAGGTTCATATAAACAGTTCCAAGACTTGTCACAACCGCGATTGCGTTTTCAAATTCGCCCACGTCAGCGATTTTCACTTCTTTTCCGTATCCAAGTTTCACAATATAAACATTACCGCTTTCAAGCGTTGCTTTCGCATCAGCTGATGCCGCCACGATGTCCAAATCAACCCTTCTTGACGGTGGAACGTCCATATCTTTTCTAACGTTTCTGAGTCCACGGATAAGCTCCATAATAGCTTCCATTTCGCCCGCTTCTTTTTCAAACACTTCACTTTCCACATATTCAGGATAGCTTTCAAGCATGATTGTTTCAGTTGCGCCAGGAAGTTCGCTCGCAAGTTTTTCAGTCACGAACGGCACGAATGGGTGAAGAAGTTTCAAGATGTCTTTCAATACATAATTGAGAACTGAAAGAGTGTTTTTGATTGCCACTTCATCTTCGCCATACAAAACTGGCTTAATAAGTTCGATATACCAATCGCAGAAATCAGTCCAAACAAAGTCGTAAAGCTTTTGAGTGATAACGCCAAGCTCATATTTAGCCATGTTTTGTTCGATTTCTTTTGTGAGAATATTTTTCTTTGTGATAATCCATTTATCAGCAAGGCTCAAAGCATCAAAATCAACTTTTGCAACATCTTTGCCTTCAAAGTTCATGAGTGCAAATCTTGTTGCGTTCCAGATTTTGTTCATGAAGTTTCTTGCTGAATCAAGTTTTTCCGTTTTGAAACGAGAGTCACTGCCAGCAGCAACGCCAAACAAAAGCGAGAAACGAAGTGCATCGGCGCCGTATTGGTCGATAACCTCAATTGGGTCGATACCGTTGCCAAGGCTTTTGCTCATTTTTCTGCCTTCCGCGTCGCGGATAATACCGTGAATCAAAACATCTTCAAACGGTGGTTTGCCCATGTTTTCAATGCCCGAGAAAATCATTCTTGCAACCCAGAAGAAAATGATATCATATCCCGTTGCAAGAACGTTTGTTGGATAGAAATATTCAAGATCTGCCGTATCGTCAGGATAGCCAAGAGTTGAGAATGGCCAAAGCGCAGAAGAGAACCATGTGTCGAGAACGTCCTCGTCTTGAGTGAACTCGCAATGTCCGCATCTGCATGTTTGTGGTTTTTCAAGTGCAACAACCATTTCGCCACACTTTGTGCAAGTGTAGGCTGGAATTCTGTGTCCCCACCAAAGTTGGCGAGAAATGCACCAGTCACGAATGTTTTCCATCCATGAGAAATAGATGTTTTCAAATCTTTTTGGAATGAAATTAACTTCTTCTTCCTTAACCGCTTTAAGCGCAGGATCAGCAAGTTGTTTCATTGAAACGAACCATTGTTTTGAAACGATTGGCTCGATGACAGTTTTGCAACGATAGCAAGTGCCAACGTTGTGTGGGTGTGGTTCGATTTTGTGCATAAGTCCGAGTGCTTCCAAATCAGCAACCATGGCTTTTCTTGCTTCAAATCTATCCATACCGCAATATTTTCCGCCAAGTTCGTTGAGTTTACCATCATCAGTGAAGGTTCTCACAACTGGCAAGTTGTGACGAAGACCAACTTCAAAGTCGTTAGGATCGTGGGCAGGAGTGATTTTCACGCAACCTGTTCCAAATTCCATATCAACATAATCATCAGCCACAACTGGAATTTCTTTATCGATAAGTGGCAAAATAAGAGTTTTGCCAACCAAATGAGCGTATCTTTCGTCGTTTGGGTTAACCGCAACCGCCGTGTCACCAAGCATAGTTTCAGGACGAGTTGTCGCAACAATAACGAATTCGTCGGAATCTTTAACTGGGTATTTCACATGCCAGAAGAAAGAAGATTGCTCTTCATATTCAACTTCCGCATCAGAAAGTGCAGTTTTGCAATCAGGACACCAGTTAATAATTCTGTTGCCTTGATAGATAAGACCTTTTTCATAAAGGTCAACGAAAACCTTTTTAACCGCTTTTGAACATTTTTCGTCCATCGTGAACGCAAGGCGAGACCAATCACAGCTTGAACCAAGAGTTTTCAACTGCTCAACAATTCTTCCGCCGTATTGTTCTTTCCATTCCCACGCGCGCTCCAAAAATCCGTCACGGCCTAGGTCTTCTTTTGAAACTCCTTCTTTTGCCATTGCTTCAACGATTTTAACTTCTGTCGCGATTGAAGCGTGGTCAGTTCCCGGAAGCCAAAGTGCAGAAAAACCTTTCATTCTTTTATATCTTATAATTGAATCTTGAATAGTATTGTCAAGTGCGTGACCAAGGTGCAGTTGCCCCGTGATGTTTGGCGGTGGCATCATTATTGTGAACGGCGTTTTATCCTTATCCACTTTTGCAGTGAAATAGCCATTCTTTTCCCATTTTTCGTATAGTTCTTTTTCAAACCCCTGTGGGTTGTAACTCTTTTCTAAGCTCATATGCACCTCGCGTTTTCAGCAATTTATTTTACCGAAATATTTTAGCACATTTTTGCAATATAAGCAAGAAAAATCGGGCAATGGTGCGTTTTTAACGGCTTTTTGACACTTTCTTTTCCAAAAGAGCCACCAGTGCATACATTCCGCCCGCAGCAACGAGCAAAATGATTGTTGAAGTCATCACCAAATCAAGATTGAAAACTTGACTGCCATAAACTATCAAATATCCAAGTCCCGCACGCGAAACGAGATATTCACCCATGATTGAACCGACAAACGCAAGCCCCACGTTGATTTTAAGCGTTGAGATAATCAGCGAAATTTGCGACGGAAAAACAAGTTTTGTGAAAATCGTGAACTTGCCCCCGCCCATGCTTTTCACAAGAAAAATCATGTCGCTATCAACTTCCAAAAACCCTTGCAAAAGCGTGATTGTCGTTATTATAACGCAAATCAAAATCACCATTGTGATGATAGCCTCGGTGCCCGTGCCAACCCAAATAATAATAATCGGGCCAAGTGCGATTTTTGGGAGAGCGTTTAAAATAACAAGATATGGCTGAAAGATTTTTTGCGCGGTTTCGCAAGACCAAAGTGCGATTGCAAGAAAAAGCCCAATCGCCATCGATATCAAAAATCCAAGCACAGTTTCCGCCATCGTGACGCCGATGTGCTTGAGTAGCTCCCCTTTCGCAAGGGTTATTGTAGTTTCCAAAATGGCGGAAGGCGAGGACATTATAAAGCTGTCGATAAATCCAACCCTCGCGCCCACTTCCCAAATGATGATAATCCCGAAAAAGATTGCAATTTGCAAAAGTAGCACCGTCCGCTTTTTTCGTTTCAACATTTTTATGTAGCGAGCGTGCTCCACGGAATCTTCCCCAATATTTGCAAGCGAGTCAGCTTTTTTGTCTTGGAATTTACTTATTATTTTAAACTTCATTGCAGTTTCCCCCAAATTTTTTCAAACATTTTGGAAAATTCCACATTTTCACGCTTTTGTGTTGGTGATGGGGCAAAATCAGTTTTGTAGGTTTCAACAACGCACGCGGGGCGTTTTGAAAGCACAATCAATCTGTCGGAAAGCGAAATTGCCTCAGAAATATCGTGGGTCACCATTATCGCCGTCTTTTTCTCCTTTTTGATGATATTGAAAATATCGTTTGAAAGTTTCAACCGCGATTGATAGTCAAGCGCTGAAGTCGGCTCGTCAAGAAGCAAAAGGTCTGGTGATTGTGCAAGCGTTCTTATAAGAGCGACACGCTGTTTCATTCCCCCCGAAAGTTGCCGTGGATAGGAATTTTCAAAACTGCCTAGCCCATATTTTTTCAAAAGTCCGTGGGCATATTCCTTGTTTTCATCTGTCAAAGTCCCCTTGATTTCAAGCCCAAGACAAACATTTTGCCAAATTGTTCGCCAAGGAAAAAGCAAATCGCGTTGAAACATGTATCCAATATTTTTCTCGCCATCACAAAGCGTCGGAAAGGAAATTTCACCGCTCGTTGGAGCATATATCCCCGCAATCAGCGAAAGAATAGTCGTCTTGCCACAGCCACTCGGCCCAACAATAGAAAAAAACTCCCCCTCCGAAACGGAAAAATTAAGCCCCCGAAGTGCCAACACCTCCCCCGCCTCCGCCTGATATTTATATTCAACATCCCTAACTTCAAGTATATTCATGGTTATCTCCCTTGTTTGGTTATAAACCACTATATGCCTGTCAGTTTGGTTATGGTGATAGTTTTGGTGTTTTTTTCACTATTTGTTAAAGTGAAAGGTGAAAGGTGAAAGGTGAAAGGTGTGGTAGGCACTCGCTTCGCTTGTGCACCCTATTATATTTGGGCAGTAAAATAGGGTCGCTCCTATTTGAATAGTTACGTCCCCATAAGTGGTTACAAATATAATTGAAAAGCACGAGGGTACCGAGTGCATTACCACACCTTTCACCTTTCACCTTTCACCTTTCACCTTTCACCTTAAAAAACTTACCTCCCAACCAAAAATCCCACCAAAACCAAACCTTACCTACACAAAAGTTTTCAACGCCAAAATGCATTCTTCCCAGCCCATGATTTTTTCTTCACGCACGGTTTCAGTCATGGTTGGCAAAAATTCTTTATCCCATGTTTTGCTTTCTTCGATTTCAGAAAGGCATCCCCAAAATCCGCTGGCTAGTCCCGCGAGATAGCATGCACCTAGGGCGGTTGTTTCTATGTTCGTTGGTCTTGCGACTTTAATATTTGCGATATCCGCTTGAAACTGCATCAGAAAATCATTCGCACACGCACCGCCGTCAACGGCTAGGCGTTCAAACTTCACTCCGCTGTCGATTTGCATTGCGTGGATAACGTCGAACACTTGATAGGCTATGCTTTCAAGTCCTGCACGCACAAAATGTGCCCTGCCAGCACCTCTTGTTAAGCCAAAAACTGCCCCTTTTGCGCTGGACATCCAATGTGGCGCGCCAAGTCCCACGAAAGACGGCACGATATAAACCCCGCTCGTGTCGGGAACGCTCGCCGCAATTTCCGCCGTTTCGGAAGCGGAAGAAATCATTTTCATTTCGTCGCGAAGCCACTGAACAACAGCACCGCCAACAAACACGCTACCCTCGAGGGCATATTGCGGTTTTTCGCCAAGCGACACCGCCATGGTTGTGAGAAGTCCGCGTTTTGAAACCGCGGGGGTATCACCCGTGTGCATAAGCATGAAACAGCCTGTGCCGTATGTATTTTTCATGTCGCCTTTTTTGTGGCACATTTGCCCAAACAGCGCCGATTGTTGGTCACCCGCCACCCCGCAAATCGGGATTTCCACCCCAAAAAGGCTTTTATCCGTCGTTCCATATTCAAAACTTGACGGTTTCACTTCTGGAAGCATTGATTTTGGAATACCGAAAAGTTTCAACAAATCCTCGTCCCAACAAAGCTCGTGAATGTTGAAAAGCATAGTTCGAGATGCGTTTGTGTGGTCGGTTGCAAAAATTTTACCCCCCGATAGTCGCCACATCAAAAAAGTGTCCACAGTGCCAAAACAAAGCTCGCCATTTTCCGCTTTTTCCCTTGCACCAGCCACGTTTTCAAGAATCCAACGCACCTTGCTTGCGGAAAAATAGGCATCGCATACGAGCCCCGTTTTTGAAAAAATCATGCTTTCGATTTTTTCGTCACTTTTCAAGCTGTCGCAAAATTCCGCCGTTCTTCGGCACTGCCAAACAATCGCGTTATAAACAGGCATCCCCGTCGCCCTTTCCCAAACAATCGTTGTTTCACGCTGATTGGTGATTCCAATCGCTTGGATACTACCAGCGGGAAAATTTTCAAGGCATGCTTTCACAACTTCAAGCTGACTTTCCCAAATCGCCTCGGGGTCATGTTCCACCCACGCAGGTTTGGGGTAAATTTGCGGAAACTCGCGTTGATTCACCCCCGCGATTTCTCCGTTTTTATCAAATATGATACCGCGCGAACTCGTCGTGCCTTGATCTATTGCCAAAATGTATTTATCCATAATTTCACCTATTGTCTTATTTTGAGATATCTTTTATTATATCACCTTTTGAAGTTTTGTCAATATCTAAAAATTCCACAAACCCCTTGACTTTGAGTACTTTTTGTGATTAAATTATATTGATATAAAGATTAAATTATAATAAATTACAAAGAGGTTACAAACATGGAAAAATCAAAAGTATATTTTTGCGACATGCACGCAACGCCGGAAGAGCCGTTGCCTTTCAAACTCAAACGCTTGATAACAACTGCGGGAATGGGGGAAATCGATTTCAAAGATAAATACGTCGCGGTGAAAATCCACTTCGGCGAGCCGGGCAATCTTGCTTATCTTCGCCCAAATTACGCAAAAGTGGTTTGCGATTTTATCAAAGAACGCGGTGGAAAGCCATTCGTGACAGATTGCAACACACTTTATGTTGGTGGCAGAAAAAACGGTCTTGACCACCTTGACAGTGCCTATGCCAACGGATACAACCCTTTTGCAACGGGCGTTCACACAATCATTGCCGACGGCATAAAGGGGCTGAATGAGGTTCTTGTGCCTGTTGAAGGGGGTGAATATGTGAAAGAAGCGAAAATTGGCGAGGCTATTATGGAAGCTGATATCGTGATTTCCGTTAATCACTTCAAAGGTCACGAAATGACAGGCTTTGGCGGGGCTATCAAAAACCTTGGCATGGGCTGTGGTTCGCGTGCGGGCAAAATGGAAATGCACAACGCGGGCAAACCTTATATTTTTGAAGATGAGTGTATCGGTTGCGGAAAATGCGTGAAAATTTGTGCCCACGATGCGCCAATCATCACAAATAAAACCGCGAGAATCGACCACGATAAATGCGTTGGCTGTGGCAGATGTATCGCCATTTGCCCAAAAGATGCAGTCAGCGTGAATTGGGACGAATCGGCGGATATTTTGAATTGCAAAATCGCGGAATACGCAAAAGCCGTGATTTGGAATCGCCCTTCTTTCCACATCAACTTTATCATCGACGTTTCGCCTTTCTGCGACTGTCATGCGGAAAATGATGTTCCAATCATTCCAGACGTTGGTATGCTTGCATCATTTGACCCAATCGCTATCGACACCGCTTGCGCCCACCTTGCAAACGAGATGCCTCCAATGCCTGGCAGCCTAGCTTTTGTTAAGCCCCCACATCACCACCACGGCGAGGGTTGCGGTCATGGCGAGGGTCACGGCGAGGGTTGCGGACACGGCGAATGTGGACACGGCGAACATAAACACGGCGAAAACTGCGGTTGTGGCGGAGATCACGGCGAGCATAAACACGGCGAATGTGGCTGTGGCGGACATGGCGAGCATAATGGTCACGGACACGGCGAATGCGGACATCACGGTCATCACCCACACCACGGTCACCACCCACACCCAAATCACGACCACTTCAAACACGTTTCCCCAGGAACAAACTGGGTGAGTGCCATGAACCACGGCGAAAAATTGGGAATTGGAACGAAAGAATATGAGTTAATCAAATTGAAATAAAAAAAAGGCAAAAACTTTGTTTTTGCCTTTTTTTAAGTGAAAAGTGAAAAGTGAAAAGTGAAAAGTGTGGTAGGCACTCGCTACGCTCGTGCACCCTATTTGGATTTGGACAGTAAAATAGGGACGTCCATATTAAATAGTTACGTCCCCATAAGTGGTTACAAATATAATTAAAAAGCACGAGGGTACCGAGTGCATTACCACACTTTTCACTTTTCACTTTTCACTTTTCACTTTTATAAAAATCTCCGATTTTTATAAATTGCTGTATCCCATCAAGAATTCATCAACTACTTTTGCACAGTCTCTGCCTTCTCTTAGTGCCCAGACGATAAGGCTTTGACCTCTTCTCACGTCACCGCAAGAGAACACTTTTTCTTGGTTGGTTTTGAATTCTTCGTTTCCTGCAAGACCTCTAGCGGAAAGTTCAACACCGAAAGCGTCGCACACATAGTTTTGAGCGCCAACAAAGCCCGCTGAAATGAATGCGAGCTGACATTCAACTTCGAATTCTTCGCCAGTTGGAATCATCATCATTCTGCCCGTTGCTTCGTCCTTTTGACTTGCAAGTTTAGAAATAACAGCAGCGCAAAGGTCGCCGTTTTCATCTTTTTTGAATTCTTTGACAGTAGTTTGGAAAACCCTTGGATCATCGCCGAAAACTGCAACAGCTTCTTGTTGACCATAGTCAGTTTTCAAAACTTTTGGCCATTCTGGCCACGCGTTGCTCGCTTCGCGTTTTTCGCTTGGTTTTGGCATCATTTCAAGTTGAGTAACGCCCGTTGCACCTTGACGGATTGAAGTTCCCACGCAGTCATTACCAGTGTCGCCACCGCCAATAACAAGAACTTTTTTACCTTCCGCATTAAGACAAGAACCGTCCTTGAAGTTTGAATCAAGAAGTGATTTTGTCACGCCTGAAAGATAGTCAACCGCGAAATGAACGCCGTTTGCTTCACGTCCTGGGGCATTGATATCCCTTGGATTTGAAGCACCGCACGCAAGAATAACTGCGTCGAAATCGGCAAGAATGTCGCAAGCAGAAACATCGTCACCAACGTTTGCATTAACAACAAATTCGATACCTTCTTCAGTCAAAATATCGACTTTTCTTTGAATAACTGCTTTGTCAAGTTTCATGTTTGGAATGCCGTACATCAAAAGTCCGCCTATGCGATCACTTCTTTCAAAAACAGTCACGCTGTGACCTCTGTGGTTCAAAAGGTCGGCAACAGAAAGCCCTGATGGACCACTGCCGATAACCGCAACTTTTTTACCCGTTCTCACAGGTGGTGGGCATGCTTTTATAAGCCCATTTTTATAGCCATAATCTTGAATTGCAAACTCGTTTTCTTTGCAAGTGACACTGCAACCTTCCATAAGACCGCATGTGCACGCCGCCTCGCAAGGTGCAGGGCACGCACGAGATGTGAATTCAGGGAAACGGTTAGTTGAAAACAATCTTTTAACCGCAAGGTCCCATCTGCCATTGAAAATCAAATCGTTATATTCAGGAATAAGGTTGCCAAGCGGACAACCTGAAGTCATACCGCCAATCATCATACCGCTTTGGCAGAATGGCACACCGCAGTCCATGCAACGAGCTGCTTGAGTTTGTTGTTCTTTTTTTGATAGTGTTTGATGAAATTCATCAAAGTTTTTAATTCTTTCTAGTGGTTTAACATAAGGCACAGTTTTGCGTTCAAACTCTAGAAATCCAGTATTTTTACCCATAGATTTATCTCCTATTTCTTCATTGCGTAGAACGCTTCTACTTCTGCTCTTTCGCCAGTCATGCCTTTTTCTTCCATTTTGGCAATCGTTTTTATCATTTTGTCATAATCGTGAGGCGTGATTTTCTTGAATGTTTTCAAATACGCATCAAAATTAGCCAAAATTTGTTTTCCGCGGGCAGAGCCAGTTGTTGCAACGTGCTCAGAAATAAGTTCTTTCAAAAGTTCGACATCGCTTGCTTCGCAAACAGGAGTTATGCTAACCATTTCTTTGTTAACGCGTTGGTAAAGATCCCATTCTTCGTCGATAACATAAGCGATACCACCGCTCATACCAGCAGCGAAGTTTTTGCCAGTCTTGCCAAGAACAACAACTCTTCCGCCTGTCATATATTCACAGCCGTGGTCGCCAGTTCCTTCAATAACCGCAATAGCACCCGAGTTTCTCACGCAGAATCTTTCGCCCGCAATACCGCTTGCAAAAAGTTTTCCGCCCGTCGCGCCATAAAGTGCAACGTTACCAATGATGATATTTTCTTCCGCTTTGAATGTGCTTTGTTTTGGTGGGTAAACAACGATTTTACCACCAGAAAGCCCCTTTCCGATATAGTCATTGCTGTCGCCTTCAAGCTCAAGCGTAAGCCCTGCTGGAATGAAAGCACCAAAACTTTGACCGCCAGAACCATTGCACTTAACAGTGAATGTGTCTTCTTTTAGTCCTTCTGGATATGCTCTTGTGATTTCACTTCCGAAAATTGTTCCGAAAGTTCTATCAGTGTTGACAACATCAACAGTGATTTTTTTGCTTGTTTTATTTTTGAGCGCCTTTTCAAATGCAGGCATCAAAACAGCCATATCTTTTGTTGTTTCAAGCTGATAATCAAAAGCGTCGATTTCGTTATATTTTGCATTTTCAGCATCCAAATATGGATTTGTCAAAATTCTTGAAAGGTCGATTTTGCTTGCTCTTGTGCTTGCGTCTGCTTCTTTTTGGAAAAGAAGGTCGTATCTGCCAACGAGGTCAGAAACAGTTTTAACGCCAAGTTTTGCCATGTATTCACGAAGTTCTTCTGCGACAAACATCATGAAGTTTTCAACGTATTCAGGCTTGCCTGCAAATCTTTTTCTTAGTTCAGGGTTTTGAGTTGCAACGCCCACAGGACATGTGTCTTGATTGCAAACCCTCATCATAACGCAACCCATTGTCACGAGTGGAACAGTTGCAAATGCAAATTCGTCCGCACCCAAAATCGCAGCGACAGCAAGATCGCGACCGCTCATAAGTTTGCCGTCTGTTTCAAGGCGAATTCTGCTTCTAAGTCCGTTTGCGATAAGCGTTTGATGTGCTTCGGCAAGACCGAGCTCCCATGCGTTACCCGCAAAAGAAATCGAGTTTGTTGGAGCCGCACCAGTTCCGCCGTCGTAGCCACTGATAACGATGTTTCTTGCACCCGCTTTTGCAACGCCCGATGCGATTGTGCCAACGCCCGCTTCTGAAACGAGTTTAACGCTGATGTCCGCTCTTCTGTTTGCTGATTTAAGGTCATAAATAAGCTGAGCCAAGTCTTCAATAGAATATATGTCATGGTGCGGTGGTGGCGAAATGAGCCCCACGCCCGTTGTTGAGTTTCTTGTTTTTGCAACCCAAGGATAAACTTTACCGCCAGGAAGGTGTCCGCCTTCGCCCGGTTTTGCACCTTGTGCCATTTTGATTTGGATTTCTTTTGCACTGCCAAGATATCTTGAAGTAACGCCGAATCTTCCGCTGGCAACTTGCTTAATAGCTGAGCAACGGTTTAAGCCATCAGCCCCGATTGTGAGACGTGAAATCGCTTCACCACCCTCGCCCGTGTTGCTTTTTCCGCCAATTCTGTTCATGGCAATCGCCATACATTCATGGGCTTCTTGAGATATCGAACCGTAGCTCATCGCGCCAGTTTTAAATCTTTTCACGATTTCGCTCGCTGGTTCAACTTCTGAAATATCAATTGGAGTTTCCGCGAACTTGAAGTCCATCAAACTTCTCAAGTGGAAGTTTGTTTTGCCTTCTGCGTTCACAAGGCTAGTGTATTGCTTGAACATTTCATAACTGCCCGTTCTCACAGACTGTTGAAGCATGTGGATTGTTTGTGGGTTATAAAGATGTTCTTCTTTTCTGCTTCTGAATTTATGTGCGCCCGAGCTTTCGAGTTCCATATTGATGTCAAGGCCAAGTGGGTCGAATGCTTTTGCGTGATTTTTTTCAATTCTTTCTTGAATGTCGGAAATTGTGAGTCCGCCAACGCGAGAAACAGTGCCCGCGAAATATTTATCAACAACTGATGGTGCAATACCAACAGCTTCGAATATTTGGCTTCCTTGATAACTTTGGATTGTTGAAATACCCATTTTTGACGCAATTTTAACAATACCGTGCAAGATTGCATCGTTATAATCATTCACTGCGGCATAAAGGTCTTTTGCAAGCTGACCATTTGCGATAAGTTCGCGAATAGTTTCGTGCGCAAGATATGGATTAACAGCACATGCGCCGTATCCAAGAAGTGTCGCAAAGTGGTGAACGTCGCGAGGTTCTGCCGTTTCGCAAACGATAGCAAGCGCCGTTCTTTTTCTTGTTCTCACAAGATATTTTGAAACCGCTGAAACTGCAAGCAAACTTGGAATTGCAACGTGATATTCATCGATGCCTCTGTCTGAAAGGATAACGATATTGCAACCGCTCATATAGGCTTTATCAACTTCAACATAAAGCTTTTCGATAGCAACTTGCAAATCAGTGCCTTTATAATACACTGTTGAAATTGTTGCAACCTTGAAGCCTGAAACTTTCATGTTTTTGATTTTGAGCATGTCAGTTTCTGTCAAGATTGGATTGTTCACTTTAAGAACTTGGCAATTTTCTTCTTTTTCTTCAAGCAAATCACCCCTTGCACCAACATAAACGCTTGTTGAAGTCACGATTTCTTCACGAATTGCGTCGATTGGTGGGTTTGTTACTTGGGCAAACATTTGTTTGAAATAATCAAAAAGTGGTGGTTGTTTTTCTGAAAGTGGAGCAAGTGGCGAATCGTGTCCCATTGCTGAAATCACTTCACCGCCCGTTTTTGCCATGTGCAAAATTGCCTTTGACATATCTTCATATGAATAGCCAAAAGTTTTTTGAAGCTTAACAAGCTCCGCGCCCGCAAGTTCTTTCACTGCAACGTTTGGAATTTTCAAATCTTTGAGTTCAACGAGATTTGAATCTAGCCATTGACCGTAAGGCTTTCTTGAAGCGTAGTCCTCTTTCAAATCATCATCAGAAATAAGATTTCCTGAAACTGTGTCAACGAGAAGCATTTTACCAGGGCGAAGTCTGTCCTTTTTGAGAACGTTTGCAGGATCGATATCCAAAACGCCCACTTCACTTGACAAAATGAGTTTGTCATCTTTTGTTATAACATATCTTGATGGGCGAAGACCGTTTCTGTCAAGCACTGCGCCCATAACGTCACCGTCAGAAAACAGGATTGAAGCAGGGCCGTCCCATGGCTCTAGCATAGTTGCATAATATTGATAAAGCGCGCGTTTTTTCACGCTCATTGTGGCATCGTTTGACCAAGGTTCTGGGATAGTCACCATGACTGAAAGTGGCAATTCCATGCCGTTCATAACCATGAATTCAATGGCGTTGTCAAGCATTGCGCTGTCACTTCCCGCAGTGTTCACGATTGGCAAAACTTTGTTCATATCCGCTTCGCCCATGTGCTTTGACGTGATAGTTTCTTCACGAGCAAGCATCAAATCGGCGTTGCCTTTGATTGTGTTGATTTCACCATTGTGAAGGATAAAGCGGTTTGGATGTGCTCTTTCCCAGCTTGGGTTTGTGTTGGTTGAAAAACGGCTGTGAACCATGCCGATTGCTGATTCATAATCTTCGTCTTGCAAATCAAGATAGAATTTGCGAAGGTCTTCAACAAGGAACATGCCTTTGAAAACGATAGTTCTGTTTGACAAACTTGCAACGTATGATTTATCCGCTTGTTCAAAAACACGTCTAACAACGAAAAGTTTTCTGTCAAACTCGATACCGCTTGCAACACCTTCTGGGCGCTTTACAAAAGCCTGCCAAATGCTTGGCATGCAGTCGATTGCTGATTTACCCAAAATGTCGGGGAATGTTGGAACTTCACGCCAACCAAGGAATTCCATGCCCTCTTTTTTAGTGATTGTTTCAAAAAGACGCATTGATTGTTTACGTTTGTGTTCTTGTTGAGACAAAAAGAACATACCAACGCCATATTCTCTTTCCCCGCCAATCGCAATGCCTGCTTTCGTGCAGACTTTAGAGAAGAACTTGTGGCTGATTTGAAGCAAAATACCAACACCGTCACCAGTCTTGCCTTCCGCATCTTTACCCGCACGGTGTTCAAGATTTTCAACAATCTTGAGAGCCCCATCCACTGTTGAATGAGTCTTTCTGCCCTTGATATCCACAACAGCACCAATACCACAGTTGTCTTTTTCAAACTGTGGATCATAAAGTCCGTGTGTAAATTCCTGTCTTACGTTTTCCTTCATAATTTTATTCCTCGCAAAAAAATATTGTTTACCTAAGTTTTGGAAGCATCCCGCTCCCAATAATTAAAAAAGAGTGCGCCACCCCGCCAAACAGCCTGATGAAACCCCCTTGTTTCTCTTTTAATTATATAGTATTATATAGCACAAGTATTATAACACAATCCACTTCACCACACAAGTGTTTTGAAGTGAGATGAAAAAAATTTGACTGGAGTATAAAAAAGGTGAAAGGTGAAACGCTACGCTTAAGGTGAAAGGTGAAAGGTGAAAGGTGAAAGGTGTGGTAATGCACTCGCGTTGCTCGTGCTTTCCATTATTTAGATATTTACCAATAGAGCCAAACACTTCATATGGTAAGAAACTAATATAGTAAAAAATTTAAAATATGGACTGCACGAGGCGAAGCCAAGTGCCATACCATACCTTTCACCTTTCACCTTTCACCTTTCACCTTTAAACAGCGTCGCATAACCCCCCGCTAACCCCAACGCAAAAAGCGGGCTACACAAACTTCTCCACCACCGCCCACTTCTTTCCTTTTCTTGAAATTCCTAGTTCGCCGACGAATTTGAACTTGCCAAAGCCTCGCACTGAAACGACCTCGCCACCAGAAAGATTTTTGCTGTTGTTTTCAATTATTTTGCTGTCCACCGAGACTTTTTGAGTTGAGAAAAGCTCCAAAACACCCTCGCGTGAAAGGTTGAAAATTTTGCAAATTATGCTGTCAAGCCTCGGTGAAGATATTGAAATTTTCATACTTTCGGTTTTTTGCTGAAAACTTGACGGAATTTCAAAGGCGGTTTCAACTTTCACGCTGTTTCGCCCCACCCTTTCGAGATTTTCAAAAACGTGCCTAGCAATCACTCGCTCCAAAACCACGAACGCCACCGAATTTTCACAAAAAATATCGCCGACTTTCTCGCGTGCAATCCCGAGGTTCATCACAGACCCCAACACGTCACGGTGAGAAATCTCACTTGCAAACTTTGCTGATTTTGGGGAAATTTGAAGAATTTCCAAAGGAAAATCGCCACTGCCATAACAATCCCCACCAAACCTGAGCATTTTTCGCGTGGCAAAATCGCACCCACCAAAAGCCACCTTTGGCACGTCAAATTTCACCATCTCCACTTCACCAATCTGTGCTTCCGACAAAAAATCCGAAAAAGTGAATATATTCTTAACATAACTTTGGCTCGCAAGATCTGCGAGCCTGTTTTTTATTTCTTGCATAAGTTCCTTTTTTTGGTATAGTTTTGGTTTTATAAAAATTTTTACACTCTTGTAAATTTTAGAAGTGAAAGGTGAAAGGTGAAAGGTGGGGTAGGCACTCGCTTTGCTCGTGCATACTATATTTGAAACTTTTTACCATATTATATTTTTGCTATGTGAAGTGATTGGTTTTAATAAATTATCTAATAATGGAAAGCACAAGCGGTAGCGAGTGCATTACCACACCTTTCACCTTTCACCTTTCACCTTTCACCTTAAGCGTAGCGTTTCACCTTAAGCGTAGCGTTTCACCTTAAGCGTAGCGTTTCACTTTTTTTACTTCAAATTCTCCACATTCAAACACTCCAACTCTTCCACCACAAAAACGCCATCTTTTCTTATCAGCACGTCGTCGAAATAAATTTCGCCACCGCCGTATTCTGGGGTTTGGATGTTCACTAGATCCCAGTGGATTGCTGAAACGTTGCCGTTTGGGGCTTCGTCGTAACACGCACCCGGGGTGAAATGGATTGAGCCTGCTATTTTTTCATCAAAAAGCGTGTCAAGCATTGGGAACGTGATATAAGGATTAACCCCAATCGCAAACTCGCCGACATAACTTGCCCCCGCATCGCGTTTGAAAATTTGCATGATTTCATCCGAGCCGTTGGCAGTCGCTTTCACGATTTTGCCGTTTTCAAATTCAAGGCGAACATTTTCATATTTCTTGCCTTCAAAAAGTGATGGAGCAGTATAAAAAATCACGCCGTTCACTGAATCTTTAACGGGCGCTGTATAAACCTCGCCGTCTGGAATATTGCGAAGACCACTGCATTTTATCGCAGGGATATCTTTTATCGAGAAAGTCAAATCACTGCCGTTGCCGATAATTCTGACCTTATCTGTTCTGTTCATAAGCTGAACAAGTGGCGTCATTGCATCGTCCATTTTTGAATAATCGAGATTGCAAACATTAAAATAAAAATCCTCGAACTTTTCAGTTGACATGCCCGCCATTTGTGCAAAGCTTGGCGTTGGATAGCGAAGCACCACCCATTTTGTTTTCTTGACTCTGACATCATGATGAACGCCGTGGAAATATAATCCGTTATAAATCGCCATTTTTTCTTCAGGCACATCGCTCATTTCAAAAGAGTTGTCACCACCGCGAATACCAATATACGCCTGCATTTTTTCCATGCGCGCCTTATCCATCTCCGCCCAAATAGCCATGTGCTCGCCGTTTGTGCCTTCGCACATCACGCGTCTTGTTTGTGGGTCGGTGAAATTATAAAATGGAAATCCCCCCGCCTTGTGAACCTCGCGAACAACCTCATGAAGAAGCTCCGCATCAGAAAATGCACCTTCAACAAGCACACATTCACCCTTTTGCACATTACAAGAATAAGTCACTAAATTTTTTGCAAGCTGTTTAATTCTGTTGTCAATCATTATTGCACCTCGATTTTTTTTGCTTTATAGTTTTGATAGTTTTTACAAATGTTGGTTTTTGCTTTATATTTTTGTTAAAGTGAAAGGTGAAAAGTGAAAGGTGAAAGGTGTGGTAGGCACTCGCTTCGCTTGTGCACACTATTTGATTTGTTTTCTAGTCAGCAAACTCTAAACATTTAAAAAGCTACTATAATAAAAACTTTAATTTGAATGCACAAGGGCTTGCCCGAGTGCTTTACCACACTTTTCACTTTTCACTTTTCACTTTTCACTTTTCACTTTTCACTTTTCACTTAGTTTAAAGAATAAAGCCACAGGCTTTATTCTTTAAACCCATATTTTTCACTCACGATATAGTTTGGGCGATTTTTTAGTTCGTCATACATTCTTGCGATATACATGTTTTGAATTCCTTGGAAGCAAAGCACCACGCTGGCTGCGAGAATTGCCATGTCACAAATCCAGAAAACCAAGCTTGGGGCATTTGCCAAAACGCCTGTTGCGGCGAGAATTTCCAAAACTGTCAACGCCACAAACCCAAGCCCCGACAAGATAAGGAAAGACATTCCAAACTTCATTGCAAGAAACAGCGGTTTGTTTGAGTTTGATATGATGCCGTCAGATGCGAGTTTCAACATCTTTTTCATCGTATATTTGGTTTCACCTGCCGCCCTTTCCTGACGAACAAATTCAACGGCGGTTGTTTTATAACCCGCCCAACCGTTCATGCCACGAAGATAGCGGTTGTGTTCTTTCATGTTAACGATTGTGTCGATAACTTTTCTATCGATAAGACGGAAATCCCCCGCATCGCGTGGAATTTTCACATCCGCAAGAGAATCCACCACTTGATAATACATCTTGGCAGTCACTTTTTTGAATGCAGTTTCGCCGTGACGCTTCAAACGCTTGCCATAAACAATCTCGAAACCTTCCTTCCATTTTGCAATCATCTCATATATAACTTCTGGCGGATCTTGCAAATCGGCATCAATGATAACAGCACAATCGCCACTGGCGTGCTCCATGCCACATGAAACGGCATTTTGATGACCAAAATTGCGTGAAAAAGAAAGCACCTTGACAGTTTCGTCACCAGCTTGACATTCTTTCAAAATCTCCAAACTTCTGTCCTTTGAGCCGTCGTTTATGAAAATAATTTCATACTTTTCGCCACAATTTTCCATAGTTTCCTTGATTTTCGCATAACTAATATGAAAAACCTCTTCTTCATTATAAATCGGAACAATTAAAGATAGCATGTTTGTTGGGTCTCCTTTGTTTTTGGTTATAGTCTTTGTTTTGTTGATATTTTTGGCGTGGCTTATTATTTGCAAGGTGAAAGGTGAAAGGTGAAAGGTGAAAGGTGCGGTATGGCACTTGGCTTCGCCTCGTGCAGTCCATATTTTAAATTTTTACTATATTAGTTTCTTATCATGTGAAGTGATTGGTTTTAATAATAAATATTTAAATAATGGAAAGCACAAGCGGTACGCGAGTGCATTACCACACCTTTCACCTTTCACCTTTCACCTTTCACCTTTTCAAACTTACCTACTCCCCGCCCATATTAAATCAACCTAATTTACCTACTCCCCTTCCATTATACACCATTTTAAAAAATAATCAAGTGTTGCCAGCAATTTACAGCACGGCTTCAAAGGCAAATCTTTCGCCTTCTGTCACGTTGATTATTCCACAGTATTCAAAGCCGTGTTTTTTAAGGACTGTTTGCATTGGGATATTGTCGCGGTGGGTGTCGATTCGCATTGCTGGCACGCCCATTTCTTTGGCTTTAGCCATTGCAAAATCAAAAATCGCACTGCCAAGCCCTTTGCCTTTTTCCCCAACAGCAACGCGGTGAACAACGGCATACCCGCCATCAGTTTTCCACGCTCCCTCGGGATTTAAAAAACACCCCTCAAAATAGTCGGGTTCATACCCAGCAAAAAGCACAAAATAAGCCAAAACCACGCAATCTTCAACCACTACATAAGCCTGCCCTTTTGCAATATCATCTTCAATCTTTTCCGCCGTAGGATACCCATTTTGCCACTGCACCACTCCATTGCCCTTCAAAAAAGCCTGAGCCAAGGCAACTATTTCCATGATACGAGGAACGTTTTCGCGTTTCGCTTTTGTAAAAATCATATTTTTCCCTTTTTTCCTAGTTTAATATTTGTATTATAGCAAAAGCGATAAAATTTCGCAAGCGAAATTTTAAGGTAATAGGTAATAGGTAATAGGTGTGGTAATGCACTCGCTTACCGCTCGTGCTTTCCATTGTTTAGATATTATTATCAGAGCCAAACACTTCACATGGCAAGAAACTAATATAGTAAAAAATTTAAAATATGGACTGCACGAGGCGAAGCCAAGTGCTATACCACACCTTTCACCTTTCACCTTTCACCTTTCACCTCAAAAAAAAATCCCCCGAAACAGCACGCTCGGGGGATTTCAATATTATTCTTCTTCAGTTTTTTGCACAGCAAGAGGTTTCATCGTTGGGAAAAGCAAGATGTCTCTTATTGAGAAGCTGTCAGTTAGCAGCATAATCATTCTGTCGATACCAATTCCAAGACCGCCAGTTGGAGGCATGCCGTATTCAAGTGCTGTCACGAAATCTTCGTCCATCATTTGAGCTTCGTCGTCGCCGTTTTCACGTTCTAGCATTTGAGCTTCGAAACGTTGTTTTTGGTCGATTGGATCGTTAAGTTCTGAATATGCATTACCCATTTCTCTTGCAGTTATGAAAAATTCAAAACGGTAAGTAAGTCTTGGGTCTTCGTTGCTTCTTTTTGTTAGTGGAGAAACTTCCACTGGATAGTCAAGAATGAATGTTGGTTGGATAAGTTTTTCTTCAACTCTTTCGTCGAACGCTTGGAAAAGCATTTTGCCCCAAGCCTCGCCATCCGCAACATCAAAGCCTTTGGCTCTCATTTCAACAATCGCCTCGTCAGCTGAAAGTGGAGCAAAGTCGATTCCGACATACTGCTTAACAGCGTCAATCATAGTGATTCTTTCGAATGGTTTTTCAAAGTCCACTTCAGTGCCTTGATAGTTGATTTTTCTTTTGCCGATAACATTATCAAGAACATAATTAAAAATGCCTTCAGTGATATCCATCATATCGTGATAGTCCCAATATGCTGCGTAAAGTTCCATCATTGTGAATTCAGGGTTGTGTTTCACGCTCATACCTTCATTTCTGAACATTCTGCCAAGTTCGTAAACTCTTTCAAATCCACCAACGATAAGGCGTTTCAAATAAAGTTCTGGCGCAATTCGGAGAAACATATCGATATTGAGTGTGTTGTGGTGCGTTGTGAAAGGTCTTGCAGTTGCACCGCCCGCGATTGTGTTCAAGATTGGAGTTTCAACTTCAATAAAGTCGAGCCCATCAAGATATCTTCTGATTGCAGAAATGATTTTTGAACGCAAAACAAAAGTTTCTTTCACTTCAGGATTAGCAATCAAATCCACATATCTTTGACGATATCGAAGGTCAGGGTCTTTGAGACCGTGATATTTTTCAGGAAGTGGCAAAAGTGATTTTGAAAGAAGTCCGATTTCACTCGCATGGATAGAAGTTTCGCCAGTTTTTGTCACGAAAACTTTACCTTTAACAAAGATGATGTCGCCGATGTCCCAAGTTTTGAAACCTTTATAAACATCTTCGCCAACTTCGTCGCGTCTGATATATGATTGAATTCTGCCTTCGCCGTCAAGGATGTGGCAGAAAGCCGCCTTGCCCATGATTCTTTTTGCCATGATTCTGCCCGCGATTGCAACGTCAGTTCCAACGAGGTCAGCATTTTCAAGAATTTCTTTTGAAAGGTGAGATTTTTCAAAGCGTACTTGCGCGTATGGATTTTCACCAGCTTCGCAAAGTGCTGAAAGTTTTTCACGTCTCACTTTCAAAATCTCTGAAAGTTCAACTTCTGTTTGTGGTGTGTTTTGATTTTCCATTTCTACCTTCTTTATGCGTTAGTCAACGCTTATTATTTCAATTTCAATTACTCCGCCAGGTGTTTTTGCTGATGCAACGTCGCCTTTCTTTTTACCAAGTAGCGCCGCGCCAATCGGAGATTCATTCGACAATTTGTTGTTGCTTGGATCAGCTTCAGAAACGCCCACGATAGTGTAAGTTTCTTTTTCGTCGAATTCTTTGTCATAAATTGTTACAGTCGAGCCGATTTGAATGATGTCGGATTTGACATTTTCGTCGATAATAACAACATTGCGAAGTTGCATTTCAATTTCAGAAATTCTCGCGTTGATTTTACCTTGCTCTTCTTTTGCTGCATCGTATTCAGCATTTTCAGAAAGATCGCCGAATTCTCTTGCTGTTTTTATGTCTTCTGCATTTTTTGCACGTTGATTGATTTTCAAATCGTCGAGTTCTATTTTTAAAGCTTCCAATCCCTTTGCCGTCAAATATACTTCTTTTTCCATTTTAAACCTCCGTTTTCATATAAGGAAACCATCAGGTCTCCCAAAGACAATAAAAAAATAATATTCCCCTATTCAGAAATATCATTATATCCCTAGAATTATACATGTTTTAAGGGAGAATGTCAAGGGAAATAGTGGCCGTGGGAGGTTTTTCTGCACGCTTTTTGGGTTGTGGGAGCTGGTGGGTTGGGAACGCTGTTTTAAGGTGAAAGGTGAAAGGTGAAAGGTGAAAGGTGAAAATTGTGGTAGGCACTTCGCTTCGCTCCGTGCACCCCATTTGGATTTGGTTAGTAAAATAGGAACGTTCCTATTGAATAGTTGCGTTCCTACAAGTGGTTACAAATATAATCGAAAAGCACAAGGCGAAGCCGCGTGCATTACCACACCTTTCACCTTTCACCTTTCACCTTTCACCTTTCACCTTAAAACAGCGTTCCTCCCGCTACATCTCCCCAAAAACAAAACTGCGTGCCCCCAACTTTCGCCTACCGTTTCGCTTTCCTTTTCGCAAGCACTCTTGCGCCGATTGGTTTTTTGATTTTTATAACGCCGAATGGGCAAAGTTCTTGACAGCAGAAACATCTTATGCATTTGTCATAATCAAACACGGCTTTTCCGCTTGACATGTCGATTGCTTTTGGTGGGCAATGCTTGGCGCATTTTTGGCAACCGCGACAGTCTTGTTTTGCAACTGCGGGGTATGTCATATAAAGCTTTTTGATAAGTTTTGTCACAAACTTTGGATATTTATCAAACAAGTTTGCATCAGGTCTTGGGGCGGGAATTTCAAATTCCTTTTTATAATCAGCGACCTTTTCGCCGACAACGCTGACACTCGCAACATCCAAAAGTCCCCTTTCACTTGCGTAGCCATTTTGCGGGAAGTTTTCCACCTCGCCAATAAGGCTTGTGCCGATATAATCCACAGCAAAAGGATTTTTGCCCCCGAAAATAACGCCCATTTCCTTCACGTCGCCCGCTGTTGGACCTTCGCCCTCCATTGCCATAACGCCGTCCACGATGTGAAACGCGACCTTATCTTTAACCGCGATGTTGATATCAAAAAGATAGTCAAAAAACCTATCAAGCGATTGATATTCACCATGCACGCTAACTTTTTTCAGTCCTGGAATGATACCAAACAAGTTTTTCACAGCGCCCGTGTATCTCGTGAGCGTGTGGGTTTTGAGCTTAGCAAGGTTGATAACAACATCCGCTTTCAAAACCGAATCAGTCACTTCAAGTTCAGTTGCGACCTTGCCGGCAACTGGAATAATCGTAGACCCGAAATCCTCGTTCATTGTCGCATCCAAATCCGCAATCGCATCTTCGGTGCCGGTGATTTTATAAACCTTAGACATGTGCGCCTTATTATAAAGCCCACCGCTTGAATCGCCACAAACAACGCTCGCGCCACATTCAAGGCACATTTTCGCAACCACCCTTGTTATCATTGGATGAGTTGTCACCGCACGGCTTGGCTCTTTTCCAGAAACAAAGTTGAGTTTCAAATAAACATTGTCCCCCGACTTCACAACAGCAGAAATCCCCCCAAACGGCGCAAAAACGCCCTCGACAGCACTTCTCACATTATCTTCAGAATAATCGCCACACCCGCGAAGCGACACCACATTTTCCATTTCCATATTACTTCCTTTCTAGCACATCTCTAGCACTTCTTGGCACTTTTAAAAGCACCCTTATATCATTGACAGTTTTCCGAAACAAATTCTTTTATTCTTGAAATCGCCGTTTTCAAATTATCCATTGAATAGGCGTAACTTATTCTTATATTGTATTTTCCCGAATCGCCAAACGCCGACCCCGGAACGACCGCGAGTTTTTTTGAATGCAGCAATTTGTCGCAAAATTCTTCCCCCGTCATGCCGAATTTTTCCACCGACGGAAAAATATAAAACGCGCCCTCCGGCAAAAAGACTTCAAACCCCATTTGCTTGAATTCGGAATAAAGATACTTCCGCCTTTTGTCATATTCTTCACGCATGAGTTCAACAGATGCAAATTCGTCTTCAAACCCCGAAACAAGCGCATAATCCGCCGCATATTGGCTGGCAGAAGAGGCGCACATGATTGTGTATTGATGAATTTTTAAGCACTGCTCCAAAAGTGGCTCAGGACACGCCAAAAAGCCAATCCTCCACCCCGTCATAGCAAACGCCTTGGAAAATCCATTCAAATGCACGCACCTTTCTTTCATGCCTTCAACACCGCAAATTGAAAAGTGCTGTTTGCCATATGTGAGTTCGGCATAAATTTCATCAGATATGCAAAGTATGTCCGCTTCAATGCACACCTTTGCAATCGCCCTCGCTTCATCTTCTTCCAAAATGCCCCCCGTTGGGTTGTTTGGATAGGGAAGCACAATCGCTTTGGTTTTATTCGTTATAAGTTTTTTGATATCATCCGCCTGAACCTTGAACGCATTTTTTTCATAGCACGGCACCGCCACAGCAACGCCCCCGCAAAGCTGAATCACGGGTGCATAGGAAACATAGCTTGGCTCGCAAACCAAAACTTCGTCGCCGTTTTCAATGATAGTTCGCAAAATAAGGTCAATCCCCTCGCTCGCACCAACCGTCACAAAAATTTCCGACATGTCGTAAGAAAGGTTTAGCCTAGCTTTGAGATATGCCGAGATATTTTCGCGAAGAGAATCCAGCCCGCTGTTTGAAGTGTACTGCGTGCGCCCCTTTTGAATTGATGCAATCCCCGCCTGACGAATTTCATACGGCGTGATGAAATCTGGTTCACCAACACCAAGCGAAATAACCCCGTCCATGGTTTTTGCGACATCAAAAAATTTTCTTATTCCCGAAGGCTTGATATCCACGACCTTCTTTGCTATAAATTTGCTATAATCCAATTCCGTTCCCCCATGGCAAATGCCAAGTGATTTATATCATAAATTCCTAGTAGTTTGTTTTTTGTTTGTTTTTTGTTCGTTTTTTGTTTATATTTTATTTTCAAGCAGTTATATTTGCAATGGCCAATTCTTTCAAATTATCCAAATTCATTATTGCACAAGTTTGCAACATCCTTGCGATATTATCTTCACCCGCAATGTTCAAAACTCCGCTTTCGCTGTCATAAATCAAAACGCCCCCGCTTGCAGTTTCAAACTCGCCGTTTTCAAAATAACCATCCCCGCTTTCCAAAACTTCCAAAATCGCATCAAACCTGAGCATAAAACTTTCACAAAGCGAAACGCTCACCGCATAATCCGCCGTGATACTCGCCGTTTTTTGGAAATCGCAAAGACCTGAGAAACTGTCGTATAAACACTCTCTCACAACAGCAAAAATTCTGTCGGTTTCGGCAAAATCAATGTCGCCATTTTCAAGTTTTTCCGTTGCCACTGCCACATATTCTTCATAGGTATCATCAAAACTGAAAGTCATATATTCTTCAATAATCGCAAGCACCTCGCTCGCATATTGGTCATATCCCAAAACGCTTTCAAACTGCGCGTACTTTTCATAAAAATCCACGCCCGCAAAAAGTGCATAGTTCGCTTCCCCGCGCGAGATTTCCGCAAGCACCTCACTTGCGCTTGCGTACATTTCAAACTTGTATTGATTTGCAAAAACCGCCAAATTCACAAGAGTTGTAGTGTCGCAAATCTCCCAACCGTCACCACTGCTAGCGATATCAATATACCCGTTCTCGCCATTTTCAAACACGCCATCAAAAGCGTATTTAACCGCAAAAGCAAGGTCACTGTCGTATTCTTCCGCCAAATAAATCAAATCGGCAACATAAACATAATCACCCGAAAGTCCCGTCACAAATTCAGCCACAGCCTCAAGGCTATCGATGCTGTTTGTGCTTTCAAGCTGAGAAATCAACTTTGCAAGATTGTCCCCCAGTTCCACCCTGTCGCAATCGACAAGCAAGAAATAAAGCAAATCATGGCACGCACGCATGTCATAATAGTCGTTATACGTGAACGCATTGTCATATTTTAATAAATAAGTTGGGTAAAGGTCAAAAAGTTTAGCTTCGGTGAGCGATAGCGATTGATAACTTTCCACCGCACTTAAATAACCGTCCCAATTTGAATAATCATAGCTGTCGTTGTATCTATCAATACCCAAACCCGCAAGCGTTTGATAAACCGCCTGCACGTTCACTTCATCTTCCGCCGGGATGATATATCGATAGCCGTTTGTGATGTGCAAATCAAAATATTTTGAAATAATTTCCGCATCGTCCACTTCTTCCCCGCCCTTTTCCCCAACAATGTCGAGTTCATAGGCATTCGCCATATCTGTTTCCACCGTGATTTTTGGAACGCTGAGCGAGATTCTTGACGTTGAATATATGTCATCAGTCACTTCTGAAGCGATGTCAAGACCGCCCGCTGTTGTTATTGTGATATCAGCACTCGCACGAACGTCGGCACCGTTTGTTTGAACAAAATAAAAATCGCTGGCACTTTCAATATAGGCATCCACCTTGTCGATAACATAAATGCGACTGATTGCATAACTTTCGCTCACCGCGTCAAACGCAGTTTCAAAATAGCTTTCAGAAGATTGCGTGGCAGTTATCGTGTAAGTCACATAATAAGTGCCAGGATATGTTAGTGCCGTGCCTTGAATAAAGCTTGACGAACCAAAGTTTGCAAGGCGAACGGATGTTGACATGTTTGAAGTTATCCCAGTTGAGATTTTGTTACCAATTGGGTCATAACCTGAAACGCTTGCCGAAACAGTCACTTTGCCATCTGAAAGAGTTGTGCCCGTTTCGCTTGTCACGCCAAAATTGACAGCAGAAAATTCATATTCACTTCTGCCCATTTCAAACTGCGCGTCAAAAGTTCCGCTTTCAGGGAAAGTCAATCCATAATACACGCGAAGCAAATCTTCGGTGCTTGTTGTGTCCACCACTCCAAAATCAATACTGTCCTCAATCGGATCAGAAGTCGGACTCGCCGTTTGAGTTGGTGCAGTTGTTTCTTCAACATCGAAAAATTCTTCCATGTCGTCGGGAACATCAATATTTGAACATCCCGAAAATGCCAAACAAAAAATCAGCATAAACACTATTAAAATTTTCATTCCCACACTTCTCATGGCTCCTCCGTCCAGCCCGCCACCCAAGACAGACCTTTATCAGTATATACTAGTTTATTATAACACAAGTTAGAAGAAAATTCAAGGGAAAAGAGAGAGGTTTTTTGGGCATGCTGTTGAGCACGCTTTTTGGATTGTGGGAGCGTGGGGGTTGGGAACGCTGTTTTAAAGGTGAAAGGTGAAAGGTGAAAGGTGTGGATTGCACTCGCTTCGCTCGTGCTTACTATATTTAAACGTTAAAATAGTTGCAAACTTCATAAATCGTTTGCAACTATTGTAGTTTCCATATTTCAATTTAGGGTGCACGAAGCGGTACGCGTAGTGCCTACCACACCTTTCACCTTTCACCTTTCACCTTTCACCTTTCACCTTTCACCTTTCACCTTAAGCGTAGCGTCTCACCTTTTACCTTTAAAAAAAGCTCCGCTTTTTTTAATAGTCTTCATCATCCTCTTCTTCGTCATAATCATCATCGTCGTCTTCTTCTTCGAAGTTATCGTCGTAGTCATATGCATAAGTGTCTTCGAAAGATTCTTCATCGTCGGCTTCGGCTTCTTCTTCTTCGATAACGTCATCAAAGGCTAGCATTTGCATGCCATCAGGAAGCTCTTCGTCGGCTTCTGGTTCTGGGTCTAGGAAAGAGCGCCATTCTTCGTCTTTTTCTTCTTCGATTTCAATGTGGTCGAGTTCTTCCTGAACTTCACCTTTGCAATATGAGCATTTCACTTCGTCTGGGAAAATAAAGTGTTTTCCGCAAACTGGGCAAAGCACCATATCTTCTTCTTCTTCACTATAAATATCAGGTGCAATTTTCAATTCAGCTTTGCAAACATCGCAAAACTTAGCGCTTTCCAAAATATAGTTAACTTCACATCTAGGGCATTTAATATATCTATCCATACACGGCTCCATACATTTTTTATCAGGGACGAAAACTCCCTGCATGTTATTTTCATAAGCTATTATATCAAAAATTTCAATTTTGTAAAGAAAAATAACCTACTTTTTATTTTATTTTACATAAATATTTGCTTTTTATGCAATATTTTTGGAAAAAGAGAGGAAAATGTGCTTATTATTGAGTTTTTGGGGAGAGATTTGGGGGAGGTTATAGTTTTAAGGTGAAAGGTGAAAGGTGAAAGGTGAAAGGTATGGTAATGCACTCGCTTCGCTCGTGCTTTCTATGTTTAAAAATAAAAAAGCCACAAACAACTTATGTCGTTTGTGACTTTTAATAGTTTCCATATTTCAATTTGATATGCACGAAGCGGTACGCGTAGTGCCTACCACACCTTTCACCTTTCACCTTTCACCTTTCACCTCAAGAAAAAGCGTCCAATGAAATCCGTTAACCGAAAACCCCAAGCGGGCTCCCAATCACGCTTACCACTTACCCTTCAATACTATAAGAAGTCAAGCCGTCAACGTCGAATGTGTACATTTGTTTGTTATAGGCGTTGTCAGAGAAATAATATCCCATGCCGTCGTAGAAAACAAGTGATGCGATTGTTGATTCATACATATAATCATCCGCTTCTTCGAACATCAAAACGCGTTCAGTGTCGCTATCTGCGATTTTTGCATCGATATCAGTTTTGTATAGTGGAGCAGCGCCGTCAGTGAATGTGTAAGTGAACAAATAGCCATCGTGAACTTGGAAGTTATCGTCGCCATTTTCGTCAAGAACAGTGAACACGCCGTCTTTCACATAAAAAATAGTTGTGTCAGATTTGAACACAAATCCGCCGTTATATTCAATAGCGCCAGAAGAAACCGTGAGCGCAGTCACCCTTTGAGCATTTGAGCCGTCAAGGTCGCTGATATATGTCACCGCGTTTTGTTTAACCACGCTGTCTGTCAAAGTGTAGATAAGTTTGCTATCTTTCACGCCAAGGATAGTGATTGAACATTTTTCACTGCTTGAAACGAGTCCTGAAACAACCAAAGTTTCAGTTCCAGTTGGAGAAAGCAAATAAATTTCGTCATACCAAGTGTTGTTTTTCACGATATAAACGCCTTCAGAAGAGCTCACACCGCTTGTATAATCAGAAGCGATCACAGTTGAAGATGTTTTTGATGATGAAAGGTCGATTGATTTGATTTGATATTCATCTTCATAAAGTGCATAAACAACGCCGTCTTCCACATCGAAGCTCACTGTTAGAAGTGTTCCGAAAGTGTAAAGTTTTTCAGGGTTTGCACCGTTCAAATCGCACACCATGATATCAAGATATGTGTATTCACGATTGCCGTCTCTATCAGTTGTGTCACTTGGTGAAGTGTAGTAAATCTTGTCGCCATAGATATAAAAACCGCTTGCATAAGAATCCGCCAAAAGTTTTGGTTGAATTGTCACGATTTCACCAGTTGAAAGGTCAAGCCTGTTCAATGTGCCAACTGTTGTTTCGCCGAAAGTGTTTGTGCTGTAGTATGGCATTGAAGCGTTGACATAAAACGCATAACCATCAACGAAAACAGCTGTAGAGTTGTTGTTATAAACACTTGTTGCAGTTGTTGGACCACTTGAAACACCGTCGAATGTATATGTTGTTTCAGCCGAGCAAGCCACAAGTGAACATGCAAGAACCAAACATAGCAAGATTGCAATAATTTTTTTAGACATTTTTTGTCTCCTTTTTTCCTTTTGAGTTCGAATTTATAATTCATACGGCACTTTTCAAAAGTATCGACCAAAGATTAACACTTTTAGATGTGCCATATATTCTATTATTTAATATTCGCCTATATAGTATAATATATTTTGAAAATATAAGCAAACAAATTTTAGCTTTAAAATCCACCAAAACACAAATTTTAGGAAAGTTTTGAAATAAAGGGGGAATTTTTTAAGGTGAAAGGTGAAAGGTGAAAGGTAAAGTTTTGAAATAAAGGGGAAATTTTTTAAGGTGAAAGGTGAAAGGTGAAAGGTGAAAGGTGAAAGGTGTGGTAGGCACTCGCATCGCTCGTGCACCCCATTTGAATTTGGATAATAAAAAAGGAACGTTCCTATTCAAATAGTTACGTCCCTATAAGTGGTTACAAATATAATTGAAAAGCACAAGGCGAAGCCGCGTGCATTACCACACCTTTCACCTTTCACCTTTCACCTTTCACTTTAAAAACTTACCTCCCAACCAAAAGTCCTCACCAAAACCACATTACCTACACAAAAGGAGATTTGTTATGCAAAACAAAAATTTTAACCGCTTGTCAAGAGAAACCGTCAAAACTCGCAAGACAGTTTCGCAAAATCCGCCTATCAAAGGCATGGATAATAAGGCTAATCCCAACCAAACCCCACGCCCCCAAAAAGAAATAAAACAACAAGTTCCAACTGACAACACAACGGATAGGTCAACAGGGACAGACATTTTCAATCTTCCAAAATCAGATTTCGAGAAGATGAACACGTGATTTGCACCAACATTTCTACATCACACATTTTGCCATCACACGGCAACACCCAACACCCCGCGGGCGAACACATGGGTTCGCCCCTACGCATGGGTTGCCACATTTGCCATTTTTTAGCAACTTCCGACGTTTTTGCATGTGGGAGCATGTTTGTTGGTTTGCATGGTTTGTTCGATATTGTGGTTTCATTCGTAGGGGCGAATCCGCGTGTGCGCCCGCGTGCGGGTGGTTTGTTTGTTATATGGTTTGTTGGTGCGGCGGTTAATTCGTAGGGGCGAACCCATGTGTTCGCCCGCATGCGTTGTGGGTGGCGGGGTTTGTGGGGAGTTGTGGCGGGTTTGAGGTTGGGGTTTTCATTGTTTTCCGCATTTCGCCATCACACGGCAACACCCAACACCCCGCG
>JAWXUX010000021.1:0-19383 GCA_044426045.1 Bacillota bacterium
CCCCCCCCCCACAACACTCCCCACCTCTTCTTTTGTGAAGTAGCCTGTGAAGAACAGCAAAAACACGAAAGCTAGGTATATTGCGGAAAGAAGTACCACCCATGGGATGGTGAGCGTGAAATATTTTGATGTTCCCAAAAGGCATGTGCCAAGCACTGCCATCGCAAGCCCGCCTGTCACAAGGGGGCGGATTGAAAGGGGGGTTTTGAGCGACCTATTTATTCCGCGAAAATTCAGCGCGCACGAAAGAATGCCACCTGCAAACACCCCCGCAAGGCTTGCATAAATTCCCGCAAAGGGAATCAAAACGCAAAGCACGGCAAACCGAACCGCGAGCCCCCAAAGTTGACTTTTCAGCGGGACAGTGCTTTCGGAAAGTGAATATAAAATTGCCGAGGTGATGTTTGAAAAGCAGGAAAGCATGACATTCACAAACGACCATTTCAGCATTTTTCCGCAAAGCCCGCCCGATTCGCCCGCTATTTTTGAAAAAAGCAGACACACGATGTGGTTTGAAAAAAATAAAAACAGCATGGAAACCGCAATCGCCACCGCCATTCCCGCCTTGATTGCAAAAGAGATTTTCCGCCTTGCAACGCACATCTTTTCTTTTGCAATATCGGCAGAAATCGATGGAACAATCGCCGTGCCAAGTGCCGTGCAAAGTGCAAGTGGCAATGAAACAAGCGTGACAATCACCCCCGAATAAACCCCAAACTGCGCCACTCCGTTTCCGCTTGCGACGTTGATAAAATTGATGATGATTACGCTTTCAAGAATACCCGCGATTGGATAAACGGAAAGTGAAATTGTCATTGGCAGTGCGATTTTGAAAAGTGGCGACAATATGCCCGCTTTGTTTTCTAAACTTTCGCTAAGCTTTTTGCCACTCCCAAAACCGCCTTTCTGTTTTTCGGAAATCTGCCTTTCGCCAAGCATCCAAACTGTCGCAAGCTCGCTTCTTTTCGCGTTTTTTCTTTTGGATAGCCACGAATAAACCGCCAAAAATGCAAGTCCGCAAACTTCCGATGCCGTCACGCCAAACACTGCGAGCGCGACTTTTTCTTCAAGCGTGCTACCAAAATATATCGGCAATGCGATGGTGAAAACAAGCTTTCCCACCTGCTCGCAAATCTGCGAAAGTGCCGTTGGAACCATGTTGTTCATGCCTTGAAACTTGCCCCGAAAACACGCGACAAACCCCACAAGCAAAATCGCGGGGGAAATCGCGACATAAGAAAGTCCGCCCATTTCACCGCCTTGCAAAATCGCAACTTGCTTGCCAAAAATGAAAAGCAAAACAGCACAAACAAGCGAAACTGCCAAAATAAACTTTCGTGCCGTGCGATAAACCACCACCGCATCAACCCCGTCACCCTTCGCAAGATTTTCCGAAATCACCTTTGCAAGGCTGGTGGGAATTGCCGAAGAAGACAGCGTGAGCAGCAGCGAATAAAGCGGAAACACCATCTGATAAATCCCCAAACCATCAGCCCCAAGCACCGTCGCAAGCGGTATGCGATACATCGCCCCAATAGCTTTCGCCACCACAAGCCCCCCGCCAAGAATGAAAGTGGAGGAAAGGAGGGAGGTGCTTTTTAGCGTTCTATTTTTCATGATAAAAGACCCTCCTTTTGCGGTGCAGAGTTAGTTTTTTGTTAATTCAAGTGTGATTGTTATAATAGCTTTTTTTAAGTGAAAGGTGAAAGGTGAAAGGTGAAAAGTGTGGTCTGGCACTCACTGACGCTCGTGCTTACTATTTGGTTTGTTACCTAGTAACCTAAACCATAACCATTGAAAGCAACCATTGAAAAAACTTTAATTTGAATGCACAAGGGCACAGCCCGCGTGCTTTACCACACCTTTCACCTTTCACCTTTCACCTTTCACTTAAAAAAACAGCGTGCTCAAAAAAATCTCCCACCCCCGCCCTCAAGCGTGCCAACTCTCCAAACTCTCCACTTCACCCCAGATGTTTCCCCAGATATATTGCGCAAAGTTTGCAGACATCGTCGAGTTTTTCGTCGTCTTCGGTGTCGAGCGAGCACACAATCACTCCGCCGGGGGCTTCGCCGTTTGCAAGAACCGTGTGCATGCTTGCCGATTCAAAATGCTCGCCGATAAGAAGTGCATCCGCACCAATCGCGTCACCGCCCTTGATATGCTTTCGTTGTTCAATCGCTTTTGAAACGCCCTCCGAAACCAGTGCGCCAAGATAACTCGTGCCGTGCATGTTCTCGCAAATCACTTTCCTGTCATCGCAAACAAGCACCATATATCCGCAACTTTCCGCAACACTGTCGCAAAGCGATTGCGCCATGTCCTCAATCTTTAAAAGCTCCTGATACTTCCCAAGCACCAATTTTTCACCGTCGGAAAATATCTCCAAACTGTCACCCACCTTTATCGAAAGCGTTCTTCGCATCTCTTTCGGGATCACTATCCGCCCAAGCTCGTCTATTCTCCTAACAATTCCAGTAGTCTTCATTCCGTCCCCCCAAAATTTCTTTTTTATTAGTGTGAGAAAGTTATGATTTTTTTATGCGAGATTTTTTGTGGGTAAGATTTTTATGGGGCTCCGCCGCTTGCTTTTTTTCATGGGCTCTGCCGCTTGCTTTTTTATGGGGCTCCGCCCCAAACCCCGCGAGGGGGTGACCCCCTCGACCTCAATTTTGGGGGCATCTTCCGAAGCTATCGGCAAGCCGACACACACTCCCAACCAATTTAGCGCCCCCTTCGGGGGAGCTGGCACGCGAAGCGTGACTGAGGGGGATGTTGGGTTTTTAGATTTTGCTTGATAAAGTCGTAACCAATGTGTAGGGGCTCACCCATGTGTGAGCCCGCGGGGTGTTGGGTGTTGCGGGGTGATTGCTCCAACCACATTCGCATTTTCCACGGGTTTTGTGTTGGTTTAGAGATTGGGTTTTGATAAAAGCTCTCGCTTTTTTAGTCTTGCCCGCGGGAGCACACATGGGTGCTCCCCTACAATTTGGTTTTTGGCTTGGATTTTTGGTCTTACATCAAAATAATTGCGTGCCCAAAGGGCACCCTCACAAGCCAAAAATCAAAGATTTTTGCTTGCAACCCCAAGACATCCAACCGTCCTTATAATTGCCGTGGGGCTTCGCCCCACCCTCACAGCCTTGGGCAAAGCCCAAGCTGCAACCCAACAAATAGCCGTGCCCCATGGGGGCACCCCTCCAGCGAAAGTTCATAGACTCCACTGTGGCAGTGGAAAGGGAGGATTTTTCGGAATTTTTGGGAGGAAACGAGGCGAAGATGATATACGGATATATCGAGTCTCGCTTCCTCCCAAAAAACCGAAAAAGACCCCTTTCCGCGGGTTACAGAAATCCAAGGGGCTAAAACACCCGCGAACGCAAAAAAATCCCGCACCGAAGTGCGGGATTTCAATTGCGTTCAAAGCGGGTGTTTTAGCCCCTTGGATTTCTGATATTAGCTTGAGCGGCGGCAAGTCTTGCGATTGGCACACGGAAAGGTGAGCATGAAACGTAAGCTAGACCGATATCGTGGCAGAATTCGATTGTTGATGGGTCGCCACCATGTTCGCCACAGATACCAAGTTTGATATCAGGTCTTGTTTTTCTTCCTAGTTCGATAGCGATTTTCATGAGTTTACCAACGCCTTTTTGGTCAAGTTTTTCGAATGGATCTTGTTCGAAAATTTTCTTAGCGTAGTAGTCTTCAAGGAATTTGCCCGCATCGTCACGAGAGAAACCAAATGTCATTTGAGACAAATCGTTTGTACCAAAACTGAAGAATTCAGCTTCTTCAGCGATTTCGTCGGCAGTGATAGCTGCTCTTGGAATTTCGATCATTGTACCAACTTTATATTCGATTGTTGAATTGTTTTCAGCAAGAACTTTTTCGCAAGTATCAACAACGAATTTTTTAACATATTTCAATTCAGCGATTTCGCCAACAAGCGGAATCATGATTTCTGGAACAACGGCAACGCCTTGTTTGCCAGCTTCGATTGCAGCTTCCATAACCGCTCTTGTTTGCATTTCAGCGATTTCTGGATATGTAACAGAAAGACGGCAACCACGGTGACCAAGCATTGGGTTGAATTCGTGAAGGCTGTCGATTGTCGCTTTCAATTCGTCGAATGCAAGACCCATTTCTTTTGCAAGCGCCTCGATATCAGCTGTTGCAGTTGGCACGAATTCGTGAAGTGGTGGATCCAAGAAACGGATTGTCACAGGACGATCGCCCATTGCCATATACATGCCAAGGAAGTCTTCTCTTTGCATTGGAAGAAGTTTAGCAAGTGCTTTTTGTCTTTCTTCAACAGTTTTTGAAACGATCATTTCACGAACTGCCATGATTCTGTCTTCAGCAAAGAACATGTGTTCAGTTCTGCAAAGACCAATACCTTCAGCACCAAATTCGATAGCTGTTTTTGCATCGGCTGGTGAATCAGCGTTTGTTCTAACTTTCAATGCTCTTGCTTCGTCTGCCCATTCCATGATGATGTCAAAGTCACCTTCGATTGAAACTTCTTTAGTCGCAATAGCGCAGCCATAAACATTACCAGTTGAACCGTCAAGAGAAATGAAATCCCCTTCGCCATATGTTTTGCCACCCGCAACGAATGTGAGTGCTTCTTCGTCGATTTTGATATCGCCACAACCTGCAACGCAACATGTTCCCATTCCGCGTGCAACAACCGCCGCGTGAGAAGTCATACCGCCACGAGCAGTCAAGATACCTTCAGATGCATACATACCTTCGATATCTTCTGGTGAAGTTTCAAGTCTAACAAGAACTGTTTTTTCGCCAGCAGCAGCCATTTCAACAGCTTTTTCAGCAGTGAAAACAACTTTACCACAAGCAGCACCAGGTGAAGCTGCAAGACCTTTTGCAATCACTTCGCCTTTTTTGAGTTCAGCCACGTCAAATTGTGGGTGAAGAAGTGCATCAAGTTGTTTTGGATCAATTTTCATGAGTGCTTCTTCTTTAGTGATCATGCCTTCGTTCACAAGTTCGATGGCAATTCTTAGCGCTGAAGCAGCAGTTCTTTTTCCGTTTCTTGTTTGAAGCATGAAAAGTTTGCCGTTTTCAATTGTGAATTCCATATCTTGCATGTCACGATAGTGATTTTCCAAAGTGTTAGCAATAGTTACGAATTGGTTATATATTTCAGCATTTTGCGCTTCAAGGTGAGAGATTGGTTGTGGAGTTCTGATACCAGCAACTACGTCTTCCCCTTGTGCGTTCATGAGATATTCGCCATAAAGTTTCTTTTCGCCAGTTGATGGGTCACGTGTGAACGCAACGCCTGTGCCTGATGTTTCGCCCATATTACCAAATACCATTGATTGAACGTTAACAGCAGTTCCCCAGCTTGCAGGAATATCATTTTTTCTTCTGTAGATAATAGCACGTGGGTTATCCCATGATCTGAACACGGCTTTAACAGCTTCAATAAGTTGCTCTTTTGGTTCTTGTGGGAATTCTTCGCCTTTTTCTTTTGCATAGAAAGCTTTGAATTTAACAACCAACGCTTTCAAATCGTCTGCTGAAAGTTCAGTGTCTAGTTCAACGCCTTTTGCTTCTTTTGCTTCGTCCAAAATTCTTTCGAATTTTGCTTTTTCAACGCCCATAACAACGTCAGAAAACATTTGAATGAATCTGCGGTAGCTGTCGTAAGCAAATCTTGGGTTTCCTGTTAGTGTTGCAAGACCTTCAACTGTTGCATCGTTAAGACCAAGGTTAAGGATTGTATCCATCATACCAGGCATTGATGCTCTTGCACCTGAACGAACTGAAACTAGGAATGGATTGGCAACACTGCCGAATTCTTTTCCTGCTTGAGCTTCCATTGCTTTCATCGCTTCAAAAATTTGACCGATTACTTCATCAGCAATAACTTGTCCGTCATCGTAGTATTTATTACATGCTTCTGTTGAGATTGTGAAACCATAAGGAACTGGCATACCAAGGTTTGTCATTTCCGCAAGGTTTGCACCTTTACCGCCGAGGAGCTCTTTTTGATCTCCACTGCCTTCGTTAAAAAGATAAACATACTTAGACATAATATCGTCCTCCTATCATATAAAAATTTTTTATATCCGAATTTATACACAAACCACATTTTCCCCTTTAGAAATCGCATATGCCTTGTGCTCACTTAGAAGTATATATCAAATTAATCCATTTTTGCAAGCGTTTGAAAGGGGTTTTTGCACCATACTAGCACATTATTGTGGTTTTTTTAACAAGTAAGAAAAAATCGAAGATTTTTTCAATTAAAAATTAAAAATTGTGGTCTGGCACTCGCTTTGCTCGTGCTTTCTATATTTTAATTGCAAACCAATTGTAGGGGCGTCACCCATGTGTGCGCCCGCGGGGTGTTATTTTTTACTTACACATGGTTTAAGCAAACACAATCTGCCCGCAAAATCTTGTAGAAAAACCATTTAAACCACACGCACGCGGGCGAACACATGGGTTCGCCCCTACATATATCCTTTATATAATTATAGAAAGCACGAGGCGAAGCCTCGTGCATTACCACAATTTTTAATTTTTAATTTTTAATTTTTAATTGTTAAAACTTTCCGCAATTTTAACCAACTCCCTTAAATTCCCACTCCCCTTGCCAGCACTAGCTTCAAAATGTTCTTTCAAAAGTTTTAACATCCCGATTTCCTGTTGTTTGGAGAACTTGATTTTTGAAAGTTGTTCGATATCCATATCTGAAATGAACTGCAAGGTTTTGAGTAGGCTTGTTTTTTCGTTTCCACCGCAGTTTTCGCAAAGGAAACCGCCTTTATCGAAATCGAAAGCGAAAAGCCCTGAAAGTTTATTTCCGCATTTCACGCAAGATTTCACCGAAAAGCCGAAACCTTGGTGTTTTATTACCTCGAAAATATATTTCACCGCCATTTTGGTTGAATATTCATTGACTTCCAAAAAAGAAAGGCACGCGAGCAAAAATTTCGCATCACCCTCGCTTTCGGCTAGGTTTTCAAGCACGAAACACGCGAGATAAAGTTTTTCCACGCTCTCGCGGATTCCCCAAAACATGTGCTTTGGAGTTGCCGTTATCAACAGCGGATTTTTGCTGTCGGAATATTCAAACTCGCAAAGGGAAAACAGCTCGGAAGCAAATTTCAGCTTAGCCTTAGGCGCGTTTATGCCCCTCGCCCGCATTGAAATCTTTTCGCCAGACAGCATGAAAACAGTGACTATCTTGTCTTTTTCTTGATAGTCAACACTTGAAACCGTTATTCCTGTTGAAACTAAAGTTTTCATTCACACCTGCCAATAAGAATATTTTTGCCCCCACCTACAAACACTACTATCACAATTTATATACAATATATAAAAACATATAACCAGCAACTTGCAAAGGAGATTTTATGAAAAACACCGACGAATATTGGAACCAATTCCAAAAAACGGGAGATATTGGGTACTATTTGCTGTATAAGCACGCGAAGGAATGGGAAAACAAATAAGTCATTTATTTAGTAAGTCATTTATTTAGCACGCTTTTTGGAGTGCTTGAAAATGACTTTACTAAACGCTAGTTCGTTTAAGTGAAAGGTGAAAGGTGAAAGGTGAAAGGTGAAAGGTGTGGTATGGCACTTGGCTTCGCCTCGTGCAGTCCATATTTTAAATTTTTTACTATATTAGTTTCTTACCATATGAAGTGTTTGTCTCTGATAATAAATATTTAAATAATGGAAAGCACGAGCAGCGCGAGTGCATTACCACACCTTTCACCTTTCACCTTTCACCTTTCACCTTAAAACCTTACCTACTCACAAAAACTCCCATCCAACCCCACAATACCTAATCAATGATTTGTGCATACTTCTTATCACTCTCCCTCCAGCCTTCTTTCACTACTACGTACATAGTCAAAAAAACTTTTGCGTCGAGGAATTCTTCGATGTCGTGTCTTGCGATTGTTGAAATTCGCTTTAAGCTTTCTCCGCCTTTGCCAATCAAGATGCCTTTGTGCGTTTGACGTTCGCAGATGATATCGGCATAGATTTCGTAAAGGTTCTTTTTCTTTTTATAGTTGAATTCACGAATTTTGATAAAAACGCCGTGCGGGATTTCTTTGTGGTAAAAATTCAAAATCTTTTCGCGAATTCTTTCTTCGCAAAGGAATTTTGTTGATTTATCAGTCAAGAAGTCATCTTCGTACATCTTTTCAGAAACAGGCAAAAGCTCTTTCAATTTTTCAACAAGTGGCATAACTTGCTTGCCTTTCAACGCAGAAATCGCGAAAATTTCCACATCGGGGAACTTGCCCGCAAATTCCGCAATGCCCGCCATGACTTTTTCTCTGTCTGCAACGTCCATTTTGTTGACCACCACAAGAGTTGGCACCACGCCTGAATATCTTTTGAAGATTTCTTCATCGTGAAGCGTGAAACCCTTTTCGCCGTCAATCAAAATAAGAACGGCATCAACGTCGGAAATAACTCCGTTCACTTGCTGCATCATTCTTTCAGAAAGTGCAGTTTCCGCCTTGTGCACCCCCGGTGTGTCAACGAAAATGATTTGACTTTCTTCGTCTTGATACATGCCAAGAATGTTTTCGCGCGTTGTTTGCGCCTTTCTTGAAACGATTGAAAGTTTAGTCCCAACCAAATAGTTGATAAGGGTTGATTTTCCCGCGTTGGCTCTGCCGATGATTGCGACATTACCGCTTTTGAAGTTGCCTTCAATCTGTTCTACAATTTTTTGTGCCATTATATAAATACTCCTATTTGAGAGCAATCGCAAGGATTTTTTCTTCCTCGGCTCTCATTCTTGATTTTTCTTCTTCTTGCATGTGGTCAAATCCCAAAAGGTGCAACGTGCCGTGTGCGAGGAGATATGAAAACTCCCTTTCGCCCGTGCCATATTCCACCGCTTGCGCCTTCATCACCTCTTCACACATGATAATCGTGCCAAGTGACAAATTGCCAGTTTCGGGGTTGATATCCAATTTATTATCTTTCAGCCTGAACGGCTTTTCAAAAAGTTCCAAAGTGGGAAACGATAAAACATCCGTCGCCTTATCAATCCCGCGTGACTCCAAATTCAGCTCGCGAATTTCCTCGCTATCCACAATATAAAGTTCAATTTCCACACGTTTTTGAAGCCCCCGAACTTTCCTCACCGCCTCCGAAACCAACTCAGCTTGTCCTTCATATCCTTCAAATTCACCAAAATAAATCATGTTGCGTTTCCTTTTTTTTTCGGTTTTTGCCCGCTTTTTTTCGTTTAGTTTTTGTTTGGGGGATATTTTTAAAGGTGAAAGGTGAAAGGTGAAAGGTGAAAGGTGTGGTCTGGCACTCGCTGACGCTCGTGCTTACTATTTGGTTTGTTACCTAGTAACCTAAACCATAACCATTGAAAGCAACAATATGAAAAAGCTTTAATTTGAATGCACAAGGGCACAGCCCGCGTGCTTTACCACACCTTTCACCTTTCACCTTTCACCTTTCACCTTTCACTTTAAAACTTACCTACTCCCCAAAACTCCCATCACTCCCAAACTTACCTACACTCCCTATCTCTTCTCGCCAAGTTCAAGTTTTGGATAGCTTATCCTTTTGTGCATAACGCCGGCAAATGATGCGACGATTGTTTCTCTGATTTTGTGCAAATCGGAAAATGTTATTGGACATTCATCGAATTGCTCTAGCATTATCCTTTCTTCGATAATAGATTTCACAACGGCATCAACTTCCTCGCCTTTCAACGAGCCTTTTGCTCTCACGGCGGCTTCTGATGCGTCGCAAATCATGATCAGTGCGGAAATTTTATTTGTTGGCTTGCTGTTGTTGTAGCTGTATTGTTCGATATCAACTTCGCTTGCGGAAAATTTCCTTGCGCGTTCGTAAAAATACCTGATTGGAAGCGTGCCGTGGTGCTGAAGTGCACAGTCCACAAAAATTTGTGGCATGCGTTGTTTTTTCAAGATTTCCGCACCGTCACTTGCGTGCTTTCTTATGAGCGCCACCGAAAGTTCAGGCGTCATTTTGTCATGCGGATTGCCCGTTTCGCTGTTTTGGTTTTCAATAAACAAAACTGGCTCCACAATCTTGCCGATATCGTGATACATCGCACAAACCCTCGCAAGCTGTGCATCCTCGCCAATCGCCGCCGCACATTCCGCTGTGATGTTGGCAACTGCAACTGAATGATAGTATGTCCCTTTGGCTTTTTGCGACAATTCAAAAAGTAATCCCTTTGAAACATCGCCAAGTTCCGCCACGCGATAGGCTGTGACGATTTTGAAAATCCATTCGAAAATTGGCAAGAGCCCAATCGCCAAAATAACTGAAATAATAGCGTTATTTGCCGCACAAATGCATGCAAACAAAATACTGCTTGGCTCAACAACCCCCATTTTGTATGCCACAAGCAAAATTCCGACATAAAGTGGCATGACGCAAATTGCGGTCGTGATTGTTTTTATTCTTGAATCGGCTTTGTTTTGCAAAAGTATCAAAAGCCCACCGCCGATAACAGTCATCAGCGCTTTCACGAAAACTTCCCCCGAAACGCCCCCAAGAAGGGTGCCAACCAAGATGATTTCGATTCCGAGAAGTGCGTTAACATAAAGTGCAAGCTGTTTTGAAATCAAGCTTGAAACTGAAATGCCAAGGAACACATATGGCACGATGTATGGCGAAATATATATCCCCATGACTTCCGCAACAACAACAATACACATCAGAAGAATTTGCACGACCAAGAAGTTTTTCAAGAAGTCTTTCTTGATTTCCCTTTTGGCATACATCATCATAACGAAGTTCAGCCCCACAAAAAGAAGTGAGCCATAAACCAAAAACTGCATGTTGGTGTAGGTAGTCTCGCCCGTGAAGTGACTCAGCATGAGCAAAAATCCCGCACATGCCACTGCTTGTACAATCGAAATAATCGAGCCAAGCGCCACGTCCCTTTTTCCTTTAGTTTTATCCCCTTTCATTTTTATTTCCTCCAAGTGATAGAAAACCTATCCGTCATCCCCTTATAAAATGACTTGCATGACAATTATCCGCCTAAGCGGTATATTTTGCCACAATAATGTTTTATTATATCATGATTTCAGGAAAAATGCAATAGATATTTGCAAATAACGTCCACTTTGAATGTTTCGCCCTCCATTTCAACCGCAGTTTGGATATCTGTTATAGTATACGCAAAATCGCTCAAATATCTCGATTTGAAAATAGCGACGGCGTTTTCAACCGCCTCGTCGGGGGTTAAAATCACGCTGTTTTTTGTGTATTCAATTTGCGTTTCTTTCACGATTTGGATGTTTGGGGTTATATAATTCACCGCGACGCTTGAAACGTCGAAATTTTCAAACTCGCTCTCCTTTTTGAAAACTTCAACGCCGTTTATAATCAAATAGGTGGAAGTTTCGCTTTCCCCCGAATAAGTCTTTTCGGCATACTCTTGCAAAAGGCTGATTTGCGAGCTTTTTTCCACTTCCATAACAACGCTTCCAACCGCTTTTTCAATTTCTTCAGGGCTTTCGCCACCCGTGATTGCAAGGATGATATCATCACCTTTTTTCACGGTGTCGCCAGCAAATTTCACCGCCGTTCCCGAAAGGGTTAAAACCGAGATGATAGTGCCATTTTCTGGGGCAATAACGGATGTTTTTCCCGAAATCACCTCGGCATTTTCCGCTTCCAAAAAGTTTATTATAAGGGTGTTTTGATAAATTCGGGCAGTGAAAAAAGCGACGTTTTCGCAAGCGGAAATCTCCGATTTGAGGGTGGAGAGTTTCTCATCTGTTTTTATGGTGAAAGTTGGATATATCTCGCTTGCCAGATTTTCAATATGCACTTTCAAAACATCGTCCTCGCCATAAACTTCAACTTTCAAAACTAGCAAATTTGAAAGCAAAATCACAATAAAAAACACCACAACCCCCGCGAGAATTGGCAAGGCTTTTTTTAAGTTTTCCGACTTTCCAACCGCCGTAATTTTCGCATTTTCGCCACCGCATTTTTTTATTATTTGAAAAATCTCCTCTTCAAAAGCGCCACTGCAATCAAAGGAAATCAACCCTTTCACACATGAAAAATTGTTAGCCACGCACCCATTTTTTATCAAATATTCGTGAATTCTGCCACCGTTATAACACATGCATTCAACGTGGAATTTTGTCGTCTTTGGAAATTTTTCCCCACTCTTTTTCACCCCCACGGCAACTTTTTCAGATGTTTTTTCTTTCAATTTTTTCAATCTCCCCAATAATATAAAGCTCGCATGGCTCCGAACGCATGATTTTAAGTCCCGCCCCAAAAACGGCAACCTCGCAATTTTTGCTCGCAAAAACGATGTTTTCATCACTGATAAAACTAACCTTCCCGCTTCCAAATATCCCCAAATTTTTGAAGCCCAAAAGCTGAATTCGCAAGCCAAAAGGGCAGATTTCTTCCCCACAAATATCCTTCATTCTTTCAAATAAATCCACCAGCAAACCCCCCTTACTGCACTGTTTTTTTCGCCTTAAGCCAACAAATCAAAAAAAAGCGTTAAATAAATGCAGTATTTTGATTTTATATAGTATAATCTATATGATAAAGGCTAAATTTTATTGACATAATTTTTAGAAAAGATTAAAATATATGGGAATATGTAAATAAATCTATAAAAATTTGTTATTTAATAACAATTAAGGAGTGATATAAATGAGCAAAGTGACAATGGATAAAATAGTTGCCCTTTCAAAAAACAGAGGCTTTGTTTTTAACGGCAGTGAAATTTATGGCGGACTTTCAAACACATTTGATTTTGGCCCACTTGGGGTTGAACTCAAAAACAACATCAAAAAAGCATGGTGGAAAAAATTTGTTCAAGAATCACCATATAACACTGGTGTTGATTGCGCAATTCTTATGAACCCAGAAGTTTGGAAAGCTTCAGGTCACCTTGCGAACTTTTCTGATCCACTCATGGACTGCAAATCATGCAAAGCTCGTCACCGTGCCGACCAACTTATCGAAGCATACATGGCGAAAAAAGGAATTTCTGAAAATCTTGGTGGTTGGTCTAACGATCAAATGTTTGAATACATTCAAGAACACGACATCAACTGCCCAATCTGTGGCAAAAAAGACTTCACTTCAATCAGAAAGTTCAACCTTATGTTCAAAACTTTCCAAGGCGTGAATGAAGACACAGCAAACACAATCTATCTTCGCCCAGAAACTGCACAAGGTATTTTTGTGAACTTCAAAAACGTTCAACGTTCAACTCGTAAAAAAGTACCGTTTGGTATTTGCCAAGTTGGTAAATCTTTCAGAAACGAAATCACTCCTGGTAACTTCATCTTCCGCGTGCGTGAATTTGAACAAATGGAACTTGAATTCTTCTGCGCTCCTGGAACTGAAATGGAATGGTTCGGATACTGGAAAGAATTCTGCAAAAACTGGCTACTAAACCTTGGCATGGCTGAAGAAAACTTGAAACTTCGCGATCATGACCCTGAAGAACTTTCACATTATTCAAACGCAACAACAGACTTTGAATACCGTTTCCCATTCGGCTTTGGCGAACTTTGGGGGGTTGCTTCAAGAACTGATTTCGACCTTAAAGCACACGCAGCTGCTTCTGGCGAAAACTTTGAATATATGGATCCTGAAACAAACAAAAAATACGTGCCATACGTTATCGAACCGTCACTTGGTGTTGAACGTGTTTCACTTGCTTTCCTTGCTGATGCATATCACGAAGAACAACTTTCAGAAACTGACAGCCGTGTGGTTATGAAATTCCACCCTGCTCTTGCACCATATAAAGTTGCTATCCTTCCACTTCAAAAGAAACTTGCTCCAGAAGGTGAAAAACTTTTCGCTGAGCTTTCAAAATATTACATGGTTGATATGGATATCACTGGCTCAATCGGCAAAAGATACCGTCGCCAAGACGAAATCGGAACTCCATATTGCATCACTATCGACTTCGATACTCTCGAAAACGGCACAGTAACTGTCCGCGACCGCGACACAATGGAGCAAGACAGAATCGCAATCGCAGATTTGAAATCATACCTTGACGAAAAACTAGCGTATTAATTTAAAGCGGAGCTTTAAATTAATAAAGGTAAGAGGTGAAAGGTGAAAGGTGTGGTAGGCACTACGCTAAAGCTCCGTGCACCCCAAATTAAATACAAAACTACAATAGCTACAAACATTTTAACGTGTTAGTAGCTATAACCATATGTAGGGTCGCACCCATGTGTGCGTACCGTCCCCAACGCCCGCCAAAATTGAAATATAGAAAGCACGAGCTTGCGAGTGCATTACCACAATTTTTAATTATTAATTTTTAATTTTTAATTGTCAAAATCGCAACGCGATTTTGACTTGTGGATAACTCGAATATTCATGCACAATCCTCCCCCAAAACACGTGTCACACTTGATTTTATCCACATTTATTGCTGTTTTACACATATTCATGTTGTGAATAACGTATTTTTTATACAAATTTAGTTCATATATAGAAATTTAGTTCGGATTTTGATAGTTTTCCACTATACTTATGTGGATAACTTGTGGAAAAGCTGTGGAAAACTAGTGTATAACTCTATTTATATCGTGGAAAACTCTGTTTTTGTCGAAATTTGCATAAACTTGCAAAGATACACAAAAAAGTATTGTGGATAACTCGCGTGTCCCGTGTGGATAACTGCAATTCTTTTTGTGGATAACTTCAAAACTTGCTGTGGATAACTGTCATGTCCCCTGTGGAAAAGAAAAAAGGCAAAAAGAACGAACGAAAAAAACAGAAAAAATGCAAAAAGAAAGAGCCCCGCGGATTACCCGCAGTGCCCTGACTTTATCGCTTTCGCGTTTATTTTATAATGCAAGATGATTTAAAATTCTTCTATTATATCATTATCTTTGTTACTGTTAAAATTTACTTTATTTCTGTAAAATTTGTTTTATTCCTGTTGAAATTTGAAAATATCAGCAGAAATATTAAATTTTAATAGCAGCGAAGTCGCATATTAATAGTTGATTTTGTGAACTTCGAAATATCCTTGTGGATGTGCACATGCTGGGCACAAATCTGGAGCTTCATTTCCTACGTGGAAATGACCGCAGTTTTTACATTCCCAAACTGTTTCTTCTGATTTTTTGAACACTTCGTTATTTTTCAAGTTTTCAAGAAGCGCAAGGTATCTTTCTTCGTGAGCTTTTTCCACAGCACCGATGAGTCTGAATTTTTTCGCAATTTCGGCAAATCCTTCAGCTTCCGCTTCGCTAGCAAAAGTTGCATACATATCAGTCCATTCAAAGTTTTCACCCGCAGCTGCTGCCGCCAAGTTTTCCATTGTTGAACCGATGCCACCAAGTTCTTTGAACCATAGTTTTGCATGTTCTTTTTCGTTGTTTGCCGTTTGTTCAAAATATTCAGCAATTTGAACATATCCTTCTTTTTTCGCTTTTGATGCAAAGTATGTGTATTTATTTCTCGCTTGTGATTCACCCGCGAACGCGCTTTGCAAATTCTTTTCTGTTTTACTTCCTTTGAATTCCATTTTATATACCCCTGTAATTTATTATTGATAATCGTTATCAATAATAAAAGTATACCATATATTTTCATTTAATACAAGTGATTTCTGAAAAAATTTCGTTTTTTGACATAAATCTAAAGGTTTTTGGGAATATCTGGTTTTTTGGAAACTAAAGGGCAAGTTTTTTAATCTTGCCCTTGAACTTACATTATCTGCATTTATAAATCATTTTATAAATAAATCCAAAATAAATGTTTCTTACATTTCGTGTTATTATCATTTTATATTTTATATAATCAAATTCCACCTTTAAAATTTTGGATAATGCTTCGTGTTTACTTTTGCTTTTCAAAATTTATTTGATGCTTTCAACACTTCTTTTGATTTCTTTACAACAAAAGATTTCATATCAGGATATTTCCATTATAAGTTTTTGGCTTCAAGATTTCAATGTTGACACCTTTGCCTTTAACAAACTTGTCCCCCTTGACATCCCTTTTTGGAAATATTTTATTCAATTTTTTTTGGCTTCTCAGCTTTACCGTCCTAGCAACCAAATATTATTTCTTATGGACGCATCCATTGTTGTTGCCACCAGACTTATTGCTGTGAATCCTCGCTTATTTCACAGTACATCGGAAACACCTTCCTTTTCTAGCTATTTTTTGCCATATTTTGCAATCATCAATTTTCATTTCCCTCAAAATATTTGTCGGCTTGTCTTTCTTGACTAGATAATATCATATAAAAAGAAAATGTCAAGTGCATTTTTAAAAAAAATATCAAAAAAGGCGAATTTTCTGAAAAAACGCGCCTTTTTGTTAATTTCCATATTAAATTTTAACAAAAATCAGCTGTTTTTGTTGTTTTTCGTGAATTTTATCACATTCTTAGTAGATATTTTCTACTACACAGTGGAAAATTCAACTAAATTTGTTTATATTCCAAATCAAAAGTATCGATTATTTCTTGCATTTCTTTCATAATCAAGTCTTTTTCGGTGAAACATCTGATATAAAGCAGTGAATAAAAACTGCCCAAAAGGATGTCGCCTTTCAAATCGTCGACAAACTCAGAAACTTTGCCACGCACTTTTTGAAGTGGTGCTTCGTCGCAATAGTCTTGGAAAATCACTTTGTGAAAAAGTGCTTTGGCATAAAGTGCCTCGTCGCAAAGTGTTTCAAAAAACTTCACAAGTTTTTCTTTTGACGTGTCCCCGCCCTTTGCCTCGTGATATTCAAAGATGTGCTTCACTTCCTCTTCACCGATTGCGTGATACAAATCTTCAAGATGACGAAAATGCGTGAAGAAAGTCGCGCGCGCAACCCCCGCATTTTTTGCTATGTCGGAAACCTTAATTTCTTCAAGACCATTTTCTTCATAAAGTCTTTTGCCTGAGTGAAGAATGGCATTCCTTGTGCTCTGCTTTTTCGCTCGTTCCATTTAGTACCTCTGTTTATCCTTAGTTTATTTTTTCCCTTCATCTATCCCCATAAGAAGTATTAGTCTATTGTTAGAAGTTTGTTTGTGATTTTTTCAATCGCTTCAGGTGAACCGCCAAGCAAGATGTGATCTTTTGGCTTGATAACAGTTTCACCGCTTGGGTTTGTGTTATCCGTGCCGTTGGCATTTTTCACAAGTATCACCGAAAGTTCGAAATTTTTTCTTGTGTCGATTTGAATAAGTTGTTTGTTCCACCATTGTTCTGGTGCTTCGATTTCAAGAATTCTATAATTGGCAGAAAGTTCTGTCATGTCGGCATAGTTAGGGTTTATTAGCGTTGAAGCCATTTTTTTGCCCATCATTTCTTCAGGCACGACAACCATGCTTGCGCCGATTTTTTGGAGCGCGTCTTTGTGTTTTTTGTTTTTGGCTTTGGCAAACACGCATTTCACGCCACGGTCAACACACATCAGCGTTATCAAAATTGAAGCTTCCAAATTGCCCATGCAAACACAAACAACGTCGAAATTGCGAATACCCACCGATTTCAGAACTTGTTCGTCCGTTCCGTCAGCCACGATTGAATGAGTCACGATATCGGCAACTCTGTTAACAGCGTCTTCGTCTTTATCAATAACCAAAACTTCTTTGTCCATTTCTGCAAGCGTTGTCGCAAGTGCAGTTCCAAATCTGCCAAGTCCGATAACCGCAAACTGATTTAATTCATTTTTAGCCATTTTATTTTCTCCTATTCCAGTTTATTTGAAATCTATTATATATTTGAAATCTATTATATAAATCTTATGTCATATTATATATCAATATTTTCTAGCCAATAACTATCCTTGCATTTGGATGTTTGATATTCAAATGCGTTTTGCCTTTGCTAGCGAGGAAAAGCAGTGACAAGCAAAGCGTTCCAAGCCTGCCAACAAGCATGACGCACGCAAGAATGATGAGCGACGCGTTTGAAAGGGTTGCTGTTATTCCCGTTGAAAGACCAACCGTGCCGAATGCCGATGTCACTTCAAACATCACGTTTGAAAGGGTTGCAGCGGGGTTTCCAAGTTTGAGTTCAATGGCGAAAATCACTGTTGTGACGATTGAAATGATGATAAATCCCAAAAACACAATCGCAAGTGCTTTCATGCAAATTCGCCACCCGATTTTTTTATTGCCAAGCAAAACTTCATCTTCGCCCTTTGAACCCGCAACAAACATCATGATGATAACAAGAAACGTCGTCGTTTTGATACCACCACCCGTTGAAGCAGGTGAAGCACCAATAAACATCAAAAATTCTGTTACTGATTGCGAGATGTGGGAAAGTCCGCCTTGATTGATCGTTGCAAATCCCGCCGTTCTTGGCATGACAGATTGAACAAAACTGTTCACAATTTTATCCCAAAAGTTCATCGCACCAAGCGTGAGTGGATTGTTAAATTCAAAAATGAAAAAGATTATCCAACCAAACAAAAGCAATCCAAGCGACATGAAAATAACGCAACGTGAGTTTTGTTGAAGGTGGAGAGATTCTTTTTTGAGGTATCTTCTGATGTCAAACAAAACGCCAAAACCAAGCCCGCCAATAATAACAAGCGTGGCAATAGTGAGCAAAACAAATGGATCAGAATAATATGTTGCAAGGCTCGCACCCGTGCCGAGAATGTCAAATCCCGCATTACAAAAAGCCGAAATAGCATGAAAAACACTCACCCAAGCACCTTGAATAAAGCCGTACTCGGGAATGAACGTGAGCGATAAAAACATCGCGCCAATAAATTCCATGATAAACGTGAGCTTTATGATACCTTGCGTAAGTTTCAAAAGACCTGTGAGATTACTGTCGGAATAAACCTCTTGCAAAACAAGCCTGTCTTTCAAGGTGATTCTTTTTCCGATAAAAATAAATACCAAAGTTGCAATGGTCATAAGTCCAAGACCGCCACATTGAATTAAAATCAAAATGACAAGCTGACCAAAAAACGTGAAATTCGTGAAAGTGTCAACAACAGTGAGCCCCGTCACGCAAACCGCACTGGTCGCTGTGAAAAGTGAGCTGACAAGCGGAAAAAATGCCCCGCTTCTGTTGGAAATTGGCAACATTAAAAGAACCGTGCCAATACAAATCAACACAATAAATGTAAGCGCTATCAAAAGCACCGGTGGCACGCCACCCTTCTTGTTCCCTGCTTGTTCCTTTCTCATGCTCGAATTATACCACAATCCATTTTTTTTTGCAAGAAAAAAAGAGAGCTTTTTTTTGCCCGCTTTTTTGCAGTGGGGAGATGGTGGGGCGGGAGGGGGTTTTTTGTCCGCTTTTTTGCAGAGGGGGAGATGTAGGGGTGGGGACGCTGTTTTTTAAGTGAAAGGTGAAAGGTGAAAGGTGAAAGGTGAAAGGTGAAAGGTGTGGTAGGG
>JAWXUX010000022.1:0-18884 GCA_044426045.1 Bacillota bacterium
AGGTGAAAGGTGAAAGGTGAAAGGTGAAAGGTGTGGTAATGCACGCGGCTTCGCCTTGTGCTTTTCAATTATATTTGTAACCACTTGTAGGGACGTAACTATTTGAATAGGAACGTTCCTATTTTACTGTCCAAATCCAAATGGGGTGCACGAGCTTGCGAGTGCCTACCACACCTTTCACCTTTCACCTTTCACCTTTCACTTAAAAAAATAAACCCCCAAAGGAAACTTTCCTTCGGGGGCTTTTTACTAGCTATTCGCAATTCAATTTTACTCAACTTCCCTATTTTCTCCTAGCGTGAAAAGTGCTAGTGTGCCTGGGCCTGAGTGTGAGCCGATGACTACGCCACAGAAGTCGATGACAACTTCTGAAAAGTGACCAGTTGCAAGCATCAGTTCTTTTGCTTTTTCTGCTTCAGCTGCGCAATCGCCATGGCAGATATATCCAAGAAGGTCAGTTTTGCCTTCAGTTTGTTTTGAAATGTTTTCAACCATTGCTTTGATTGCTTTTTTTCTGCCACGAACTTTCTTATATGCAACAAGTTTGCCTTCGTTATCAACGTGCATAACAGGTTTCAAATCAAGAGTTTTCGCTGCAAGTGCTGCCACTTTTGAAACTCTTCCGCCACGTTGAAGATAAACGAGGTCGTCAACAGTGAAGTCGTGAACAAGTTTATATTTATTTTCTTCAAGGAAAGCTGCAACTTCGTCGATTGAAGCTCCCGCTTTCATTTTTTCATATCCAAGATTGAAAAGTAGCCCCATTCCGCGAGATGCGCAAAGTGAGTCGATTGCGATAACTTTTCTTTCAGGGAATTCTTCGGAAAGTTCCTTGCAAGCGATTGCCGCGCCGTTATATGTTCCTGAAACTCCAGAAGAAAGTGCGAAATACAAAACGTCTTTGCCTTCTTTAAGATATCCCGCAAATTGGTCTTTCAACTTTGTTGGGTTTGCCATGCTAGTTTTTGGCGTTGCGCCGTTTCGCATGTTGTCATAATATTCAGTGTATTCTCTGTCTTGAACTGGGATATAATCTGAAGTTACATCGCCGATTGTATATTCAAGTGGAATTGGTTGATAAAGACCTCTATCAGTGAAGTATTGTGGATTAAGATCAGCACCACAGTCTGTGATATAAACAAAACTCATAACGTACTCCTATTTTTAAATTTTTCATTTTTTTTTGACACTGCACTAAAAATGTGATATGATGTCAATAATATATTGTATTAAGAAGTTAATAATATATTGTATTAACAACTTATTTATATGATTATAAAACAAAAAATATTTTTTGTCAAGATTTGTAACTTACAAGATAAAAAAAAGTGTGAAGTACAAGTACGCATAAATTCGGGGGTTAAAAATGCCAAAAAGCAGTGAAGTGGATAAATATCTGAAAGTGAAAAAAATCACGGGTATTCGCATGCGCACTCGCCTTGCCGAAGAGGCGGGGGAAAGGGTTTTTCGTCCCAAAATTGATGAAAGTGTAGTGTTTGAAACCTATCAATATAAGAAGGGAATGGATTCTTATCACCAGTGCGACTTTATATATTGTAATAAGGAAAATGAAAAAACGGCGGATGAAAATGCAATAAAACCGCTTATTGTTTATGTTCACGGCGGTGGCTGGACGGTTGGAAGCAAGGAAGCAAGGCGGGGAATGTTGTCACTTTTTGCGCTTCAAGGCTTTTTTGTTGTCAGCCTTAATTATACGCTGTGCCCCGAGGCGGAAAAATATCAGCAAGTCAAAGAAATTTATGCCGGAATTGAGTTTGCGTTTTCAAAATCGAAGCAGTACGGCTTTTCTGGTAGCGACGTGTTTTTGTGTGGCGACAGTGCAGGGGCACATCTTGCGTGCCTAGCGTGCGTTGCAAAGGTAAATGCCCAGCTGAAAAAGGCGGTTGGCTATAAATTCAATCGCGATTTTGAAATCAAAGCGGTTGCTCCAATTTGCGGTGTGTTTGATTTTCGGACGGTGCTCAGTTGCAAATTCCCAAACATGAAAAAGTTTTTGTGGGGATATTCCCGCGGAAAGGTGAGGGCGTTTTTAAAAAGCGAAAGAAGCTATCTCGAGTCGCCAATCAACTTTGCGGGCGACTTCCCGCCATGCTTTATTGTCATGGGTGAGGCGGATAAACTGAAAAATCAATCGCTAGAACTAATTCGCGAACTCGCCCAAAAAGAAAAAAACTTCAAACTCTTCATAGGAAAAGGCAAAGGAGGCTTCCACGTCTTCCCCGCCATGTTCACAACCGAAATGGCGAGAAAATGCATTGGGGAAGTGGGGGAGTTTTTTTGGGCACGCTTTTAGGGGAGCACGCTTTTAGGGGAGCACGCTTTTAGGGCAGTTTGGGCGAGGGGGTTTGGGACGCTTTTTTAAGGTGAAAGGTGAAAGGTGAAAGGTGAAAGGTGTGGTAATGCACGCGGCTTCGCCTTGTGCTTTTCTATTATATTTGTAACCACTTGTAGGAACGTAACTATTTGAATAGGGGCGTTCCTATTTTACTGCCCAAATCCAAATGGGGTGCACGAGCGAAGCGAGTGCCTACCACACCTTTCACCTTTCACCTTTCACCTTTCACCTTAAAAAAAAATTACCTCCCCTCCCTCCCTCCCCCCAAAACCCCAAATTACCTACACCCCCTCCCTCCCTCTCACCATTTTTCACTTTTTTTCTGCAAAATTTTATTATTTTTGTAAAATGCATGTGAAATAATTGACAAAGGAGTAATATTTGGAGTAAAATCAAACTAGGGAAATTTGTTACTTTGTTTTTGAACCTTTCAAAAGCTAGGGCAAATTTTGGGAAATGTAGAAAAAAATAAATAAAATATGGAGTGTAACAAAAATGACTGAAAACAAAAAAGTATTGCAGTTTGTTGAAGAATCAAGAATTCTTTGCAACCCTGATAATGTTGTTTGGATTGATGGTAGTGAAGAACAAAAAGCTGCCCTCACAAAAGAAGCTTTGGCTTCTGGAGAAGTATTCGCGCTTGACGAAGAAAAACTTCCTGGATGTCTTTATCACAGAACTGCTGAAAATGACGTTGCTCGTGTGGAAGACAGAACTTTGATTTGTACTAGCACAGAAGAAAATGCTGGTCCAACAAACCACTGGAAAGCACCAGCTGAATGCTACGCAATGCTAAACGGCCTTTTCAAAGATTCAATGAAAGGCAGAACAATGTATGTTATCCCATATTCAATGGGTGCAGTTGGTTCAAAATTCTCTAAAGTTGGTGTTGAATTGACTGACTCTATTTACGTTGTACTTAACATGCTTATCATGACACGCGTTAACACATCAGTTTGGGAAGTTCTTGGAGACAGCGAAGACGTTGTTTTGGGTCTTCACTCTAAAGCACAACTTGATGCTGAAAACAGATGGATTTGCCACTTCCCAGAAGATAACAAAATCATGTCTGTAAACTCAGGCTACGGCGGTAACGTACTTCTTGGTAAAAAATGTTTCGCACTAAGAATTGCATCATTCCAAGGCAAACAAGAAGGTTGGATGGCAGAACACATGCTAATCTTGGGAATTGAAAAGAACGGCGTAACTAAATACGTTTGTGCTGCGTTCCCATCAGCTTGTGGCAAAACTAACCTTGCAATGTTGATTCCACCAGAAGGTTATGTGAAAAATGGTTATAAAGTTTGGTGTGTCGGTGATGATATCGCTTGGCTACGTCAAGGTGCTGATGGCAGACTTTACGCTATCAACCCAGAAAACGGTTTCTTCGGTGTTGCACCAGGAACAAACGTTAAATCAAACCCAAATGCTCTTGCATCAACAATGAAAGGTACAATCTTCACAAACGTTGTTTATAACGAAGCTGAAGGTACTGTTTGGTGGGAAGGTCTTGATAAAAATCCACCACAAGGTTGCGACGATTGGAAAGGTGTTCCATGGGATCCAACAACAGGCGTGAAAGGTGCTCATCCAAACAGTCGTTTCACAGCTCCAGCTGTAAACTGCCCTTGCATCTCACCTGAATTCGAAAGCCAAATGGGCGTTCCTGTTTCAGCAATCGTGTTCGGCGGAAGAAGACCAAAAGCAGTTCCACTTGTTTACCAAGCAAGAGATTGGAACCACGGTGTGTTCATCGGCGCAACTGTAGCCTCTGAAACTACTGCTGCTGCTGCGGGTGCTGTCGGCGTTGTTCGTCGTGACCCAATGGCTATGCTTCCATTCTGCGGATACCACATGGGTGATTATTTCAAACATTGGATCGAAATGGGTGAAAAACTTGGCGACAAAGCTCCAAAAATCTTCAACGTTAACTGGTTCAGACTTGACGACGAAGGTAACTTCATGTGGCCTGGTTTTGGCGACAACATGAGAGTTCTTGATTGGATCATCGAAAGAGCAGACGACAACGCAAGCGCTGTTGATTCTCCTATCGGTATGGTTCCAACTGCTGCTGATATCAACTTCGAAGGTCTTGATTTGACTGAAGAAGCTATCGCTGATTTGCTTTCTGCTGACGTTGAACTTTGGAAAAAAGAAGCTGACGGTATTGAAGAATTCTTCAAAAAATTTGGCAACCACATGCCGGAAGAATTGCTAGCTCAATTGGCTACTTTGAAAGCTAATTTGAACAAATAATTTAATTTAGTATACATAAAAAGGTACTCTTTCGGGAGTGCCTTTTTTTATGCTTGCTTTCAAAGTAGCCAATTGAGCTAGCAATTCAACCCGCGGGGAAGGGTCTTTTGCGGTTTTTTGCCCCGAAAACGGGCTCGATATATCCGTATATTATCTTCACCCGCCTTCGGGGCAAAAATTCCGCAAAATCCTCCTTCCGCGCTGCCACAGGGAATGAAAGTGGCTTTCGCTGGTGGGGTGCCCTTCGGGCACGGCTATTTTTGCAAGCAAAAATCTTCGATTTTTGGCTTGTGAGGGTGGCTTCGCCACGGTTCGATTTTTCTGGCGCCCCCTTCGGGGGAGCTGTCGCGTAGCGACTGAGGGGGACAACATTGCCTGTGCGGAGCACCCTTATTTTATTTGTGATACAAAAATGACGAGATATTGACTTTTTTTAATAATTGTGATACAATATGCTTATAATATATTTGGGAGGTTGGATTTTATGGCTAAGACGGCGGTGTTGCATGCTAGGGTGGATGTTGAATTGAAGGAAAATGTTGAATTTATTTTGTCGCAGATTGGACTTTCGGGTAGTGACGCGATAAATTTGCTTTATCGACAAATTGAAATGCAAGGCGGTTTGCCATTTGAATTGAAAGTTGACCAAAGGGCTCTTGCGACAAGGAAACTTATGCAAGAATTGAAAAAAGGTGAAACTGCAATTTCCGAAAGCGGACTTTTAACAATTGAAGAAAGCAAAAAGATGTTGGGTATTTGATATGGGATATAAACTAAAGATAAGCCATGTTGCGCACGGTGACATCCAGTCGATTTATGACTATGTGAAAAAAGACGGCGTGGGAACAGCGAAAAAACAAGTTGAAACGATATATGAAACTCTCGAAAAAGTTCAGGACAATCCCAATATTGGCAAAAAGTTGAAAAATTTTATTGATGTGGATAATGAGTATTTTTATGTGATTATAAGAAAAGTTTACATAGCTTTTTATTTGGTGGATAACAGTGAAATTCACGTTGTAAGAATTTTAAGCACAAGACAAGATTATTTAAATATTCTCGGACTAACCGAATAAGACAAAAGAACGCATCATTGAAAGGTGCGTTCTTTTTAATTTAAAAATAGAATGCACGAGCGAAGCGAGTGCTTTACCACACCTTTCACCTTTCACCTTTCACCTTTCACCTTTCACCTTTCACCTTTCACCTTTCACCTTTCGCCTTTTCCGTTTGCTTTCCATATAATAATATGCTATAATCTCACTTGGTAACGAAATAAGGAAAGCATTGGGGCTTTCAAAAAAGAGGTAATAATGAAAAGTTATAAAGCGACCACACTTGGGGCATTTTCGGGGATATTTATGCAGGCGATTGTTTGCAATTTGACGCCGGTTATTTTTATTTGTATTATGAACAGCTATGATTTGACATATCTTGATTTGGGCACGCTTGTTATGGTGAACTTTTTGATGCAGATGGTGGCGGACGTGAGTTTTTCTGGGGTGATAGATAAACTTGGGTATAAAAAGCTGATTTTCCCCGCTGTTTCCATGACGGCATTGGGGCTTTTGGTTTTTGGGCTTTCGCCATATATATTTGATAACATTTTGGTGGGGCTTTATATTGGAACGGGGATTTTTGCGTTTTCGTCAGGGCTACTTGAAATCACTCTTTCACCGTTGATTGCGGTTATCAACACGGAAAATAAATCTTCGGCAATGGGACTCTTGCACTCGTTTTTTTGTTGGGGAACGGTGGCGGTTGTTTTGGTGACGACCATTCTTATCGCGGTTTTTGGCGGAGAATATTGGAATTTTATTGTGCTGTTTTGGGTTATTGCGCCCATTGTTTCGGCGTGCTTTTTTATGCGTGCGCAGTTTCCCGACAGCGAGGTGGAAAAGAAAAAGGAAGGTTTTTCAAAAAAAGTTTTGTTTTCACCTTTTATGATTGTCGCGCTTCTTGGCATGTTTTTTGGTGCGGGTGGCGAGATTGCTATCAGCCAATTTTCCTCAAGTTTTCTTGAAAGCGGAATGGGGCTTGACAAAACAACGGGCGACATTCTCGGCGTTGCGGGGTTTGCCGTTTGCATGGGCGTTGGGCGTATTGTGATTGGTAAACTCGGCGACAAAATCGACCTTTCAAACGCCATGATTTTCATGAGCGGTATGGCGGTTGTGACATATATTATGGCGGGACTTGCAAAAAGCACAACTGCGGTGGTGCTGTTTTGCGCGCTCACGGGGTTTGCGGTTTCATGCCTTTGGCCGGGAATCATGACGCTTGTTTCAATGAAATTTATGAAATGCGGTGCGTGGATAATGGCGATGTGTGCTGTTTTTGGTGACCTCGGTGCATCAGTTGCGCCATATTTCATGGGCGTTATCATCGATGCGGGTGCAAATATTTCGGTGACAAGCTGGCTTATGACAGCCTACGGAATTTCCGAAGTGCAAGCCGCCATGCGAGTGAGCTTGGTTGCCGTTGCAATTTTCCCGCTAGGATCGCTTGTGTGTCAGGTGCTTTTGAAGAAAATCAAATAAAAGTGAATAGTGAAACGCTACGCTTAAAAGTGAAAAGTGAAAAGTGTGGTAATGCACTCGCTATCGCTCGTGCTTTCAATTATATTTGTAATCCACAATAGAAACGCAACTATTTGAATAGGGACGTTCCTATTTCACTGCCCAAATATAATGGAGTGCACGGAGCGAAGCGTAGTGCCTACCAAACTTTTCACTTTTCACTTTTCACTTTTCACTTTAAAATTCTAAACCATGCAAGAAACTTTTTTAACAATCATGTTATATTATCTTGATAAACTACCCAATAGATGTTATAATAAAATTGAAAATAAACTAGAAAGGTAAGTGTATGAAGATATTGATTGGTAATGATGATGGAATAAGGGCGCGCGGGATTGGTGTTTTGGCGAGAGAGCTTGCGAAAGATCATGAAGTGCGAGTTTATGCACCGATGGAAAACAGAAGTGGATTTTCCCATTCGCTCACGGTTCGTCAGCCGATTTATTTTAAGAAGTCGGATATTTTTGCAGATATCAATGTTGTTGCCTATGAATTTTCAGGAACACCAGCCGATGCGGTGAAACTTGGGCTTGATATCGACAAAACGTGGTTGCCAGATATTGTTATCGGGGGAATCAATCACGGCCCTAACATGGGGATGGATGTTATGTATTCCGGCACTTGTGGTGTTGCAATGGAAGGGTCGCTTGCGGGCGCGCTTGGAATTGCGGTGTCACTTGCCAGCCATTTTGACGACGGATATTTTGAAACAGCGTCAAGGGTTGTGAGCGAAAATCTTCAAGCACTTTTCGATGCGCACATTGGCACAAGCATTTGGAATATCAACGTTCCAAGCGTGCCTTATGAAAATTTGAAAGGTGTGGAGCTAACGCAAATCGGCGTGCAGATTTATAATGATGTCTATGAAAAAGGCGAGGACGAAATCGGCGAATTTTATACGCTTGGTGGCTACACTGTCGACCACGATCAAAACGAGCCAAACGGCGACGTGGAAGTTGTGAAAAACGGCAAAGTTTCAATAACGCCAGTCAAGCAAAACAGAACGGATTTTGCCGAACTTGAAAGGTGCGAAGAAATTTTTAGTTCAAAAAAATAAAATATAACACAAAAAATAAAATTTAACACAAAAAATAATACATATAATAGATAAATAAATTCGGGTAACATATTTTTATAAAAGTGTTATTCACAAGGAATAAATATGAAAATAGCAATAGTTGGCGGTGGTGCCAGCGGTGTTTTTTGCGCAATTCACGCAAAGAATGCAAAAAACCAAGTTGTAATCTTTGAAAAGAACGAAAAGCTGATGAAAAAACTGTTCATAACAGGCAAAGGCAGATGCAACGTGACAAACGACTGCGAGAGAGACGAGTTTTTCCGCGCAGTTTTAAGAAATCCAAAATTTTTGATGTCGGCATATGACAAAATCACGCCACAAGACGTGATGGCGTTTTTTGAAGATAACGGACTTTCACTGAAAGTTGAACGCGGGGGCAGGGTTTTCCCTGTTTCTGACAAATCATCTGATGTTTTGAAAGTGCTTGCGGGAAAAGCTGAAAAGCTCGGTTGCGAAATCAGGCTTAATTCTGAAGTCAAAAGCGTTTATCGCAAGGGCGAAGGGTTTTTGATAAACGTTGGTGGCTCGCGAGAAACTTTTGATGCCGTTGTTATTGCAACGGGCGGTGTGACATATGTTCAAACGGGAAGCACGGGCGATGGTTATAAATTCGCTGAAAACATGGGACTTGCCTTGAAAGAACCGAAAGTTTCGCTTTGCGGATTTGTCACAAACGGCGGAAATTCCGATATTGCGGGGCTTGCGCTCAAAAATGTGAAACTCAATGTGAAAGATAAAAAAGGTAAGCTGAAATTTTCCGAAATGGGGGAAATGCTTTTCACTCACAACGGCATATCAGGCCCGATTGTTCTGACGGCTTCTGCGGTTTTTGCGGGTAAGAATTTGCGAGATTATGACATCACGCTTGATTTGAAACCGGCACTAACTGACGAAATGATGGAAAAAAGACTGCTTGCGGACTTTGAAAAGAATATAAATAAGAACTTTAAAAACTCACTTTTTGAACTTTTGCCAAACAACCTTATCGAAAGGGTGATAAAACTTTCAGGGATAGACGGCGACAAAAAGGTTAATGAAATAACAAAAGAAGAGCGAAAAAATCTGCTTGAAACTTTCAAACGTCACCCACTTTTTGTGCGTGATTTCGAGGAAATGAACGGCGGAATCATCACATGCGGGGGTGTATCTGTGAAAGAAGTCGCACCGCAAACCATGATGTGCAAAAAAGTGCCAAACCTATATTTCATAGGCGAAGTGCTAGACCTCGACGCAGTGACAGGCGGTTTCAACCTGCAAGTCGCATTCTCAACGGCATATATGGCAGGGATTAATCTTGCAGGTGAGGAAGAGTAGGGGCGTTTGAGGGTTTGAATTTCTGAGACAATAAAAAGGTGAAAGGTGAAAGGTGAAAGGTGAAAGGTGTGGTAATGCACTCGCTCCGCTCGTGCTTTCTATTTTTTAATTGGTTATAGTGCCAATGGCTTTTCATGTATATTAAAATGATATTATGGCGAAATGTAAAAATATGGAATGCACGAAGCAAAGCTGAGTGCCTACCACACCTTTCACCTTTCACCTTTCACCTTTCACCTTAAAAAAATTCATTTTTTTATAGGGGTGATAGAATGGAAAACTACGTTATCGCAATCGATGGCCCGAGTGGGGCTGGGAAGAGCACTATTGCAAAGCAGTTGTCTTTTGATTTGGGGATAACCTATCTTGACACGGGCGCTATGTATCGCGCGGTGGGACTTTATTGTTATCGCAATGGCATTGACATTTTTTCTGGCGAGCAACTAGAGGCAAATCTCGACAAAATCGCTATTGACATGGGCTATTCAAATGGTCAAACTAAGGTTATATTGAATGGCGAGGACGTTTCGACGGCTATAAGGGAAAATCACATTTCGCAAATGGCGTCAGATGTTTCAAAGCTTGTTTGCGTTCGTCTTGCGATGGTTGAAAAACAACGCGAGATTGCAAGTGGCAAAAGCATAGTTATGGACGGCAGAGAAATCGGCACGTTTGTTTTCCCCGATGCGAAAGTGAAGTTTTATCTTGATGCAACAAGCGAGGAAAGGGCGGATCGTCGCCACAAACAACTGCTTGAAAAAGGCGAGAACATCCCAGTTGAAGTCTTGAAAGCGGAAATTGAAAAGCGTGACGAAAACGATAAAAACCGCGAGTTTGCACCGCTGAAACGTGCGGATGATGCGATATTTGTCGATTCAACGCACATGACACTTGCGGATGTTGTGGCTTACATGAGCGAAAAAACGAAGGAAATAATAGCAGAATAATTGCAAAACAACTGTATTGATTTTATACAAGGAGAAAAATATGTGGCTATATAAAGTGGCACGCGCAGTGCTGTATCTTCCAATGAAGTTGGTTTTTCCGACTAAAGTATACGGCAAAAAACCAATTCCCGACGGCAAATGCATTGTTGCGGGGAACCATTTGACGGGTTTTGACTCCCTTATTTGGGCGGTGAATTTCAAAAGAACGGTTACTTTTCTTTCAAAAGAAGAACTTTGGGGCAACTGGTTCACAAAATGGCTTTTCAAAAACTTGGGTTCAGTTCCCATTGCGAGAGGCGGAAGCGATTTTGTCGCTATGAAAAAAATTATTGCAACACTGAACGAAGATAAGGCTGTGGCACTTTATCCCGAAGGCACGCGAAACAAAACGGCGCCCGGCGAACTTTTGCCATTCAAAGGTGGCGTTTCCATGTTCGCACTTAAAACAGGTGCGGATATTTTGCCAGTGGTTTTGTTGAATCCACCAAAACCATTCAAGAAAAATTATATGCTTATCGGCGATGTTATCAAGGTTGAAAAACCAGAAGGCAAGCTGACAAGCGAAGTCACTGAAGAATTCACGCAGATGTTACAATGCAAAATGGGCAAACAACTGCACGAACTTCAATCTCGCGCCCACAACATCAACACGGTGAAAAAAATCGCGGAAAGTGAGATTGCTGAAAGCGACGATAAATAAAAATATAGATGAAAAAAAGATAAAAAGATAAAAAAGATAGATAAAAATACAAATAAAATATAATTCGACAAATAATAAAAAGCGGAGAAAATCAAATTTTGGAAAGTGAAAAAAACCAAAAACAAAATAAAAACGATTGTGACTATCAAATAACGATTGGCGAATTTTCAGGCTTTTGTTTTGGCGTTCAAAATGCGGTTGATATCGCAATGAAGCAAGAAAACGCCGTCACCTTTGGCGACATTATCCACAACGACCACGTGATTTCCATGCTGGAACAAAAAGGCATTTTCGCCGTTGAAGAAGTGGAAAAAACCGTCGGCAAAAAAGTGGTGATAAGAAGCCATGGAATATCGCAAAAACTTCAGGACGAGCTCTCAAAAACCGCCCTTGAAGTTGTTGATGCGACTTGCCCGTTTGTGAAAAAAATTCATCAAATAGTGTACGAAAAATCGAATGATGGCAACACAATTTTGATTTGCGGGGTGAAAGGTCACGCCGAAGTTGAAGGGATTTTGGGTCATTGCGAAAACGGTGAGTGTCATGTTTGCGAAAGTACGGCAGATGTTGCAAACCTAGAATTGGAAGGGGAAAATCTCACCGTTGTGAGCCAAACAACCTTTTCAAAGGCAAAATTTGAAGAAATTTGCGAAAGTATTTCATTAAAGGGTGCGAAAACAGTTGAAGTTTTCAATACAATTTGCTATACTACTGAGAAGAGACAAGTGGAAACACGTCGTCTTTGTGAAAATGCTGACCTGTGCGTTGTCGTGGGTGGCAAAAAGAGTTCAAACACTCGCAAGCTTTTTGAGATTGCAAGTGAGCTCACAAAAACAATCTTTGTTGATAAACCGTCTGAAATCGAAAATTTCGATATCAGTGGTTTCAAAAATATAATAATAGTTGCTGGTGCTTCAACTCCACGGGAGCTTAGCAAGGAGGTAAAGTTTAAGATGGAAGAAATGAAAACAGATTTGGTTTCGGCCGAAATTTCAATGGATGATGTTATGGAGTCTCTTGAAAAGAAGAAAAATTTTAGAAGGGGGCAAATCATTGAATGCACGATTGAACAAATCACAGATGATGGACTACATTTATCTTTACCAAACGCAAAAACAGAAGTTTTGCTTCCAGCTGCTGAAGTTTCACTTGAAGGTGAATACGACAAAGAAGCATTCAAAGTTGGCGAAAGCCTAAGCGTGAAAGTTTTGGAAGCAACTCCAAAGCTATTGATTTCACTAAAAGCTATTGAAGAAGAAGCTAAAATTGATGCTGAAATGGAAGGAATCCTTCAAGGCGAAGAATTCACAATGGCATTCAGTCAATCAAACAAAGGTGGTCTTAAAGGAAGAATGGGAACTTACACAATTTTCGTTCCAGGTTCACAATTGAAAGTTGGATTTGTTAACCCTAAAGATTTCCCAAAATATATTGGCAAAAAACTTAGATTGAAAGTTATTAAAGCAGAAGGCAAAGACCTTATCGCTTCACAAAAAGCAATCTTGGAAGTTGAAAAACAAGCTAAAGAAGACGGTTTCTGGAATAAAATTGCAGAAAGCGAAATCGTGACTGGTAAAGTTATGAGATTCACTGATTTTGGTGCATTCGTATCTGTTGAAGGTTTCGACTGTCTTGCTCACATCTCTGACCTTTCATGGGATAACATCAAATCATGCGACGAAGTTTTGGAAATCGGCAAAGAATTCGAATTCAAAGTTTTGAAAGCTGACAGAGCAACAAGCAAAGTTTCACTTGGTTTCAAACAACTTCAAAAACGTCCAATCGAAATCATCGCTGAAAAATACCCAATCGGATCAATCATCACTGGTGACGTTATCAGATTGAGACCTTTCGGTGCTATCGTGAAAATTGAAGAAAATGTTGAAGGACTTATCCACATTTCACAAATTTCTCACACATATGTTGATAACATCGCTCACGCACTTGCTGAAGGCGACAGTGTTGACGCAAAAGTTATCGATATCGATATGAACAAAAACAAAATCAACCTTTCAATCAAGGCTCTACTTCCAGAACCAGAAAAGAAAGTTGAAGACAGACCTGCAAGAGCTCCTCGCAGAAGACAAGAAGGCGAATTCTCTAGAAGAGAAGACGAACTTACTTCTTGGGTAACTTCAGAACCAACTGGAGTTTCAATCGCTGACCTTCTTGGTAAAAGCGAATAATTATTTGAATTAGAAATTTTTTAGTTTAATATATTTAGTTTAGAAAGACCGTTTTTTTGGAATGGTCTTTCTATTTTTTTTATAGTTTTGTTTTTGGGTTAGTTTTGGTGTGGCTTGATAGGTTTTTAAGGTGAAAGGTGAAAGGTGAAAGGTGAAAGGTGTGGTAATGCACTCGCGTTGCTCGTGCTTTCCATTATTTAGATATTTATTATCAGAGCCAAACACATCATATGGAAATAAACTAATATAGTAAAAAATTTAAAATATGGACTGCACGAGGCGAAGCCAAGTGCCATACCATACCTTTCACCTTTCACCTTTCACCTTTCACCTTGCAGATATTTGGGAAAATAGAATAAAAAACACAGTTTTTTATTCTATTTTCCCAAATATCTGCATAAAATGTTACAAAGGAAAAAGGGGTGTGCTATGGCGACGTATTGGAAAGAGGTGGTTAATTTTGGTGGTGAGTTTGGGGATATTGTGCTTTTGCTTTCGGTTTTTGATGGCGAGGGGCGGGGTTTTCTTGATTCGACGGGGAAAATTGACGTTGGTGAAATTCAGCTTCTTGTGAGGGAAGGTGGCTTTTCGCATGCGTTTGAAAACGGCAAGTGCGAGTTTACTTTCAAAACAAACAATCGCGACTTCTGCGTGAGGTTATATCGCGGGGGCGAGTTTGTTTGCGGGTCTGGTAACTCAAAAAATCTTAAACATGAATTCGCCGTTCCAAAAATTCTCGCAACAGATACCTTTGAAGCAAAAGTGGCGGATTTCAACTATTTTGAAACGGAATTTGGCGAAAAAGGCAAAAATCTCGAAAGTCTTCTTGGTGAAGAAAAAGCGGAAGTGTGCGAAGAAATAGAACCTAAAGCGGAAGTTATAAAGGAAATAGAACCTAAAGCGGAAGTTATAAAGGAAATAGAACCTAAAGCTGAAATCGGCGAAGAAATCAGCGAAGAAATAGAGATTATAAAAGAAACTAAAGAGGAGACTGAAAACGTGGCAGATATCATGAAAGCAGAAAGTGAAGAAACTGTGGCAAATAAACCGCAACAAGTGAAAACCGCTGTGCCAAAACAGCAAAATGCAAGAGGCACAGCAAATGCAAAAACACAAACTGCAAATGCAAAAACGCAAACCGCAAGCAGAAAAACTCAAACTGCAAGCAAAAATACAGGCAGAAAATCTGCAAAAGCGGGGGATTTTTTCAGCCTTGCAAAACCGCAAGTGGAAAAGATGCTTGCAAAGTTTCCCAAAGAGGAATTTTTGGAAGATGTGCTTGACAACAGCAGGTGGGTTAAGGTGGATTTTTCAAAGGACGCAAGCTATGCCGTGGGGCTGATATATGCCGATGATTTGGTGGGGTATATTGGTTATGGCGTAGTGGGAAAACTGGACAATCCCCCAAAATTTGAAAACCCACAATTCGTGCCATTTGACATCACCAACCCAAACGGCGACGGCTATTTTCTGATTTTCCAAAGGGCAGATAATGGGGAGAAGGTTTAGGGGTGCACGCTTTGGGGCACGCTTTTTTGGTTGCGGTTAGCGAGGGGTTTGGCAACGCTGTTTCAAGGTGAAAGGTGAAAGGTGAAAGGTGAAAGGTGTGGTCTGGCACTCGGCTTCGCCTCGTGCATCCCAAATTTAAAATAGTAAATAGGAATATGGGCGAACAGATAAAGTTGTTCGCCTTTAAAAATAGCGATTTGTAAAAAGACTGCATTTATTATATATTTCAAATCAAAATATAGCATGCACGAGCGATAGCGAGTGCGTTACCACACCTTTCACCTTTCACCTTTCACCTTTCACCTTAAAAAAACAGCGTTCCGCCCCCACCGCCAACCTCAACCAAAAATGCGTGCCCTCCCCCCTCCTCCTCCCTCCCTTTCTTCTCAAATGGCGAAAAATGGCATAAAATGTTGCAAAAACGATGTTATATTTAAAGAAATCTTAAAAAGATAGTAAATATTGAAAATTTTCCAATTTTTAGTTTATAATTAACAAGGAAAAACACTTGCAAAAAAAATAAAGTGTGGTATAATTAACTATATTGTTATTTTGTAAATTAGAAAAAAGGAGACATATATGAAAAGCACAATGAAAAAATTGACAGCGGTGATCTTAGTTTTGGTATTAACGCTATCATTGTTTGCGGGTTGCAGCGGAAGTTCCGTGAAAACTAGCGACGAGTATTTGCTATCTGAATACGGCATGACTTTTTCTGGGTCAAGCGCTACATATGACGGCAGTGCTCATTCAATCAGCGTGAGCGCCACTACTACAAGTGGTTATTCTGTTTCTTACTCATATTTGAGTGGAAGCACAGAAGTTTCAACAGCAGGCGTGACTGACGCAGGCACTTATGAAGTTGTTGCAACAATAACAGAAACAGACGGGGAAATTTATTATCTTTCAGAAGAAATCACAATAAGCCCAGCAAAGCTTTCTGTTTCAGTTCCAGATCAATACATCCGCACAGGTTCAGATGCCGACGATGTTGAAGACATTTTTGAAGATATCGAACTTCTTGGGTCAGACACAGTGAAAAGCATTGGAATGGCTTGGGACGTTGCAAATATCGATGATATCGATGCAATGGACGACATTTCAGACGGCAAAGCACTTGGCGTGACAATCACAAGTGATAACTACACACTTTCAGTTTCAAAAGGAACACTTTATGTTCTTTCATATGCAGATTACACTGCTGTGACAACTTTGAAACTTGACGTGACAAACCTTGAAGCCTACGGCGAAAGATTTGACGAATTGACATACACTGAAAACTCAGCTTATATCAGTGCTGCTGGCAGAGTGTTGGACGTTTTTGAAAACGAAGACGACTACACTTCAATCCAAGTTGCAATGATGGGAAGCGTGAGCGAGTCTGAAATCACTGCAAACCTTGCAACTGCTCAAGAAAGAAAAATCCAAGGTTACGAACTTGATTGGGACGTAGCAAACGAAATCTCAACAGGCGATTTGTCAGTAGATGACGATGATGATATTTTTGGTGCTGTTGCTGTTGTTGCTGGATATGCTAGTGGCGTTGCAAGCACTGATACAATCGAGGTTGAAGATGACGATGACGAAACAACTGATGAAGCTAGATTCTATATCGACAACGGTTTCCTTATCGACTACGATGGCAGAGATGACGAAGACACTTATGACGATTATGAAGAAGCTGTTATGTATGGCGACTATTTCTATTTCGTTATGAATTATTATGATAACGACAGCTATGAAAATGCTTACGTTATTGAAAATCTTCTTGTGAGAAATAAAGAAACTAACTACAGTGATTATACTTTGATTTATAAATATTCTGAAACTAACGAAGATGATGTTTATTTGAAAACTGAGTTGACTTTGGACGACGATGGAAATGTAGACGATAACAGCAGCGATTATGATGATTATTCATATGAAGGTACTTTCGCGGTTTACAAACTAAGAGCGGATTCTTCAACTATTGGAGCACTTGGTGCGGGAACAACAATCGACATTACTATTATTGATATTGCTAAATACAACTTGAAATTTGATACAACTGATACTGACACAAATAATGACGTTGTTTATTCAATGAACATCAGTGGCGACACAAACGGCACAATCTTCAACTTGAATAACTTCAAAGATGTGGATAAACATTTCACTAGTGATGAGGACGATGTCGATTATGAGGGTCTTGCTGGGCAAGCATATTTCGAAGCAAATGATGACGCAGGTTATGTGACAGTTGGCGAAGAAGTCACACTCACAATCTATATGGAAGATGGATATTATATCTCACAAATCTTGATTGGTGAATATGAAATCGACGGAAGTGACATTGTTGGCGACAAAGTGACATTCACTGTTGAAGAAGACATGTTTGGCGAAGATGCTGGCGACACAGCTGTTATCGAGGTTTACACTGGTAAATCATATGATATCGGCATGAAAATTAATAATAGAACAGTTCGCTCAACAACTGGCGAATATGAAGGCACATCTGGTACTGTCGAAATCGACGGATCATACCTTTCAGGATCTACTGTATATGTGATTGAAGGCACAACTCTTGATTTGACATTCGCTCCAGATGATAACTATTCAGTTTCAAGCGTGAAGATGTATTTCGATGAAGTTGAATGGACATCAAGCAACAGCGATGATTTTGAATGGGATACACCAAGCGGTGGCGATACAGATGATTTGAAGGATGGATATTCCGGAGGTGCTTCAATCGAACTTATCGATGAAGTTTCTTCAAACAAAATTTCAATCGACCTTTCAGAAGATTGTGATTATTTCGACTTTGATGATATCGGGGCAGCAACATCAGTTACTTTCCTTGTGGAATTTGCTGAAAGCTGGACATTCAGTGTTGAATCAGACGACGTGGTATTCAAAGAAAACGCAGCAGGCGAATTCGTGAGTGACTACGGCACAATCTCTATCCTTGACTACGATGATGAAATCATGACAAGCGCTTTGAGCGGTGACTACTTCATGGTTTATGCAGAACTTGAACCAGGTTACTATATCTCTTCATTGAAGATTAATAACTCTACAAAAACAATTCCTGGAAAAGCTGGTGATACTTCATCTACCGCTGCTTATAAAGTTCTTACTAGCTATATGTATGACTCAATAGATGACGGCGAAATGTATTTCTTCAATGCTTCTGCTGACTACACTTCAGACCCATCGTTTGGCGATACTGACGACAAGATCAAAGAAAGCGATTTGTACCTTGCAAACTATTCAAGTTTGGATGCTGGCGAAGCAATCGTTATTGAAGTTGAATTCGGCACATATTATGAACTTTCACTTGAAAATGATGCAGATAAAGTTAAAATTGTATTTGATGGTAAATCAACAAACACTGCATTCTACCAAATGTCTACAACAGATGATACAATCATCATCTTTGGTGATGACGACAGCAAAACTGCAAGCTTGACAGCAACATTTGATGCAAGTTGGTGGGTTAATTACTTCAAAGATCACACTGGTCTCACAGCGACAGAATCAGGTGGAGTTATAAGTATGCCAAGTGACACTAGTGATGCAGAATCAGATATTGATTATGTATACTACTTCTTCGAAGTTGAAAACACTATTGTGAACGATGATATTGATTTCAAGGGAGGCACGTTTGCAGCATCTAAGTATACAGCATATGATAATAAAACTACATCTGAAACTGAAAAACTAGATTTCGATGAATTGTTCGCCTTGGTTTCACCTGGTGATGAAATTGTTATTTACTTCTATGATGATGTAGAATACGAATAAGAATTGAAAAACTAAATAAAAACCCAAAGAGCACCGTTTTCGGTGCTCTTTTTTCGGTGTGCCGAGTATGGTGCATAGCTAATCGGTGGAAGTCCGAAGTGGGGGTACTTGTAGCCAACCATATAGTAACGCACAAGGTGCATATCGTGAGGTATGAGCTGAAGAAAGTGTGGTGC
>JAWXUX010000005.1:0-165204 GCA_044426045.1 Bacillota bacterium
CATCGTCAGGATTATTATATCATACCAAATTAATATAGGGAACTATAACTGTGTATCCGTCAGGAACATCGTCAGGATTATTATATCATACCAAATTAATATAGGGAACTATAACTGTAAACGCACCATTTCGCACCAAAGTGACATTATATCATACCAAATTAATATAGGGAACTATAACTCCAAGCCATTTTTCTACAAGTGTCCAAATATTATATCATACCAAATTAATATAGGGAACTATAACTATATAGATACGTTTCGTAATTTCCGTTTGATTATATCATACCAAATTAATATAGGGAACTATAACATAGTAATAATCACAGAAATATGTTGATGAATTATATCATACCAAATTAATATAGGGAACTATATCTAACTTATTTAATTGTCAATTTTCCAACTAGATTTTATAGTATTATAAGTATACATTAAAATATTAAAAAGCGCAAGCAAATATCTTTTATGCTGTGTAATTTATTATGGCTTAAATGTTGCATTCAAGGCAAGATTGCTCACGTTGCAATGTTCTTTCTTGCATAACACGTCAGAGCCAATCACCGCAAAAATGTATTGACTGTCCTGTTGCAAAAGGCTGTGGGTGGTGTAGTGCATATAACTATGATCTATTCGGAACACCAGATAAGCGTGCAACATATCATTGCGAAATGCACAAAGCAACAGCGCTTGCAAATGCGTATTATTGGAACAAGCGATTCATAGAATTTGAAGTCGGCTTGCCACATGAAGAAGTGGAAAGCTTAATAGGAAAAGAAGAGGCAGAGTGCCTAAGGGAGGTAATACTTGGCAACAGTTACTAAAATTTATAAGGGATATACAGTTAGACTATCTGACAGAAAGAAAGGATGCATGTCATTCTTTGGTTATATCTCAATAGTGAGTTCAGCTTGGCACGACGTGTATGTGCTAAATCACGAAATAGGTCACGAAAGACAGCGTGCGAAATATGGCAACATTAAAACGTTGTTCAAGGTTTATATTCCAAGCATCTATGGCTATTGGTGTAAAAATCTAAGCTACGAGGACTACTATAAACAACCGTGGGAGGCTGAGGCAAATAAGCTAGGTGGCAATGAGTATTGGGAAAATGACCAATACAATCCGCCTCTGACCGAAGATGAGATTGAGGAGGAAATAAGCAAAGGATGATTGAGATAGCAATCGGTATCGTGGCAAGTGTGACAGGTGGGTTCGCACTTTTTTTATTGCAAAGATATTTCAAAAAGAAAGAACGTCAAGATGAACTAAGGGATAGCAAAAAAGCACGAGAAAACATACTTATAATTAAGAGTATTGATGCTATCGGAGATTTGACAGAAGCAAACAGCATAGCACTTCGTGATGGAAAAACCAACGGAGAAATGCACGAGGCAATGGACCATTATGGTTCGATAAAGAAAGAGATGTATGAATATCTCTTGGAACAAAATAGTAAAATATAGGAGTAAAATTTTATGACAACAGAAATGATTCAAACAATAATTCAAACACTGCTAACAGCGGTAATCTTGCCACTACTAACATATGCAGGCGTGGCGCTTAAAAATCTTATCGATGAAAAGATAAAAGACACAACAGTCGCAAGGTATCTATCAAGTGCCACCGATGCCGTGGAAAACGCCGTGTCGGCAGTAATGCAAACTTATGTTGCAAATCTAAAATACGATGATTTATTCGATGAAGAAGCTCAAAAAACAGCTTTCGCACTTGCAGTAGAAAAAGCAACACAATCAATAACAGTAGATGGTAAAGCTATCATAGCAGAACTATACGGTGACTTCGACACATGGCTCGCAGACAAAATCGAAGCAACAGTATATAAAGAGAACGCGGAATAAACGACAGTAAAGGAGGATTTTGATGAAAAATAACGTGCTTTATGCGATGTCTTTATATGTAATTAATAAGCTACGAGACAGTGGGTTAATAACGACAGAAGAGATGAGAAAAATTGATGAAAAAAATAAAAAATCTTTCTTGTGAGTTTAAGCCGTTTGCAGTAGACTTATAAAAAGCTTTGCGGTAATGTTGTCCCTACTAGAGATAGTGGGGACAAATTTTTTATAACAATCAAATCCCCATTTGTTAGTAGGTAGTAAATAAAAAGGAGGACTTATGGGAAAGAAGAGAGTTGTTGCATACATAAGAGTATCTACAAAGTCGGAAAGACAGTCGCATAGCTATATGTACCAAGAAGACTATTGGAGAGAAGTGCTTATGCAAAAAAATGACTGTGAACTTGTGGGGATATATGCCGACAATGGTATAAGCGGAAGGCTAATGAGAAAAAGGCCACAGTTCATGTCCATGATAGAGGATTGCAAGGTTGGACTAATAGACGAAATTTGCGTGAAATCAGTAAGTAGATTTTCTAGGAACACGGTGGAACTGCTAGATATGGTAAGACAGCTGCGAGAACTGAATGTAGCTGTGTACTTTGAGCAAGAGAACGTAAATACGTTATCTAGCACAAGTGATCTTGAACTGAGTATTGCGGCGGCACTTGCTGATGCAGACCTAGTGAGATACAGCGAAAACATGAAATGGTCAATAGCACACAAATATGCTAATGGTGTAATATCTGTTGGGAATGGGCTATACGGCTATCGTATGACTAAAGATAATGAACTAGTGCCACACCCAGAAGAATCTCAAATTGTGAAGTTAATATATGATAAATACTTAAATGGTGAAAGCTATGACAAGATAGCAAACACACTGGATTCAATGGGAGTTCCTACAAAAAAAGGAACTGCGAGTTGGGACTTTCGTACTATCAAAATGACATTAACCAATGAAAGATATGCTGGTATATCCATACAGCATAAATCGGTTAAAATAAACGGTGCCAAGGTAGACAATACAGGAGGAATACACAGGCCACAATTGATAATTGAAAACAGTCATGAAGCGATAATATCCAAAGAAACATTTGATGCTGTGCAAGAACTTATGTATCAAAGAGCAAATAAGAAAATCTTGGGTAGCAAGCAGAAAGTGTATGACTTCACTGGGGATATAACTTGTGAATGTTGCAATAGTAAATACACGCATAAAATAAATAACTCAGGAACTAAATACCAAAGTGAGGTTTGGGTATGTAACAAATGGAGAAGAAAAGGTGCGAAAGCCTGTGGAAACATACAAATAAAGGATTCGGTATTGAAGGAAAAGTTTATAGAGTGCTATAACGAATTTGTATCAAATAAGTACGATAACGATATAGTGGAAGAAGCTAAAACTAAAAGGTTAGAACTGCTATCGATGGAAAGCAATTTGCGAACATTATACACGCAAGGGTACATTCGTAATGAAGATTACAAAACAGAAGTTAATAGAATAATAGAAAAAATAAAGATAGAAGAAAATATAATATACAAATACAAAATGAAGAATGTGACGGAAGAAGATTTTGAGCAAATAACGGAATACGATAGTGTAAAGTATAATAAATTTGTAACGGCTATAAAAATAAATAAATATACAGTAACCTTCGTGTTCATGAATGGGGTGGAAATATCCAAGCCATACAGCAATGGACAAGCTGGAAATAAAAGAAAGGGGGAATAAATGGCAGTAAATCAAAGAATAGTAAGAGAAATACCTGCAATGCCACGAGCAATGTCTATGACTGAAAGAAAAAAGCTAGTTGAAGTAGCATATTGTAGGGTATCAACAGAAGATGTGAGTCAAGAAGATAGCTATGAAAGACAAATAAGTTACTACACTGACAAAATATGTGCTAACCACGAAGTTGAGTTCGGTGGCATATATGCTGACCAAGGCATAAGTGGCACACACGTTGAAACAAGGCCAGAGTTTCAAAGAATGATTGCCGATGCGAGAGCTGGTAAAATAAATGTGATACGATGTAAGTCAATACAAAGATTTGGTCGAAACACAGTAGATGTGCTGTCCGCAGTGCGAGAACTTCGAGAAATGGGAGTTGCAGTCATGTTTGAACAGCAAGGCATAAATACGCTAGATACTTCTGGAGAGGTGCTGATAACGGTAATGGCGGCTTGTAGTGAACAAGAATCACGGACCATAAGTCATAATGTAAGGTTTGGATTTAAGGAAAAATTTAGAAAAGGCGAAGTCATGGTAAACTGGGCAAGGTTCTTAGGATATCGAAGGAATAATGAAACAAAAGAACTAGAAATAGTAGAAGAAGAAGCTGTGATAATAAGAAGAATCTTCAGAGAGTTCATAGCTGGCTTATCTACAAGTAATATAGCAAATGGCTTAATGCAAGATGGAATAAAGACAGCAGAATGGAAGAAACCAACAAGTGAGAAGCAGAAAACGAAGCTGAGGAAAAAGGAAGAAGAATGGCTCAAATTGAGCCTTGAAGAGCGCAAGAAGAAACCACTAGCAAAGTGGTATCCTGCAACAATAGCAAATATGATAGCTAACGAGAAATACTGCGGAGATAGCATACAGGGCAAGACGTATAAAGTAGATGTGCTAAGTAAAAAGCGAGTGGAAAACACTGGACAATCGTATAAGTTCTACAATTCAAATACTCATCCAGCAATAATAGATAAAGAAACTTTCGATATGGCGCAAGAAGAAATGAAAAGAAGAAATGGAATGAGAGGTTCAACCAATACTGGAAAGGCCAAATACAGCAGTAAATATGCACTGAGTAAAATGATAGAGTGTGGAGCTGATGGAGAACATTATAGAAGGTATGCCTACTATCCAAAAGAAGGCGGAAGCATACCTGTGTGGATATGTCGATTAAAAAAAGTAAAAAAAGATGATCCAAGAAAATGCAAACAAGCATGGGTTAAAGAAACTGACATTTATAAACTATACATGGAAATCATATCTGAGATAGGTGCAAACAGCGACTTTATAGAGCAGTTAACTAAGAATGTGTGTGAGTCAACAGAAAGCAATGATGTTGAGAAAATATCTGAACTGCAAGCTAAAATGGACACTATAAGCAAAGATATAATAGAAGTAATGCAAGCCAATATAGATATGAACTCAAAGCAAGATAAGATAAAAGAGCTGATGGCTAAGCAAGATGCATATGCTGAAGAAAGTAAATTACTGACGGAAAGAACAGCAAGCATTGGACTTAGTAAAGAAAGAGTTATAAAGCTGAAAGAAACCATAGAATCAATGAATATATGCAACGAGATAGACTATGAAATGATGCGAGCAAATATAGAGAAGATAGTCATACTAAACGGCGAAGCAAAATACATATTCCGCTGCGGACTAGAATACACCAAGCAAATAAAGCAAGGCTTATAAAACCAGAAACCTAGCATTTTAGAAATAACTAAGATGCTAGGTCTTTGTGTTTAAAAATAACTGTGGAAAAAGACAAATGCTAATGGCAACTATAACAAAGGGACTTATCGTATTAACAACTTATTAAAAGGGACTTATTGTAGTGCTAACACAACGTAAAGACCGAAGTGAGCAATCACCTCGGTCTTTTTTTAATTCCCATTCCCTTATAGAATGCGGGTTGTAGCACTTTTTCGCTTCATGAGATTAACCGCAAGTTTACTGCCGAAATTCAACCGCGTGTTGCATCCGTGTTGCATTCGTGTTGCATTTTTTTAAAAAAATAATTGCAAGTATTAAAATTTCTATTCCAAACTATCGCATTTATCAATAAAACACAGACTTTTAATACTACTTTTTGTCGAAAACACAGAATATTTGTGTTTTTCAATCAAAACAATACATTTCCCAAAACAAATAAAAAAAGCAAAAAACAAAAGAGGGTGAAAAACCCTCTTTCTAAACAGACAAAACAATGAAGTCAGTTATTAGTTTAGTGTTATTAATTTACGGTATATTGTTCAGATAATATTCCACTAAAGTGGAAGAAAAATATACCTATAAAGGTTGAAATTATTAAAAAGCAATGTTTTTGGTTGACTAAAAGTGCAAAAAGGGGTATTCTCGTAGTAAGTTAATTAACAAAAGCAAAGGGGCTTCAAGTTTTGAAAAACAAAACTTGAAGCCCCTATTTTTATTGGAGGTAAAATCATGCTGAAAGAAAGTGAATGGAACAATATCAATAAAATATTGCTAGACCTGTACACTCTAGACAATATTGAATCGCTTGCAAGCAAATTTATGCGTATGTGCAAGATGCTGATTCCGCACACAGAAAGTTATTTTATGGTTCTTGATGAAAATCAAAACATCGCAAATGACATGAAATTTTATATCGGCGAAGATGATACCGCAATAGAAAAATATGAAACGGCATACTACGATGATGATTATTTAAAATTTCTTTATGACATAACAAAAGATACTGTTGTTTTTAAAGATAGCGACATTTTACCTGATGATGTCAGAATGCAAACAAACTATTTTAAAGAATATCTAAAGCCAAAGAACATACCATATGCTTGCGGAATTTTGATTGCGCAAGAAGGTGTGATAAGAGGTATCCTAACTTTTTTCAGAGGTGCAGAAGGAGATTTTACAGACAAAGAGGTCTATATTTTGAACATCATCAAAGATCACTTGCAAAACAAATTCTATTCTTTGCTAGACGCTCGTGAAAGTGGTCGTGGAGTTAAAGAAATCAAGAATGAATATCAATTGACAAAAAGAGAAATCGACGTATTGAAACTTGTGAACTGTGGATATACAAACGAGGAGATTGCAAACATATTGGTTGTGACTCTCGACACAGTGAAAAAACACATCTATAATTTATATAAGAAAACAGGTGTGACAAGCAGAGTTCAACTATTGCGTATGATAAGTGAAAAACAGCAATAAAAGTGCCAACGGGGCATACAGGAGAATATTATGGAAATTCCAAGCGGAAGTGCATTGATAGTTATCGATTCACAGAATGATTTTGTAAACAACCTACCAGAAGAAATGGAAGGGGGAAAAGTTCTTGAAGAAGTTATCAAAACAATAACATATTTCAGAAGCAAAAACTTGCCAATCGTGCATTTCAGAGAAATCCACCGTCACCAACATGTTGACTTTGGCAGAGAGCTAGATGGCGATGAAGGCGTGCACTGCATTGAAGGCACATATGATGCTGATTATTGCAAAGGTGTTGAGCCACTTGAATCTGAATACAAAATCGATAAAAGAAGATACAGCGGATTTTTCGCAACTGATCTTGATTTGTTGCTTCGTGGGTTGAAAGTTCAATATTTATATATTGTTGGCTTTCTAACAGATGTTTGCGTACACTACACATCCGTTGATGCTCACCAACACGACTATCATATCAAAGTGTTTAAAGAAGCGGTTGGCGGTTCAAGCCTTGCTGCCCACAACGCATCACTAAATGCAATAGAATATCTTCAACACGGTGCTGTTATTAGCACAAATGAATTAGAAGATTAATAAAAACATTAAAACAGAAAAAGAAAACAGAAAAAATAATAAATATATCAAAACGGACAAAATTTTTATAAGAGAGGTATAAAATATGACATTAAGTGACGTACTCGCAGCGTTTGGAGCTGTGTTCGATGCGGTGACTGAAGCGATATTTGCAATGAGTTTTGGGTTTGCAATGGTTCCGTCAGCACTAGCATTTTTGGTTGGTATCATAGGTTGTTTGGCATTCAACTCGGTTGTTCCGATTTCTTTCCAAGCAGAAACAATAACAATGGCAGGTTCACTTGGCAGAAACACACGTGAAAGAATTTCAATCGTATTTTTCAGTGGTATTTCAATGGCTCTTATCGGTGCTTTTGGTCTTTTGAGTCAAATCGTGGCATTCGCAGGTGAAGATATCATCTACGCAATGATGGCAGGTGTTGGTATCATTTTGACAAAGATATCTATTGACCTTGTGAAAGAAGATATCGCAGTTGGCGCGTCTTCAATGGTCGCAGCAATAGCTACATATATTTTAACAGAAGACCTTGTGTATACAGTGATGGTAGGTGTTATCATCTCAAGTGTTGTAGCATATTTCTTTGGCACACATCCAGAAATCAAAGATGAAAATAAGAAATTCGTATTGCAAAAACCAATCATGAATCTAACAGTTTTGAAAGGTGCACTTGCAGTTATTTGTATTTCAATTGGTGGAAATATCGCCTTTGGCAGCATAACTGCAGATATCGCAGGCACAACAGCAAACGCAGATCACATCTCAATATATTCTGGTATCGCGGACGCAGTTTCTTCAATCTTTGGTGGTGCACCAATTTCAGTTATCATCTCACCAACAGGGGCAGCGGATAACGCACAACTTTCAGCAATTATTTTGATGGCAATTATGGGTGTGATATTGATCACAGGACTATTGCCAAAAATTGCTAAATTCATTCCAGTACAAGCAATCTCAGGAACATTGTTTGTTCTTGGTGCAATCCTAACAACACCAGAATACGCACAACTTTCACTTATGAGCGAAGGTTCAAATGTGATGGCATCAGGTATCACAATGGTTGTTACAGCGGTTTCAAACCCATTCTTTGGCTTGATTTCAGGTATATTTGTCAAGATGATAGGATTTGTGTTGTAAGTTAATATAATAAAAACGTAAATAAATTGATAAGGAGAAAATTATGAACAAGATTTTCACAAAAGAATTCAAACCAGGCGAAAAGTGGTCAGGTTTGATTGGCAAAAACAAGTATATTCATTTCAAAGCACTTGGCGACAACGCAAACGTTGCAGTCTTGCTTTATAACATGCTTGACACATCAGAAAAATATAACATGCCCGATTCGTTGAAAGCACAATACACAGCTCACCTCACTCGTGGCAATGTTCTCATGAGCGACAACGGCAGAGTGCTTGCCAGCATAACAGAAGATAGCCTCGGTTGGCACGACACAATTTGCGGACACACAACAAGAAGTATAACTGATGAAAAATATGGCGTGACAAACTATCAACACCAAAGCGACAGCTATTATAAATGTGGTGAAGAAAACTTCAAAGTCGAACTTATCCGAAACAATATGGGCAAACGTGATTTGATGCCTTGTGTGAATCTTTTTTCAAAAGTTTTTGTTGAAGAAGATGGAAGTATGCATTATGATATTGAGCATTGCAAAAAAGGTGCAACTGTCACTTTGCGAACAGAAATGGACGTTTTGATTGTTGTTTCAAACACGCCAAACCCACTTGATCCAAGCAAATCATATCCTTCAGTTCCAATAACAATGGAAGTTTTTGACGCACCAAAAACTGACCTTATGGATGAATGCGTGAACAAAAGAACTGAAAATTATAGAGCGTTTGAAAACACTTGGGATTATTATAATCTACTTGGCAGATAAGGAGAAGAATATGTACGGATTTATTGAAAAAGATAGCGAACTTCAAATTGAAGATGCAATATATAATGAAGTGGTTGAAGCGGGACTTGGTTGGATGCACGAACTCAAAGCAGGCCAAACATTCAGAATTTTGGATATGGAAGGCAACCAAGCAGCCGACACAACTTTTTATGACTTAAAAAACCCAGAAGACCACTATGGAGCAGTGATGACAATTGTTATGCAACAAAATATCTACCTCACAACAGGCAGTATTTTGCGTGCAGAATCAGGAAAAGCACTTTTGAAAATCACAGCAGATAAAACTGGCAGACACGATACAATCGGGGGCGCTTGTTCTTCACAAAGCAACACAGTCAGATATTCAAGGGATAAAAGATATATGCACAACTGTCGAGACAGCTTCATGCTTCAACTTGCAGATTGTGATATGGATATCAAGAAAAGAGATTTGGCACCAAACATCAACTTCTTTATGAACGTGCCAGTAACAAAAGAAGGTGGACTCAAATTTGATGATGGGGTTTCAGCTCCAGGCAAATATGTTGAAATGCAAGCTATCGAAGATGTAATGGTTTTGATAAGCAACTGTCCACAGCTAAACAATCCTTGCAATGCATATAATCCAACGCCAGTACGTTTGTTGATTTGGGATAAATAAGGTGATGATATGACATATTTTCCAAACAAACTCAGCATAACTTGGATAAAGCAAGCATATAGTGCAAATCAAATCACTCCAGCAGAGCTTTTGCAAGAAATCATCAAAAGATCAGAAGCCGTCAGTGATAAAAACATTTGGATAACACCGCCATCAGTGGAATTTTCTATGCCATACATAGAAAATCTTCCGAAAAACAAAGCTGATTTTCCACTTTGGGGAATTCCTTTTGCAATAAAAGATAATATCGACCTTGCAAATGTGGCAACAACTGCGGGGTGTGCAGAATATGCATATACCCCAGAAAAATCTGCTTTTGTTGTTGAAAAATTGATAAAAGCTGGTGCTATACCAATCGGAAAAACAAACCTCGACCAATTTGCAACAGGTCTTGTGGGAACAAGAAGCCCATATGGCGAAGTTCACAACGCCCACGATGCGGAATTGATCAGTGGTGGTTCAAGTTCAGGCTCGGCGGTTTCTGTCGCACTTGGTCTTGCAAGTTTCGCTCTTGGAACAGACACAGCTGGTTCTGGCAGAGTTCCTGCCATGCTAAACACACTTGTTGGTTTCAAACCTCCACTTGGTTCTTGGTCAACATCTGGCGTAGTCCCTGCGTGTGCAAGCTTGGATTGCGTGACTGTTTTTGCAAGTTCTCTTGAAGAAACTCTTCTTATCGATAGTGTTGCAAAAGGATTCGATGCAGACTGTGCTTGGTCAAAATTCTATGAAGAAAAAGGCAAAACCGCACCAAAGAAAGTTTATCTTCCAAAAACTCAGCCAAGGTTTTTTGGTAGGTTTGAAGAAATCTATAAAGCAAAATGGGAAAACACAGTGAAACGCATTTTGTCACTAGGTATGGAAGTTGAATTTATTGATTATGACATGTTTGAAAAAGCAGCCTTAATTTTATATGAAGGTGCATATGTCGCTGAAAGATGGGAAGACTTGAAAGATTTTGTTGAGTCAAACGAAGGTAAAACTTTCCCTGTCACAGAACAAATCTTGAGGTCGGGTTCAAAAATTGAAAATACTGCTGCAAAACTTTTTGGAAATTTACATGAGTTGCAAAGTTATAAGCAAAAAACAAAAGTTCTTTTGAAAGATGCTGTCATGATCATGCCAACAGCTGGCGGAACTTTTTCTCGTGATGAAGTAAGGGAAGACCCAATAAAAACAAACAGTTTGATGGGACTATATACTAACCATTGTAACTTGCTTGATTTGTTTGCAATCGCAGTTCCAGAAAACAGCAAAGATAAATCAAAACCGTTTGGCATCACAGTGTTTGGTCTTTCGGATGCAGAAAACATCGTGACGCAATTTTGTGGCGAATTTCTCGCAGATGAAAAGGTTACTCTTGCAGTTTGTGGAATCCATAAACAAGGCAGAGCATTGGAATATCAACTTCTCGAACTTGGTGGAGAGTTTCAAAAACATACAACAACAGCAAAAGAATATAAACTATATCAGTTGGCAACAACCCCTGTGAAACCTGGACTATTCAAAACAGCAACAGGTGGCGAAGAAATAGAAATTGACATCTATTCGCTTCCGAAATCTAAACTTGGAATCTTCATGGATAACGTGTCATCCCCACTAAATATAGGCGATATAACAACAAAAGATGGAGAAACAGTAAAATCTTTCCTCTGTGAACCATATGCCCTAGATGGTGCAAAAGACATAACAAATCAGAAGAAATTCTAAACTAAAATGATAATAAAAACCGTGATGGAATTGCTGCAAGTCAATTCTATCACGGCTTTTTGTGTTATAATAAATTCAGAGGAGTTGTTGTTGATCGGAAAGTCAATTTCCTAAGGATAGCGACAATTTTTTTATGATACTCATTTTTTCCATTTCGTGTTGCATTCGTGTTGCATTTTATTGTACGTGTGTCAATATTTATGTACCTGAGTACATAAAGTTGTACTGTAGTAAAGGTCTACAACCCCGATAAACAAAGGGATTGGGCTGATTCCCTTAGTTTATGCGGGCTGTAGCATCTTTGTTCGAGAAGCTACGCTTCGAGAACGGGATTGCAAAGCAATCCATCCCTCTTTCTCCGCCATATAAGTCCCATTAAATGACACATTTCCATTTCGTGTGATATTTATTTTAAAAACTTTTTGCAATTTCTATTTTTGTCATGATATTGGCATATGGAACACATATATTTTATATGATATATTGTAGAATGAACTAAATTTTTGCAATTTATATGTTTAAAAGGGGATTTTATAAAATAATCAAAAAGGAAAGAGGGTGAAAACCCTCTTTCCTTTTCATATAATATGACCTCCAAATATAAAGCTTTTACTGTTATTTTATGTTGATTCATCTTATAGTCGGATGAAATTAAAAAGTCAAGTATGAAGATTTTGTGAAAATCATAATCAAGTTGTGAGAGCGAATGATGCATATAATCGTAGAAATAGAATTTCAGTATAAATATTGACTTTGTTTATTTGTGTGAAATGATTATCAGGAAAAAGAAATTTATTCGTTCCATAAATGGCACGGGTAAGCAAAAATAAATTAAATTAAATAAATTTAACTTGCTTGCTTGACTGCTAGTACAGAAAGTGGTATATTAATCTTAATTAGTCATAACTAACTAAGAGGGATGAAATATGAAAGATAATTCAAACAAAAAGTTTTGGGATAAAGTCGCTAGCAAATACAGCAAATTTATGAAAAACAACACAGAAACTTTCGAAAAGTCTTCAGGTTTGTTTGCCCCATATTTGAATAAAAATCAAAAAGCTTTAGAAATTGCATGCGGAACAGGACAGTATTCAACATTGCTTGCAGATAAAACTGCAAGCTATCACGCAACAGATTTTTCAGAAAAGATGGTGCAAATATTCCAAAAAAGCTACCAAGGGGATAAAATAACCTTTGGGGTGGAAGATGGAGCGAACTTAACTTTCCCAAACGAGACCTTTGATGTGGTTGTGATTGCAAATGCACTTCACATCATGCCAAATGCTGATGTGGTGGTTGCAGAAATCAAAAGGGTTCTGAAAACAGGTGGACTGATTATCGCTCCAACGTTTACACGAGCGGATGAAAAATCCCTGCGAATGAAGTTTTTGTCGCTGATTGGTTTTAAAACCTATAAAGAATGGACAAAATTCCAGTTCGAAAATTATCTGGAAAAGCATAGCTTTAAAATGGTATTTTCTGATGAAGTGAAAGCAAAACCACTTTCAGAATGCATTTTGATTGCTAGAAAATAATAAAATTCATAAAAAGGGGGAATAGAGAAATGAATAACGAAAAATTTAGTGGAGTAGATGATACGCTTTTCATACCACTTGCAGCAAGGGTGTTGGGGTCAACAAGATTTCCGCAATACTTTCATGACAGAAAGTCACTAGAGTTGCAAAATTTATCGCAAGTCACTGCCGTCAACGATCAAAGTTCGGAATACACTATGCTAGCTTCAGTTGCAAGGTATAAAGAGATGGATAAGATTGTAGCCGAGTTTTTGGATGAAAGCAAAGACAGTGCAGTTGTCAACCTTGGCGTAGGTTTAGAAACAATGAACTATCGACTATCTGAAACAAAAGGAACTTTCTATCAACTAGATTTTCCAAATGTTATTGATTCAAGAAGGGAACTGCTTGGAAAGGCTGATAATGAAGTGTATTTGCCATATAACATTATGGATTTCGAGTGGACAAATAACCTGCCAAAAGATAAGCCAATATTGCTTGTTGCGTCAGGCGTTTTCCAATATTTTCAACCGATTGAAGTCAGTCAGTTCATTTCAGCAATGAAAGAAACGTTCGCAAATGCTGAACTACTGTTTGATGCGACAAACGAAGAGGGTATAATGTATGCCCAAAAGTACGTCCAAAAAACTGGCAACACCAGTGCAATGATGTATTTTTATGTCAATGATGGCAGTGAATTTTGCAAACAAGAAAATATAACTCTAATAAAAGAGCAACCTTTTTTCACCCAAGCAAGAAAGCAATTAAAAAAGCTAAAAATCTACACACGCATAGCAATGCGAGTAGTCGACAATAAAAAAAGAGCAGTAATATTTCATGCGAAAATAAAATGATTCTTAAAATGTGTTGGCAGATTGTTTCATAAACTTTTGCGTTTTGCTCCAAATCCTCAGTAATTTATATCATTTGTAAAAAAGCAAGTTTCAACCCTTGCTTTTTTTAATTTTAAACTTAAGGAGAAATCATGTACAAAGACCCAGAAAAACAACTTGTTAACATCTCTTGGCATACATGGTGAAATTTTGCGGAAATAAATTGCAGGATTTTACTATGGTATCAAAATATTCCATGCAAACTTCATATTTATTCTATAATATTATTGTATATTTTTATCCAATTTTGTATTTTAAGGCGCTTGTTTAGTGTAATCTATTGTGTACGCACGAATAACAATAATATACACATATGTAAAAATCATTCATATATATGATTGACTTAGACATATACACCCATGTGTATACAAAAAAAGATTAAAATAGTTGAAAATTCTAGTATAAATTGTCTGAATTTATATTGACAGCAGTCTAATTTTGTGTTACAATGTCATTACATTAAACATCAAAAAAATCCATGTTTAATATTGCAAATAATTTTTGCACTGCAAAAATTGATATAGAAATTACAAACGAGGAGAAGGACTTATGAAAGGAAAAGAGAACAAACTATTTTTAATTATGCTAGCACTTGTGCTAGCTTTTGCCCTATTGCTCACAGGAGCAGAAGTGGTTTTTGCGGAAACTGCAGCGGACACTGAAGCTATAGAATACGTCGCAGTCGATATTGATGGGGGGGGGTTACCATTACCCCTACTGACAGCACTCTCTCGGGTGAAAATTGGACTGAGTTGACGGCTTCAAACTTGGAAGAAAGTGATTATTCCCTTTCAAGTGGATACTACTATCTATCAAGCGATATCACAACAACAAAAACAATCACAATTCCAGAAGGAAGCACAGTATATCTAACCCTCAACGGTTACGTTATCGACGGAGAAGCATCATCAAGCAACACATTTTCTGTTATCACGGTTAATGGCACGCTCAACCTTTATGGAAGTGACAAAACTATCGGCTATGCGACAGGTGAGGGTATGAGTTTTGCATACACAACTGGCGATACTAATTCAAGTAAAGATAACTACTACGCAATCACAGGCGGACTAATCACAGGCGGATATTCCGCACATGGATCAGCAGCTGGCGGTGGAATCACAGTTGCTGGCACATTGAACATGTACAGCGGAACAATTGCGGGCAACTATGCCTACGGCGATACTGAGTTAACAGATGGCGGTGGCGGTGTCAGCGTGAATGGTGAATTCAATATGTATGGTGGTCAAATAACAGGCAACCAAGCTCGTCGCGAAGGTGGCGGTGTATTTGTTTCTAATAATAGTACATTCACATTATACGGTGGCACAATTTCTCAAAATAAAGCAGGCTGGGGCGCAGGTGTGATGAACTTCGGCACGTTTACTATGAAAAATGGATATATCATCAACAATACTGCCGAGAGAGATACAAGCGCTAATCCGTCATACGGCGGTGGTGTTCACAATGAATACACAGGCACATTCACAATGACTGGCGGTGAAATTTCCGGCAACTCAGCAACATATGGCGGTGGTCTTTACAACGAAAACACATTCGAAATGAGTGGCGGTAAAATTGATTCAAACACAGCAACGGCAAATGGTGCTGGTGTCTATTCGTACGACGGTGAAGTGAGCGTTTCTGGAACCGCGGCTATTTCTTCAAACACAACACAAAACAGTGGTGATGGTGGTGGAATATATGCATATTCAAGCGAAGTGAACGTTTCTGAACAAGCGACTATTTCTTTAAACATATCGGAAGGCGCTGGCGAGGGCGGAGGAATAAGCGCTTTCGCAAATAGCACCGTGACAATAACAGGTGGCACAATATCTGAAAACAGTGCTAAATACGGAGGCGGTGTTTTCGCTACTGCTAGTACAGTTGAAATTTCTGGAGAAACATCTATTTCTTTAAACACTGCAACATATTCTGGTGGTGGTATTGCTGTGTACGTAGGCAGTCAACTTACCATTTCTGAAAGCGTGACTATATCAGATAACAAGTCATCTAGTGGCGGTGGTGTTTGTGTTGATGGCAGTACTTTCACGATGACAGGTGGCAAAATATCTGGAAACGACGCAGATTGGGCAGGCGGAGTTGATCTAACTAATTCTGCAACAATGATAATGAGTGGTGGCGAAATATCTGGGAATACCGCAGATTATTATAACGGAGTTGTGCTATACGGCTATTCAGAATTGAAACTCTCGGATGATCCTATTATTTCAGGCAACACAGGAACTAATGGAGTAACGCAAAATGTCGTTGTATGCAGTGGAGGAATGTATATTTCTAGTGCGCTAACTGACGGTGCAAGCATTGGGGTTGCAAAGTATACTTCATATCCAACAGTGACTGGAACTAGCTATACATTATCCGCAACAGATGAACTGTATATCACAGCTGATGATTCAAGCTATAAATATGCGATGAATGCAGAGGGCACAGCAATCACAGCACAACTACTTGAAGATGATGAACTTGAAATAGATTCTTCAATGTATGAAACTTTTAAAGACTATTACAGCGATACATATAGCACTTATAGCAATCACTCTTGTTCAACACTCTCAAACGCACAACCAATCCTTGGAACAGAAGTGTATTCTGGCGTGCAATATTATATTATCGGCAGTGTTGATACAAGTGGCAAGATCACAGGCGTAGAGAAAGTGGTTTCTGTTTTGACTTCAGGCAACTACTATCTTGCAGCCGATTTAACTCCAACCCAAACAATAACAATTGAATCAGGACAAACTGTAAGTTTGTGTTTGAATGGCAAGGATATCACCGCACAAGCAACAACTTTAAGCAGTTATTCTGTCATCACAGTGAACGGCACATTCAACCTTTATGATTGCACGAACGATACCGCAGGTTCAATCACTGGTGGAACTGGTAATATTATCAGCAGTTATCCAAGTGGTGGTGGTGTCTATGTGGATTCAGGTGCTTCGTTCAATATGTTTGGCGGAAAGATAACAGGAAATGAATTGACACCATCAGATAGTCATGGTGGACAAGGCGCCGGAATCTATGGATATAATTCAACAATAAAAATTTATGGTGGAGAAATATCAAATAATACAGTATCTGGCAGCGGATACGGCGGTGGAATATATTCCGCAGGCATCCTCGGAATTTATGGTGGTGAAATCTCTGAAAACACTGCACCAGTCGGCGGAGGAATTTTCTCTTATTCAACAGTCACAGTTGAGCCACTGTCTCAAACCGACACAATCAAAATAAAAAATAACACTGCAACAAACGGTGCAGGTGGTGGAATATGGTCTTCATCTACAGTATACCTATACGGTGGTGAAATCTCTGGAAATACGGCGCGCACAGTTGGTGGTGGTGTATATTGCTTCAGTGAAGTGAGAGTTTCAGGCGCGCCAAAAGTGACTAGCAACACAGCTGGTGAATCGGGCAACAAAACGGACAACAATGTGTATGTAACATCAAACCAATATATCACTATCGGCACGCTTGCTGATGGTGCAAAAATCGGCGTGACTAAGGCTGGAAACACAGGTAAAGTTGTGTATATTTATAACGAAACTGTAACAGATGATGAAGGAAACATTTTATATTTCACTTCAGATAACGCAGACTATCAACTTTCAGCTTCAGGTGATTATTTGTATATAGCTAATGATGGCACAAACTACACAATAAAAAGCGATATAAAGTTAGATTCAGTCACATATAACGGAAAAGCGCAAATGCCAACAATTTCATCGCTTGAAATATATGAGGGCTCTGATAGTGATAAGCTTGCAGATAACGCATCAGTATTTGACACTCTAACATACGGCACGGATTTTACCGTTACTTGGTTCACAAATTCAGAGATGACGAGCCGAGTATCAGGACTCAACACAACAGTCGAAGACGGCGGAATGATAAACGCGGGCACATACTACGGCAAAATATCTGGTGCGGGCGAATATGCAGGAACAATCAATGGCAAATATATCTTCACAATCAATAAAGAAGAAGTGCAAATCATTTTGAGCGAAAGTTCTGCAACGTATAACGGCACAGCTCAAAAGCCAACTGTGACAGTGAAAGGTGCGGCTAGCAATGAAGTTATCAATGAAGATGAATATACAATCACATGGGAAAGTGAGGATGCCACATTTGTGGATGCTGGAACATATTCAATAACGGCAATCGCAACAACAAACACAAATTTCCAAGGCATTGAAGCTACACCTGATGATGGCGATACTGTTGCTATCAAAACTTACACAATCAACCAAAAATCAATAACAAGTTCGGATATTTCTGCATCAAACAAAGATGCGAATTATACAATCAGTGAAGCAGGTGATATTAAAATCAGCGTTACGGAAAGTTCAAACACATTGAACACATCTAATTATTCAATCTCATGGCAACACACATCAAGTTTTGCAAGTGGTGCAACGCTTGCTGACTACACTGTACCAAATGACTATGCCTTTGAAGCTAACGGCGTCTATGTTGCAACAATCACGGGCACAGGCAACTATAAAGATTCTGTCACACTAACATTCAAAAATATCGGCGACAAAACAATGCCAATAGTCAGTGTTTACGAATCGTATACTGAAGAACTTTCAGAATACTATTTCAGCCAATGGCACGGAGTAGGTCAAACTTTCGTTTTCTACGCCGAAGATGATAAAGGTACAGGTGCAAGCGTTGTCGGAATGGATTATGCAACACTAACAATAAACGCAAGTGGCGTGGCAGAAAAAGCATTTGAATTCACGGATAGTATCATCAATCAAACATCGTCTGGAGAAACCCAACCAACATTTGGCAAAGGCTATCTTGACATGGCGACAGGCACAATATACTTGAAAAATGCTAGTGATGAAAACTACGCAAACGCAACCGATTCAACTGATAACAATGCATACACTGAAGGCGAAATCGACACAGCAATATATTTCAAAGCAGAAGTTATAGCTAATACTGCAGATGTTGGCGATACTCAAATTCTAACAACACTAACTTTCGACCCAACATCTGTAACAATATATAACATTTCATTCAGCGCAACAGATGCAAACGGAAACACATCAACAACGTTCGACTATAACGGCACAGGCGTGAACACAGTGACACTTTCAATCGACCCACGTGTTGATTTGTTCAATGGATATTATGATGCTATCTCCACTGGCTTCACAAACTCAAAGGGATATACTGGCACATCTAGCATTGATGAATTAGCTGAATATTTTTATAGCCTAGATTCATCTTTATCTGATGATGACTATAAAAATGTGCAACTAGTTCTTGAAGCATATAACTATTTCGAAGGCAGAACAACAGCAAGACAACAACGTATTGCGGGCGTAGATTTTGCAGATGGCGTAACAGCGAGCAACGAAATTTCAAACGAAAACTACACAAATCTTATGAAGCTATATAACGCAATCGATAAAGAAACAGTTGCCGACTATGTTAAAAATAATGAATTAGCACAAGCATTGAAAGCGGCAAAAGATACGGCAGACAAGGCGTATAATACGGACACATTTGATTTGAAAGCATTGGAAAGTGCAATCGATGCCCTTGAAATTGCCTATAACAATACTTTAGTGAATGGCGTAGTAGATTCTGAAATTAAATCAGCACTCGAGGATATGATTGGAACTGAAGATATCGATGGTTATATCCAAGATATCGAAGACTATATAATCGCAGCAGCTATAATCCCAACACTAGATATCGACCCACAAAACTATATCCAACTCACAAACGTGATAAACACGTGGAATGGATTGTCTAGCGAGCAACAAGAAATTGCAGAAAAATTAAAAACTAGCGACACAAGTACTTTTGATGAAATCATAGTTTCAAATACAGATAGCTACACTGAAATCAAAGCTGATATAGATGCCTATGAAACAGCAGTAACAAAAGTTCAAGAAGCAATATCAGATAATGGCGGAAGCTGGGACAGTAGCATTCGTAACGATATCGTAAAAATAATTGGTGAATATCAATATTCTGTTTCAAACACAACAACTGGCACTGATTCAGAAAGCTACAATCTAACAGCAGATACAATCACATTCTTGCAAATAACAACAGTTTCAACTATCGAAACATGGATCAAAAATATCGAAGCGATTGAAAATGTTAAAGAATTGATTAAAGATGCGATCACTTATGTTAATGACCATGGCAGTGACGATAAAAGCACAACAATAAACGAAGACCTATTCATCTATAACTCAGAATATATCGATGGACTAGATATCAAAGAATACCTAATCGACACTGAGTATGTTGCAACAGCATATGAAGATTATTCAAAAGCACAAGCAGACTATGACGCACTGGTGGAATCTAATCCAGAACTTGCAGGTGTTATCGACAACGCAGGCACAACAGCAAGTGAAATCAAAATCGATGGACCAACCAACACAACAGAAGCTAAAACACTTGTTGACGTTCTTGCAAAATATCAAGCAATAACAGAAGTTGCGCAAGATGAAGGAGACTCTGATAAATACACAGATGACGAAATTGATAACTCTATAACAGTGAACAAACTTATTAATTCACTTGACTATTCAACTTCAACAGTATATGACATTCTCTATGCCGACTATCTGTATGACAATCTAGGCAATGCCCAAGATTTGATTGGCTCAACAAACACAACTAAACTTGCAGACTACATGGCTCTTGCAAGCGAAGTATACGACGGCGACTTTGCTTCAACGCAAAGCGGTGGCAAGATCGATTCACAAAACATTGCATTTGATGGATATCATGGTCAAGATGATTATGCAAGCGACTATATCGTTGGCAAAATCTATAACCTAGCATCATTTGAATATAACTCTGGCGATTTGTCAGATGAAGAAGCTGATGCAATGATAAAAGAAATCAACCAAGAAATCGTTCAAATCATCTATGGTAAAACATCTGTTGTGGAATACGAATTCAACTTGAGTGATTCAATGGACAGATATTCTCAAACTTTCTTCAATATTCACCATATCTTTGAAGTGGGCACTGATTTCTACTACGTCCACGATGAATACAGAAGCGAAACTGGCACATATGCAGGTTTCTGGGATTTCGGTGACGATTACACTGCAAGCTATGATTCAGAAAACGATTCTTCATACGATGGCGGGACTAAAGTAACATTCAGCTACGACACTTATAGTGACACTCTCACAAATTCTCAACAACTAATCATGAACTCTGTTGGCACAGAATATGATTATCTTCTAAGCTTGTTCACTCGTCTTATGGAAGCACACATTGCGGCAAACAACTTGCCTGAAGACGTGCTTGGCGATTGCGAAGGCACAGACCACACGCTTGAAGAGCACTATGAAGACGTAGAAATCGCCAAAATGGCACTCGAAAGACTTTCGACAGAAGAAAGAAGACTTCTTGGCGAAGACCTAGATGAAATAAACAGACAATATGAAGCATTGCTTGAATATATGGTATCGGAAGATAGCCAAGGAATCACATATTCCGCTCAAGGCGAAGATGTAGATGGCGTTTCAGTATTTGGTCTAGCAACGCAAGTTGACCTTTCTGTTCTTTCCGACTATGATAAAGGTATCGACAGCATTGAAGTCTACGTTTTGGCAGATCAATACCCAGAATTTGACAGCGTGGATATCGAAGACAAATCAATGTTTGCAGGTGTGAATGTGCTCACGGCATATAACATCAAATTGATTGCCGAAACCGAGACAGAAACAGAAGAAGTTCAACCTGCCGAAGATAAGAAAGTTGTTGTTATCATTCCAATTCCAAACGATACATTGCTTTCAAGCATAACGCTATATCACATTGAAGATACAGGAGCAAACGCGGGTGCAGTGAACGAAATAACAGATAAAACATATTTCGTCCAAGATGGACAAATGTATCTATCTTTCACAACAACATCATTTTCAGATTTCGTCCTCATTGGCGATACAGACCCTGATTATGTAGCACCTAGTGTTCAAGTTGAAAGCACAAGCAGTTCAGGCGGTTCGGGCACGGCACTTGATACTCACGATCCAGTGATAACAGTCGATGGCGAAATCGCAACTGTTTATGATGCAAACCTCAAAATAATCACAATTGACAGCAACGAATATGCCTTCGAGGGCAACACGGTTGTTATCGACCTATCGCAATTTGGCAACGGCACATATAAAATCTATGCCGCTGATAAATACGGCAGATACGCAACAGAAACGGTGACAGTTTCAAGCGTGAAAATTGCCGAAACAGTTGTCGCGGTCGAAGACGAGCCAGAAGAAGTCCCAGTGGTAGCTGAAGCCAAAGAAGAAAGCGGAGCTAACTTCCCATGGTGGATTTTGATTGTGATTGCAGTTTGCACGGCAACATTTATTGTCTATAAAAAACAAAAAAATAAAAAAGAAAATCAATAACTATGTTTTTCATCATGTAATATTGACTAAAGCAAAACCGCCAACCCACGTTGGCGGTTTTTGATTGTCAAAACAGCACTATTGACAAGGTGATTTGTGAATGGTATACTTAATACAAGAGGTGGAGATTGAAAGTGATTGAAAATATGTCTGAATCAACTTTTGATGAAATCGTTAGTAAATATGTTGAGATGAATGTTGCTCACCCATTTTTGGAAGGCAATGGCAGAAGCACGAGAATTTGGTTGGATTTGATGCTGAAACGTTCGTTGAAAATCTGCGTTGATTGGAGCCAGATTGATAAAAATGCGTATCTGAACGCAATGAAAGAAAGTGTCACAGATGCCAGCGAAATAAGAACGCTTATTTTCGGAGCATTGACAGAGAAAATACATGACAGAGAAACGTTCATGAAAGGAATTGATTATTCTTATTATTATGAACAAGAAGATTAGAATTTTTAAAATATTTATCAAAAATTGAATAAAAACCCTCAAAAATATCGTTTAATCTATATAAAGCGTTTTTGAGGGTTATTTTTATGCAAAAATGCAAAAATCCTACCACTTGGGTCATATATCTGCCAGTTGGGGGAATGTACTTGACAAAAGTCCGCTGTATGATATACTTGCGCTATAGATAAACATAACCAAAAACGCAACTAAAAGTGCTGTTTTGCTGTTATATATAGTGTAGCAAACTTTTTGAAAATCAATCATGAAATATTTTATAATTCAATAGCCTAAAGCATACTTGAATTGTTTATATTGCGTGTGGCAAAATCTATAGAAAAAAGAAATTAAAATACAAAATAACAAAATAACAAATTCATATAATCCTCTCATCATCCCCAAAGCCACACTTGGGGGAAGGGTTTATGAAAATTGAGAGGAAAGAAATATGAATGGTAAATTAGATGTGAAACTTATTTTTATCTTTATTGTGTTAAGTGGCTTTATTGGCATGGCAATTGATGCTAATTTTAATACGAGTTATTCAATAATCCTGCCTATTGCCTTAGCTGCTGCTTTTATTATCTATGAAATCAGAGCCACGCAAGGAATTTATGATTACGATGAAGAGGCTGAAGAATGCGATGAAGAGGGGCAATATGGTGGTGAGGAGGATTGTGAGGAATAAATCCATCTACTTTTATTATCGTGTATGCCGTTAGTATAAGGTGTTTGGCGATAATAGGTTTCGTTTGTACACGCTATTATTTCATAAAAAAAGTAAACAGTAGTATTTAAACGCAAAAACTTACCGCGTGGGTCGTATATCTGCCATTTGGGAAATGCGGTTGACAAAAGTGCGCTGTATGATATACTTGCAGTATAGGTAAACATAATCAAAAACGCAACGCAAGATGATATTTTGCTGTTGCAAAATTAAAGGAGAGAAAAATGAAAAAGAAAATTATTATCATTGCTATAATTATTTTGGCTTTGGCGACATGGCTGTTTTTGTGGGGACCTTTGGGGTTGAAAAATGGCGATCCGATGGTCATGGCTAGTTCTTATGAAGATCTTGCGAGCGAGATTGATGGCTACGATTTCATTTTGCCTAGCGAATATTTTTTTGAGGATTACAGCAGGACTTATTTTTATTATAACGGCACACAAAATGCAAATTTTCCAAATTCAAACATGACGATATTTTCTTCACGGGGAATTTTTCACGGTATAGAGGGATATACCGCATCGGGGTTTGATGATGTGAACGGCAGTTTTTCAGTTACGGCAAAAATTGCAACTGCTGGAAGTTCAATCATCGCAACACAAATCTATGGCGGTGTTGATATCAAGCAGACCGACAGCTATGTTTGGTTCAAGCTTGATGACGTTTTTTATCAAATTGATTCTGGCACTGTCAGTGACAAAGCAGATACAGACACATTTTTGCAAATTGCTTATGACATTATAGACACGCACAATAATGCTTAGATAATTCGATAAAGAAAAGGAGAAGCGAAATGCGAAAAAGGAGAAACATGAAAATCGATATCACGGATTGGAATAAGGAAGAACAGCTTGATTATTATAAGTGGCTAAGTATAATGAATTATAACAACATGATAGGCATGTTTTTTCTGTTTGGTATGGCTTTATTTTGGTTTGCAGAAATAGGACTTGCAACTATAATATTCTTTATAAGTGCAATTTTAAGCTCAGTGTTGAACTATAAATATAAAAAATCAGGCGTATTTGAAACTATTCGCAGGAAAATCCCTTCAAGGTCTGATAGATTTTGGTTAAATTTAAAAAACAGAATACTCCTATTAATAGCAGCAGTGATTTGTTTGATACTCATTATAAGAATATATATGCACTAGACGCACTATATTTTCCGCTTAATATAGATGGTGATAAGCTAATTAAAATATCTGAGATGTATAACAGATATATGATTTAAAAAAAGGAGAGTTACATTATGAAGAAAATTATTGGATTACTATCATTCGTGTTTGTTATTTCAACAGTATTACATTTGTTGATGGATATATAAATGGCTCGATGTCGGATGCCTTGCAGTCTATATTGTTGATTGCTGTGGCAAGTGTAGCTTTTTATTTTTGGTATAAATTTGAAGGCAAGAGAGTTGCTCAAGGAAAAGAGCCTCTTATGGTAGTGCCGTTCAAAAAAGAGTATCTTACTGACAGGGGAAAATTTTTCACAGATAGAATGTGGGGATATGTATATGAAGCACTATTTGTTGGAGCTGTTTTTGCAATAGGTTCTCGCAGTGGAGCATTGCTATATGGCATTCCGAAATTCATGCAATTTTTTTCAGTGGCATATATAATAGGTTGCATTGGAACAGAAACCCAACTTGTAAAGAAAGAAAACTGAGAATGTTGTTGCAGAACAAAATAAATTGCAATCGCTATAAAGGAGACTTGCATCATGAAGAAAATATTCATCATCGCCACTATTGTGGTGGTTATTATATCAATAATACTTTTAATTAACTTTTGGGGAAAAGAAAACTCCGACCCAGCGGAATTTTTTCAAGGCGAAGATGGTGGATACTATGTTGTTGTTGAGGCAACAGTAAAAGGTGGCAGTGTTCAGCTTGAAGAAGTTGATATGAAAATCGATAAAGAAAACAGCCAAATAATAGCTGATGGCGTAGCGTATGATGCGGATGGCACACTTGCTTATATCGACAAGAACTATTATAAACTTGTTTCGTCAAGCAGTGAAATATTCACACACGTTGGGTATTTGATGTATAACGCAAGCTATGCAGGCTATCTTGAAGCGGACTATACAATCATGCCAGTTTTTTTGAATGATGATGGAATATATTTCTACTATTTCGATGGTAAATACATGATGTACGACTATTTCTGCGAGGGAGTTCTTGCAAATAGCAGTGCAGTCCCAACAATCACATAAAATCAATATAAAGGAGAAAAACATTATGCTAAAAAATCAAAAAACTAAAATAATGTTGCTAGTTATTCTAATAATTTCAACGCTAGCTTTTGTCGGTTGCTCGCAAGTGAGTGAGTTTTATATTGTGGAAACGGAAGACTATTGTTTGGAAGTGGACACAGTGAATAGAACTATTTTTGATGGTGAATACACATATGAATATTGGATTTTAAAAAGTGATGAATATTACACAATACAAATAACATATCCAGACGGGGAAACGTTCACAGCTAAAATTTATGATGAAGTGCAGAGATATAGTTGGTCTGGTAACTATGATGATGAAACATATGTTTCGGGCATAATTCTAGCAGATGCGTTGTCGCAGGCAGCTTCATAATAGAAAATATTGAGAGCAATTTGATTGCAACCGTAATTGTGTTTATATAAGGAGACTTGTATTATGAAAAAGAAAATCACGATAGCATTTTTGCTGGTTTTGATAATCACGATGACCATTCCTCAAACGGTGCTTGCAAACATGGCGGCTCCTGAAACGGCGGATGTGGGAACAACTATCACTTTTCAGCAAAACGATGAAATATCTGTTCTTTCAGAGGTGTTGGATATAACGCTAGAGCTTGGAAAGGCGAACATTGTTGCAACCTACACAATGAAAAACGCAACAAATTCAGCAGTTTCAACCCAGTCAATGTTCCTATCGCCAAACGTGGAATCGGCAGGCGTTGCTGTGGTTATAGATGGTGAAATGGTATCCATTGAAGTGGATAGCTACAATCTTGATTGGGTAAATGATGTGACAACATCGGATTGGCAGTTTGCATTGCTTAATCCAAGCACCGCGGCAGATAATGATGAAGCAAGACGTGTCGACAGCATTTTGTTTGAAATAGATTTCGAAGCGGGGGAAACCAAAGAAATTGTTGTGTCATATGACTATATTTTGGGTGGATATCCAACAAACACATCGGTGGTGAATTACGGAACGCTTGAATATTTTTTAACGCCAGCAAACATGTGGGCAGACTTTGAGAATCTCACAATCAACCTCACGCTAGGAAAAGATATGCCAAAGCTTGATTATAGCAACCTTGATTTCAAAAAGGTTGGAACACGCCAATATCAATACACATCAACCGCCTTGCCAACAGAAGATTTGGAAATCAAAGTGACAGAAAATTGGTATCAATCAATTTGGAGCACAGTTACAAGCCCGTATTTTCCAATGACAGTGTTGATGGTTGCAGGGATTTTTTCTCCAGTCATTATTATCGGTATAATTGTAATCGTAGTGATAGTAAAGAAAAAGAAAAAACAACAGCAGAAAAATCAAACAGGCGAGTTTGATTAAAATAATATAAAGGAGAAACGAAATGAAAAACAAACTTATCAAATATTCTATAATAATTGTGGCATACCTATTGGGAACATATCTTATTCAAACGTATATCCCTTGGGATAGAGATTTTATGCAAGGTTTCTTTGGCAACTTCTTTGCACTTTCAGCATTGTTTCTTGCTATTGGAATTTTCGCGGGGGCTAAAACTTTCAAATTGAAAAAATTCAACTTGAAAGATAACTTGCATTCCCTTATCATAATCGCAGTGTCGTTATTGATAGTCGCATATCTATCAGCCGCTTATTTCATTATGTACGCAAATATTCCGTTCGCAACTGGCATGATGACATATAACTACATAACGCTAAACTATATGTTCCTAGTGGATGGTGGCCTTATAATGGTCTTGCCATGTATCATAGGTCACAATATCGCAAGCATTTTGTTTGAATGATGTGAAATAAGGGATGAGCAACATGAAAAAATCAATCAAAATTATTATGTGCGTGGTGGTTATCATTGCTTTGGTTTTTGGGATTTGGTGGGTGACACCTAAAACTTTTCCGAAAGCTGATGCGCAAGATGTCGCGGAAATTCAATTATTCAACGGCAACACTGGCGAAACGGTTGTTATTGATGATAGGGAAACTATTGATTATATCATAAATGAAATGCAAAGCACGAAGTATCACGCCAAAGGGCTTGCGCTTGGAATGGGGACGTCTGTTCATGTGAATATGTATGATGCATATGGCACTTTTCTTGGGGATGTAATCGTTCAGTCATCGCAAACACTAAAAGTTGGCAACTGGTTTTATGAAGCAAGCACGGCGGACGCGATTGCCGATTTGCATGCTTTTTTGGAAGAAATAAACGGCTTTACATAATAAATCGAGCCTAGCCGATAACAATTAATAAACGAAATAAAGAAGCTCGCAGGGGCGAAAGGAGAAAATGAAAATGGCTAATACATGTTGTGTTTGCGGAAGCAAAATAAGTTCTTGGGCGAAGGAACGTCCAATTTCTGAAAATCAACCTAAACAATTTTTTTGCGATAAATGCTTTGAAGTCACAAAAATTTTGCAAAAAAGACCAGTCGCTGATGTTGATAAATTTCACAAGGCTACGTTATATATTGATGAATATATAAATTCAGGCAAGCTTGAACCGCAAGTTGTGGAAGTTTTGGAAAACATCAAAGCAGGAACGACTGATGCGATGATTGAAGTCGAAAAAGTTCTTGAAGAAAAGAGGAAATACGATTATATCCTCACGAGCAACGGTCACAATTTCGAAGGATATAAAATCACTAAATATATAAAAATAGTGGTGGGAGAAACAGTTCTCGGCACAGGTTTTGGAAGTGAAATGGCGGCAGGCTTTGCGGACTTTTTTGGCACAACAAGCGGTGCTTTCAAAGATAAACTTGCAACGGCAAGGGAAGAATCTATGCAAGAGCTTTATAAGCAAACAATTCAGTGTGGTGGCAATGCTATCATAGGTATAGGCTTTGACTATCATCAGTTTGGTTCAAACCTTATTGGCGTTATCATCAGCGGCACAGCGGTTGTGATTGAAAAAATCGAAGAGTAAAATAAGCATAAAACCCTTATATACTATGTGTATTTTCTGACTCGGAAATCGACACTGCAAGAATTGGCAATAACGCGACTTTTTTCAATTGCGGTTTCACCTATTGAATCAACAACAGTCATAATAACTTTATCGCAATGTTTTTGCACTTCGCTAGCGAATTTCAACATTTCATCAAAAGATTTTATTCCAAATTTTGAACGCGTAACAGCTTGATAACTTTCGGCATCAAAGCCGTTCAAACTTATGGAAACAACATCAAAAACACTGAAAGCATCTTCAACGCTTTTATTGTGAATCAAATTTGCAAGTCCGTTTGTGTCAATCCTTATTGGAATGTCGGAAACGCTCCGAATAAACTCTACAACTTTGCAAATATCAAACAGTCGCACACTTGGCTCGCCAAAACCGCAGAAGACAATTTCAGAAAACTTTGAAATGTCGGTATTGCTAATTTTCTCGCAGATTTCATCAACAGTCGGCTCTCTTTCAAGCCATAAGTTATCCGTTGGCATAATGCCATCTGCGTGATTTCTTATGCAAAAGGTGCAGTTGGCAGGGCATCTATTGGTGGTGTTCACGTAAAGCCCATTTCCAACATTATAAAGTATTGTCATTTTTCACTCCTATTTTCAAACCGTTTAAAGCAGTGGCTATAAGAATAAAGAAAATCATGCTTCCAACAGGTTGAATAAATCCACTTGCAAAATTGGCAACTGCAACGGAATAGTTACCAAAAATTATAACTTCCGCTACAAAATAAGCCAACACTCCAAAAATTCCCGCAACCACACAAGCAATGATATTGCGTTTTGCGAGCATATTGCAATCGCGTGAAAACATCGCAACAAGACACGGTTTAATAATGATTGTCGGCAAAACCCAAAGCATGCCTCCCGTTGCGATATCCGCAAGTCCAGCACCAATTGCAGCCGCCATCATTGCGTATTTTCTTGGCAAAAGGCAAGCGGCAAGATAAATAAAAGCATCGCCAAAATGCACGTAGCCAACCCCCGTAGGGATGTGTGATATATATGCGGTGAATATGAATATTAACCCCGCAAAAAGGCTTGTTAGGGTGATAGTTTTAGTCTCAGTCATAGTAGTTCTCCTAAAAAGTTTATTTGCTTAGCATTACATGTGCAATGCACTTGACAATGCTTTGATAACAGTATATTATATATTTGAATATATGTAAATAATCAAAACATAACAAAAAAATAATACCAGAGGTGGCTATATTGATATACCAGTTAGATAAAAATAAGAGTATGTATGTGAGCTTATATCAGCAAATAAAAAATGATATCAAGCATGGCAAACTGAGAGCCGGCGAAAAACTGCCGTCAAAAAGAGGTTTGGCAGAGCAATTAAAAATCAGTGTTATAACGGTGCAAAATGCATATGAACAACTAATATCCGAAGGTTATGTTGTCTCAAAAGAACGCAGTGGCTATTTTGTGTGTGACATGCCAAAGCAAGCTGCTAGAAATGTGCAATCACCACGAAAGAAATCCGAGGAAAATCCACAGGAAAAATTAAAATCACTTTATCACAGTGGTGGAGCAGATGAAATTTTCCCTTTTTCTGTTTGGGCGAAAAATATGCGACAAGTTATAACAGACAACTACGAGGTGCTGTTAAAAACCATTGATAATAAAGGTTGTGAACCGCTCAGGACTGCAATATCTGAATATCTTTTTGCCACAAGGGGAATGGAAGTTTCAAAAGAAAACATTATCATCGGCGCTGGCACGGAATATCTTTATGGACTGATTGTTAAACTTCTTGGTCGTGATAAAATTTTTGGTGTTGAAAATCCATGCCACAGCAAAATAAGCAAAAGCTATACCATGGAGGGAGCAAAAGTTGTGTCAATCCCCATCGATAACGGTGGTGTATCTTGTGAGATGCTAGAAAAACAGCAAGTGGATATTGCTCACACATCCCCAAATCACCAGTTTCCAACGGGTGTTGTTATGCCGTATCAAAGAAGGGTGCAACTGATGAATTGGGCTTATGAAGGCGAGGCGAGATTCATAATCGAAGATGACTACGACAGCGAGTTTAGGTTTGTTGGCAAGCCAATCCCATCAATTTTCAGCATAGATTATGTTGGCAAAACGATCTATATAAACACATTTTCAAAAACTATTGCACCATCACTTCGAATAAGCTACATGGTTTTGCCCGACACGCTTATGGAAAAATATAACAAAAAGCTCGACTTCATCTCGGGTACAGTTTCTTCATTTGAACAGTATGTTCTAGCAAAATTCATTCAAGACGGCTCGCTAGAAAGACACATTAAAAAAACAAAAAAGCATTATAAAGCAGTGCGAGATGAAATCATAGATGTGTGGAAAAATTCAAAGCTATCCAATATTTCAACAATAAAAGAAGAAGATGCAGGACTGCATTTCACGCTTTGGCTTTCAACAAACAAAAGCGATATCGAAATTAAAAGTGAATGTGAAAAAAGTGGAATAGAGCTAAAATTCATGTCGGATTTCTCAAGCGAGAAAATAAAAAAAGACTCTCGCACTGGACTTCTTATCAACTATGCAAAATATAACAAAAAAGATTTTCAATATATAATAGACACAATCTATTCTGTGATTAGTAAGTAACCAAAATTTCAATATTAATTAAGGCGTTAAAAAAAGAACCTCCTCTGGTTTTATCACCAAAGGAGGTTCTTTTATTCAAAATTTATTTAATTTCAATCGATATCAAATCAATATCAAAGAAGCGTCACGCACGTTTTTTTCTGAATATGTGCAATTCTTTTTTTGTGATTTCAGCACCGTTGTATGGGTCGATATCTTGAGATTTATCTGCTCTGTGGCTGAATTGTTTTTCTTCGTGACCGCCTGCTTCGTCATGTTCGCTGAATGCAAGTTTCAAGAAGATAGGCGCAAGGATTGTTGTTGCGATAACCATGATGATGATTGGAGTGAACAAAAGCGAACTGATAAGTCCAAGTGCGAACCCTTTGTTTGCAATGATCAATGCAACTTCGCCACGCGAAACCATGCCAACACCGATTTGCAACGATTCTTTATTGCCGAACTTGCTGATTCTTGCACCCAAACCGCAACCGATGATTTTCGAAAGGATAGCAACAATAGTCAACACAACAGTGAACCAAACAATGCTTGCACTCATGCCAGTGAGAGTTGCCGCAAGCCCAACGCTCGCAAAGAAAATAGGCGAAAGGAACATATAAGAAATAGTTTCGAAACGCGCTGTGATATAGCTGCTGCGTTTTGTTCCCGAAAGGATAAGCCCTGCAATGAAAGAACCAGTGATATCAGCAACGCCGAAGAATTCTTCCGCCACATAACTTAGCAACAAACAGAAAACGAAAGCCATAACAACGAATCTGCGAAGCTCGCCAAGGCTTCTTGCAAACCAACTTGCAAAAAGTTTGTGGAAAATCACGCCAAGAACTCCAGAAAGCACGAAGAAGGCAACGATTTTCAAAAGTACAATTGCAATGCTTGACGAACCACTTGCTCCGCCAGTTGAAAGACTTGAAATAACAGTCAGAACAATAATACCAAGCACGTCATCAATAAGGGCAGCACCAAGAATAGTGTTGCTGACTTTCGTGTTGAGCTTGCCCATTTCTTTCAAAGTTTCAACAGTTATGCTGACAGAAGTCGCCGTGAGCACAACGCCAATAAAGATGTTTTCAAGTAAATTGTCTCCGCCAACTCCGAAAAGCTCGCCAAGAATAGTGCCCGCGACAAGCGGAAGACCAACGCCAAGAACGGCGATGATTGTTGAAGCAACCCCACATTTTTTCATTTCAGTCAAATCAGTTTCAAGTCCAGCATTGAACATCAAAACAACAACGCCGATCTCCGAAAGCATAGTGAAAAATTCCGTTTCTTGCAAAATGCCAAGCCCAGCTGGTCCAAGAACCAACCCAGCAAGCAATGCACCAACAACCTGTGGGATTTTGAATTTTCTTGTGATGATACCAAACAGTTTGGTGCTCAAAAGAATTAATGCTAAATCCAGCAAAAATTTGTAGCTCATTTTTTATACCTCTTGTAAAATTATTTTTTTCTTTTTTCTTTTTTCTCTTATCTTTTTTCTTTTCTTTATATTAACCATAAAATAGCATAGCACTCGAGTACTTATTTGTCAACAATTTAATAGGCTATTTCAATAGTTGTATAGGTGTTATTTTTTTGATGCAGAAGTTTATATATATGACTATAGTTCATCAATATAAAACAAGAATTAGAGTATAGTCGACTTATAAAAAGAACTTGAATCTCAGTGGACATTTTGAGTAAATAAGAGTTGTATGAAAAGGTTTTTAAATGAAAGCATAACAAAATACCGATAAAAATCGGTCTTTTGTTATGCTGTGAAATTAGCTAGTGTATACTTGACCTATAAAATGCATATAGCCCTCGCTTAAATAAAACGACAAAGCTCAGAAATTTCAAGTCTTGTTGTATCGTTGCCTTTTTCCACATCATCCTAGACCCACACCTCGAAAAAATCAAACACACCATGGACGAGCAAATGAAGCAAACAACATTGCAGCAACTAATAAAAGACACAAATTCTATTTGTAGCGTTTGAAGTGCCAATAATAATAAGTCATGCTATAAAAACATCTAATTCCTATTGAATTGGGTGTTTTTTATTTTATGGTTTTGTGTGTTGACTTTTGAATGTCTGTGTGATATGCTTAAAAAAGGTTATTTATAAAACAGATATGGAGTGATTATGAAGAAACATTATAAATATTTGCTGTGGGATATTGACGATACACTTATTGATTTTAAAAGTTCCGAAAAGGTGGCGCTCAAAAAGTGTTTTGAACATTTTGGAGTTATTTTGACCGACGAAGATGTGGAAATATATTCTGAAATCAATCATAACTATTGGGAGCTATTGGCGCAAGGGGGAATCGAAAAATCAATTATGCTGAATCGCAGATTTGAAGATTTTATTCAGATTATGTCTTTTAGTGATGTTGATTATAAATCAATAAACGATATGTATCAAGATATGCTTGGTGATTATGCTGTTATGTTTGATGGAGCATATGAAGTTTGTTCTGAATTTAAAAAAAGTAAAAAGCAATATGCCATCACAAATGGCACAATAGTAGCTCAAAATAAAAAGTTGCATAATACGGGGCTGAAATACCTGTTTGACAATATCTTTATATCTGATGAAATCGGATATGAAAAGCCAGATGTGAGATTTTTTCAATTTGCCTTTAACAGTATTCCAGGATTTGAAGCTAAAGAGGCTCTTATTATCGGCGATACATTGTCAAGTGATATGGTAGGGGCAAATAACGCAGGCATCGACTGTTGTTGGTTTAATCCAAAAGGCAACATAAATGAAAACACATCAATAAAAATCAATTATGAAATCAAAAAGTTGGAAGAAGTCTTAGAAATTATTGAATGATAGTACTATAAATACATATACTCACTGAGTATATATCTAAATATTTAAAAAATCAAAGTAAATATAACCTTGACAACAGCCGTTTTGCGTGCTATACTGTCAAAATTAAAAACCAAAATAGAGGAGAGAGAAAATGGTTAAACATATTGTTTGTTTTAAAATTAAGGATGAATATAAAAATGAAGAGATGATGGCTAAAATTGTGGCAACACTCGAATCATCAAAAGAAGCAATCCCAGAAGTTGTCGAAGTTAAAGCGGGCGTTGATTTTCTTAAAAGCGAAAGAAGTTATGACGTAGCGCTTGAAATGGTTTTTAACAGCCAAGAGGAAGCTATGATCTATCAAAAACATCCACACCACAAAAATGTCATTCAAAAACTCATGCACGAAGTGAGAAGTGCTTCAATCGCAGTAGACTACGAATTTTAATCATGGGCATTGAAAATAAAACAACGCTTAGTAAAGCACTGCTAACAAGGTTTAATTTTGCAAATTTGTTTTACAGATTGCGTTTCAATTTGATTATATTCCCGTTGCTAATGATTGCGTGTGCAGTCTTGCTTTATAACGAGGGCGGAACGTTTTTATATGTTCAAATTCTTATTGCAGTCGCAATTTTAACGCCTATTATCGTTATCGGTGTGAATATGATAATAGTGCAAAACGGGCTTAAAAACTATCCGTCACTAAACAAAACAGTGGTGACGCGTTTTGGCGAAAATGGATTTCATATCGATACAAGCGAAAATCCAGATAAACAAATCCCGTATACCTATTTGAAAGAATGCGTGGAATTCAAAAAGATTTTTATCGTATATTTCAAAGGTGCAGCACCGCTTGTAATCGAAAAATCAGGCTTTTCATTTGGTGATTCAAGATCATTCAAAGCACTCATGAAAAAATCAATTAATAAAAGAAGCAGAGCAATGTGACTTTGTCACTGCAAAATAATTTATATTGCAATATTAAAAAATATCAAAACGCAAGTACGCAAGTATTTGCGTTTTTTTTTAATATTTAAAGCTAAAAAATATTAGAAATTAATCCTAAATTGATAGATTTTAATAAATAATTGGTATTTCTACTAGTTTCTATTTTAATTTTCAATACCAAACTTTATACTCGGAAAAATTTTTAATAGAAAATGTAGTTCACAATGATGAACTATTTTATGTTTAATTGAACAAAAGAAGCGGAAATGTCAAAATAATCCATGAAATATTTTAAATTTTAAGCAAAAAGTTATTGACAAATGTAATTTTTGTGATATAATAAAGCCATAAATTAAACGTAGGACGTTTGATGTTTAATTTAAAACGCTAAAATTTAAAACGTGTTTTTGGATGAGATGAATTCACATATATAACAGGAGAGAGAAGTATGAAAATCGTTGTGCTTGATGGCTACACACTAAACCCGGGGGATTTGACTTGGGACGGAATGGAAAAACTTGGCGAGTTCAAATGTTATGACAGAACAGCTAAAGAAGAAGTTATTTCAAGAATTGGAGATGCGGAAATCGTCATCACAAACAAAACGTTAATAACTAAAGAAATTTTAGACACATGCAAAAATATCAAATATATCGGAGTACTCGCAACGGGATATAACGTAGTTGATTTTGAATATGCAAAACAACTTGGAATTCCAGTTTGCAACGTTCCAACATATGGTACAACAGCTGTTGCTCAATTTGTTTTTGGTATGCTTCTTGAAATTTGTCACAACATAAAACACCACAGTGACGAAGTGAAAAAGGGCAGATGGACAAATTGCGAAGACTTCTGTTTTTGGGACATGCCACTTATCGAACTTGCTGGCAAAACGATGGGAATAATCGGCTATGGCAAAATCGGTCAAAACACTGGCAAAATTGCCGAGGCGTTTGGAATGAAAGTTCTCGCTTTTGACGAATATCCAAATAAATCACTAGAAAATAAAAATGTGAAATACGGCACGCTTGAAGAAGTTCTTGCAGGGTCTGATGTGATTTCACTTCACTGCCCACTGTTTGATTCAACAATGGGAATGATAAACAAAGATTCAATTGCAAAAATGAAAGACGGTGTCATCATCATCAACACATCTCGCGGACCGCTGATTGTTGAAGAAGATTTGGCAGCGGCGCTAGACAGTGGCAAAGTTTACTACTCAGCTCACGACGTGACTTGCGTGGAACCAATCCCAGCAGATAACGCATTTTTGTCAAGAAAAAACACACTAGTAACTCCACACATCGCTTGGGCTCCAAAAGAAGCAAGAGCAAGACTTATGGATGTTGCAGTATCAAACATTGAAAGTTTTCTTAACGGCACAGTCGTTAATGCAGTAAATAAATAATCGGAGGGCAAAAAAAATGATAAGAAGAATTGTTGTTTTCAAAATGAAAGAAGAAGCCCTTGGTGCACCAGCTTGGGAAAATGCTGAAAAACTAGCAGTTATGTTCAACAACCTAAAAAATCACCTTGACTTCCTCGTTGATATCAAAGCGGGCGTTTGTGCAAAAGATACATATGAAATTTGTGGCTACAACATGGGACTAACAGTAACCTACGCATGCAAAGAAGATATCGAAAAATACACAGTTCACCCAGAACATCAAAAAGTAAAAAACTTCGTTGGTGAAATCATTGAAACAAGAACAATGGTAGACTACGAAATCTAAATACAAAAGACAAAAAACAAAAAAACTAAAAGGAGATAATCATGGACTCAAAACTTGCACCGATAGCTAATAAATCAGTAGTCGATCAGATTATCGACCAAATAACAAAAGCAATCGCGAGCGGGAAGTATCCAACGGGCTCAAAAATGCCAAGCGAGTTTGAACTTATGGATGAACTTCAAGTTTCAAGAAACAGTTTGCGTGAAGCCTTGAAAATTCTTTCAAGCATGGGAATTTTGGAAATCAAAAGGGGAGATGGCACATATGTTTGCTCACAAATCAACCCATCCACGTTTGACACACTCGTTTACGGCATGATTTTTGATATGTCGTCAAGCGACGAACTTTTTGAACTTCGCCAAGTGCTTGATGAAGCAATGATAAAACTTGCATCAAAAAAACGAACAGAAAGCGACATTGCAAGACTTAAAGAAAATGTTGACAGCATGGACAAAGCAATCAAATCACAAGACGTGAAACTAGCCGCTCAAATTGACTATGAATTTCACATGCTAGTGCTTGAAATTGCAGGCAATGTGTTTCTTTCAAGAATTGCAAAAGGCATATACAACCTTTATTTTGCGTCAATTGAAACTCTTATTTCCGTTGAAGAAAGATTTTCAAACGCAGTCAACTATCACAAAGGAATAATTGATGTGATAGAAAGCGAAAACGCAGCGAGTGCAGAAACAGCAGTTCTCGAATCGCTATCAAGTTGGAAAAGCTTAATTGATAAAAGCGGATCTGAATCAAACTAGGAATATTTGCAGGTGTATGAGACTGCAACTATTATATAGTCAGGTGTGCAAGGCCGAAAACCTTGCACCTACTATCAACTTTGGATAATTGTGGGGGTATGAGACCACTTTATTGAATAAATATCTATATCGCAAGCGAAACTTGCAAAAACAGGAGGAAAAAATGAGAAAATTAACTAAAGTTCTAGCTGTCGTACTTATTTTGTGCTTGACACTAACTATGTTCGCTGGTTGTGGCGAAGAAGCTGAATATCCATCAAGAGATGTCACTTACGTTATTCCATTCGCAGCAGGCGGTGGCGTAGACGTTTGGGGAAGACAACTTGCAGCTGGTATGGCTGATTACATGGGCGTTAACGTAACACCATCAAATGTTACTGGCGGTTCATCTGGTTCAACAGGTGTTCAATCTGCTTGGGATGCAGAACATGATGGCTACACACTTTGCGGAACTTCAGAAACACCAACAACAATTCCAGTTATGACACCATTTGAACAAACAACTGAAGATTATGAATACTTCATCGCTGGCGGATGTCCAGGACTTGTTTGTATCAATGCAGACTTTGCTAAAGCAAACGGAATTTCAACAATGCAAGACCTTATTGATTATAACGATAAAGCATCACTAAATATCGCAGGTACAACTGGTGGTCTTTGGTATGCACTTTCTGAACTTTTGAACCATGAAGACTACGGTAACCTTGGTTTCACATTCGTACCATACGATGGTAGTGCAACAGCAATCGCAGCAGCAGCAGGCGGAATCGATGCACAACTAGTTGCAGCATCATCAGGCGAAGTAGCTCAATATATCGAAGCTGGTTCACTTGTGGCTCTTGCAAACATGGCAACAGAAGCTTCTGGATCAATCCCATCAATTTGTGACTACCTTCCAGAACTTTCAGAATATCTTCCAATCCAACAATGGCTTGGTTTCATGGTTCCAGCAGATACAGACGCAGCCGTTCTTGCAGAACTTGAAGAAGCATTCCTTGCAACTGTAGCTTCTGATTCATTCGCTGAATTCGCTGAAGCACAAGCAGCTGATATCTTCGCACTAACAGGCGACGAAGCAAAAGCATTTGCAGAAACATCAGAATCTAAACTTTGCTGGTTGCTTTATGACCTAGGCGCAGCAACATACAGCCCAGCTGACTCAGGAATCGAAAGATCATAACAGAGTTATAAAATAAAATTTATTTGTTTGAGCCTAAAAATATAATTTTTAGGCTCAACACATATAAGGAGTAGAGAAAATGGATGAAAAAACTAAAAGCACAGTCAGAAGATTTGACCTAGTGACAAGTATTGTGCTTATAATTTTTTCCATATGGCTTGCATATGAAAGTTATAAACTTTTTGCAAATCCATTCGGAAAAGCGACAATAACTGATGAAGAGATTGCAAAAAACTTGGCATCATGGTATACGTCACCAGGGCTTATTCCAATCATTATTTGTGGCGTGTTGCTTATTCTTTCAATCGCGCTTTTAGTGACTGCAATAAAAGATGGTGCAAGATTTGACTTTTTAACAAAAGAAAAAATCTCAACATTAAAAACAAACAGAGAACTCAAAACATTTGTAACAGTTGTGGGAACTCTTGCTATCTATATTTATGGACTCATTCCACTTTGCAGAAGTTATTTGCATTTTTTCAATAACTTCCAAGGTTTTCCATTTGCAATTGCAACATCGATTTATATCAGTGGCATTGCAATAATCTATCAAAGGGAAAGAACAAAAAGAAACATCATCATTTCAATAATTGTTGGTATTTCAGCTGCATTCATAATAACAGTGCTATTCAATAAAGTCGCACTTATTATGTTGCCATAGGGGGGAATAAAGATGGGAATTATATATCTATTTCAACAACTGTTCACCATTTTAACAAACCCTGTGACTGTTGTTATTTTGCTTGGTGCAACAACTCTTGGTGTTATGATCGGGGCACTACCTGGTCTTTCAGCAACAATGGGTATCGCACTTTTGACAGGGCTTACATATAAAATCGACTCAACATACGCATTCGCAGTTCTTATGGGAATATATGTTGGTGCAATATATGGCGGTTCAATGTCAGCAATTCTATTGAACATTCCAGGAACAGCCTCAGCTGCTGCAACGGCACTTGAAGGCAATATCATGGCAAGACAAGGCAAGGCAGAACTTGCAATCAAAGTTACCCGTGCAGCTTCAATCATCGGTACATTCATCGGCGTTATTGCACTTGCAGTTATCGCAGCACCAATGACATCAATCGCACTTAAATTCGCATCAGCAGAGTATTTCTTGCTCGCAGTGTTTGGTATTTTGATGTGTGGTTCGATCGTTAAAGCGGATATCACAATCAAAGGTTGGATTGGCGGTATGCTTGGTATTTTGATTGCCTGCGTTGGTATCGACGGAATTTTATCAGCTCCACGTTTCTGGTTTGGCAATACCGACCTTATTGGCGGAATTGAACTTATTCCAGCAATGATTGGTTTCTATGCAATTCCAGAAGTTATCAAAGCTTTGAACAAATATGACGAAGTTTTGGAAGTTCGTGACCTTTCAAAAGAAAAAGACGCAAATCTAGGAGCAGATGGCAAAAAACAAAGACCATTTGCAATCGCAATCAAAAACTATGCTGCAATCATCAAAGCATCGCTAATCGGTGTTGGTGTCGGCGCCCTTCCAGGCGTTGGTGAAGACGTCGCAGCATGGATTGCGTATGACACAGTTAAAAAGGGTTCAAAAACTCCAGAACTATACGGAACAGGTGAATGCTATGAAGCAATAATCTCGCCTGAAGTTGGCAATAACGCAGCGATTGGTGGTGCAACAATTCCACTTCTAACGCTTGCAGTTCCTGGCTCACCACCAGCAGCAATGCTACTTGGTGCGTTCATGGTGCACAACATCATTCCAGGACCAATGCTATTTTCAACAAATCCAGACTTCATTTTCTATATCGCAGCGCTAATTTTTGCAGCTACAATAGCTCTTTGGGTTGTCGGTATGGTTATTGCAAGACCAATGACAAAAGTTTTGAAAGTTCCAAACCAATATTTGATGCCAATCGTGTCAGTTCTTTCAATAGTCGGCGCCTACGCGATATCGCTGAATGATTTTGATATCACAATCGTGTTCGCATTCGGTATCCTTGGATATCTGTTCGACAAAATGAAATATGCAACAGCACCAATAGTTCTTGGTATCATTCTTGGAGAAATGATAGACACATATTTCCGCCGTGCGCTTATTGCAAGCCGTGGCGATATGAGCGTGTTCTTCACTCAAAGCTGGATAACAGTGCTATTCTGTATCATCATCGCTATTGTTCTAATCAAAAACATATTCCCTAAATTGCAACTAAACCCAATGTATTATATCAAAAAGGGCAAAAAAGCAAACGACGGTGAATAATAAAGAGATATTTACACAAAGCTAATATATTTTTTTCACTAGTGGGGGCAACACGCCCCCCAATGTGAGAAGGGAGGAGAGAGAAATGAGTAAACTATTTTTACTTAACACAATAACAAATTTCAAAGAAATCATCTTTGATCCATTTGGCAAACCATTCGCAGATGCGAACCCAGATATCGAAGTTTATAACATTATGGACGACACTCTTTTGCAAGAAACAAACGAAAACGGTGGTATCACACCTGGCGTTATCAGAAGAATGTATGCCTACACATTGCAAGCGATTGAACGTGGTGCAGATTGCGTTATGGGAACTTGCACATCAGTTAACATGGCAGCAAGCGTTATAAGACCACTTGTTGATATTCCAGTTTTGAATATCGATGAGCCACTTGCAAGAGAAGCTGTGAAAGCCGGCAAAAAAATCGGCGTTATCGCAACACTTCCAAACTCACCAAAAGCAATTATAAGACTTCTTGAACAAAATGCCAAAGAACAAGGCAAAGAAATCGAAATCGTGACAAGAATTGCCGAAGGTGCATTTGATATTTTGTGCACAGGCGACAGAGCAAAACATGACGAAATGGTTAATGAAAACCTTTATGCACTCGCAAAAGAAGTGGATGTTATCGTATTTGCACAAATTTCAATGAGTCTTCTCAAACATGAACCAGTTGAAGTTCCAATCTTCAAAATTGGCGTGTCAGGATTTGAAGAAGCTAAAAAACTTATTGAAGCAAACAAAAAATAAATACGCAACTAGATAATTGAATATATTCACGGAGGTGCTATTATGGCAATAGATAAAAATAAAGTCGCAGACCTAGAAAGCCAAGCAAGCATTCTAAGGCGCACTGCGCTAACTATGATATATCATGCAAATTCAGGTCATCCAGGCGGTTCTTTTTCCGCTGCGGATATCATCACTGCATTATATTTTGACGAACTAAACATAGACCCAAAAAACCCAAAATGGGAAGATAGAGACAGATTCGTGCTTTCAAAAGGTCACGTTTGTCCAATTCTTTATTCAGCACTTATGCTCAGAGGATTTTTTCCAAAAGAAGAGATTGAAAACTTGAGAAAATTCGGTTCAATCTTGCAAGGACATCCAGACATGAAAAAATGTCCTGGTATCGACATTTCAACTGGATCACTAGGTCAAGGCATTTCATGTGCTGTTGGCATGGCGATTGCGGGCAAAATGGACGGTAAAGACTATCGCACGTTCACGCTTGTTGGCGATGGCGAAAGTCAAGAAGGTCAAGTTTGGGAAGCAATTCAAACATCAGTAAAATACAAACTAGATAACTTCGTAATGTTTTTAGATAACAACGGACTTCAAAACGACGGTTTCTGTGATGATATCATGCCAGTTGGTGACCTTGCAAAAAAAGTTGAAGCTTTTGGCATGGAAACTTACACAGCAGATGGCCACAGTATTCAGTCAATTTTGGAAGCTATCGAAAAAGTGAATGCGGGCAAAGGCAACGGTAAACCAAAATGTATCGTTTGCAAAACTGTTAAAGGCAAAGGCGTTTCATTCATGGAAAACGTGCCAGTTTGGCATGGTATGGCTCCAAATGCAGAACAATTTGCAATCGCAATGGAAGAACTCGGAGGTGCACTATGATTTCAAAACCAACAAGAGACGCACTAGGCGAAATTTTAATAGAGCTTGCAGAAAATGGCAGAAGTGAAATTGTGAGTGTCAACTGTGACATTGGAAAATCATGCAAAACAGTTGATTTTGCAAATAAATTCCCTAACCAAACAATCAACGTTGGTATCGCAGAACAAAACGCATGTGGCGTTTCAGCAGGCTTGGCAACTTGTGGAAAACTTCCATTCATCTCAACATACGCCGTTTTCGGTTCTATGAGAATGAGTGAACAAATCCGTCAAGAAGTTTGCTATCCAAACTTGAATGTTAAAATCTGCTGTTCACACGGCGGACTAACTCCTGCAAACGACGGTGCATCACACCAAGGCATCGAAGATATGGGTATCATGAGAACTATTCCAAACATGAAAGTTATCATGCCGGCTGACTACACATCAGCAAGAAAACTTGTTCGCGCAATGGCAGATGACTACGGCGCAACATATATTCGTTTCACGCGTGACGTGGCTGAAGGAATATATGATGAAGATCAAGAATTCGAAATTGGCAAAGCAGTGTGTTTGAAAGAAGGAACTGATGTCGCAATCATCGCCAACGGCGACGTTGTGAATATCGCAGTGAAAGCAGGAAAACAGCTTGAAGCAATGGGCATTTCAGCATCAGTTTATGACTTCCACACAATCAAACCAATCGATGCGGATGTAATCAAAAAAGAAATTGCAAAATGCGGAAAAATCATCACAGTTGAAGACCATAGTGTAATAAATGCACTTGGAAGTGCGGTTTGTGAAGTTGTCGCAGAAGAAGGTGCGGGCAAAGTTGTTCGTATCGGTATGCAAGATAAATTCGGCGAAAGTGGACCATATGCAGATCTTCTTGAAAAACATGGAATCACTGTTGCAGAAGTTGTCAAATCAGCTCAAAACCTACTCAAATAAAAGCTAATCACAATAATGTAGGATACTTTTAATAGTCTCCTAAAAAGTTCATATAATAATTTCCTTGAGTTTTTGCGTGCAACCCACTATTGCACGCAAAAATTATATAAAAACACTAACCAAAAGCAATGGCAAAGCCATAAAGGAATAACATGAAAAAACTCGCCCTATCACTTGGAATAATATTGTTTGGTATTATCGCAGGTCAAGTTGTCAAATATCTGCAAAAAGATAAAACTGATACCGAAACGCAAAAAACAAGCAATGTGATGAACAAAATCCGCTTGCTTGCCTTTTTGATTTTTAATCCCGTTGTTTTGATAAACGCGTATTGGATTGTTGATTTTTCAAGCATAACAATGCTTGTTGTTCCATTCATTTGTCTCACAGTTCTTGCTGTTGGCGGAATTGTTGCACTTTTTGCATCAAAAATATTGAAGCATACCAACAAGCAAAAATCCGCAATGTTTGGTTGTGGCACTTTTTCAAACCTTGGAACAATCGGCGGACTTATAACATTGATATTTCTTGGTGAAGAAGCCTACACAATCGCAGCACTATACTTTGTTTTTGAAAGTTTCTATAACTACCTTTTTGCTTATCCAATGGTGAAAGGTATCGCGGAAGGCAAAGGCGGAGAAAAGAGCAGTCTACTCAAAATTTTCAAAGACCCTTCAATAATAATTTATGTGGGCAGTATCTTTGTTGGACTTGGATTGAACTTCTCGGGACTTGAACGGCCAGATTTCATGACAACATATAACAATATTATGGTGCCAACAGTATCATTCATGCTCACATTTGCAATAAGCTACAAAATGGAATTTCAAAAAATCAAATCAAGTATTCCAGAAGGCATGATAGCAATATTAATAAAATATATAATCTCACCGATTGTTGCTGTGAGCATTGGCTATGCTTTTGGCTTGCAACATATTTCAGATGGATTGGTTATAAAAGTTTTGCTTATCATGAGTCTTGTTCCGTGTGGATTTAACTCAATTTTGACACCAACTATATATAAGTCGGATAAAGATGTGGCAAATTCAGTTTGGATAATGAACATGGTGGCACTTTTGGTGGTGATACCCCTAGAATATATATTCCTAGTTTTATAAAAAGAAAAATGGTGAAAATATGAAAAAGAAATTTGTTTTAATACCAGATAGTTTCAAAGGCACAATGTCAAGTGGCGAAATATGCGACATCATGGAAAACGCCGTGAAAGTGCATTTCGAAGATGCGGAAATTGTTAAAATTCCAGTTGCCGACGGTGGCGAAGGGAGCGTTGATTGCTTTTTGGAAGCAATGGGCGGTGAAAAAATCTACGCAAACGTGAAAGGTCCCTACCTTGAAGACGTGACAGCCTATTATGGTATAATAGAAAACGGCAAAACTGCCGTGATTGAAATGGCGCAAGCCGCAGGCCTTCCAATGGTTGGCGAAAATCGCGACGCCTCAAAAACAACAACATTTGGTGTTGGTGAAATGATGATAGATGCAAAAAACAAAGGCGTGAAAAAAATCATCATGTGTCTTGGCGGATCAGCGACAAACGATGGTGGGGCAGGCATGCTTTCAGCACTCGGCGTGATATTCACAAATCCAAAAGGCGAAAATTTCCTGCCAGTTGGTGGAAATTTGAATGAAATCAATAAAATTGATATCGCCCCACTTGCCAGCTTCACAAGCGGGCTAAAATTCCTCACAATGTGCGATATCGACAACCCACTATATGGCAAAAACGGTGCTGCCCACATCTTTGGCGGTCAAAAATGCAATGACCAATCAATTCTTGACACCCTTGACAAAAATCTCGTTTACTACGCTGAAAAAATCAAAGAAGATATCGGCTTTTCTGATTTCACCTACCCAGGTGGCGGAGCTGCAGGTGGCATGGGATATGCAATGATAGCATTTTTGCAAAGTGAAATGCAAATGGGTATCGATGCCGTTCTCGACACAGTAGGCTTTGAAGAAATCATCAAAGATGCCGATGTGATTTTCACAGGTGAAGGCAAAATTGACGGGCAGTCTCTCCGTGGCAAAGTTGTTATCGGCGTTGCAAGACGTGCAAAAACATTGAAAATTCCCGTTGTGGCATTCGTTGGCGACATAGGCGACGGCGTTGCCCCTGCCTATGATGAAGGAGTAACTGCCATTCTCAGCATAAATAGAATCGCAGCCCCATTTTCACAGCTCAAACTTCGTGCAAAATCAGATATGAACCTAACGGTGGATAACTTCGCAAGAGGATATAAAACTTTTGAAGAGTTTTTAAAGAAATAAATATTCTAAAAAAATAAATATAAATAAAATAACCAACTTTATAACCTACAATATCAAATAATCAAAAAACCACCAGTGCAAATCTGGTGGTTTTATTTATTTGATATTTTATTAAATGCTAGTTGGCTCTAAAAAATATTCAGTTCTTTTTTGTTTGAGCTCTTCGAAAGATAGGTGACTGTTTTCGCTTATAAATTCAATCATTGGTTCATATTCCAAAGCGAGCAGTTTATCAAATAAATCATCGATTGAAATTTCATCATTAGCTCTCACCATATAATCAAACAAGTTTCCAAGGAAAAAATCGGAAATATCGAATTTCAATTTTTCTTCAAACTCGTCAAGCACAGCTTTTGAAGTGTCGTATTTTTCCACCATTTCAGCAGGTTCTTTAATCTGTTTTTTCATTTTTGCAACTTTGCTATAAACCGTGCCAACAAAGAAAAGTGCCAAAAGTGACAAAAGGAAATAAACCCCTCCAATAACAACCATTGTTATCAGCATCAAAACAGCAAAAATAATAGTTCCTTTGAAAACCTTCATTGTTTTTTCAAGTTCAAACGTTTTATTTCTCACAAAACTTTTAGTCGCATCATATTGTTTTTGTAATTCAAAAGGCATGTTCATAAATAATCTCCTTATATATTAATAAGTATAAATGAAAGTAACAAAAAAGTCAATAAGTATGTAAATTTTTATCAATAAATATTAAAAGTATCGCAGATGATACAAAAAATATTTTTTTATAAAAAATTTTAAAAACTAAAAAAATATGCTTGACAAATATTTTAAAAAGTACTATTATAAGTTCAATTAAATATCAAAAACCGTTGAGGTGGAGATAAAAATATTTGTGCATTCACAGAGAGTTCGCGATGGTGAGAGTCGAACAAAACGCAGAATATTAAATGGACCACTGAGGGCGCAGTCAAAGGCAAAAGTGCTGAGTATTCTGCGACGTTAAGGCATACGTCAGTTGTCGGGGGTTTGTTAGAACTTCGCTAAGCGCACGATATAACTATATCGTGAATCAAGGTGGCACCACGGAATAAGTATTTTCGTCCTTGACAATATTTCTATATTGTCAAGGACTTTTTTTATACCAAAAATCAGTTTTCTTGACAAAAAAACAACAAAAGGAGAAAACATGATCTACCCAACACTTGAAAAAACTCGCGACCTATTAACAAATGGTGACTACAAGAGAATACCAATCAAACTTGAACTCTTTGCCGACCAAATCACCCCAATAACAGCTTTCAAAAGATTCCGAAATGTGACAAAACACTGTTTCATGCTTGAAAGTGCCGAAAGAAACAAACGTTGGGGCAGATATTCATTCATCGGATATGACCCAAGCATGGAAATAACTTGTCAAAACGGTGAAATCCAAATAAAAACAAAAAATGAAACTGAAATAATCAATGAAAATCCCGCGAAAATTCTTCGCGAAATACTCACCCAAAACAAAGCACTTGAAATTGAAGACTTCCCACCGTTTTCTGGCGGACTTGTTGGATATTTTTCATATGATTATATCAAATACCAAGAAGAAAGCTTAGTGCTTGACGCTAAAGATGAAGAAGGTTTCAAAGATGTTGATTTGATGTTATTTGATAAAGTTATCGCATTTGATAACTACAAACAAAAAATAATGTTAATTGCAAATATCAAAACGGATAATCTTGAAGAAAACTATAATAAGGGCGTTGAAAGTCTCAAAAAAATGTCTGCAATCATTCAGCATGGAACTGAATATAAAGATGTGAAACTAAAATTCAAAAGCGAAATCAAGAACCTATTTTCAAAAGAAGAATATTGCAAAATGGTTGAAAAAGCTAAACAATATATTTTCGAAGGCGACATCTTCCAAGTTGTGCTTTCAAACAGATTTCACGCCGAAGTTGAGGGCAGTTTATTCGACAGCTACCGCGTCCTTCGAACATCAAACCCGTCGCCATATATGTTTTATTTTTCAAGCGACGATGTCGAAATTGTTGGAGCTTCCCCCGAAACTCTCGTTTCGCAAACAAATGGCAAACTTTCAACTTTCCCTCTTGCGGGAACTCGCCCACGCGGTGAAACAAATGCTGAAGACGAAGAATTTGAAAGATCACTTCTGTCAGATGAAAAGGAAATTTCCGAACACAATATGCTTGTTGACCTTGGTCGAAACGATATCGGGAAAATCAGCAAAATTGGCAGTGTCAACGTTGAAAAATACATGCAAATCGAGAAGTTTTCACACGTTATGCACATCGGCTCAACGGTGACGGGAACGCTTGAAAATGGCAAGGATTCACTTGATGCGATAGATTCAATCTTGCCAGCGGGAACGCTTTCAGGAGCACCAAAAATCAGGGCTTGCGAGATAATAAATGAACTTGAAAACAACAAGCGTGGAATATACGGTGGTGCGATTGGATATATCAACTTTTCGGGAAATATGGACACATGCATTGCAATCCGCCTTGCGTTTGTCAAAAACGGAAAAGTGTTTATAAGGTCTGGTGCCGGCATAGTTGCCGACAGCGTGCCGGAAAACGAATATAACGAGTGCATAAACAAGGCAAAAGCAGTTGTGCTTGCCCTTGAAAAATCAGAAGGAGGAATAGATTATGATACTACTTATTGATAACTACGACAGCTTTTCATATAACCTTTACCAACTGATTGGAAGCTTCAATCCCGATATAAAGGTTGTGCGAAATGATAAAATAACAATCGAAGAAATAAAAAATCTCGCACCAACAGCAATTTTCCTTTCACCGGGACCTGGGCATCCAGTCGATGCGGGAATTTGCGTTGAAGTAATTCAAAAACTTGGAGGTGAATTTCCAATCTTTGGCGTTTGCCTTGGTCACCAAGCAATTTGCCATGCCTATGGCGGGGAAGTTTCATATGCAAGCAAACTCATGCACGGCAAATCGTCGATGGCAAGCCTAGACACATCTTGCGAAATTTTCAAAGGCATGCAAGAAATAACACAAGTTGCAAGATATCATTCACTTTCAGCAGTGAATGAAAAATTGCCAAACTGCCTGCAAGTTATCGCAGAAACGGATAACGGCGATATCATGGCAGTGAAACACAAGCAGTATAACGTGTTCGGGGTTCAATTTCACCCAGAATCAGTGCTCACACCAAGTGGCAATCAAATTATTAAAAACTTTTTGGAGGTAATCTCATGATGATACAAGACGCAATTATAAAACTTAGCAAAAAGGAAAACCTAGAATTTTCAGAAGCAAAAACAGTTATGGACGAAATAATGGGTGGTGGAGCAAGTGATGTTCAAATTTCTTCATATCTAACAGCACTCACATTGAAAGGTGAAACAATCGACGAAATCACCGCATCAGCTAGCTCAATGCGCGAGCATTGCGTGCGACTTCTTCACGATATGGAAGTTTTGGAAATAGTCGGAACGGGAGGGGACGGTTCGAATTCATTCAACATCTCAACAACATCATCACTTGTTATCTCAGCAGGTGGCGTTCCCGTTGCAAAACACGGCAACCGCGCAGCTTCAAGCATGTCGGGCTCAGCTGATGTTTTGGAAGCACTTGGCGTGAACATTATGGTATCGCCAGAAGAAAGCAAAAAGATTTTGGAAGAAATCGGAATTTGTTTCCTATTTGCTCAAAAATATCACCTAGCAATGAAATATGTCGCAGGGGTGAGAAAGGAACTACGTTTCAGAACGATTTTCAACATTCTCGGGCCACTTTCCAACCCAGCGGGTGCCACAATGCAAGTTATGGGCGTGTACGACGAATCGCTTGTGGAGCCACTTGCAAAGGTTCTTGCAGCACTTGGCGTGAAAAGAGCAATGGTGGTTTATGGCAAAGACAAAATCGACGAAATTTCAATGCATGATAAAACAGCTGTTTGCGAAGTTAAAGATGGAACATATCAATATTATGAAATCGAGCCAGAAAACTTTGGCTACACAAAGTGTGGTAAAACCGACCTTCTCGGTGGCACTCCAAAAGAAAATGCTCAAATCACACTTGACATTCTGAATGGCGAAAAATCAGCAAAAAGAGATGCAGTTTGCCTCAATGCGGGTGCAGGACTTTATATTGCAGGAAAAGCCGACACGCTTTTTGAAGGCGTGAAACTTGCCGAAAAGATAATCGATGAAAAATTGGCACTTGCCAAACTTGACGAGTTTATCAAGGCGACAAATAAAGGAGAATAAAATGCTAAACGAAAATGGCGCAAAAGTTAATAAAAGCAGAAACATTCTCGAGGAAATTGCAGAAAGAACAAAAAAGAGAATTGCAGTTGAAAGAATTATTCTACCGTTTGAAGAAATAAAGCAAATGGCGGAAAGCATGCCTCGTGGGAATTTCGAGTTTGAAGAAGCGATTGCAAAAACAGATATGTCTTTTATTTGCGAAGTTAAAAAAGCATCGCCATCAAAAGGTGTTATCGCGGAAGATTTTCCCTATCTTGAAATTGCAAAAGATTATGAAAAAGCGGGTGCAACGGCAATTTCTTGCTTGACAGAGCCAGAATATTTCCAAGGTAAAAATAAATATTTGAAAGAAATTTCCGCAAGTGTTTCACTTCCAATCTTGAAAAAAGATTTTTTTGTGGACGAATATATGATATATCAAGCGAAAATTTATGGAGCAAGTGCAATACTTCTTATTTGTGCAATACTTTCTGATAAAGATTTGAAAGAATATTTTGAAATTGCAAATAATCTTGGGCTTTCAGCCGTTTTCGAAGCTCATGACGAAAGCGAAATTCAAAGGGCAATCAACTGTGGTGCAAGAATTATCGGCGTTAATAACAGAAACCTCAAAACTTTTGAAATGAACTTTTCAAACAGCATCAACCTAAGAAAAATGGTGGGTGGCGATGTTATATTCATTTCAGAAAGCGGTATCAGATGTCGCGAAGATATCAGCTTGCTTGAAAAGAACAACATAAACGCCGTGCTTATCGGCGAAACGTTGATGAGGGCGGATAATAAAAGCGAAATAATAAGCAGATTGAAAGGAATAACAGCATGACAAAAATAAAAATTTGCGGTTTGAAACGCAAAATTGATGTTATAAATGCAAACGAGCTTATGCCAGAATTCGTGGGTTTTGTTTTTGCAAAAAGCAAAAGGCAAGTTTCAAAAGAAACTGCGAAAATACTGAAATCAAAGCTTGATAAAAATATCAAAGCAGTCGGCGTTTTTGTTAATGAAGATATTGATTTTATTATTGAACTCGCAAGAGAAAACATAATCGATATAATTCAGCTTCACGGTTGCGAGACTTTTGAATGCATTGCAAAAATAAAAAAGCTCTTGCCAAAAACTGAAATCATCAAAGCTATTAATGTTCAATCTATTTCAGATGTTCTTGCTTGGGAAAACTCGCAAGTTGATTATTTGATACTAGATAACGGTGCGGGCGGTACTGGTGAAAAATTCGATTGGAATATTCTTTCGGGACTAGAAAATTTCAGCAAAAAATTGATAATTGCGGGTGGACTCAATCCCCAAAATGTCAGCGAGGTTATAAAAACAAACCCTTATGGCGTGGACGTTTCAAGTGGAGTTGAAACTGACGGCTTTAAAGATAAAGATAAAATGTTTGCATTCGTGCAAAATGTGAGGAAAAAAATGAAAAAAGGCAGATTTGGAGTACACGGAGGACAGTATCTTCCAGAAACATTAATGAACACAATCGTGGAGCTAGAAAAGGCATACGATAAATATAAAGACGATGAAGAATTCAATCGCGAACTTGCGGATTTATTAAATGAATATGCGGGCAGACCATCGCGTTTGTACTTTGCAAAACGCATGACAGAAGATCTTGGCGGTGCTAAAATATATCTTAAACGCGAAGATTTGAACCACACGGGTGCTCACAAAATAAACAACGTGCTAGGTCAAGTTTTGCTTGCAACAAAAATGGGCAAAACTCGCGTTATTGCAGAAACGGGTGCGGGTCAACACGGCGTTGCAACAGCAACAGCAGCCGCTCTCATGGGGCTCAAATGCGAGATTTTCATGGGGAAAGAAGACACAGAGCGTCAAGCCTTAAACGTTTACAGAATGAAACTTTTGGGAGCCAAGGTGCACGAGGTGACTGCCGGCACAGCAACGCTGAAAGATGCCGTTTCTGAAACTATGCGCGAATGGACAAAACGCATGGAAGACACCCACTACGTTCTTGGTTCAGTCATGGGTCCACACCCATTCCCAACCATGGTTCGCGATTTTCAAGCGGTCATTTCAAAGGAAATAAAGGAGCAAATCCTTGAAAAAGAAGGCAAACTTCCCGATGCAGTTCTCGCGTGCGTTGGTGGCGGTTCAAATGCTATTGGAACTTTTTATAACTTCATTGAAGATAAATCCGTTCGCCTTATCGGTTGCGAAGCTGCGGGAAGGGGGGTGAGCACTGCCGAAACTGCTGCAACAATCGCCGTTGGTAAGCTTGGAATTTTCCACGGTATGAAATCATATTTCTGTCAAGACGAGTACGGTCAAATCGCACCAGTATATTCAATTTCAGCGGGGCTAGACTATCCAGGAATTGGACCAGAACACGCGGATTTATACGACACTGGACGCGGTGAATACGTTTCAATAACAGATGAAGAAGCTGTTTGTGCCTTTGAATACCTATCAAAAATGGAGGGTATCATTCCCGCAATCGAATCAGCTCACGCAGTTGCTCACGCAATGAAAATCGCGGGCGAAATGAGAAAAGACCAAATAATCGTTATCACAATTTCAGGAAGAGGCGACAAAGATTGCGCCCAAATTGCAAGATACAGGGGGGAAGACATTCATGAGTAAAATTTCAGATACATTCAAAAAGGGAAAAGCCTTTATTCCATTTATCACTTGCGGTGATCCAAACCTTGAAACAAGCAAAAAACTCATATATGCACTTGCAGATGCAGGCGCGGATATCATCGAGCTTGGAATTCCATTTTCCGACCCAACAGCGGAAGGAATTGTTATTCAATCAGCAAACGAAAGAGCCTTGAAAACGGGCGTCACAACAGATAAAATCTTTGACATGCTAGAGGATGTGAAAGTTGAAACGCCACTAGTGTTCATGACATATGCCAACGTGCTTTTTTCATATGGAATTGAAAGATTTGTTAAAAAAGCGGTTCAGCTAGGCATTTCAGGTGTTATTTTGCCCGACATTCCATTTGAAGAAAAAGAAGAATTTGAAAGCGTTTGCAAAGCATATGAATTTGATTATATTTCCCTTATTGCCCCAAATTCAGAAAGCAGAATAAATATGATAGCAAAAGAAGCCGAAGGGTTTGTCTACTGCGTTTCATCACTTGGCGTGACGGGCGAACGAAACAGCATTTCAACGAATGTTGAAGGGATGATAAATCAAATAAAATCGATAACAAACACTCCATGTGCCATTGGTTTTGGAATATCAACACCCGAAATGGCAAAAGAAATGTCGAAAATTGCCGATGGCGTTATCGTTGGTTCTGCAATCGTGAAAATGTGCGAGAAATATAAAGAAGATTGCATCACGCACATCGTACAATTTGTTTCTGAGTGCAAAAGGCAAATACAAGAAAAATAAATGGTGGAAAATTCAATTTAAATGCAAAAACTTCTTGCTTTTTTCTGAAATCATGTTATAATTTTGCTATATGCAAAAAAATAGCAGTACTAAGGAGAAAGAAATGCAGAGATTGGTTTTAACATTTGATATCGGAACGCAAAGCCTTCGCGCAATGATTGTCGACAAGCGTGGTGAAATACTCGCATTGCATCAAGAAATCTACCAAAGTCCCTACTATTCTCAAAATCCAACTTGGGCAGAGCAAAAACCCAACTACTATTTCGAGCACCTTTGCAAAGCATCACGTATTTTAAAGGAAAATAATAAAGATCTATTTGAAAAAGTTGTCGCTGTCACAGTCACAACATTTCGTGACACAACAATTTGTCTAGATAAAAATAACAAGCCACTTCGCGATATCGTGATGTGGCTTGATAAACGTGAAACCACAAATCCGATAAAACTTTTACCATTTCAAAATCTTGCATTCAACCTTGTTGGCATGCGAGATGTTATTGCAACGCAAGCAAAAATGGCTTCATGCAACTGGGTGAAAGAAAATCAGCCAGAAATTTGGGAAAAAACAGCAAAGTTTGTTTTGATTTCAGCATACTTGAACTATCAACTCACAGGTCATCTTGTTGATTCAAACGCCAGCGTAGTTGGGCACGTTCCCATTGATTATAAAAATCGCAGTTGGCAAAAAAAAGGCGCCCTCACAAGATGTATCGCGGATATTCCAAGCGAAAAACTCGTTGAAATGTGTGGTCCCGGCGACACAATCGGGTATATAACAAAAGAAACGGCAAGTATTTCTGGCATAAAAGAAGGATTGCCACTCATTGCAACGGGTGCGGATAAATCATGTGAAACACTCGGCCTTTCAGTTATCGACACCCACAAAGCGGCAATTTCATTTGGCACTGCCGCAACAATCCAAGTCGTTTCAAAAAAATATATCGAAGTTCCAAAATACGCCCCAACATATCCATCAGTCATGGGTGACCGATTCAATGTTGAACTTCAAATCTATCGAGGATATTGGATGCTAACTTGGTTCAAGGAAAACTTTTGCGGTAAAGAAGCGGAAGAAGCTGAAAGCCTTGGCGTGAGCGTTGAAAGCATATTCGACGCCAAGCTTTGCGAAGTTCCAGCGGGTTCAAACGGGCTCACATTGCAAGCACTTTGGGCACCTGGCGTGATAACACCAAACGTTAAAGGTGCAATGATTGGTTTTTCAGATTGCCACACAAAAACGCATATCTATCGTGCAATAATCGAAGGCATTGGCTTTGGTCTTATGGAAGGCATGTACGGCATGGAAAAGAAATCAAAAACTAAAGTCAGCGAGCTTTATGTCGCGGGCGGGGGCAGTGTTTCTGACGAAATTTGTCAAATAACAGCCAACATGTTCGGACTTCCCGTAAAAAGGGCAAGCACAACAGAAACTTGCGGAATTGGCTCTTCAATGGTGGCTTTTGTCGCGCTCGGCGAGTTTGCAAATTTTGATGAAGCAATCAAAAGCATGTGCCACAATCGTGATGTATTCTATCCCGATATGCAACAGCATAAAATTTATAAAGATATATATGACAATGTCTACAGCAAAATGCTGGGAAAACTCAGTCCACTATATCTAAGCACTAAAAAAATAATAAATAAATACGCAAAGTAATAAAAATAAAGGACAACATGAAAAGAAGCGGAATATTGATGCACCTAAGTTCGCTCCCAAGCAATTATGGCATTGGGACAATGGGGGAGCAAGCATATAAATTTATAGACTTTTTGGCTGAATCAAAAAGTTCGATATGGCAGGTTTTGCCACTTGGGCAAACGGGATATGGCGACTCGCCCTATCAAAGCGTGTCCTCTTTTGCGGGCAACCCATATTTCATTGATTTAGATGTTTTGGTGACAGAAGGATTGCTTTCAAAAAGCGATTTGCCAAAGCAAATGAAAAATCAAACAGCAGTCAATTTTGGCGAGCTTTATAACGAGAGATATTCAACACTCAAGAAAAGTTTTGATGAAAATTTCTACAAAATCAGCAGTGAAGTAGCAACTTTCAAAGAAAGTCACGATTGGGCGGATGATTATTCAATTTTCATGGCTCTAAAAAAACACTTTGACGGCAAATCATGGCTAGATTGGGATGACGAAAAAGCCAGAGTTTATGACAAAAACGCAATAAATGCCTATAAAACTATGCTGAAAGAAGATGTGGATTTCTATTGCTATATTCAATATCTGTTTTTCAAGCAATGGAAAAGCTTGCGTGAATACGCAAATAAAAAAGGCATCAAAATTTGTGGTGATTTGCCAATATATTGTGCACTTGACTCAGCAGATGTTTGGGCAAATAGTTCATGTTTTGAGCTCAGCGACAAAAAAGTTCCAAAAAGCGTAGCGGGAGTTCCGCCTGATTATTTTTCAGCAGACGGTCAGCTTTGGGGCAACCCACTTTATGATTGGAAATTACTTGAAATGACGCACTATGAATTTTGGGTGAAACGAATGCGTGCGACTTCAGAACTTTTTGACATCGCAAGAATTGACCATTTCATTGGTTTTGTTAATTATTATTCAATTGAAGCAACAGCCACAACAGCCAAAGAAGGCGTTTGGAAGCAAGGTCCAAAACATGCACTTTTCAAAGCGATAAAAAATCGTGTTCCCGAGCTTGAAATCATCGCAGAAGACCTCGGCTCGCTAAGTCAAGAAGTGACTGATCTCAAAAATGATTTTGCCTATCCAGGCATGCACGTTTTGATGTTCATGATACCACTTCAAAAAACGCACAACGATGAATATTTGCCATTGAAAATCACTGAAAATTCAGTTTTCTACACTGGCACGCACGATAACAACACAACGCTTGGTTGGTGGAAAGAACTTGACGATAACAGCAAGAAAAGTATTCTTGAATCATTTAAAATCTCCAGTGAAAAATATATCGTAAAAAATCTTATCAAAGTCTGCTTTGCAAGCGACTCAGAAACGGTTATTATCCCAATTCAAGACCATCTAAATCTCGGTGCAGATGCAAGAATGAACACCCCTGGAACATCGGAAAACAACTGGCAATTCAGAATTAAAAACGGTGAAACAAGCAAGGCACTCGCAAAAAGAATTGCAAAACTTAACAAAAAATATAACAGATAAAACAAAAAACAAAACTCAAACCAAGAAACAAAAATATAAACCAAAAAACAAAAATAAAAAGGACTGCATTTCGAGAAAATGAAATGCAGTCCTTTGTTTTTATATTTATTGGTGAATTATTGGGGGAATATTAATACATTCCACCCATACCGCCCATTCCGTCCATGCCAGGCATTGCAGGAGTTGGTTCTGGAATATCAGCAACGATACTTTCAGTTGTGAGAAGAGTTCCCGCAACAGAAGCCGCGTTTTGAAGTGCAGAACGAGTAACTTTAGTTGGGTCGATAATACCTTCAGCAACCATGTCAACATAAACGTTTTTAAGCGCATTAAAGCCATATGTTGAACTTTCAGCGTTCACAATATTGTTCACGATAACCGCACCGTCAAGACCCGCGTTTGTCGCAATTTGTCTCACTGGTTCTTCAAGGGCACGTTTAACAATTTGTGCACCAGTTTTTTCTTCACCTTCAAGTGTTGCAATCAATTTTTCAAGCGGAGCAATAGCATTCAAAAGTGCAACGCCACCACCAGGAACAATACCTTCTTCGACAGCCGCACGAGTTGCCGCAAGAGCATCGTCAATACGAAGTTTCTTTTCTTTCATTTCAACTTCAGTTGCCGCACCAACGTTGATAACAGCAACGCCACCAGCGATTTTTGCAAGTCTTTCAAGAAGTTTTTCTTTGTCATATTCACTAGTTGTTTCCGCAATTTGAGCCTTGATTTGAGCAACTCTTGTCGCAATCATTTCAGGGTGACCGAAGCCTTCAACAATAGTAGTGTTATCTTTGTCAACTTTAACAGTTTTTGCTCTTCCAAGCATGTCAAGAGTTGTATCTTTAAGTTCATATCCAAGGTCAGCAGAAATAACAACACCGCCAGTCAAAACCGCGATATCTTCAAGCATAGCTTTTCTTCTGTCGCCAAATCCTGGTGCTTTAACAGCAACACAGTTGAAAGTTCCTTTCAATTTGTTAACAATGATAGTCGCAAGTGCTTCACCTTCGATATCTTCAGCGATAATCAAAAGTTTCAAGCCGTTTTGAACCACTTGTTCAAGAACTGGCAAAACCTCTTGAATGCTGTTGATTTTTTTATCAGTGATAAGAATAACAGCGTTTTCCAAAACTGCTTCCATTTTATCAGTGTTTGTTGCCATATAAGGTGAGAGGTAACCTCTGTCAAATTGCATACCTTCAACAACCGAAAGTTCAGTTTTTGCAGTTTTAGATTCTTCAACAGTGATAACGCCATCTTTTCCGACTTTTTCCATAGCTTCAGAAATAAGGTCACCAACAGTTTCGTCGCCTGCTGAAATTGAAGCAACTTGAGCGATTGAAGTTTTGTTTTCGATTGGTTTTGAAATTTCTTTCAAAGTGTCAACGCAAACGTCAACGGCTTTTGCAATACCTTTTTTAAGAATCATTGGATTTGAACCCGCCGCAACGTTTTTGATACCTTCGCGGATAATCGCTTGTGCAAGAACAACCGCAGTTGTTGTGCCGTCGCCCGCAACGTCGTTAGTTTTTGTTGAAACTTCTTTCACAAGTTGAGCGCCCATGTTTTCGAATGGATCTGGAAGTTCAATTTCCTTTGCAATAGTCACGCCATCGTTTGTGATGAGGGGAGCGCCGAATTTTTTATCCAAAACAACGTTTCTTCCCTTTGGACCAATAGTGATTTTAACTGTGTTTGCAAGAACATTAACGCCATTTTCAAGGGCTTTTCTCGCATCTTCGCCGTGTTTGATTTGTTTAGCCATAATATTTCACCTCGTATTATTCTATGATTGCAAGAACATCTGCTTGTCTCAAGATTGTGACTTCTTCGCCGTCCAACTTGAAATCTGTTCCTGCGTATTTTGAATATAAAACCTTGTCACCAACAGAAACAACCATGTTGATTTCCTTTCCGTCGATAACTCCGCCGTCACCAACAGCGAGCACTACACCAATTTGTTGTTTTTCTTGAGCTTGTGCAACAAGCAAGATTCCGCTTTTTGTTTTTTCTTCTGGACTTTCCTGTTTGATAACAATTTTGTCAAACAATGGTTTCAATTTCATAATTAACCTCCATATATCAAATGCTTTCACATTTATTTTTGCTTTTTCATTCTAGCACAATTTTTAGCACTCGTCAAGCGAGAGTGCTAACTTTTGAAAAATTATTTGTAAAAAGATTGAAAAATTTATTGCAATGCAATAATTATTGTCGATAATTTCAGTACGTAAATAATATAAGTAGTAATGCAATACTCAAAATTTATTCAATCTTTACGTAAATATTCAAAATTTTTTGCAAATATGCATTGATTTTTTGTGAAATGAATGATAAAATAGAAAATAGTGTTGAAAGTTGTGTGTTTTTCGCACGTGGGAGGTAAACTTGTGAATAAATGGGATAAACGTTTTATGGAAATGGCGTGGCTTGTTTCAAGCTGGTCAAGTTGTTATCGCGAAGGAAGACAAATTGGTGCAGTTATTGTAAAAAACAATCGCATTTTGACAACGGGATATAACGGAGCACCGCAAAACATTAAAAGTTGTGTTGAAAAAGGGGAATGCATGCGCGATACACTTGGTATTGCAAGTGGAACAAAGCACGAGCTTTGCTATGCTGTGCATGCCGAACAAAATGCAATTGTTCAAGCTGCAAAACTTGGACTAGCAATCGACGGCGCAACACTTTATTGCACACATCAACCATGCGTTATATGCGCAAAACTAATAATCAATTCTGGCATTTCAAGAATTGTGTATCAAAACCAATACCCAGACGACTTTTCAATCGAGCTTTTGAAAGAATCTGGCGTTATTATGGAAAAATTTGAAGGAGATAACTAATATGCAAAATCCAATCGTAACAATCGAAATAGAAAACTTCGGAACAATCAAGGCAGAACTTTTACCTGAAATCGCACCAAACACAGTGAATAACTTTGTGAGCCTAGTGAAAAAAGGCTACTATGACGGAATTATTTTCCACCGTATTATCGTCGGTTTCATGCTTCAAGGTGGCGACCCAACAGGAACTGGCATGGGTGGACCTGGATATGCAATCAAAGGGGAATTTAATTCAAACGGTTTCAAAAATGATTTGAAACATGAATTCGGCGTACTCTCAATGGCGAGATCAATGATGAAAAACAGTGGCGGATCACAATTCTTTATCATGCTTGACAACCACCGTCATCTCGATGGCGAATACGCAGGCTTTGGCAAGGTTATTGAAGGTGGCGATGTTGTGAAAAAAATTGGTGGCGTGAAAACTAACAGACAAGACAAACCACTTGATGATGTTAAAATCGCTTCTATGACAGTTGAAACTTTCGGTGTGGAATATGCCGAGCCAACTAAGTGCTAGTTTCTGGTTTTAATACTGCTAGAAAACACAGCAATAGGCAAAAAGAAGAAATAGGGGATATTAATGGAAAACGCTAAAAAAGCAAAATTCAAAACGACGAAAATTGAAAAGTCGTGGATATTATACGACGTTGCAAATTCGGCATACGTACTTATGGCAACGGCACTCATTCCAATTTTTTATGGAATAATCGCAACAAACGCCGGCATGAGCGACACAATGCAAGTGACAGTGTTTGGAACAATGCTTTCCGTTGCAGCACTTGTTGTGGGGCTTCTCAATCCAATCCTTGGTGCGATAGCGGATAACAAAGGCATGAGAAAGAAAATGTTTATGTTCTTTCTTGCTGTGGGCGTTGTTGGGTGCTTTTTATTCAGCATTGCAAGCAGTGTTGTGATTGTTGCAATCGTTATGATCATGAGCCAAATTGGTCTCAATGGCAGTATCGTCTTTTCTGATGCTATGCTTGTTGATATCACTGTTGAAAACAGAATGGACAGAGTTTCTTCTCGCGGATATGCGTGGGGATATATTGGAAGCTGTATTCCATTTATTTTGTGTCTTGTGGTGTATATTCTTTCTTCAATGGAATTTGGCGGAAGATACATCTTGCCGTTTGGCGAAATCAAATCAATTCAAATCGGCATGGTGATAACTGGTTTTTGGTGGGCACTTGTGACAATTCCACTTCTCAAAAGCTACACTCAAAAACACGGCGTTGAACCGTCAAAAAATCAAGTTAAAGACGCTTTTGTAAAACTTGGCTACACATTCAAAAATGCCAAAAACTATAAAGTGCCATTCATGTTTGTTATTGCATTCTTCTTTTATATCAATGGTGTAACAACAATCATTGGCATGAGCATAACTTATGCTTCAAGCGTTCTTGGTGCAAATGCAATAGATTCAATCATGTTGGTGCTTGCACTACTCATGACGCAGTTTGTGGCTTTCCCATCGGCGATTGTCATGGGCAACCTTGCAAATAAAGTTTCACCAAGAAAACTCATCCTTATTTCAATCTGCGGATATTTTTGTGTGACACTTTATGCAATTTTCCTAAGCAGTATCGTGCAATTCTTTATTATGGCATTCTTCGTTGGACTTTTCCAAGGCGGAATTCAAGCACTTTCACGCTCGTATTTTGCAAAGATTGTACCAAAAGAAAAATCAAACGAATTCTTTGGCATGTATGACATCTGCTCAAAAGGTGCCGCAGTTTTGGGCCCAGCTGTTATGGCTGCAGCAACTGTGATTTTCAACTCACCACGAGTTGGGGTTGGAATCTTAGTGTGGTTCTTCCTTATTGGCGGAGTGATTCTTTTCAAATTGCCACAAAACATATCAGATCTTCCAATCGAAGAATATGACAGACAATTTGGCAAGGAAGCTAACGAGGCGTAAAATAATTGCAAAAAACAATAAAATATGATATAATCAGCTAGATACATTGTGTCTAGCTTTTTTATTGGAGGATAATATGATAAATATTGCAATGATAATATTTTCAATACTTTTTGGCATGATTTTTTCATATAAGCCAATCTGTTGTGTCATAAAATCACAAAACAAAAAAGCTGAATTTTTTGAATATAAAAACCAATTCATTTTATCAGGCATCATCATTATCGGCTGTCTTTTTCGCACGGTTTGCCTTGGCAGTTTGCCAGCAGGTCTCAATCAAGATGAAGCATCCATTGGATATGAAGCGTTTTCCCTTGCCTATTATGGCATAGACAGAAATGGGCTATCTTTTCCCGTTCACTTCATTTCGTGGGGGAGCGGTCAAAATGCGCTTTATGCTTATATTTTGATACCTTTTATCAAGATATTTGGACTCACAACTTTTTCACTTAGACTTCCAATGGCACTGCTTGGGTGCGTTTCGATATATGTTTTTTATTATCTTTTAAAAATAATACTGCCAAAATATGCAATTCTTGGCACATTCTTTTTTGTAATCAACCCATGGCACATTGAAAAAAGCAGATGGGCACTTGAAGCAAACATTTTCCCAGACTTGTTTTTGATAGCGTTGCTACTTTTCATAATCGCAATAAATGGCAAAAAAATTTATTATGTTATTTCGGGGATCGTATTTGGGCTTGCAACCTATTCCTACGGTACGTCATATTTTGTCTTGCCGGTTTTTGCAGTTGCAGTTCTTGCGATTTTGCTTTTGCAAAAGAAAATCAAACTTTCTGAAAGCGTGATTTTCCTTGGAACAATATTTATTGTGTCACTTCCAATGATAATCTTTGTTTTACTGAACTATTCAGAATATGAAAGCGTAACTTTTCTTGGCATAACAATTCCGAAACTTTACCAAAACAGACAAACATCGATTTTAAACACCGACGGTGCATTTTTCACAAGTCTTTTTGCAAACATAAAGACAATTTTTGAAATTTTGTTTGTGCAATATGACGGACTTGCTTGGAATGGCATGAAATTTTTTGGATTGACATATGCGATAACAACACCACTCATGATTTGGGGGGTTATAAAATCAATCCGCGATAAAAATATAATTGAAGCACCAATGCAAATGTGGCTGGCTTCTTCAGTTGCAATGCTACTTTTTATCGAAGCCAACATCAATCGTGCCAACATACTTTTTATCCCAATGATATATTTCACAATAAGGGGTGTGGCATCACTTCTTGACCTTACAAAAAGAAAAAGCACAATAAAATCGGCAAAAGTCTTGACAGCGTGCGTTATGAGCATTTTATTTGTGGCATTTGGCTTTTCATATTTTGGGGAAACCCATCAAACCGCTGTTTCATATCAATTTTTTGACGGTGCGGGTGAGGCTATGGTCTATGCGGATGAAAACTATGATGCGGTTTATGTGACAAGCACTATCAACGAGCCTTATATAACGTATTTGTTTTACACGCAAATTTCACCATATGAATATCTCGAAACAAGGGAAGTTTCAAACCCAAATGAAGCATTTGAATATATCTCACAAATTGGAAACTTCACTTTTTGGGATATCGCACCAGAAGATTTGAACGAGGGTGAGTGCTATATTTGCTGTGTCAGCTCAACTAGCGAATACGATTTGCAAGATTATAACGTTGAAACCTTTGAAAACTTCGTTATTATCTCCAAAAAATAACAATTTGTTTATAAACACTTGACACTTTTTGTATATGGTGTATAATGTACTAGTTAAAGATATTTGTTAAGGAAAATTCAAATTTTTCTTGACTATAAAAGCAAAACAATATATAATATTGTTGAAAATAATTTTATTAAGGAAAAAACTAATGGCTAAAAAATTTTTTACATCAGAAAGCGTAACTGAAGGACATCCAGATAAAATCTGTGACCAAATTTCTGATGCAATACTAGACGATATTCTATCAAAAGACCCAATGGCAAGAGTTGCATGTGAAACATGCGTGACAAACGGCCTAGTTTTGGTTATGGGTGAAATAACAACAACTTGTTATACCGACATTCCAAAAATCGTTAGAAACACAGTGAAAGAAATTGGCTACACTCGTGCGAAATATGGATTTGACTCTAACACTTGTGCAGTTCTCACTTCAATTTCTGAACAATCACCTGACATCGCCCTTGGCGTTGACAACTCGGTTGAAAAGAAAAACGGCGGCGATCTTCGCGACACTTTTGGCGCGGGCGACCAAGGCATGATGTTTGGATACGCATGCGACGAAACTCCAGAACTTATGCCTCTTCCAATCACACTTGCTCACAAACTCACTCAAAAACTTTCAAAAGTTAGAAAAGTTATGGCAGAGGACGTTCTTCGTCCCGACGGAAAAAGCCAAGTGACTGTTGAATATCACGACAATGTGCCAGTGAGAGTTGATGCAATCGTTATTTCAACTCAACATTCAGCGGATATTTCAAGAGAAGACCTAACAGATCTTATCATAAATCAAGTTATCAAACCAGTTATCCCTGAAAATCTTCTTGATGATAACACTAAATTCTTTATTAACCCAACGGGCAATTTTGAAATTGGTGGACCACAAGGCGACAGTGGACTCACAGGCAGAAAAATCATCGTTGATACCTACGGCGGATATTGCCCACACGGTGGCGGTGCGTTTTCTGGTAAAGACCCAACAAAGGTTGATAGATCAGCTGCATATATGGCAAGATACATCTGTAAAAACATCGTTGCCTCAGGACTTGCGACAAGATGCGAACTTGAAGTTGCCTATGCAATCGGCGTTGCAAAACCAGTTTCTGTTCTTGTAAACACGTTTGGAACTGGCAAACTTTCTGAAGAGAAGCTTTCAGAAATCATTTCAAAAGAATTTGATTTGCGACCATATTCAATCATTGAAAAACTTGAACTCAGAAACCCAATCTATAAAAAGACTGCAAGTTATGGTCATTTTGGCAGAGATATTTTCAGTTGGGAAAAAACTGATAAAGCAGAAGATTTGAAAAAATATCTATAAAAATATCTATAAAAAAACAAAAAGCAAGTGATATTTCATTTGCTTTTCTTTTTAAGGTGACTTTTTGAAGTTCCCCAAAAAGCGGAGGAAGCGTTTTGATACTTAAAGGTGAAGTGGTAGGAATTATTTTCCGAAACGAAGAAAATATGTATTCAATCCTAGAACTTGATTGCGATGGACTGTTGGAAGTTGCAACAGGCACTTTTTCCGATGTCTCAAAAGGTGACTATCTCGAGCTTGAGGGTGAATATAAAGACACAAAATATGGAAAGCAGTTTGTTTCTGAAAAATCAAAAACGCTCCCACCCCAAACAACGGCGGGAATTGCACTTTTTTTAGGCAGTGGGCTATTCAAAGGCGTTGGTGAAGCAACTGCACTTCGCATTGCAATGGAATTTAAAGACGAAACCTTTGATGTGATAGAAAATAATCCATCACAACTTGCCAAAATTCGTGGAATTTCCATTGATAAGGCGGTTTATATCTCCAATGAATATAAAAAAGTCAAAAACATGCGTGAAGCGCTCATATTTTTGCAAGAAAGGGGGCTAACAAGCAATCTTTCAGGGAAAATTTTCCAAGTTTATAAAGAGCACACCATTCGCGTTATCTCAAAAAATCCATATAAACTCGTTGAAGATGTCGATGGCATCGGTTTTAAAAAAGCCGACCAAATTGCAACGGCAATGGGAATAACAAAAGATTCAGAGCACCGTTTCAGGGCAGGATATATGCACCTTTTGAAAGATGTTGCCCAAGGCGAAGGAAACACTTGCATGAAATATGCTCAGCTTGTTGAGCAAGGTGCCTACCTTCTTGAATGCAGTGATGCGGTTTGTGGCGAAATTTTTGAAAAACTTACAAGCGATTTTTTGCTTGAAAAAACAATAAAAGTTTTCACAAAAGATGACGAAAGATTTGTTTCGCTGTTCTCCCTTTATAACCAAGAACGTGGAATTGCGACAAAACTTCTCGACATAAATCAAAACTTCAAGAAATTTGAATTCGACACTGATTTTGATATTCAAATGTTTGAAAAAGAAAATAAAATTCAACTTCATAAATTCCAAATTGAAGCGGTGAAAGGTGCAATCACAAGTGGTGTTTCAGTTATCACTGGTGGGCCAGGTACGGGAAAAACAACTATTATCAAGTGCATATTATATATTCTCAAAAACCTACGCATGAACGTGGGGATGGTTGCCCCAACGGGAAGAGCGGCAAAACGAATGACCGAACAAACTGGCGAAGAGGCGAAAACAATCCACAGAATGCTTGATATTGATTTTGCGGGTGGAAAGTCGAGCTTTGTTTATAACGAGCAAACAAGACTGCCACACGACGTTATAATAGTTGATGAAGTTTCAATGACGGATGTTTATATTTTGCGTTCGTTGTTATCGGCAGTCAAGTTTGGTGCAAAAGTTATCCTTGTTGGTGATAAAGACCAATTGCCATCAGTTGGTGCAGGTAACGTCCTTAAAGATATCATCGAAAGCAAAAAGGTGAACGTGTTCTCCCTTTCTTATGTGTATCGTCAAGGCAAGGAAAGTTTGATAATTTCAAACGCCCACAAAATCAACAATGGTTTAATGCCAATTTTGAAAGACAGAACAAATGACTTTTTCCATTCAAATATAAAAGAAGCCCCAAATATTCTTGAAAGAATAAAGAACATGATGTTCACCATCCCAACATTTATCGACACAACTCCCGATAACATCCAAGTTATCGCACCAATGAGAAAAGGCGTTGTTGGGGTGAATAATCTCAACGAAGTGCTCCAATCAACACTCAATGAAAAACGCACAGGAAAATGTGAAATTCAGCTTCAAAGGGCAATATTCCGCGAGGGGGACAGGGTGCTTCACACCACAAATAACTACCAAATGGAATGGAAGCGTCGCTGTGGCGATTTTGAAGAATACGGTACAGGTATTTTCAATGGCGATATGGGCAAAATCATTGATATAAACGAAAAGGACAAAATAATAACTGTTGAATTTGACGATGGCAAACTCGTTGAATATTCATCTGGCGATTTTGACGAGCTAACCCTTTCATATGCAATCACAATCCACAAAAGCCAAGGCTCGGAATTTGACGTGGTGATAATTCCAATAACTGGAGGTCCGCCGTCACTTTATTCAAGAAACTTGCTTTACACGGCAATCACTCGTGCAAAGAAAATGGTAGTTCTTATCGGCGACAACTATAACATCAAACGAATGGTTGAAAACAACTATATCGAACAGCGATACACTATGCTGAAAGATTTCCTTATCGGAGAACTAAACTAGCCATGATTAAAAACTTTTTTTATAATGTAATAGAAAAATTTAATAATGCATGCCAATCAGTGAAGAATTTCTTTTGGAATATCAAAGAGTTTTTTATAAGCACCAAAGACGGCTTATCTGAAAGCGTGAAAGAAGGGCGTGATTTTCTTTGTGACGATCACGATAGAAAACTTGGGCTAACGGAAGTTTTCGGCTCCTACAGGCACACTTGCCCCGAATGTGGCGTTGAAATTTTCACCGAGGACATCTTCTGCGAGGAATGCTCAAAACAAATAACGCTTCTTTCAGGCGACAAATGCCCGCGGTGCGGAAGAAAGGTTTCAGGCAATCACAGTTGCAATATTTGCAGAAATAATCATCATTATTTCGACCGTGGATTTTCTGCGTTTGATTATGACGGACTTATTGTGAAATACATATTAAACATGAAGTTTTACGGCAAGGCATATTTATATCATATGTTTGCAAAATATCTCGCTCACGTTTATATGAGAAGCAATATCTCGGCGGATTTTGTAACATTCGTGCCAATGACTAAAAAAAGCATCAAGGAGCGTGGCTATAATCAATCCGAGCTTCTGGCACGGGAATTTTCGCATTTGACAGGAATTCCTCTGTTCACTGGCGTTATAAAAAAGCACGAAACCGAGTTTCAAAAGCGTTTGAATGCAGAAGGCAGAAGAAAAAACATGCGGGATGTTTTCAAAGTTGAAGGGGACACTCGCGGTAAATCATTTTTGATTATTGACGATGTCATGACAACTTGCGCCACAATAGACAGCCTTTCAAAAGCGTTCAAAAGAAAGAATTCGAGCAAAATATACGCAATAACTATTGCCTCGACATCAGAAAAGATTGCAAAAAACTGAAAATAATGTATAATAGGATATATCGACTTGCCAAATGGCAAAGGAGGAAAACGAATGGGAATTTTTTCATTTATTACAAAAGGTGAAAATAAGAAAAATATAAAGGGGCTTGAAAATATCGCAAATGCCGTTATTACACTTGAAGATAAATACAAGGCAATGACAGATAGCGAGCTCAAAAGCCAAACGGCAATCTTGCAAGGAAGACTTGAAAGCGAAACCCTTGACGACATTATGGTCGACGCTTTTGCTGTTATAAGAGAAGCGAGTGCAAGGGTGCTTCAAATGAGGCACTATAAAGTTCAACTTATGGGTGGGGCTTGTCTTCACCAAGGCAGAGTTGCAGAAATGAAAACCGGCGAAGGTAAAACCCTCGTTGAAACATTGCCAGCATATCTCAACGCACTCACAGGAAAAGGTGTTCACGTTATCACTGTGAACGACTATCTTGCCCACCGTGATGCAATGTGGATGGGTAAAGTGTATCAATTTTTGGGACTAACTGTCGGCGTTAATATTTCAGGCATGACAGAAGAAGAAAAGAAAATTGCCTATGATTGCGACATCACGTATGGCACAAACAACGAGTTTGGCTTTGATTATTTGCGTGACAACCTCAAAACATCAAAAGCGAAAAAAGTTCAACGCGACCACGCATTTGCAATTGTGGACGAAGTGGATTCAATTCTTATTGATGAAGCAAGAACACCGCTTATCATTTCTGGTCAAGGTGAGAAGTCTTCAAACCTTTATGCAAAAATCAACTCACTTGTTTGCAGTTTTAGTGCCGATGACTTTGAATTTGACGAAAAAGAAAAATCAATCAACATGACTGAAGCTGGTGTTATCAAAGCAGAAAAATACCTCAAAATTGACGATCTTTCAGATATTGAAAATAAAGATATTCACAAACACATTCAATCGGCGTTGAAAGCGCACCACATCTTCAAAAGAGATAACAACTATATCGTGTCTGACGGCGAAGTTATCATCGTTGACGAGTTCACGGGAAGACTTATGATTGGAAGAAGATATTCAGAAGGTCTTCACCAAGCGATTGAAGCAAAAGAAGGTGTTGTTATCAAAAGTGAAAACAAAACTTTTGCAACAATAACTTTCCAAAATTATTTCAGAATATACGACAAACTTTCTGGCATGACGGGAACTGCAAAAACTGAAGAGGAAGAATTCCGCGGAATTTATAGCCTTGACGTTGTTGAAATCCCAACAAACATCCCAAGCCAAAGAGTCGATAAAAACGATCTTATCTATCCAACGGAAGCGGGTAAACTTCGCGCAGTTTGTGCGGAAATTGCCATTGCACATCAAAGCGGACAACCAATTCTTGTTGGTACTGTCACTGTTGAAAAAAGTGAACTTGTGTCAAGCATGCTCAAAAGGCTTAATGTGCCACACAATGTCTTGAATGCCAAAAACCATGCAAGGGAAGCGGAAATCATTGCCCAAGCGGGCAGATTTGGTGCTGTGACTATCGCAACAAACATGGCAGGACGTGGAACGGATATCCTTCTTGGTGGTAATCCTGCGTTCATGGCTAGAACAACCCTTCTCGATGAGGGAATTGACGAAGAAAGAATTGATAAAGCGACATCATATGAAACTCAAAACGATGAAGAAATCATCGCATTGAAAGCAAAATATGACAGCTTATATAAAAATGCTAAAGAAATTTGTGACAGCGAAAAAGAAAAAGTTTTGCAAGCGGGCGGACTTTATATCATCGGTACAGAACGTCACGAATCAAGACGTATCGATAATCAGTTGCGAGGCAGAAGTGGACGTCAAGGCGATAGGGGTGCTTCAATATTTTATATTTCGCTTGAAGATGACCTTGCAAGACGTTTTGGCGGCGAAAGCATGCAAAGAATGTATGATAAGCTAAAAATTGACGAAGACACGCCAATAACCTTGGGACTTTTGACAAAACAAATTGAAAACGCACAAAAAGTTATCGAAGGCAAAAACTTTGGAATAAGAAAGAACGTACTTGAATATGACGATGTGATGAACACTCAACGTGAAATTATGTACGGCGAAAGAAATAAAGTTCTTGACGGCGAAAGCGTTCATGAACAAATCTTGAAAATGCTCCCTGATTTTGTCGCTGAAGTTATTCACGATGTGATTCCAAGAAAACTTCAAAAAGCAGATTGGGATTTTGAAAAAATCAATAAAGACCTTGAAGCTAAACTTCTTCCAAAAGATTCAAACTTCCTTATTCCCGAAGTTGTCGACGGTTGGGATAACGATTTCCTAGCTTCACAAATCTTGCAAAAAACAATTGATGAATACAACGCTAAAATCGAAAAATATTCAGAAATTAATTTGAATTTTGAAGAAATTGAACGCGTTATTATGCTCAAATGTGTCGACAAAATTTGGATGGATCACATCGACCAAATGGATATTTTGCGTCGCGGTATTTCACTTCGTGCTTACGGCGGTGTTGACCCAATCATGTCATATAAAAAAGAAGCATTCGACATGTTTGAAGAAATGACAGCTAGAATTCAAGAAGACACAGTGAAAACACTTTTGAAAACTGAATTCAAAATTGTGCCTAAAATTGTTCACAAAGAAGTTATGACAGTTGAAGGCGGAACAAACGAAGCACGCGAAAAAAGAAAAGCCGCTAGCGTTGGAAGAAACGAACCATGCCCATGTGGTTCTGGCAGAAAATATAAAAACTGCTGTGGAAAATAATCTATAAATAAATAAAACAAAATAAACAAAATAATCTAAAACAAAAATAAAACGAAATAAACTAAGCGAGGTACAAACATGATTATTATCGATGAACAAAAAATGCGTCTTAAGGAGATTGCGGAAAATCTAAAAGAGGCAGGACACTCTCTTTGACTTTGATGGACTAAAAAAACAACTGGATGCAATAAAAATTATCCAAGAAGATCCAAATCTTTGGAACGACCTTAAAAAAGCCCAACAAGTGAATAAAGAAGCTAGCATACTTGAAAATAAGATAACAGAATATGAAAATCTTGTTGCACTCAAAGAAGAAAATGAACTTTTGATTGAAATGATTGAAGAATCACACGATGAATCACTTTTTGAAGAACTTATTGAAGGCATGAAAAAGCTTGAATCAAAAGTTGATGAATACGACATCAAAATGATGCTTAAAGGCGAATATGACGCAAACAGTGCAATTCTCACATTGCATGCGGGAGCGGGCGGCACTGAAGCTTGCGACTGGACACAAATGCTTTATCGTATGTACACGCGTTTTGTTGAAAGTTTTGGTTTCAAATATCAAGAACTTGACAAACTTGCAGGGGATGAAGCAGGACTTAAAAGCGTGACTTTCAAAGTTGAAGGCGTGAATGCATATGGTTATTTGAAAGCTGAAAAAGGCGTTCACCGTCTTGTCAGAATTTCACCGTTTGATTCAAATGCAAAACGTCACACATCATTTGCGTCTCTTGAAGTTGTGCCTGAAATTGAAGATGAAGGCGCGATTGAAATCAGAACAGAAGATTTGAAAGTGGACACATATCGCTCGGGCGGAGCTGGTGGTCAGCACGTCAACACAACCGATTCTGCAGTCAGAATAACCCACGTTCCAACGGGTATTATCGTTGCGTGTCAAAATGAAAGAAGCCAAGTTCAAAACAGAGAAATGTGCATGAAAATGCTTCGTTCAAAACTTATCGAAAAGAAAGAACGCGACCAACTTGAAACGCTTAACAACATATCTGGTAACCTCAAAAAAATCGAATGGGGAAGCCAAATCCGAAGCTATGTTTTCCAACCATACACAATGGTGAAAGACCACAGAACTGGATATCAATCAGGAAACATCAGCGCCGTTATGGATGGTGATCTTGTTGACTTTATCTATGACTACCTAAGAAAATCGTAATAATAAAATGAAATATTTTGAAAAAGTTAAAAGCACAACTGAATATAAAAAGGATGCAATAATTCTTGGAATAGAAAGCTCTTGCGACGAAACATGTGCAAGTGTTGTGAAAGGTGGCAGGGAAGTCTTGTCAAACGTGATTTCATCTCAAATCGACATCCACAAACGCTTTGGCGGTGTGGTTCCCGAAATTGCGAGCCGAAACCACACAATGAGCGTAGTTTCTGTTGTCGACGAGGCACTTTCAAAAGCGGGCTTAAATCTGCAAGATATCGACGCCGTTGCTGTCACATATGGTGCGGGGCTTGTTGGGGCACTTCTCACTGGCGTGACTTATGCAAAAACGCTTTGCTATGCACTCGATATCCCACTCATAAAAGTGAACCACATAAGAGGGCACATGGCGGCAAACTATATTCAAGACAAAACACTTGAGCCACCATTTCTTTGCGTGGTGACAAGTGGCGGACACACAGCAATCTTGAAAGTTACCGATTATCTGAGCCATGAATTTTTGGGCGGTACACTAGACGATGCAGTTGGCGAGGCTTTTGACAAAGTTGCAAAAACGCTAGACTTGCCATATCCTGGTGGTCCACAAATTTCAAAACTGGCACTTGAAGGTGAAAGCAGCATCTCTTTTCCAAAAATGCTGAAAAATGAGAAAAGCTATAACTTTTCATACAGCGGACTTAAAACAGCGGTTATAAATTACGTTCACACAAAACAGCAAAAGGGCGAAGATTATTCAAAAGCGGACATCGCAAAATCTTTTGAAGTTTCAGCAATAGATGTTCTCGTTGAAAAATCCCATCTCGCGATGAAAAATCACAACCTAGACACTGTCGTTATTTGTGGCGGTGTTGGCGCAAATGATTACTATCGCGGAAAAATGGCTGAAATGGCGAAGAAAGAAAACTTTAAGCTTGTTCTTCCCGACAAGGTTTTTTGCACAGATAATGCCGCAATGATTGCAGCTGAAGGTTATATTCAATACTACTACGCAAGCGAGCTTTCAGATTTAGATTTGAACGCCGTGCCACAGATAAAATTATAGGTGACTTATGATTGATTTGCACATTCACACATCATTTTCTTCAGACAGCACTGAAGAAATGGAAAATTATATAATAAAAGCTATTGAAAACGGAGAAAGTAACATCATCGGTTTCACCGAGCATTTTGATTTTGACTACGCATACAGTGGTCTTCTTGCTACATATGTAGATTTTGTCGGTTTTTTTGATAAGATTGCCGAAATGAAAGTTAAATATGCAGATAAAATCAAAATCTTGGTTGGTGCGGAATTTGGATATGCCGATAATGAAAACGCAATGCAACTTGCAAATATGATTTGGGATAAATATCCACTTGATTACGCAATCAATTCAATTCATTTGGTGGATTTTGAAGACCTTTGGTTTGAAAAGTATTTCAAAAATAAAACTAAGCAAGAAGCATATTCGAAATATCTTCAGTGGATACGTAAAAGTCTTGACACAAAAACAAAATATCAAGTGGTTGCCCACCTTGGATATTGCCAAAGAAAAGCAATCTATGACGATAAGATTTTGCATTATGACGATTTTGCCGATCAAATTGACGATATTTTCAAAACAATGATAGAAAAAAACATCATTTTGGAAATAAACACATCAACTCGCGGAGTTTGCGACTTGATTCCGTCAGTTGAAATGCTGATACGCTATAAAGAGCTTGGTGGGGAGCTAATAACTTTCTCTTCTGATGCTCACGGAGTAGACAGATTGTTTGACAGATACGAGTATGTTTGCAATGTCGCAAAAGAACTAGGTTTCAAAGGTTTTGCCTATTATGAAAATGGCGAAATCAATATTTATGAAATATAACAAGTTCAAAACACGTAAGATAAGTTAAATATGTGTAACACAGGGCGAGATGATAGAAATCTCGCCCACATTCTTTTTAGGTACATTTCGCTTTTTTGTATATATAGTCGTACTTTGTGAAAAAATAAACATTGTTTTGCTAGCTTAACTGTTGAAAAATAATTTAAATCATGCTATAATATTTAAATGAATACAAAAATGTTTTACGCTTATAAAAACGACAATACAATAGATAAAATAGCACTCAAAAATGCCTCGGATATCCTTGTTTCAGGAGAGCTTGTCGCTTTCCCAACAGAAACAGTTTATGGGCTTGGCGTGGATGCGTATTCAACAAATATTTATAAAGTTTTTCAGGCGAAAGGAAGACCTCAAGACAATCCACTTATCTGCCATGTGGCAGAAACTGAAGATGTCAAATTGTGTGGGTATCCTTCAAAGCTTGCTGATGAAATTTTCAAACTGTTTTCGCCTGGTCCCATAACAGTTATTATTGATAAAAACGAAAAGATTTCAAGTGATGTGACTGGTGGACTTTCCACTGTTGGTGTGAGAATTCCCGAAAATGAAGTCGCAAGAGAATTTATAAAAATGTGTGGAGTTCCCGTTGCTGCGCCATCTGCAAACACTTCAAAACGTCCAAGTCCCACAAGGGCATGTGATGTGGCGGAAGATATGCAAGGCAAGATTTCAGCTATCATTGATGGCGGAATTTGCAGTGTTGGCATTGAATCAACGGTCGTTGATGCAAGGGGAGAGTTTCCAATAATACTTCGCGAAGGGAAGATCACTAAAGCTGATTTTTTGAAGCATTTTGACAAATGTGAAATTGCGGGAAAATCCGATGATAAAGTCAGAAGTCCTGGCGTGAAATATCAACACTACAGCCCAAAAGTTGACATGTTTGTTCATTTTGGAGAAAATGCAGAAACAATCACAAACTTTATAATCGAAAATAATACAAAAAGAATTGCACTTTGTGCCGAGAGTTCTTTTTCTTCTAATTTTGAAAAATTCAATAATATTCTCATTCATAAAATGGGCGAAACAGAGGAAGAATTCATGCACAACTACTATTTTTCACTTCGTGACACTGAAAAAATTTGCGACATGATTGTCATGCAAATGCCTTTTGAAAGTGAAGGCTTGAAAAACAGGTGTGCTAAATCTTGCGGAGAAAAGTTTATATAATAGAAATATTTTTTATATATAATTCAAAAAACAACTATGGAGAAGCATTATGAAAATAGCAATAGGATTTGATCACGGCGGTTTTGATTATAAAGAAACGCTTATTGATTATCTAAAAAAACAAAACATTGAATTTATCGACTGCGGAACAGATTCAACTGACTCTTGCGACTACCCAATTTATGCTGGAAAAGTTGCAAAGCTTGTTCAAAGCGGAGAGGCTGAAAAAGGCATCTTGATTTGCGGGACAGGCGTTGGCATGAGTATTGCCGCAAATAAATATAAAGGTATCAGATGTGCGCTTGCAAATGAATATTTCACTGCAAAAGCAACGCGCGAGCACAACGACACAAACGTCCTTGCAATGGGCTCAAGAGTAATTGGCAAAAACACCATGCTTGAAATCGTTGACGTTTGGTTGAAAACTGAATTCATCGGCTCTTATCACACAAAGAGAATTCAAATGATTTCAGATATTGAAAACGCTTAATAATTTTTTATTATAATAGACAAAATATTAACACTAGGAGGATAACCTATGAGCAAAGTTACAGTGTATGATCACCCACTTGTGCAACACAAAGTTTCCATGATACGTGACAAAAACACTAGCACCAAAGACTTTCGAGAACTAGTTGAAGAAATTGCAATGCTTATGGCGTACGAAGCGACAAGAGATTTGCCACTTGAAGAAGTTGAAGTTGAAACACCAATTCAAAAAGCAACGGTAAAAATGATTTCAGGCAGATCAATTGGCGTCGTTCCAATCTTGCGTGCAGGTCTTGGAATGGTTAACGGAGTTATAAATCTTGTTCCAAATGCAAAAATTGGACACATTGGTTTATATCGCGACCCAGAAACATTGAAACCAGTTGAATACTATTGCAAATTGCCAACTGACGCAACCGAAAGAGATTTCATCGTCGTTGACCCAATGCTTGCAACGGGTGGCTCAGCTATTTCAGCAATACAGTTCATCAAAGATCGCGGTGTAAAAAACATTAAATTCATGTGCTTGATTGCAGCTCCTGAAGGCGTGAAAGCGCTTCAAGATGCACATCCAGATGTGGATATCTTCATCGCAGCACTAGATGAAAAACTAAACGACCATGCATATATCATTCCGGGTCTTGGCGATGCGGGCGATAGATTGTTTGGCACGAAATAGAGGTGTATATGATTGAAAAGGTGATTGCATCAATACTAGATGCAGAAAAAGAAGCTTCTTTGATTATTTCTGACGGAATGAAAGAATATAAACAAATCATTTCTGATGCGGAATCAAAAGAAAGCAAGGATAAAAAGGAACTTATTGTAAGTTTGAAAGCAAGCCAAACCGCTGCCTATAAAGAAGCGGAAGCTAAAGCTGAAGAAAACTACGAAAAGTCACTTGAAAACGGCAGGGCGGAAGCAAAAGCAATGCAAGCCGAAAGCATGAAGAAAACTGATAGTGCAGTGGACTTCATTATTGGGAAGGTGATCTGATGGCAATTGTTCAAATGAAAAGAATGAAGCTAGTGGCTCTTTCTGAAGAAAAAGAAGAAATTCTGAACATATTGAACAAGCTGAATTGTGTTGAACTCAAAGAAACACAAGAAATTGAAAACACTCACACAAGATTTAATGAAAAAAGAGCAAGCAGAGTTTCCCAAAAACTATCTAAACTCAATTTTGCAATAGAGCTTATCGCAAAAGAACAAATTGAGCGCGGAAAACTTGCTGCAGCCGAAGTTTTGGAATATACTAAGCCGAAAAAAGCATTCATGGCAGGAAGAACAGAAGTTGAATTTGAAAGATTCATCAATTCTGATGCTGACGAAATTGATATTATGGCGAAAGTTTCAGAACTTGAAAATTTGCAAAATCAAAAGTCGGAAATCAAAGGTAAACTTTTAAAAATCGACAACACAATAGCATCACTTGCTGTTTATCAAGATTTGCAAACTCCATTTTCAAAATTCAAATCAACAAAGAATGTCGCTATCAATCTTGGGACTATCCCAGTTGCGGTGGAAATGAAATTCGATGCAGAACTTGAAAAGGGCGGTCACAACTTTGTTGTTGAGAAGATTTCAAAAGTGGGAGATTATTTTTCCATCTTTGCATACGCTCACAAAGAATTTGAATCAGAATGTAGTGATTTCCTTTCAGAATTTGGCTTTTCAAAATGCGCACACGACTTTGACGATATTCCTAGCGAAAAAGTTCAAAGTTTGAAAGCGGAAATTGAAACATTGAAAGCAAGAGATATCGAATTGAATGGTTATATCGTTGGTTACGAAAACCATCTTGATAAAATGAAACAACTCTTCGACTTCTTCACTTTCAAATATGAAAAAATTTCAGCACAAGGCGGGTTCAAAAGAACTAAAGGCGAAAAAGTTGTTGCCTTTGAATCTTGGGTTCCAACCGAAAAAATAGAAGATATTCAACAAGCTGTTGGCAAATATACCGACAGAACATATTTTGAATTTCAAGATGCGGCGGAAGATGATATTCCTCCAACGCTAGCACTCAACAACAAACTTGTTTCCAACTTTGAAGTTGTGACAAACATGTATTCAGCTCCTTCATATCGCGAAGCTGATCCTAACTTTTCTGTTATGATTTTCTTCTTTGTATTCTTTGGCTTCATGCTTTCGGATGCAGGATATGGATTGTTGCTTGCCGTTGGTGGTTGGGCTGCACTCAAGTTCCTTGATCTTGAAAAAGGAACAAAACAACTCGCAACTGTTATCGCTCTTGGTGGTATTTCAACTATCATTTGGGGTGTGCTTTTCGGGGGATACTTTGGTGTTGACGTTTCAGAAACATTCCTTGGAAACTTCACTTGGTTCACACCACTTGATAATCCAATCGGTGTTTTGGCTCTTTCTCTTGGTCTTGGTATGTTCCAAATCCTTTGGGGTATGGGATTGAATGCTATCGCACTTTGGAAAGCAGGCAGAAAAGTCGATGCAATTTGTGACGTTGGCTCTTGGTATGTTTTATTCTTCGGAATAATGATATACGCTTTAAGCATGGTTCCAGGATTCGAATTCGTGGCAAGTGCTGGGATGTATCTTGCTATTGCCGGTGTTGCTATGCTTATTTTAACGCAAGGCAGAGCAGAAAAGAACATTCTCATGAAAGGATTCAAGGGAATCGCATCACTTTATGGAATCATGAACTATGTTTCCGACATATTGAGCTACGCTCGTTTGTTCGGTCTTGGACTTGCAACAGGTGTTGTTGGTATGGTTATGAATGAAATTGGTATTGTGTTTATCGATTTGATTCCATATGCAGGTTGGGTGATTGGTATCGCTTTCATACTTGCAGGACATTGTTTGAACATCGGTATCAACGTTCTTGGTGCTTATGTGCATGACTGTAGACTTCAATATATCGAATTCTTCGGTAAATTCTATGAAGGTGGCGGACATGTTTTCAGACCATTCGGTTCAAACACAAAATATATCAGAATAAAAAATAATAAATAGTAATTAAAAATTTTTTTAATAATAAGGAGAATAATATGGAAATAATCACTCAAGCAGCAACATTGGAACTAGGATTTATGTATGCACTTATCGGTGCAGCACTAGCTATCGGTCTTGCGGGCACAGGCTCAGCAATCGGCGTTGGTATCGCAGGACAAGCAGCAGCAGCTGTTACTGCAGAAACTCCAGACAAATTTTCAAAATGTTTGATTTTTGAACTTTTGCCAGGTACTCAAGGTATCTACGGATTCCTTATCGCCGTTTTGGTTTTCATTAAAATTGGTCTTTTCAGTGGCGTTGTTCCAATCACAAACGAGCAAGGTCTTGCAATTTTGATGTCTTGTCTTCCAATCGGAATCGTTGGTCTCTCTTCAGCAATCTATCAAGGTAAAGCAGCAGCAGCTGGTATCCAACTTATTGCTAAAAGACCTGATGAATCTGGTAAAGGTATCACATTTGCAGTTATGGTGGAAACATACGCAATCTTGGCACTACTAGTATCATTCCTTGCGCTTTTCATTGGCGTTCAACTTTAATAAGGAGATAACATAATGGCAGAAAATGCTATCATTGAAAAAATTGTCAATGATGCAAAAAAAGCTAGTGAATCATACATTGCTGATGCAAACATGAAAAAGATAGAGATTGAACAAGCATATCAAGAATATGCAAAAACAATCACTGTTCAAACAAGCAACGAAACTAAAACAGAATGTGCAAACATTTTGGAAAGAAGAAACACAGTTGCAACTTTGGACACTAAAAAAATCGTTTTGCAAGCTAAGCAAGAAGTGATTTCAAACGCTTTTGTCGTTGCCAAACAAACTATTTTGAAAGACACTGCGAAATATCAATCATTTATGGCAGTGGAAATTTCAAAACATTTTGAAAATGGCGATGAACTTATCATTGGTAAAGCAGATAAAGCACTTAATGGAGCTTTCATCAAAAAATTGCAAGAAACAACAGGCAAGAAAATTGCCGTTTCAAAAGAAGTTGGCAATTTTGTTGGTGGTGTTATCATCAGAAGTGCTGGATACGATAAAAATTTGTGTCTCGACACAATAATGAAAACAAAACGAGAAGAAATTGAAGCGGAAGTTTCAAAAATTCTCTTCGAATAGGAGAAATTGGGTATGGCAAGCAAAATATTTGCAAATACGTCAGCCGCTGCAAAAAGCGTTAACCTTTTGAACCAAGAAAAGCTTTCAAGACTTCTTGATGGCAACACTGGTGAAGATGGATTGAAAGTTTTGGCAGAGTTGTCGTATGGAGATACTTCCATTGAAAACCCATATGACTTTGAAATCTTGATTGAAAGTGAAATGGAAAAGCACTTCGAATTTATCAAAGAAGCTAGCCCTGATGCAAAAGCAACAGCTTGTTTCTTTGCGGAGCTTGACTTTCACAACTTGAAATGTGCTTTGAAAACAAAATACGGTAAAATCAAAGAATATGAAACTCTTTCATATTCATTCGCAAGTGTTGAAAGCGGGGCACTTCTTGACAGCGTTTTGAACGATGAATACAGAAGCCTTTCACGAGGCATGAAAAATGCTTGTGAAGAAGCCGATGCAGCACACATCGCCGGCAGTTTGTCACCTTCAAAAATCGATTATATTTGCGATAAATATATGTTTGCTGATATTTTCGAAAATTTGAAAGGAATTTCAAGCAAGACATTGAAAGATTATTTTACAGCTAAAGTTGACCTTATAAACGTTCAAACATTACTGAGAGCAAAGCTTCACGAAATTGATGCTGCGGCACTCAAAAATATGTTGTTTGAAGGCGGAAAATTCAATGTTCAAACACTTATAAATCAATTTGATTCATCATATGATTCAATTGTTGATTTTTATATGTATTCAAGCTATAACGAAGTCGTGAAAATCTTAGTTGGTGAAATCGCCGACGGTTCTTCACAAGTTGAGTTTGAAAAGCAACGCGACAAGCACCTTTTGAATCTTTTCAAAGATAAGAAATTTGCCGCACAAGATGCAGATTTATTTTATGGCTACATCGTTGCAAAGCAGTTTGAATTTGATAATATTCGTCTTATCATGGTTGGACTTAACAACAAGCTGGACAAAAATAAAATCAAAGTGAGGTTAAAAGAGCTTTATGTATGATAGAATTGGAATTATCGGGGATCCTGATAGCGTTCTTGCATTCAAAGCAATAGGAGTTGAGGCGTTCCCTCAATCCGATGCAGAAAAAGCAAAAGACCTCGTGAAAGAAATGTCAAGAAAAGGCTTCAAAGTGATTTTCATAACGGAAAATTTATGTGAGCAAATGCAGGGATTTTTGGACGAATATAAGTCAAAAACCTATCCTGCAATAATACCGCTGGTTGGGGTTATGGAGCCAACAAACTACGGCATGAACAGCATAAGACGCGATATGGAAAAGGCAATCGGGGCAGACATCCTTTTCAGAAAAGATTAGGAAATTTAATGGAGAAATAAAAATGCAAGGAAAAGTAATAAAAGTTTCAGGACCTTTGATCGTTGCCGAAGGAATGGCAGACGCAAAGATGTATGACGTTGTTAGAGTTTCTGAAAAAGGATTGATTGGCGAAATCATTGAACTTCGCTCAGACAAAGCATCAATCCAAGTTTATGAAGAAACAGCAGGTCTTGGTCCTGGAGAAATCGTGCTTTCAACAAACGAACCACTTTCAGTTGAACTTGGTCCAGGTCTTATTGAAAGCATATTTGACGGTATTCAAAGACCACTCACAAAACTTGTTGAACTTTCAGGCTCAAGAATCGGAAAAGGACTTTCAGTTTCTGCGCTTGACCACGACAAGAAGTGGGATTTTGTTGCAACTGCAAAGTCAGGCGACAAAGTTGAGGCAGGTGATATCATTGGTTACGTTTTGGAAACAAAAATCGTTAAACATTATATCATGGTGCCATTCAAAGTTAGTGGTGTGATTGAAAAAATCGCCGATGCTAACATCACTATTGATGAAGTTTGTGCAGTTATCAAAACAGATGACGGCAAAAAAGAAATCACAATGCTTCAAAAATGGCCTGTAAGAAGAGGTAGACCTTATAAAGAAAAATTGCCTCCAAACATGCCAATGATAACAGGTCAACGTGTTATCGACACATTGTTCCCAGTTGCAAAAGGTGGGGTTGCTTCAGTTCCAGGTCCATTCGGAAGTGGTAAAACTGTCGTTCAACATCAGCTTGCAAAATGGGCAGATGCAGAAATCATCGTATACGTTGGTTGTGGCGAACGTGGAAACGAAATGACAGACGTTCTTAACGAGTTCCCTGAATTGAAAGATCCAAAATCAGGTGAACCACTCATGAAAAGAACTGTTCTTATCGCAAACACTTCAGATATGCCGGTTGCCGCACGTGAAGCATCTATCTACACAGGTATCACAATCGCGGAATATTTCCGTGACATGGGCTATAACGTAGCAATCATGGCGGATTCAACTTCAAGATGGGCGGAAGCTCTTCGTGAAATGAGTGGACGTCTTGAAGAAATGCCAGGTGAAGAAGGATATCCAGCATACCTTTCAAGTAGACTTGCAGAGTTTTACGAAAGAGCAGGTATCGTGAAAACATTGACAGCGGGCGACAGAGTTGGCTCGGTTACTGCAATCGGTGCGGTTTCACCTCCGGGTGGTGACCTTTCTGAACCAGTTTCACAAGCAACGCTTCGTATTGTTAAAGTGTTCTGGGGACTTTCAGCACAACTTGCTTATCGTCGTCACTTCCCAGCAATCGACTGGATTCAATCATATTCTCTTTATGCCGACAGACTTGCCGACTGGTTCACAAACAATGTGTCACCAGAATTCAACGGTCTTCGTGCGTTTACAATGCGCGTGTTGCAAGAAGAATCTGAACTTGAAGAAATCGTTAGACTTGTCGGTGTTGATGCACTTTCATCAAAAGACAGACTAACGCTTGAAACAGCAAAAACAATCCGTGAAGACTATCTTCACCAAAATGCATTCCACGATGTTGATACATTTGCATCAGCAGAAAAACAATACAGAATGCTTAAACTTATCAACGGTTTCCACAAACTTTCAAATGATGCACTACTCAAAGATGCCGACCTTGACGATTTGCTAAAAATCCCAGCAAGAGACAGAATTGGTAGATGTAAATATATCGAAGAGGAAAATCTTTCTCAATTCGACGATATTGAAAACGAAATGGAACAACAAATCAAAAACTTGCACAAAGAAGGAGGTATGATCGATGCTTAAAGAATACAGAACGATACGTGAAGTTGTCGGACCTCTTATGCTTGTTGATGGTGTTGAGGGTGTCAAATATGACGAACTTGTAGAAATTGAACAAGCTAATGGCGAAATCCGTCTTGGTAAAGTTTTGCAAATCGAACAAGACAAAGCCATGGTTCAGCTTTTTGAAGGCTCACAAGGCTTGCAAATTTCAACAGCAAAAGCTAGATTCCTTGGTAAAAGTATTGAACTTGCAGTGTCAAAAGACATGCTTGGTCGCGTGTTCGACGGTATGGGTAGACCAATTGATAATGGTCCAAACATCATTCCTGAAGCTAAACTTGATATCAACGGTCAACCAATCAACCCAGCGGCTCGTGACTATCCAAACGAATTTATCCAAACTGGTATTTCAGCAATCGACGGCTTGAACACTCTTGTTCGTGGACAAAAACTTCCAGTTTTCTCGATGAGTGGTCTTCCACATGCCAACTTGGCGGCACAAATTGCCCGTCAAGCAAAAGTTTTGAAATCTGACAGCAAATTTGCCGTAGTTTTCGGCGCGGTTGGTATCACATATGAAGAAGCTGAATACTTTATCAGTGACTTCAGAAAAACAGGTGCGATTGAAAGAACGGTTCTATTTATGAACCTTGCAAACGACCCAGCGATTGAACGTATTGCGACACCTCGTATGGCGCTCACATGTGCTGAATATTTGGCGTTTGAACTTGGCATGCACGTTCTTGTTATCATAACAGATATCACTAACTATGCTGAAGCACTTCGTGAAACATCTGCGGCAAGAAAAGAAGTTCCAGGACGTCGTGGATATCCAGGTTACCTTTATACCGACCTTGCAACAATGTATGAAAGAGCGGGCAGAATCAAAGGAAAAGAGGGTTCAATCACTCAAATTCCAATTTTGACAATGCCAGAAGATGATAAAACTCACCCAATCCCTGACTTGACTGGTTATATCACCGAAGGACAAATCATGCTTTCACGTGAACTATTCAAAAAAGGTATCAATCCACCAATTGACGTTTTGCCTTCACTTTCTCGTTTGAAAGATAAAGGTATCGGCGATGGAAAAACTCGTGAAGACCATGCCGACACAATGAACCAATTGTTCAGTGCGTATTCAAGAGGTAAGGAAGCGAAAGAACTTGCCGCTATCCTCGGTGAAACTGCCATTTCAGAAGTTGACAGATTGTATTCTAAATTTGCAACTGAATTTGAAAATCTTTACGTTTCACAAGGCTTTGAATCAAACCGTTCAATCGAAGAAACGCTAAATCTTGGTTGGGACTTGCTTGCAATTTTGCCTAAAAATGAACTAAAACGTATCAAAGATAAATATATCGAAACATATCATCCTAACAAAGAAGTGTAATAGGGGGTAGATTATGGCAAGACTTAATGTAAACCCAACACGTATGGAGCTCAAAAGGCTCGCTGCACGTTTGAAAACTGCAACGCGTGGACACAAATTGTTAAAAGATAAAAGCGATGAAATGATTCGTCAATTTTCTATCTTGATAAGGCAAAACAAAGAACTTCGTGAAGAAGTGGAATCTTCACTTCACAATGCAATGATAGAATTCACCTTCGCAAGATCGCTGACTTCTTCAAAGCAAATGAACGAAGCTTTGGCAATGCCATCAAAAAAAGTGAAATTAGTCTGCAAAACAAAAAACGTTATGTCTGTTCCTGTTCCTGAAATCGAAATTGAAACTTCAGGGGCAGAAAGCGACAACTTCCCATACAGTTTCTCTTCACTCACAGCTGAAACTGATAATGCGATTGTGAATTTGAATGCAAATTTAGAAAAGCTTATCCGCCTTGCTGAAATTGAAAAAGCTTGCAATATGCTAGCAAACGAAATTGAAAAGAATAAGCGCAGAGTTAATGCACTTGAATACGTTATGATTCCACAACTTGAAGAAACAATCAAGTATATCAAAATGAAACTCGAAGAAAACGATCGTGGCTCTAAATCAAGACTCATGAAAGTTAAAGAAATGCTTCAAGAACGTGGCTAAAACTAAACACGAAATCCACCAGAAATGGTGGATTTTTTGCTTCTACTTGCATACTTAAAAGAGTTTTTTCGCACAATAATAGCATGATAGCTATTTTTATAAGAACAATCATTATATTTTCAACGCTTTTTGTCGTTATTCGCCTTATGGGCAAGCGTCAAATTGGCGAAATGCAACCGCTGGAATTGGTTGTGACACTGGTTATTTCCGACCTTGCGTGCATTCCACTTGCGGATGTTTCAATCCCCATTGCGTATGGCGTTGTCGCGATACTCGCTGTGTTTTTTGTGAATGTGTTTGCAAATTTGGTATCCTCAAAATCGGTGAATTTTCGCATGTTCATGACGGGCAAACCAACCATCATAATTGATGAAAATGGGCTTGACGAGGTGAATTTGAGACGTCTTAATATGAATATCAACGATGTTATGGAATCAATTCGAACAGCGGGATATTTTCACCTTGACGACATAAAATACGCAATTTTCGAAACCAACGGAAAGCTGAGTGTTGTTGAAGGAAATTCTAGCGAAAAATCAACAACATTGCCACTTACTCTCGTCGGCAACGGAATAAAAATGGAAAGAACGCTGAACACGATAAATGCATGGTTTATTCTTGATGATATCATGAAAAAACAAAAAATTCACCTTCGAAATATCGTGGTTTTAACAATCGACGATAATGGAAAAGTGTATCTCAAGGAAAAGGGAAAGAAATATAAAATTATAAACACAAATTTCAGAATAAAAGGGTGAGTCATGCTAAAAAGAATTGTCATATTGATTATAATACTCGCAGTTGTGTTTTCCTTTGCAGCAGTTGAGAAAATCGTAATAAATAACACCTTTGAAATTTTAGGATACCGACTTGAAATAATCACCGAATCACTTGGGGCGGAGCAGATTCACATAAGCGATATTGAAAGTTTGATTACCTTTTGGGAACGTCAGAAAAAGATACTTTATATGGTGATTCCACACGTTGAAATTCGAAATATTGAAGTGTATCTTTATCAACTTAAAAACGCAGTGGAATTTGGCAAATATTTTGAAGCGTCAGAATATGCCGAGGTGTTGCTTGCACAAACAAAAAGCGTGCCCAAAACATTTGTTTTATGCCTTGAAAACATACTCTAGTAATATTGTTGGCAGTTCTAAATATAATACCAATGTTCCTTGCAAATAAAATTTCTTTATGCTATAATAAAAAAAAATTGCAAATGTAACTATCTTTTTCAATAGATAAATTGTTGTTTAGATAGAGAGGAATAAAGTGGAAAAAACGAAACAAATTGAACTTTATATCAATCAGCTTCAATCTGGTGATAGGGAAGGCTTAAAAGGGATATACGAACTGTGTGAAAAGGATGTTTACACCTTCGCACTTTCGCTCACAAAAAGCATTCAGCTAAGCCATGATGTCAAGCAAGAAACCTTCATTAAAATCATGAACAGTTCCAAAAGCTTCAAAGGCGGAAATGTCATGGCATGGATATTCACAATAACGAAACACACTGCGTATAACGCAATGAAAAAACACAAACGAGAAGTCAGCTCGGAAGTGCTTGCAGAAATGAAAACATCGCAAGACTTTGGCGAGGATAATATGATTTTGAAAGTGGCGTTAAAGGTTTTATCTAAGCAAGAAAGGAAGGTTGTTTTGTTGCACCTTGTTTCCGGATATAAACAAAAAGAAGTGGCAGAAATGCTCAGATTGCCACTCACAACAGTAAAATATTATTACAGAAACTCTTTAATAAAAATGAAAAAGGTATTAGAAAATGACTACGGATTTTGAATATAAACTCAAAGAAAATTTAATAAAAGACGTCGATGCTACAAATGTGGACGTTCTTTCTGAAGTTATGAAAACACCATTTGAAGAAAAAAAGCCAAAGTTTTCTTTCTTTAATATGCCAAGAAGGGCAGTTGCCACAGTTTGTGCGTCAATGCTTCTTCTTTGCGTTGGTATTTTCGGTATAACTTCAAACTCGCAAGATTCAGCAACGCCAATGCCAATGTCTTTAAATGATATGGCAAGAACAATGGAATCAGATGTAATCAATATCTCTGATTTGCTTCAAACAGTTATGATTGAAAGTGAAATGACAGATATCATTGAAGTTTCAGTGCTAACTTCTCTTTCAGAAAGTGATTTTGCCTCGCTTGCAAACCTTGACAGAGAGCTCACAGCAGATGATTTTTTAAACTTTTTATACGGCGAAGATACATTCATTGTTATTGAGCTGGAAAAATCGGATATAATCAACATGAAAGATTATTTCTATTTCATGTTATCAAGTGAAATAAATTAATAAATTCAATTAATAAATAAATTTACAGAGGGTGTAAAATGAAAAAAAGAATAATTTTATTTATGTTAGTTATAGTGATGACATTATCACTTATGGGCTGTGGCAGTTCTAAAACTGAATCAACATGGGAAGGTGGCAATCCAATTGTCACAATCGAAATGGAAGATGGCGGGATTATTGAACTTGAACTTTATCCGCAAATCGCGCCAATAACTGTTGAAAATTTCTGTAGTCTAGCAGATTCAGGCTTTTATGATGGATTGACATTTCACCGTGTTATTTCTGGCTTTATGATTCAAGGTGGTGACCCACTTGGAACTGGAATGGGTGGTTCAGATGATAAAATAGTCGGTGAATTTTCAGCAAATGGCTATGAAAATACAATTTCTCACACAAGGGGAGTTATTTCAATGGCAAGAAGTTCATCATATGATTCTGCTTCATCACAATTTTTCATTATGCATGCCGACTCCGCATATCTTGATGGCGCATATGCAGCGTTTGGTGAAGTTATAAGCGGAATGGATGTGGTTGATGAAATTGCAGCAGCTGAAACAATAGCTACCACAAGTGGCGAAAGCAGCAGTCCAGCCCAACCAATTATTATCAAATCAATCACAGTGGAGTACACTGACTAATATTAAATTAAACAATGCAAAAAATTAAGCAATACAAAAGACCTCCAAATGGAGGTCTTTATAAATTATCAATATCGTCAAGATATTTTTCTTTCAGTTTTTTCAGTTCGTTTTTATAGTTTTCTTTATATGACTTTTTGATTTCATATGAATTTCTTTTGACTTGTTTTTTGAATTTTGCTTGATTTTTTCGCTCTTCAAGTTTAGCAATGAATTCGGATTTATTTTCCTTTGGAGCTTCAATTTTAAGTTCGCCAGAAGTTAAAATATCGGCAGTTTTTGACTTATTAACAGCATTTTTCATGGTGTTGAAAACAACTTTGATTCTACCGGCTTCTTTTGGTTGGGATCTCCGAGAAACTTTTCTGACTTCTCGATATATGACATAAATCAAAATGCAAGAAGTGACTATCAACATTATAATATTCAAAAATTGATACGCCGGACCTTGCTCCCATGTTATTATCATTGAATAAATTGTGATACCAAGTGACCACAAAAGCATTCCACGTCGCAAAATAACGGCGACACTTCGATAGTTTTTCATAACTTTTATCTGCCTTGCCGTCTCCGAGCCATGCTGTTTGGTGTTTTTATATATTATCACGTTTATAAACGTCATAACAACAAATAAAAGCCCGAATAAAATAAAGAAAATCAAAACGACAGTTTTGTTACCAATATCATTGAGGTGACTTAATGTAAACATGATATATAAAGACATCAAGACAGTATAAAAAATCAAAGAAATTTTTTTCAATCTGCCTCGCACATCTTTTTCAACTTCGGTGATTCCCTTCAAAACAACCGACGCCAGTGCGAAATAATCCATTGGGGCATCCGATTTCACGATATTGCAACAATCAATAAAATTTCCATCCTCATCTTTGATAATAACGGGTTCAAGAGCATTTTCTTGTTGCTCTTTGTGCACTTCCATAAGTTTGTCATCCACAACTTGTGTGACTTTTTCCAAAACTTCAGAAAGGTCCTGCTGATCCTTTATATTATTTATCCCTTTTATATAACCAAAAATATTTCTCATACACCAATTATAACAAATAAATACACATTGCGTGTAAACTTTTTTGTATTTTTTTAATTTTTATCATAAAATGCTTAATATTCGTGTTTTAAAGCACTGCCACAGCGATTGCAATGATAAGAATTTGAAATGACACACATATTACAAAATTTTCTGCCACACAACTTGCATGAATATGAATTATATCGTGAAACTGTGGCGTGACAAACAGTGCAAATACAATCCTTCATATTATTGAATATATGTGAGATCGCAAACACAGTTTCCGCAAATATTGTCGCTTGTGCAACTGATGCACGCGATAATTCCACATTCAGGGCACACTCGCATATTTTCAACAGATATTTCTTTTCCGCATTTATAACATTTCATATTAAATCCTCCATTTGTTAGATATAATATTCCAAATAATGTCATTTTTTATTCACAATTTCCGTCGGCAATATTAATAACTTCAATTCCACTTTTATATGCATAATTGCAAGTGTAGTAGGTGCCTGACTTTTTTTGCGTTAGATAACAAATCAAGATTGAAGAATTATCCACCATATAACGATTTCGCTTATGCATTGAATATGCCGTTCTTGACTTTCCCGTTTGGATAACATCATATGCTTGAGTCATGATTTTCTTATAAGAAATCATCTCGGTATAAGAAAAGTTATCCGTTTGATTATCACATGGCACAACGGGAATAATTTTCAGCTGAGGATAAACTTCTTGCAGTTTTATAACGCTGAGCCCACAAATCAAATCAAACCCTTTTGCCATACCAATAAGAAATGTGTCGTAGCCATTTTTTATATAAACTTCCAGTTGCGATTCAAGATTATCATATATTTTATCAGATAATTGAAGTGATCTGTGACCGCTGAAAGAAATTGTTTTTTCTTTACATATATCGTTCATAATAAAATTATATAAAAAATTCAAATAAAATACAAGTGATTTCACCATATAAATAAATAATCGCCAAATTTTGACGAATTGCGAAATGTGGCAAATCACAATTGATTTAAAATATTGTTATAATTTATTTGGAGATTTTTTTATGCATAATTCTGAGTCTAGTTTAAACAAAAAGTTACTTATTGCTGTATATATAATTGTTATAAGTGTTTTTTGCACAAATTCCATAATATTTGAAGAGGGACTTTTGGTTGGCTTTCTTGCGGGGGTCGTTTGGTTTGCACCGTCATTTTACCTTGTTTTTGCGGGACTCGCAGTTATTGCAGTTCAGGCATTCGCAGGTGCAGTCTTGCCTTATTTGATATTATTTTCAGTATTTATTTTGATTGCGGTTGCAATCAAGTATTTCCCAATAAAAAACAACATCGTGAGCGTGGTGACATATTGCATTTTTTATCTGCCCGTGCTGTTTTTGTTTCAGCTTACTGCACTATTTCATATTTTGAATTTCGCCGTTTGCATTATAACTGCAATATTAAGTGAGAAAATCATTCGGAAAATTTCGGGGACAGGGGATTTTGCTGATATATTTTTAAACAAATATCACTGCTGTTTTATTTTATTCATAATTGGACTTGGCTCAGCAAGCATGAGTTTTTGGAAAATCGATATTTTTTTGATGTTATTTTCATTGTTTGCACTTGCACTTTCGGAAATTACCGACGAAAAAACCGCACTTTGGTCGCTCACGTTTTACTGTTTTGCAGGATATATTTCAGGGTGTGGTTATGCGATGCTTTTTCTTGCCGTCGGTGGGATAATTATATATTCATTTGTGGAATTTGGAAAAGTCGCACTTGCGTGTTTATATTTTACTGCGGTTTTGATATTGTCACTTTTGATAACCGATTTAGCGTTTGATTTTTATTCAAGTATTATATCATGCAGTATTGGAATTTTGCTTTTTTTAATATTGCCGTGCAAAAAAATCAGAAACCACAGCAAAAAAGGCAAATATGCATCTCAAAACGAAATTATTAATCGCGACAGAAGCAAAATATCTGTTAAAATTGACGAACTTGCAAGCTGTTTTTGCGACATCGCCGACAGCTATAAAAAAATAGCAAATCAAAGTTCGCAACCAAGCAAAATGATGAAATATATCACGAGTGAAACTGTCGCCTCAACTTGTGGCAGTTGTGAAAAGCGTGATTTTTGCGAAAAAAATAACCTTCAAAGGCTAGCAGAAATTGATTATCTCGCACACTGTGCACAAACTAAATCTAAAACAACAGTGCTTGATATTGGCGATTATATCTCGGCATATTGCATAAAAAAGGTAGAGCTTTTGTCTGCTGTCAACAATAGCAGCAATGAAGTTAATAAACAAAATTTGAAAAATGAAGAAAAGGCAAAGTCAAAAGAGGAGATTGCCAGTATCTACACAAGTGTTGCAAAAGTGCTTCACAAAGTTTCAATCGACGCTTCAAAAAAACTGTCATTTGACTTTAATGCCGAACTGCAAATTGCCCAATCGCTTGATAAGGCAGATATATTTTATAAAGAATTATTTTTATACCAAAACGAAAACAAGTGCATTTGTGTTGAAATGCTTGCAAATAACGATGATGCTGGACTTATTTTAAATTGTATTGAGAAAGTTTTTAAATCAAGGTTTGAATATTCCAGCGTATCACATGATACTTCCCACGATGTTGATTATATGATTTTTGCCAAATCTCCAAACATAAAGATTGATTACGGAGTTAGAACTAAACCAAAGAAACAACACGCACCAAACGGGGATTCTCTCACAATCTTGAATCTCCCAAATGGCAAGTTTGTTTGTGGAATATGCGATGGCATGGGCAGTGGTGAAAATGCACATGAATTTTCAAAAAAGGCAATTTCTTTTATTGAAAATCTGTTCAAGGCATCCTTTCCCACATCTGATATTGTTGCAAGCGTGAACAGCTTTATGGAAAGTTGCGATTATAATTCATATGCAACCCTCGATATTCTTGAAATCGACCTTTATAAACAGCAGGCTTATCTTTATAAAGTTGGTTCACCCGACAGCTATTATAAGTCACAAAAAACGCATGTCATAAGCTCGAAAGCCCTTCCAATTGGAATAATGAAGGAAATCAAGTTGGAAATCAATTCATTCAAGCTTTTCCCCCGCGATCGCATTGTCATTTCAAGTGATGGCGTTCTTGACTTTATGCGTGAAGAAATAAAAATTGGAATACGAAGTAAAAACTGGCTGAATTCCCAAATTTTCACTGAGGAAATAATGAACGGTTGTGACAAAAAAATGAAAGGTGGATTTTCAGATGACAGAAGCATTATAACGATAGAAATAATGGAAAACGCGTAAAAAATAACTTATAATAACCGTCAAAAGATTGCAAAATTTTATGCTATGTTGTATAATTAGGTAACTATGGAAAAAGAGTTAAGCCCACAATTTAATTATCAACTTTTGAATGGTTACAAAAGGATTTGCGTAGCTTGTTCTGGAGGTATGGATTCAGTCGCACTTTTAAACACGCTGAGCGACTATCGAAAAGAGCATAAGTTTAAACTTTACGCAGTGAATATCGACCATGATTTGAGAGAAACATCAAAAGCTGACAGCCTTTTTGTCAAAAAACTTTGCAAAAGTTTGCAAGTGACTTTGTTTTCAAAAAAAGTCAGAGTGAAAGCTATTGCAAAACAAAACAAGATGGGCATTGAAGAATGTGCGAGGGAAGAGCGCTACAAGTTCTTTGACCAACTGATCACAGATAACGTTGTCGACGTTATCGCACTTGCACATCACAATCAAGACGATATCGAAACAATGCTGATGAACTTATCAAGAGGTTGCTTTTTGAACGGACTGTACGGCATAAAAGAAAAGCGTGATTGCTTTATAAGACCAATGCTATCGGTGAAAAAATCGGAAATTCGCGAGTATGTGGCAAAATATAACCTTGAATATGTGACAGATGAAACAAATGATGACACTGCTTATTCAAGAAATTATGTCAGAAAGGAGATTTTTCCTAAATTGCTGGAAAAATTCCCAAATTTTGAAAACAGTTTCATGTCGCTCAAAAAATCAATCAAGTCAGATGAAGAGCATTTTGAAAAATACGTGAATAACGCACTTATTTTTGAAAAAGATTGCGTAAAAGTGAAAATATATAAGGTTTTTGATGATGAAGCGGTGGCTTTCAGGGCATATTTGAAAGCGTTGAATTATCTTGGCGTTTCAAAAAATGTTTATAAAACAAACCTTGAAGAAATCCACAGTTTGCTTGAAAAAAGCAACGGCAAATACGTTTGCGTTAAAGATGGAATTTGCTGTTTTAAAGATTATGGTCACCTCACATTTGAAAAAAACAAGTCATATTTTGACCAAGCTTTTGAAATCCGCGAAGGTGAGTATATCACAGGCGACAAAGTTTTGAAAATCACGCCATCACAACGTTTTGAAAACGAGTTCATGGCAACATATATCGATGCCGATAAACTTCCTGCAGATGCAATTTTGCGAAGACGCGCAGATGGCGATATTTTCGTGAGAAAAATTGGCAGTAAAAAACTTAAATCGTTTCTTATTGATAAGAAAATTCCACAGCGTCAACGCGATGATTTATTTGTTATTGCAAGCGGAAAATTCGTGCATGCAGTGCTTGGCATCGAATGTGGAAAAGAACTTTTAATAACTGAACATTCAACGAATATATTAAAATTTACATACAAAAAAATATTAGTTACTACGGAGGAAAAAAATGTATAACGACATTGAAAGAGTGCTTCTATCACAAGAAGTAATTGAAAAAAGAATTGAAGAAATCGCGGCTGAACTCGACAAAGAATACGATGGCAAAATGCCACTCGTTATCTGCATTTTGAAGGGGTCATACATGTTTTTTGCAAAACTTTCACAAAGCATGAAAACAAAACACAACGTTGATTTTATGACAATCTCAAGTTATGGCAGTGGCACTGAATCAAGTGGTAAAGTTAAAATGATGAAAGATGCTGAAAAGAACATTGAAGGCAGAGATGTTATTATCGTTGAAGACATTATCGACAGTGGTAACACAATGAGCTTTTTGAAAAATCTGTTCATGGAAAGAAATCCAAAATCAGTTAAGCTTGTGACACTTCTTGACAAACCATCAAGAAGAGAAGTTGAAATCACTCCTGATTATTGCGGTTTTGAAGTTCCTGATTATTTCGTTGTTGGTTACGGTCTTGATTATAACGAAGTTTACAGAAACATGCCAGATATTGGAATTTTGAAAGAAGAAATCTACAGATAATCATAAGGACACTTCAAAAGTCCTACAATTTTTGTTTAATTCACCCATCTAATTGATATTTTGATGGGTGATTTTTTATTATATCACGTAAAGCAAGCTATTTCCCTTGATTATTTTTTCAATATTAGGTAAAATATAGAGTACAAAGCATTATTACAATAGGTGAGATATATGGAAAATTTTGAAAATATAGAAAATACAGAAAATATAGATACTAACATAAAGGAAAATGTTGAAAGTGCAGTCAAATATCCGATGATTGTTCTTCGCGGTGTGGTGATTTTTCCGCACGGTGAAACAAGCATGGATATTGGCAGAGATAAATCTCTGAAAGCACTTGCAACGCTTGTTGAAGGCAAGCAGTCAACTGAAATCTTTTTTGCAACACAATATGACACAGCAGTGCAAAATCCAACGCCAGAGCAAGTTATGAAAACGGGCGTTATTTGCACGATTCGACAAATTGTGAAAATCAATAAAGATGTCGTGAAAATCATCGCATCAGGAAGCCGAAAAGCAGTTATTAAAAACTATACACAAACAGAGCCATTTTTTCAAGTTGAAGTTGAAGAAATCTTCGAGGAATTTGACCAGTCAGCGATAACATATGAATGCGAAGCGCTCATGCGTAAAATCAAACATCTTTGCCTCGAATTTGCAAGGATAGAGCCAAAAGTCGTGAACGCAAATTTCCGCGAAATGGAAGTGACTGCAAACCCATATAAACTTCTTTATGGCACATCAAATCAATTTTTAAAAACAGTTGAAGAAAGAATTGAAATTTTGGAAACTGAAGATCTTGAAAATGCACTCATGAAACTTTGCATGTCGCTTGTGAAAGGAATTGAAATTGCAAAACTCAATAAAAAAATAGACCTTAAAGTTAAAAATTCCGTTGATAAAAATCAAAAAGAGTATTATCTTCGCGAGCAAATGAAAGCAATCCAAGATGAACTTGGCGACACAGCAAACGAAACTCAAATTTATGAAGAAAAGCTTAAAAAGCTTAAAATCAAAAATAAAGAAACCGTTGAAAAAATCAAAAAAGACATCAAAAGGGTTGGGACATTGAATCCGCAATCACCAGATTTGAATGTCATGAAAAACTATCTTGATTTCTTCTTTGACCTCCCTTGGGAAAAATATACAAAAGACAATACCGACATTGCAAACGCAAGAAAAATCCTTGACGAGGATCACTTTGGTCTTGAAAAAGTGAAAGAGCGTATTTTGGAATTTTTGGCAGTACACGCGCTCACAAAATCGCTTAACGGACCAATCCTTTGTTTTGTTGGACCTCCAGGGGTCGGCAAGACGTCTATTGCAAAATCAATCGCGCGGGCACTTGACAGAAAGTTTGTGAGAATGAGCCTTGGTGGCGTTCGCGACGAAGCTGAAATCCGCGGACACAGAAAAACTTATGTCGGTGCAATGAGCGGTAAAATTCTTTATAATATCAGAAATGCAAAAAGTGCAAACCCTGTGTTTTTGCTTGACGAGATTGAAAAAATGACTAGCGATATGCGTGGCGATCCACAAAGTGCCATGCTTGAAGTTTTGGATCCTGAAATGAACAAATCGTTCAAGGATAACTATCTTGAAGTGGATTTTGACCTTTCGAAAACACTTTTCGTTGCAACGGCAAATTCACTTGACTCAATTTCTGCGCCACTTCTTGACAGAATGGAAATTATCACCCTTTCAGGATACACTGAAGAGGAAAAAATCGAGATTGCAAAAAGATACCTCATCCCAAGAAAACTTGCGGAAAACGGTGTTTCTAATCTTCAAATTGAAATCGACTCAGAAGCTTTGCAAACGATTATATACCACTACACAAGAGAAGCGGGCGTTCGAAGCTTAGAGCGTGAAATTGGCAAAATTGCACGAAGAATAGCCCTCAAATACGCATCAGGGGAAGTTAGTGACCAAGTTTCAATCGGAAAAGCCGATGTCGAAAGTTATCTTGGAATAAAGAGATACATTTCCGACAGCGTGACAGTTAAAAATGAAATCGGAACTTGCAACGGACTTGCATGGACAAGCGTTGGGGGAACAACACTTGAAATCGAAGTTTCACTTATGCCGGGAAAAGGTGAGATTATTCTCACAGGAAAACTTGGAGATGTGATGAAAGAATCTGCAAGAACCGCACTCAGTTATATTCACGCACATGCCTATGAATATGGCATTGCGGAAGAGCTTTTCACCGAAAAATCAATCCACTTGCACGTTCCCGAAGGTGCAACACCAAAGGATGGACCATCAGCTGGTATCACAATTGCAACAGCAATTCTTTCAGCAATGACAAAGCGTCCAACCAACCACGATGTCGCAATGACTGGTGAAATAACACTTCGAGGAAAGGTCTTGCCAATTGGCGGACTGAAAGAAAAAGTGCTTGCCGCTAGCAGACACGGAATAAAAAAGGTTATAATACCTTATGAAAACACAAAAGACATAGCAGAAATTCCTGCGAGTGTAAAAGAAAAAATAGAATTTGTTTGTGCAAAAGACATCAGTGAAGTTTTTGAGCACGCAATTTCGAAGGAAGTATAATGGTAATCAAAAATGCAACTTTTATTAAAAGTGCAGCAGCGCGAGATGGCTTTTTGGACACAGATTTGCCAAAAATCGCCGTCGCTGGTAAATCAAACGTTGGCAAGAGCAGTTTTATAAACTTCATTGCCCACAACACTAAACTTGCCCGCACGTCAAACACGCCGGGAAGAACAAGACTTGTCAACTATTTCACGTTCAATAACGATGAATTTTGGCTTGTTGACCTCCCTGGATATGGATATGCAAAAGGATCAAAAGTAGAAATTGCAAACTGGGGACAACTTATGGAAGACTTTTTCCAAGAAAAAAAGCTTGACCATGTTATTTTCCTTGTTGATATAAGACACAATCCAACAGCGGACGATAAAAACATGATGCAATACTTGAATTATTTTCAAATTCCATTCACAGTTATTGCAACAAAAAAAGATAAAATCCCAAAAACGAAGGTGAAAGCACATCTTGCAATGATTTGTAGCGACCTTGGTATTGGTATTGATAACATATTTGCCGTTTCATCAGAAAAACGTGACGGAAAAGAACTTGTGATGGAACTTTTTGATAAAGTTATTTCAGCAAGAGCTTTTGCAATCGAAGCTAGAAAGCAAATAGAACAAGAAGAAGCTGAAGAATCGGAAGAATCTGAAACTGAAGCTGAATAATAAAAACATGAAAGCACGCAAATTTAAGCGTGCTTTTTATTCTTTTTGCAGTATTTTTGCCATAAAATAAAGCATGAAGAAACTTTCAAAATTTAAAAGAAAACTAGTCATAGCACTAGTTATAATCACCTTGATGCTAGCACTTTCCTTGTGGTATTTTTTCGCCGTCGTTCAGCCAATCATTGTGAATCTTGCCACTGCAAAAATCGAATCGGTTGCAATGTCGGCAATTAATAACGCGGTTTTCAGCGTCATGAGTGAAACCGTTGAATATGAAGATCTCGTCACGGTTTTTTCCGACAACTCAGGCAAAATAACCATGCTTCAAGCAAACACAGTGAAAATCAACAGCCTTGCCCGTGAAACTGCTCGCATATCGCAAGACTCGATAAACAAAATTGGCGAGCAAGGAATCGATATCCCCATTGGCACACTCACAGGATCGCCACTTCTTGCGGGGCAAGGAACTTCAATCCACATCAAAATAACGCCGATTGCAACGTGCAACAGCGTTCTTATAAGTGAGTTTGAATCGGCGGGAATAAACCAAACAAGGCATAAAATATATCTTCAAATGGTGGCAGAAGTGGATATTATATTGCCTATCTTTTCTTCAACTCTCGTCACAACAACAGACATTCTTGTTTGCGAAAGTATCTTGGTTGGCGACGTTCCCGAAACAGTAGTTAATCTCGATTCAAATTTTCTTGATTTCATGCCAAATTCGTGATTTTACGTTTCAAATATTTGACAAATCTGCAAATTTGCAATATAATCAAAAGATAGGCGTTGATAAAGACAGAAAATCGCAAAATCTTCATTACAAGAGAGCAAGAGTTGGTGGAAACTTGCATGAAGTGGTGGTTTTATTCACTTTGGAGCTTTGCGTTGAAAGGAAACGAGTAGTTCGCAACGGGTTTGCCCGTCACAGCATTTTGAGCGAAAAATTTAGGTGGTACCGTGCTTAACTCTTGCACCCTAAAGAAATTTAGGGCAAGAGTTTATTTTTTTATTATAAGGAGTTACGAAATGGAAAGTAAAATCAAAGGGTTGATTGATTCATTTAAAACGCAACTATCTGAAGCAAAGGACACCGCACAAGTTCGTGCGTTGAAAGTCAGCTTCATGGGCAAAAATGGTGTTTTCACAGACATCATGAAAGGTCTTAAAGATGTTGCCAAAGAGGACAAACCAAAAATGGGTAAATTCATCAATGATGCAAAAACAATCATTGAAACTGAACTTAAAACAGCTGAAGAAGCATTTGAAAACGCAAACAAGGAAGAAAGGCTCAAATCTGAAGCGATTGATATCACACTTCCTTCAACAAAACAAGCTGCTGGCACACTTCATCCGCTAACAAAAATCAGAAATGAAATCATCGACGCTTTCATGTGCCTTGGTTTTACAGTGACTGGCGGGCCAGAGGTTCAAACGGACTACACATGCTTCCAAGCATTGAACATTCCAAAAGACCATCCTGCACGCGACATGCAAGACACATTCTATATCGATGAAAACGTTGTTTTGCGTCCTCACACATCTCCTGACCAAATTTTGACAATGGAATCTTCAAAACCACCAATCAAAGTTTTGTGCCCAGGCAGAGTTTACCGTGCAGATGACGATGCAACGCATTCACCAATGTTCCACCAAATCGAAGGACTTGTGGTCGATAAAAAAATCACTCTTTGCGATTTGAAAGGTATTTTGGACGAGTTTGCAAAACGCCTTTTCACAGAAGAAACAAAAACACGTTTCCGTCCATCACACTTCCCATTCACTGAACCTTCTGTTGAAGTTGACGTTTCATGCATGATGTGTGGCGGAAAAGGTTGCCGTCTTTGCAAAGGAACTGGTTGGATAGAAGTTCTTGGCAGTGGCATGGTTCACCAAAACGTGCTTTCAAACTGCGGTATCGACCCAGAAGAATACACAGGCTTTGCGTTTGGTATGGGTGTCGAAAGAATTGCAATGATCAAATATGGAATTCCAGACATGCGTCTTTTGTTTGAAAATGACGTGAGATTCCTAAAACAATTCAAATAAGAGGAGAACAGTTATGAAAGCACCAATAAGTTGGCTAAAAGACTTTGTAGATATAGATATAACACCTGAAGAACTTGCAGAAAAACTGCTTTCTATTGGGTTTGAAGTAGAAGAAATCATCAAACTTGGCGACGATATCAAAAATGTTGTCACAGGACAAATCGTGGATATCAAAAAACACGAGAATGCGGATTCTCTTCAAATTTGTCAGATTGACGTGACTGAAAGCTTTGGCGGGGTTATTCAAATCGTGACAGGCGCACCAAACGTTTTCGTCGGTGCAAAAATCCCAGTTGCACTTTGCGGAGCAGAGCTCCCAACGGGACTTAAAATCAAAAAAGGTAAACTTCGTGGCGTAGAATCAAACGGCATGCTTTGCTCTGGCGGAGAGCTTCAAATCGGTGACGATGTTTATGAAGGTGCAAGCGTGGACGGTATCTTGATTTTGAAAGATACTGAACCACTTGGCGTTAAAATCCAAGAAATTCTTGGACTTGATGAATCAATCCTTGATATTGGTATCACAGCAAATCGTCCTGATTGCAACTCAATTATAGGTATCGCTCGTGAAGTTGCCGCGGTTCTTGGCAAAGAATTCAAAGAACCCGATGTGTCATACATCGAATATAAAGATATTTCTCTTAAAGAAATGCTTTCAGTTGAAGTGAAAAACGACAAACTTTGCAAAAGATATATGGCAAAAGGCGTTGACAGTATCAAAATTGAACCATCACCAAAATGGATGCAAGACAGACTTGCACTCGTTGGACTCAATTCAATCAACAACGTGGTTGATATCACTAACTACGTTCTTATCGAAATGGGACAACCAATGCATGCATTTGATCTTTCAAACATCGGCGGTGGCAAAATTGTTGTGAGATCAGCTGAAAAAGGCGAAAAAATTGTGCTTCTTGACGAAAAAGAAGTTGAACTTAATAAAGGCGAACTTGTGATTTGCGATGAAGCAAAACCAATGGCACTTGCTGGCATCATGGGCGGTCTCAATTCTGGTATTACAACTGAAACAAAAACTCTTATTTTTGAAGCTGCGAAATTCACACGCGACAACATTCGTCACACTTCAAAAGCACTCAACGTGAGAAGTGATTCTTCAAGCATGTATGAAAAAGGCGTGAACTTCTCTGGCGTGGAATTGTCACTTAAAAGAGCACTTCACCTCATCGAAAAAGTTGGCGCGGGCAGAATCCTTGGCAACTATTATGATTTGAAATTTGAAGGCGGAAAAAGCGCAACAATTTCTTACAGTGCTGAAAAAATCGACAACTTGCTTGGCATTGCAATTCCAAGAGAGCAAATGCTTGACATTTTGAATTCATTGAATATCAAAACAACTGCTGAAGGCGACATCTTCACATCAGTTTTGCCAACATTCCGCGAAGATATTTCAGGATATCCTGACATCGCTGAAGAACTTATCAGATACTATGGCTACGACCACATCGAAGGCACGCTTTTGAAAGAAGGTAGCATCACAAACGGTGGTTATAATGAATCTCAAAAATTGACTCACAAAGCAAAATCAACACTCGTTGAACTTGGCTTCAATGAAATCATCACATATTCATTTGTTTCACCAAAATATAAAGAAAATCTTGACCTTTGCGATGAAATGCACGGCAGAAAAGTTAAAATTTTGAACCCACTTGGTGAGGATCTCAGCGTTATGAGAACAACACTTTGCCACAGTATGCTTGAAATTTTGGCATCTAACTATAAAAAGAAAAACGAAAGTGCTAAACTTTTTGAAATTGCAAGTGTTTATATTCCTCAATCAGATGATACATCTGAACTTCCTTGCGAATTTGAAACTTTGATGCTTGGCGAATATGGCGACGGCGCGGACTTTTTCACAATTAAAGGTCATCTTGAAAACGTTCTTTGCGGTCTTAATATTCCATTTGAAATCGTTCAAGGCACAAAATCTTGCCTCCACCCATACAGACGCGCAACTGTGACTGTTGGCGGAAAAGATGTCGGCTATATCGGCGAAGTTGCTGAAAAACAAGTCAAAATCTACGGCATTGCAAAAAGAACTTACGTTTGCGAAGTGAACCTTTTCATGGCAAAACAACTTGCAGACCCATCTATCAAATATAAAAATATCGGTAAATTCCCAGCAGTTGAACGCGACCTTGCGTTTGTTGTTGATGAAGAAGTGGAAATGGCTTCTATTTCAAAAATCATCGTTCAAACATCAAGAGATTTGCTTGAAGATTATAAACTTTTTGATATATATCGCGGAAACCAAATTGCAGAAGGCAAAAAATCACTCGCATTCTCAATGAAATTCCGTTCAGTTGAAAAAACTCTCACAGAACAAGATATTGAAAAAATCATCATCAAAATTGTGAAGCGCGTTGATTTTGAAATCGGCGGAAAACTAAGAACAGTTTAGGAGTTAAATAAATGGTTGAACTATTAGCACCAGGTGGCAATATTAATAATGTAAAAATAGCATTTGCCTCTGGTGCTGATGCTGTTTATTTGGGACTTAAGCAATTCAGTGCCCGAAATAAATGTGACAACTTTGATTATTCCGAGCTTGAAGAAATAGTTCTTATTTCTAAGCTTTGTGGCAAAAAAGTTTTTGTTGCGCTCAACACAATCATAAAAGATAGTGAACTTGACGGCTTTTTTGAAGCTGTCAAAATTTGCGAAAAACTTCGCGTTGATGCAATCATTATCCAAGATTTATTCCTTGGCAAGTTTTTGAAAGAAAACGGTTGCACGGTGCCACTTCACGCAAGCACGCAAAGCGGTGTTTGCACGGTGGATACGGCGATTTTATGCGAAAGTTTTGGTTTTGAAAGAATCATTCTTTCAAGGGAAACTGGCATTTCTGAAATCAAAAAAATACGCAAGGCGACAAATCTTGAGATTGAATACTTCATTCAAGGTGCACTTTGCGTGTGCTTTTCCGGCAACTGTTATTTCAGCAGCAGTGTGGACGGCAATTCTGGCAATCGCGGAAAATGTTTTCAACCTTGCCGAAAAAAATATACGTTGAAAGGCAAAAACATCAATGCGGAAGGATATTTGATTTCTCCAAAAGATTTGTGCATGGATAATCATATTGCCGACCTTATTGAAGCTGGCGTTTGCTCGTTTAAAATCGAGGGCAGGCTGAGACGTCCCGAATATGTTGGTGCAAGCGTTTCGCATTACAGAAGCGTTATCGACGGCGTTAAAATTACAAATTCCAAACGCGACATGAGCGTCACTTTCAACCGTGGTAACTATTCAAACGGATACCTTATTTCAAGAAAGTCCAAAGTTATCGCGCCCGATATCCAAAACCATATCGGTATTGAAATTGGCACGGTGATAAAAAAGACGGGCAATAATAGATTTTTTGTTAAATCAAAATATGTTCCAAATATTGGCGACGGTTTTAAAATCATTTATGACGGCAGTGAAATTGGTGGTGTTCAGCACCAAAAAGGGCTTATGGCTAGTCATGACGGCTTTGAAATATTCTCAAATCTCGCAGTTGTTGGTGCAACAGTCAATTTAACAACAGATAGAAAACTTGAAGATAAATATAGCGATTTGGGCTTCAAAATCCCGCTTGACATCAAATATGTTGTTGAAGTCGGAAAAAATGTGTTGTTGCGACTTTCTGTTTTGGATATTGCTTTTGAATATAAAAGTGACATCATTCCTCAAAAGGCAACAAACGCACCAATTTCAAAAGATAAGCTAGAAAAAAGCCTTAAAAAACTTGGCGATACGTTGTTTGAATGTAGCAGTATTGATGGCGAAATTATTGGGGATGTTTTCCTTGGCGTTTCACAAATCAACGAAGCGAGAAGAATTGCTGTCGAGCAGTTTTTAATCTTTGCAAAAAACAAACTTCAAAATCAAACTGAAACTTTATATAACTATAAAATATCTGAAAATAACAATATTTCCGATTGCAAAACAGCTGCTGTTTTCGATGAATATTCAGAACTCGATAACTTGGCTGATATCCTTATATATAAGCCAACCAAATACGAAACAAGCGTTATAAATGCAATCAAAAGCATTAAAAATGATGTGTATTTATATCTTCCATGCTTTTATGACAGTGAAGATAAAGATGTGTTTGTGAAACTTTTCAATTCACGTAATTTTGCAGGAATTTTCGCGGAAAACTACGGCGGTTTGCAACTTGCAAAAGAATTAAACACAAAAGTTTTCATCGGTGAAAAATTCAACATTTCAAACGGATTATCATTTATGATTGCTAGTGAATTTTCTAGCGCTGTGTGCGTGTCAAAAGAACTTGCACTTTGCGAAATATCAAATAAAAATGCCTATGTTTTATCATATGGCGGATTTGAAGTTATGACATTTGCTCATTGCCCACTGATTGCAAACAACATCTGCAACTGCAGTGGTTGCAAATATAGCGACGGAATAAAATATATCGACGAAAACAACCGTGAATTCCCACTAAAACGCCTAAAAATAGGGCAGTGTCAGTTCAATTTATACTTCAACAGTGGAATTGACGCAAGGGATTTTACAAAAGAATACAACAACATTTTTGACCTTACAATAAAAAATGAAAAATTCACCCTAGGCAACCTAGAAAAAGGTGTGAAATAAAAAACTGAATAAAAAAAGAGCTAGAAGCAAAACTTCTAACTCTCAGCAACTTGGCAGGGGAGACGCGATTCGAACACGCAACCAATGGTTTTGGAGACCACTACTCTACCGTTGAGCCACTCCCCTAAGTGCTTATACATTATATCTTATAAAGATGTGAAAAGTCAAACAAAAAATAGGAGAAAACATGAAAAATATTTTTAAAATAGGTTTTGTTGGTTACGGCAACATGGCAGGTGCAATTTTGAATGGAATTGACAGTGAAAAAAGCATAGATCCAAGCACTATTTGCATTTTTGATGTGGATAAATCAAAAGAAGATATCGCAAAAAAGAGCGGTTATGCGTTTGCAAAATCGGCTAGCGAGATTTTTGAAAAATGCGAGTATGTTTTTCTTTGCATTAAGCCACAATATTTCGACGACATGGCTGAAACTGTTGAAAATAAAGACGGGGAGTTCAAGCTTGTTTCTATCATGGCGGGCAAGAATATTGCGCAAATCAAATCGCACTTTCCAAATTCAAAAGTACTTCGCACAATGCCAAACACTCCTTGCCTTGTTGGCAAAGGTGTTGTTGCAATTTGCCGAAATGATTTTTCAAATGAAGAATTTGCATTTGCAAAAAGCGTTTTTGATACTTGCAGTTTGACTTTTGAAGCAAAAGAAGAAGATATCAATAAAATCATCGTCGCAAGTGGCAGTGCACCGGCATACACATTCCTTTTTGCCGATTATCTAACTGAAAAATGCACAGAGATTGGTCTTGAAGCAGCACTAGCCAAAAAACTTACACTAAAAACAATCATCGGTGCTTGTGAACTTGCACTAGAGTCGGAAAATTCACTTTCGACACTTTGTGATAATGTTTGCAGCAAGGGTGGAACTACGATTGAAGCAGTGAAAACAATGAAAGAAAGTGAGATGAAAAATATTTTGTTTGAGGCACTTCAAAATTGTTTGAATCGTGCAAACGAACTCACTGGAGATAAATAATAATGAAAAAAATAATTTTATATACCGACGGTGCGTGTTCTAATAACCCAGGAATTGGGGGTTGGGGTGCAGTGTTGATGTACAAAGAAAACAAAAAAGAGCTTTCGGGGCACTTTGAATACACAACAAACAATCGCATGGAAATTCTCGCAGCTGTTGAAGGGCTTCGTGCTTTGAAAGAACCTTGCGAAGTTGAAATATATTCAGATTCCGCACTGCTTGTGAATTCAATTAACAAAGGTTGGCTTGAAGGCTGGCAAAAAAACAAATGGAGAACATCCGCCAAAGAAGATGTTAAAAATCAAGACTTGTGGAAAATGCTTATTTGTGAACTTGACCGCCACAAAGTCACATTCATTAAAGTCAAAGGACATTCAGATAATGAATTCAACAACAGATGTGACGAACTTGCACGAGCTGAAATCAAATATCTAGCAGAAAATTTGAAACTAAACGAAGAATAAAACATGAAAGCATAATACAGAATTAGCAAAAACCACCAAATTTTGGTGGTTTTTTAATGTTTTTATGTCAAATTTTAATAAAATATGCATGCATAAAACGCGAGTTTTACGCATATAGCTTAAACCTTGTCATCATTATCATCATCGCGAAGTTTCACCGATTTGACTGCAATTCTGCGTTGGTCTTCGCTTATCGCCGCGTAATGCTTCTTTGTCGTGTTAACATCTTTGTGCCCAAGAACATCTGCAACCATATAAATATCGTTGGTTTCGCGATATAAATTTGTGCCAAATGTGCTTCTCAGCTTGTGTGGCGTGATATTTTTCAGCGGATTGACAATTTTTGCGTACTTTTTGACAAGATTTTGCACGGCACGCACACTTATTCGTGCGCAATTCATATAATTTTCTTTATCTTCACCGATTGTCTTATCAACTACAAAAAAAGCTTCTCGATCAAATGGCTGGATATCTGGATTTTTCATAATACAGTATCTGCGATATATTGCATATCTTTTAAGATGTGGCAAGATTTCTTCAGAAAAATAAAGAGTAGTTCTGTTGCCACCTTTTCGCGTGACTGTGAATGCTTGCTGATCAAAATCGATGTCATTCATGTTTATTCCAACCAGCTCGGAAATACGAATTCCAGTTCCCAAAAACAGTGAAACCATTGCCATATCACGCATTTTATTGTTTTTGTGATAATCCTTTTGCTTGTCGGATAGTCCCACGCCAGATTCAATCAAATTGAGAATTTTGACAACTTCATCAACTTCAAGGCGAATAATTTCCTTTGAATGAAGCTTTGGCACTGCAACTTTTGAAGGAGCATTTGTTGAAATCATATCTTTATTGAAAAAATATTTATACATTGAACGTATACTTGCAAGCTTTCTTGCTTTGCCTTTTTCTCCATTTGAAATAACTTTTTTATCGTCACTTTCATAAATTGACACGTGATTTAAAAACTTTTCAATATCGACAGTGGTCACTTCATCAAGCATACTAAGCGTGATTTTACGCATAGTTACACCATCAAAAGACCTTTTGAAATTGATGAGATACTCAAAAAATATTTTCAAGTCGTATGCATAATTCAATCTTGTTAGCGTGCTTGTGTTTTGCGCAATCCCAATAAAAAAGACGTCGACAAATTCTGGAAGCAAGTCCAGCATAACATCAATTTTTTTCATAGTCTCAAATTCGCGATCGCGTTGAAAGTTGCTCATTTTCATTCTCCAATATATTTTTTATACTGCATCTATATTTTTTTATAATGTATCAATATTAATCTGTAATATAATAATTCAATAATTTTGTTATTGATTATATGGTTATAATATCATTTTTAAGCCCCTTTTGTCAATCGTTTTACCCAACTATGCGTAAAACTCGCGTTTTGTGCATAGTTGGTGGTTGTCGAGGAGGCATTTTGAAGTGGATCAAAACGCAAATTTTTCGTGCCAAAAAAATTAAAAAATCGACATTGCTCTTTATATAACTTGACAAATTTTCCTCACTAGTATATCATTAAAGATAATAATATTGAAGAGGTTTAAAATCGTGAGTGAAGATAAAATGAAAAACACAACCGACATTGATAGTTTAGCTGATGAAGTTCTTGCAAATGAACAATCAAGCGAACAAACAATGATCGACTTGTCAAGTGTTGCAACTTCTAAAGATACTGCAAAAAGCACTCTTTTCAACTCTGACCCGAAAAGTGACATTGCATATATCAATGATGTATTGAACAATAAAAATTTCACTTCTGGTTCAAAGGGGAAAAAAGCGGAAGCGACAAAGCCTGTTTTGACAAAAGAAGAAATCAAAGAAAACAAAGAATTTGAACAATTTGATGAAGAAATCAACTACAGAAAGAAACTTGCGAAAATCATGAAGCGTTCAACTCCAACAGAACCATTCACTATGAATGTTGTGAGCGAAGAACCTATCGAAAATCCCGAAAGTGAAGCACCGCTTGATCTCGGTGATTCAGACGAAAAAGCGTTCGAATATTTTTCTCATGACCAAATGGGAAAATTTGATAAAATTTCAGTCAGAACATATTCAACTCAGCAAAAATCTTCAAGTTATTCGCCGTATTTGTTAATAAATAAGCTACTGTTTTTCACTATGCTTATTGTTTTTGGTATCTATGCTCTTGAAATTGGAATATTTTTCTTGTTTATGAGAGACATCATCGAAAGAAACTATGTGTATTATCTAGTTCTGCTCTTTATTGCAATGATACCACTTGGCGTTGGCGTATTTAAATATTCATTAAACTCTGACCTTAAAGTTAAAAAGAAAATGAACTTTTTGAATATGGCACTCAATTCAATCATCGTTGTTGTTCTTTCAGTCGTCGTGATTTTGATTATCACACTTCTAACTCAAACATCGGTGCTCGATTTTGCAGACTTGCTTCCAAAAATTGTTATTCCAATCGTTATGATTGCTAACTACCCTATTGGACTGCTTGTTTATTACTTGCTTTACAGATCAGAAAAATTCTTTGAATAATAATATTTTAATAAAAACTTATAACTAAAAAATTAAGGAACTTCATTTGAAGTTCCTTTTTCTTTTGAGTTTGTTTGCAAATTTTGTTATCCAAATTTCAACTTTATCTACGTTTTTAAAATAAAGCACGGTGATTGTCAGCAAAATCGCAATAATCACGCCCCAAACACCAAGCCACCAACCGTAAAGCGGAATGAAGTTACCAGAAAAGAACAGCACTGAAACAACAGTTGATAAAACCCTTGAAATGGCAAGAACAATAAAGAAATACCATCCATTCATTCCAAGAATACCCGCAACGGCACAAATAATATCATCTGGAAAAATTGGAAGCAAAAACGCTGCTGTCAAAATAGCGTTGTGCCTGCCCTGAGCCATGTTGATATATTTTTCAACTTCATCCTTTCCAAGTGCCCAAAAAACCGCCTTTCTGCCGGCGTATTTACCAAACCAAAACATCACAACCGCACCCGAAATCATTCCGATAAGCGAAAGAACTATTGCATCGAATGGGCTGAAAAGAAGAAGCCCCAAAACAGTTGTGACTGTTGCAGGAATTGGCAAAACACAAACTTGCGCAAATTGCACAAGCACAAAAGCCACACTAACGCTGTTCGTTTTCGCAATTTCCGCACGAAGAGCATCCACATCCTCAATAAGTGGGAAATATCCCGCTTTATATATCAAATAAAACACGCCCACAACAAGAAAAATAACGAAAAATAAAATCACGCCAAGTTTCAAAATTCTCTCATGACCAAAGAAGCTAGCCACAATAAGTGAGCACCCCAAAAGAACCACTGTTGGCAAAGAAACCCAAAAAGCAATCAAGCTTAGCTCGCTTTGCATTTCAATCAGCATAAATGCTGTTGCGGCAGTGAAAACAGAAAGCGCCATCACCGAAATGATAACGCTTGTTGTTTGTTTTTTAATATTTTCTCGCATATATTACCACCTATAATTTTATAAGACAATAATACTATACGCATATTACAGCTATCTAAACAATTTTTGTGCGATAGCAATACCTTTATCGTGATAAACACCAGATTCTTTTGCATTTTCTTCGTTATAAACAAGTCCGCCATATGTTGGCTCTGCACTTGAATAATAAAGGTATGGCACTGGCTCGGATGTGTGTGTTTTCAATTTGATTGGTGTTGGATGGTCTGGCATAACAACAACCTTATAATCTTCACCGCACTCTTCAAGATAGTCAAGGACTTTTCGAACAACGTCTCTATCAATGATTTCAAGAGATTTGATTTTACCTTGCAAATCGCCTTGGTGACCACATTCATCAGGTGCTTCCATGTGAATATAAACAAAATCAAGACCATTTTTCAAGTTTTCAATTGCCGCTTCCGCTTTACCAATAAAGTTTGTTTCAAGATTGCCGGTTGCACCTTCAACTTCAATATTTTTAAATCCGCCAAGAATACCAATACCCTTCAAAAGGTCAACAGCAGAAATCATTCCCGCTTTCACTCCGTAAAGTTTTTCGTAGCTATCAAGCATTGGTTTTGTTCCCATGCCCCAAAGCCACAACGAATTTCCTGGATTTTTACCTTTTGCAATTCTAGCTTTATTCACTGGATGATCTTTCAAAATTTCGTAACTTTTTTTCATGATTGAAAGAAGCATTTCGTCTTGTGGCAAATGATCAGCGATTGGTTTATCCGAAATATCGTGAGGTGGAGTAAGTTTTCCAACTTCTCTTTCAAGACTGTCAAAAACAAGACAGTGCCTATAAGAAACGCCCGCAAAAAGTTTCATTTCTTCGGTGTCAAGCACGCTTGCAACTGCGTTTATAAGTTCTGTTGATTCAGCTGTTGAAATTTCCCCTGACGAATAATCCACCATTGTTCTATCTTCATAGTTTTCTTCATTTGAAAGTGTCACAACGTTTGCTCTGAATGTAACGCTTGTATCTGTGAGCTCAATACCCATGCTGACAGCTTCAAGTGGACTTCTGCCCGTATAACAAACGAGTGGGTCATATCCCATAACTGATAAATTTGCATTGTCGCTTCCTGGGCTCATGCCGTCAGGAACGGTTTTACAAAGACCTATTTCGCCATTAGCAGCAAGCATATCCATATTTGGTTTGTTTGCAACAGAAAGTGGAGTTCCCTTCACTTCTTCATTATAAAGATCGGCAGCACCGTCAATCAAAAAAAGTACTCTTTTCATTATATCTCCTTTTATAAGCGGTTTATATTAATCCAAGTCAGCGATGATTCTTTGGATGTCTTTTATTCTTTCAACGATTGGCAATTTTTGCGTGCAAAGTTGTTCGCATTTTTTGCATCCAATACATTTTCTTGATTCTCTTGGATCCATGCTGAAATGCCAGTTGAATTGGTTCAAAACGCCTTGGTCGCCGTTACCCATGATTTTTTGGTTATAAGCAAACATCATTTTGTGTGGGCTGATTCCAACTGGGCAATAGTTGCAATATGAGCACAATGTGCAAACTTCATTGAATCCACCGCATTTCACAGAATGAGTTGCGATTTCTTCCATGATTTCAGCTTCGTCATAAAGATTTTCCGCAGCTTGAACGTTCAAATCAACTTCTTCTTTAGTTGTCATACCAGAAAGAACTGTTGTTATTCTTGATTGACTTGTCAAGAATTTGAGTGCACTCAAAATAACTGGATCGCCGTTTCTTGAAAGTTCAATAAATTTGTCTTTATTTTGTGGGATAAGACCGCCACCAAGTGGGTTCATGATAACAATACCTTTTCCAAGATCAGCAAAAGCGTTGATACCAGCTTCTCTATAAGTATAGTTCATTGCGTTATAGCCAAGCAAAACACCACTGAATTTGTCGCCATATTCTTTTGCAGCGCGTGCAATATCGTCGCCCGCCATGTGAGTTGAGAATGAAATAACGTCGATAAGCCCTTCTTCTTTGGCTTTCAACATACCTTCATAAACCCCACCTTTTGACATAACTTTTTGCATTTGTGGGAAAGTTTTCACTGACCAAATATGGCAAATATCAAGCTTGTCAATTTTCATTGTTTCAAGTGAGTGACAAATGATTTCATATGTGTTTTCAGCATTTCTTGAATCATCTGCCATAACCTTTGTTGAAATAACGATATCATCTCTTTTCATTTCCTGAAAAGCCATGCCAAGAATGACTTCACTTTGCCATTCGCAATATCTTGGGGCTGTATCAAAATAGTTGATACCTTTGCTGTAGGCATATTTAACAAGGTCGGCACACTTTTCTTTGTTGTTTGTGTAGTCTTCCTTGATAAAACGCATCGCACCAAACCCAACAGGCGTCACCATTTTGCCCGTGTTTCCATACTCTTTTCTTCTCATAACCATAATCTCCTATATCATTTCTTTTATTTGAAAATTCAAAAAATCACACGATGTCAAGTGATACTCCACACCGTCGATTAAAACTACGCTTTTAGTTTTCGAATCTTTCCCATGCAAATGCCCATAGATAACTGTTTTTATACCAGCATCAGAAAAAAGTTTAGTCATTTCCGAGCTGTCAAAATTCACGTTGAATGGTGGATAATGTGTCACACCAATCAAAACGTCGCCATCCGTTTCAAGCTTTTTGGCACTTGCAATTGCAAGCTTCATTCTTTCAATTTCTCTTTTATATATTTTGAGATCCTCTTTCGTGCTGTTGTGCTCGTCAGAAACAGTCCAACCACGCGAACCAAAAAATATGTAGTTACCAATTTTTACCGCATCATTTTGAAGTGCAAACATATTTTCATCGCAAATATCGCGAACTTTAGTGACCGACTGCCACCAATAGTCATGATTTCCACGAATGATAATCTTTTTGCCAGGGAGGGATTTCACATAATCAAAATCCGCCTTGATATTTTCAATTTTCAATGCCCAACTGATATCGCCGGCAATAACCAAAACATCATCGCCAGTTATGCCTTCTGCACTTTCTTTAATTTTAATATGATGATTCACCCATTCGTCACCAAACACATCCATTGGTTTATCTGTTGAAAACGATAAGTGTAAATCGCTTATTGCATATACTCTCATGGTAGTATTTTCTCATATTTTTGCAAACTTTGCAATCGTTTTTTAAAAGTTTTTTCTAAAATTACAACAATTTTTAATAATTTATCTTTTGGCATAAAATAAACCCCTGAAAACAGGGGTTTAAAATGATTACTTGTTTTTAAATGTATTTTATTGTACTTTCAAAACTAGATAAGTCCTCTCTTTTTCAAAAGGAAACCAATTGCGATAGCTGCAACACCACCAATCATTGCTGTGAAGAATTGAGTGATACCAAAAGTTGCGGCAAGTGCTGCTGGAACTGTCGCCATAACAAGTGGCAACAATAGGAAATATGTGATGTAGTATAGGAATACAAACTTCAAAAATGCTCCAACCACAAGTGCAACGCCTTGTTGCCACAATGATGAAGAACTGCCGTATTCACCTTTCAAAAGCATCAAAATAACCGCGAAAAGTGCAATGTATAGTCCGTTGCTTACACCGATGAATGGTGTTAAAATAACGTTACTGCTGAGTCCAAGCAAGAAACCCATGTATGGTGTGATAAGCCCAACACAAACTCCCCCCACAAGACCGCAAGTCATTGCTGTCAAAATCAGCATCATGTTCACAACTGAACCTGTCAAAAGCTGAATTCCCGCAAGACCTGTGAGATATTGCAAAGCGAGAGTTAGTGCAAGCATAATGCCTATTCTTGCAATTAGTAGTGTTTTTCTGTTTGCATTTCCAAACAAAAATTGATTCATAAAAATGTCCTCCTCTAAACTTCCACTGAAGTTATTGCAGATTTAACAGTTACATTTTGAAGTTTGCCAAGTTTGCCAGTGAACGCTGAAAGCCTTTCAATCTTGCCTTCGACAATAACAGAAATAACAGAAATATTGTGTTCCTTTTTTGGAATGCCCATTCTGCCTGATATGATGTCGCTGAAATCTGAAAGTATATTTTGAACGTTCATTGCCGTTTCTTTTCCGCCTTCAATAACTATTGCAACCGCACCAATTCTGTTTCCCATTTTGTAACCTCCTAAAAATGCAAAAACCCCCTAAAAATTTAGAGAGCAATCTTGAAAATTTTAATATTCAATTCACCTTTTCCGAAAAAGATCATCAAAGCAAAATAATAATTTTCAAATCTTACTCTCCGAAATTTCATCGATGTAGATTTTTTATAAATAAATTATATACCTATAATAAGTAAAAGTCAAGAAAAAATCTTGACTTTTAGATTTATTGTACCATTATCTGAGTGAGTACATCTTATCTGAGTGAGTACATCGCTCTTTTCAATATCGTGTCATCATCATAGCTATACAAAAATGACGAACTTGTGTCAACTATATAATATCCGTTGGTTGGAGAAAGTCCCACTTGATCGTGAGAATTTCCGTTTGGTGAGAAATAATATGAAGACGTGAAGGTCACGCTGTATCCATAAACTGGCATAAACACAGTTGTGAGCCCCGTTCCCTTGCCATAAGTTGTTTCGCCAATAACTATGCTTACAGTGTCATAATCCATCATTGCTGTCAAAATTGCTTCACTTGCCGAAGCCGTGTAGGAATCAACCAAAACAATTATGTCGGTGAAGTTCATATCTTCATAATAACTGCCACTTGCTCGCACTTCTTGAACGTTGCCATATTTATCTTCAATTGTGATTATCAGTGGATTTTTACCATCATCACTTGACGGCAACAAATATGAAGCAACGCCTTGCATATTTTCTTCACTTCCACCGGTGTTTTCCCTTAGGTCAAGAATCAAGTTTGTCTTGCCACTTTCTTTGAAAATAGCCATTGCCTCGTCAAACTGCTCGGCTGTTTTCCCAATAAAAGATGTTACTTTGATATAAGCTGTGTCATCTGCCAAATCTTCAAGCCCCACAGTTTGGTTGTCATAATATTCAACGACGATTGGTGTGTATTCTTCTTTTGTTATTGTCGCTGTGAAAAGTTCACCAGTCTCGTCATAGGAAAGATATCCATCTTCATATGTTGGATAAATACATTCAATATAAGCTGAGTCACCCTCGTTTTTAGCAAGCAATACCGAAGAAACATCATCAAGTGTTTTATCAAGCAAATCTATACCATCAATTGCGTAAATTTTCATTCCCGCCGAAAGACCTTCAACTTGTGCTGACGAGCCCATAATAACTGAGGCGACATAAACGCCCGAAAGTCCGTCATATGTTCCAACAGTAACACCAAACGTTGTTGAAGAACCACTTGCCGTTGTGAAATATTCCGTTGTTTCTTCTGGTGTCATAAGGTCGCAATAGGGATCTTCTCTCAAGCAAAATGAAAGTCCATACTCCATCAAAAACGCAGCGTCAAGCCCCTCGTAGTCAGCATAATAAGCTTGGTCATTCAAAACTTCCACTAGCCATTCGGCAACCGCTGCATCTTCACTTTGAAGTAGCATAGACGTTGTGTATCCGCCAAAAAAAGCGCACATGATAACAAGAACCACCAAAAGCACAGCGGAGATTTTGCCAAAAGATTTTCCCGTTTTTGCCAAAATTTTATTCACTCTTTTGCGTTTAACTTTTGATTTCTTACTTTCAATCGGCTTTGCTTGAATTGTTTCAGCAACGACCTCGGTTTTTTCAGCCACTAATTCTGTGCTTTCAGTAACAACTTCATTATTTTCAGGTACTACTTCATTGTTTTCAGTCACTTTATTTTCAGATTCTGACACTGTCACATTCTGAGAACTTTCAGCCTTGATTTCATTTGTATCTGTTTCAGAAGAAAGCACCTCTTCGGCGTTTTTAACCGAATTTTCATCTAATTCTGTATTGTTTTGTTCATTATTTATCATAATGCCTCCTTGTTGCCACTTTTTGCAAGATGTTCTGCGATATATTTTGCAGTGTAACTTTTTTTGTTTTTCGCAACCTGTTCAGGCGTTCCTGTTGCAACGATTTTACCGCCAAGGTCACCGCCTTCTGGTCCAAGGTCAATAATATAATCACTCACCTTAATAATATCCATATCGTGTTCTATAACAATTATTGTGTTGCCTTTATCGCAAAGTTTTTGCAAGACCTTGATAAGTTTATCAACATCTGCCATGTGAAGCCCTGTTGTTGGTTCGTCCAGGATATAAACAGTTTTGCCCGTTCCACGTTTTGCAAGTTCTGTTGCAAGTTTCACACGTTGTGCTTCACCGCCAGAAAGTGTTGTTGCACTTTGACCAAGTTTGATATATCCAAGTCCCACTTCTTCAAGCGTTTTGATTTTATTATAAATTGACGGAATGTGTTTGAAAAATTCGCAAGCTTCCGAAACTCGCATTTCCAAAACATCGTTGATATTTTTGCCTTTATAAAACACATTCAGCGTTTCGCGATTGTATCTTTTGCCACCGCAAATTTCACATGGAACGTAAACATCTGGCAAGAAGTGCATGGCAATTTGAATGATACCATCACCCGCACAATGCTCGCATCTTCCGCCTTTCACATTGAATGAAAATCTGCCCGCTTTGTAGCCACGCTCTTTTGCATCGACGGTATTTGCAAATAAGTCACGAATTGCAGTGAAAACGCCTGTGTAGGTCGCGGGATTTGAACGTGGAGTTCTTCCAATCGGACTTTGGTCGATTGATATAACTTTATCAACGTGTTCAAGTCCTTCAATACTTCCAACGTTTCCATAATGCACTTTTGAACGCATCAAGTTTTTTTCAAGATATGGCGCAAGGATTTCATTTATAAGGGAGCTTTTTCCACTTCCAGAAACGCCTGTTATACTAGTAAAAACACCGATTGGAATTTCGACATCAACATTTTTGAGGTTATTGTGTTTTGCACCTGTTATTGTCAAAAATTTATCAGAAACCTCCCTTCTGTGGGTTGGAACTGGTATTCGCTTGCTTCCCGAAAGATAACTACCCGTGAGGGAGTTTTCATCTTTCAAAATTTCTTCATAGGTGCCTTGAAAAATCACTTCACCGCCGTGGTCACCCGCACCAGGTCCAATGTCAATAATTTGGTCGGATGCTTTCATTGTGTTTTCGTCATGTTCAACAACGATAAGGGAATTGCCTCCGTCACGTAGGCTACAAAGCGTTTCAATCAACTTTTCGTTATCGCGTTGGTGAAGCCCAATACTTGGCTCATCCAAAATATATAAAACGCCAGTGAGTCCACTGCCGATTTGCGTTGCAAGACGAATTCTTTGCGATTCCCCGCCCGAAAGCGTTCCCGCACTTCGCATGAGATCAAGATATGAAAGTCCCACGTTTTGAAGAAAAGAAAGACGTGCCTTCACCTCTTTCAAAATTGGTGTAGCAATTATTGATGATGACGGCGAAAGTTCAAGTCCATTCAAAAACTCAACTTCTTTATCAATGGAAAGTGAGCAAAAATCATGGATGTTAAGTCCGCCAATCTTGACAGCTAGTGCTTCTTTTTTAAGCCTTTTACCACCGCAATGTTTGCAAGGTGATGTGCGCATGTATTTTTCAATTTCTTTTTTGATATAATCTGACGTGGAATCGCGATACCTTCTTTCAAGGTTTGGAATGATTCCCTCATATGCAGTTTTCATACTGCCCGTGAACCTGTAGGCATTATATGAAATTTCAAGTTCTTCACCACCGTTGCCATATAATATGAGCTGACGAACTGAAATCGGCAAATCCTGCCAAGGCACGCGTTGAGAAAATCTATATTTTTTTGCAAGTGCGCCAAAATACATTTCAGACATCTTGCCGGTGTCAAGATTCCAACCGCTGACCTTGATTGCACCTTGTGCAAGGGTGAGAGTTGGATCGGGAATGATTAGATCTGGGTCAATTTCTTGCATATATCCAATGCCAAGGCAATGCGGACAAGCACCGAATGGGCTGTTGAACGAGAAAATTCTTGGCTCAACTTCTTCAATGTTTATTCCGCAGTGGGGGCATGAATATTTTGTTGAATAAAGATATTCAACATCGTCGATTTCACAAACCACAATCCCTTCGCCAATATTGATTGCCGATTCAATTGATTCAAGCAACCGCTTTTGAATTGACGCGGAAATTTTTAGCCTGTCTATCACAACATAGATATTATGTTTTATGTTTTTTTCAATATTTATTTCTTCGTCAAGGTCAAAAATAACCCCGTCGATTTTAACCCTTGCATATCCACTTTTGCGAAGTTTTTCAAATTCTTTCTTGAATTCGCCTTTCTTACCTCTTGCAATAGGTGCAAGAACCAATAAACGGCTGTTATCGCCATGGGAAACAACTTGGTCGTAAATTTGGTCGACAGTTTGCATTGCGATTTTCTCACCGCATTTTGGGCAGTGAACATCACCAACCCTTGCAAAAAGCAAACGAAGATAGTCATATATTTCCGTAACCGTTCCAACAGTTGAACGCGGATTGTGGGAAGTTGTTTTTTGGTCGATTGAAATGCTTGGTGAAAGTCCGTCGATTGATTCAACGTTTGGTTTTTGAAGTTGCCCCAAAAATTGGCGTGCGTATGAAGAAAGGCTCTCGACATATCGTCTTTGCCCTTCGGCAAAAATCGTGTCAAACGCAAGCGTTGATTTGCCACTGCCAGAAAGACCTGTCATAACAACAAGTTTATTTCTTGGAATATTCAAATCTATATTTTTAAGGTTATTTTCTTTTGCACCTTTAATAACTATCTCTTCTCTCATCTAGCACCTTTATTTTTTATGTTTTTATTATTATAACACATGCAGTGTTTCTTTTTTATAAATTTTTCGCAGTTTTTTATTTTCTGTGAGTTCTGTAATGCTTGGAAAGCTTGGCTTTCAATTCCTTTATGCTCTCGCGGATTTCAATGGCTTTTTCAAATTCTAGGTTATTTGAATATATCTCCATAAGTGCTTTAAGTTTTTCAATCTCAACTGGGATATCTTTGATATTAATTTTTGGAGTGTCAACTTTTTTTGTTATTTCAAGAGTGTTTTTAACATCTTTTATTATAGTTTTTGGGATTATGCCGTTTTCTTTGTTGAAATTATCTTGAATTTCACGACGCCTTTTTGTTTCACTGACAGCTTTTTCAATGCTTTTTGTTATTGTGTCGGCATACATAATAACTCTGCCTTCACTGTTTCTCGCGGCTCGTCCTATCGTTTGGATAAGTGAAGAAACATTTCGCAAAAAACCTTCTTTATCAGCATCGAGGATTGCAACAAGGCTAACTTCTGGAAGGTCAAGCCCCTCACGCAAAAGATTGATACCAATCAAAACATCAAATTCACCTTTTCGAAGGTCATTTATTATATCTATTCTTTCAAGCGTGTCAATCTCGCTGTGCATATAACGCGTTTTTATGCCATTTTCCGATAGGTATGTTGAAAGTGACTCGGAAAACTTCTTTGTGAGTGTTGTCACAAGCACACGCTCTTTTTTCGCTGTTGTTTTCTTGATTTCTGCAATCAAGTCGTCAACTTGCCCTTCGATTGGGCGGATTTCAATATTTGGATCAAGAAGCCCTGTTGGACGAATCAACTGTTCGGCAATATTATCTGCTTTTTCAAGTTCATAAACAGCAGGAGTTGCCGAAACGCAAACCACTTGACCAATTCGCTCGTTAAATTCTTCAAACTTGAGCGGTCTGTTATCAAATGCTGAAGGAAGTCTGAAACCGTAGTCCACAAGGTTTGATTTTCTTGCAAAGTCGCCGTTGAACATCGCACGGATTTGCGGGAGTGTCATATGACTTTCATCAATAAATGTGATAAAATCATCGGGGAAGTAATCGAGAAGCGTGAATGGTGGCATTCCTGGGCTTCTGCCGTCGAAATATCGTGAATAGTTCTCAATGCCGTTGCAATATCCCATTTCTTGTATCATCTCGATATCATATTGCGTTCTTTGTGAAATTCTTTGTGCTTCAACAAGTTTTCCCTCTTCGTTGAATTTTATAACTTGCTCGTCCATATCATGCTTGATATTTCGAAGTGCGCCATCCATTGATTCATATCCAAAGGCATAATGCGTTGCGGGAAAAACCGCCATGTGCGATACTGTATTAATCTTTTTGCCAGAAACTGCTTCACATTCAAAAATTCTGTCAACTTCGTCGCCAAAAAATTCAACGCGATAATACATGCTTGTGCCGTAAGATGGGAAAATATCAACAATATCCCCACGCACGCGAAAAGTTGAACGCACGAACTCCATATCCGAACGCTTGTATTGAATTTCAACCAACCTTGATATGAGCTCGTCGCGGGAAAGTTCCATGCCTTCACGAATTGAAATGCTCAGTTTGAAATAAGCTTCCGGCGCACCAAGACCATATATGCAAGAAACAGATGCAATAACAATAACATCCTTCCTTTCAGAAAGCGAACATGTTGCCGAGTGGCGAAGTTTATCAATTTCTTCATTGATTTGCAAGTCCTTTTCGATATAGGTGTCCGAGCTTGGCAAATATGATTCTGGTTGATAATAATCATAATAAGAAACGAAATATTCCACGCGATTGTGCGGGAAAAACTCGCGAAACTCGTTGCAAAGTTGGGCTGCAAGAGTTTTGTTGTGAGCGATAATCAGTGCAGGTCTGCCTGTCTTTTCAATTATATTTGCCATGGTGAAAGTCTTGCCACTTCCCGTAACGCCAAGCAAAACTTGGTGGGATAGCCCACTTTCAATCCCTTCAACCAAACTTTCGATTGCAGTAGGTTGATCGCCCATTGGCTTAAATTTTGATTCTAGTTTATAAGTTCCCATTCCATTCATTGCCCCAAACTGATTTGATTATATTTATCTTTAATAATTATCTTTCTCATTTATATAAAAATATTATACCAACAAATTTAAAAAAAAGCAATTATCCAAGCAATTTCACTTTATATTTACATCAAATTATGATAAAATTACATAAAAGCAATTATAAATACAACTCAGGAGGAGTATATGAACCTACTTTCAAAATATCTAGACAGACATGAATTCACTAGTTACGAAGATTTCACGCAAAACTTCAAACTTAATGTACCAGAGGATTTCAACTTTGGTTATGACGTCGTCGATGAATATGCAAGACTTCAACCTGATAAAATGGCACTCGTTTGGTGCGATGAATTTGGAAATGATAAAAAATTCACTTTCAAAAACTTGAGCACGCTTTCAAACAAAGCCGCTAACTTTTTGATTTCAGCTGGAATTAAAAAAGGCGACACAATCATGATGATTCTGAACAGAAGATACGAATATTGGTATCTTTCTGTTGCTTGCAATAAAATTGGTGCAATCTTTATTCCCGCAAGTCACCTTTTGACTGAAAAGGATATTGAATATAGATGCGAAAAAGCTAACGTTAAAATGGTTATTTGCAACAATCAAAAACCAATCCAAGACCTTTTGACAAAAGCGAAAGACAAATGTCCTAGCGTTGAAAGCTATTGCACGCTTTCAGATGTTGATGGCTTTATTAACCTAACAACTGAAGTTGAAAAACAAAGCGAGGTTATTTCAATCGATTTTGTTAAAAATTCTTTTGACCCGTTCATGATTTATTTCACATCTGGCACAACTGGCATGCCAAAAATGGTTATGCACATTCAGTCCTACCCTCTTGGTCACATTGTGACACAAGGCTTCTGGCACTTTATTCGCGACGAAGATTTGCACTTCACTCTTGCCGACACTGGCTGGGCAAAATGCTCTTGGGGAAAAATCTATGGCGCTTGGATAAGCGGTGCTTGCCAATTTGTTTATGACTTTTATGGCAAATTCACACCACTTGACTTGCTCCCACTTATCGAAAAATACAAAGTGACGTCTTTTTGCGCGCCACCAACTGTTTATAGATTCCTAATAAAAGAAGACTTGTCACAATACAACCTTTCAAGTCTCACTCACATGACATCAGCTGGCGAGCCACTGAATGGCGAGATTTATAACCAAATTCTTTCTAAACTCGGTCTCAAAATTCGCGAAGGTTTTGGACAAACTGAAACTTGCGTTATGCTTGCAACATTCCCATGGTGCGAAAATAAATGCGGTGCAATGGGGCTTCCTTCACCACTTTATGACATTCACCTTATTGATGAAAACTACAACGAAGTACCAATGGGCGAAGAAGGCGAAATTTGCATAAAAATGCCAACGGACGGTCATCAACACGGACTTTTGAAAGAATATTTCAAAGATGAAGTGGCAAATGCGAACGCATTCGAAAATGGATTCTATCACACTGGCGATTTGGCTTATGCCGATGAAGACGGCTATTATTGGTTTGTTGGCAGACGTGATGATATCATCAAAAGTTCAGGATACAGAATTGGACCTTTTGAAGTTGAATCTGCCTTGCTCACTCACCCATCTGTTATGGAATGTAGTATAACAGCTGTTCCCGACGAACTTCGTGGACAAATTGTTAAAGCAACCGTTGTTCTTGCAAATGGATTCACAGCTTCAGAAGAACTTAAAAAAGAACTTCAAAACCACGTTAAAAGCACAACTGCGCCTTATAAATACCCAAGAATTGTTGAGTTCGTGACTGAACTTCCAAAAACAATAAGCGGAAAAATCAGACGTGTTGAAATTCGTGCAAAAGACGCAGAAAAGAAATAACATAAAATACATATTAAGCATAAAAAAAGCAGGAATTTATTTTCCTGCTTTTCATTTATGCTTTTTAAACTAGTTTCTTATTTGCTTATAAACTGGCAATAACTTTTTGCCCACCACGACGGCGACAACACATTTTGCGATATCCCCTGGGATGAAAATCACAAAGAAGCTCCACAAAACGCTTGAAAGAACGAACTCTGTGCCAAAATATAGCTGAGTTAATAGGAAATAATATGGAATTGCAATAAGATATGTTGAAATTGCACCAACAAACACTGCAATAGACAGTTCTTTCACACTTGGGTTTGTTTTACCTTTGATAAGCGTACCTGTCAAAAATGCTGAAAGCACAAATCCTAGAAGATATCCAAAAGTTGGTGTGAAAACATACATAAATCCACCACCACTTGTGAAAACTGGTATGCCAATAAGCCCGATAAAAATGTAAACCAAAACGCTTATTGGACCAAAAAATCTGCCAAGAAACAACCCCGCAAGCGTTACAAAAAATGATTGCATAGAAATTGAAACTGGTGGAACTGGAATTTTTAAAAATGCACCAACGGCAATAAGCGCCGCAAATATGCCACAGAATACTAAATCTTTTGTTGAAATTTTCATTATGTCTCTCCTTAAATTGTCATAGTTATATTATATTAAATATAAATACGATTGTCAACTATTATTTAATATAAAGTTTACAATATGGTAAAAAATTAAGCGGTTATAAATAACCGCTTACCTTTTTATTGATTTTTAAACTTATGCGTTTTCGTCTTCAACTTCAACAACTTCAACAACTTCTTCAGCTTTTTTATCGTATGAAGCAGGTGCAACTTCGTCTGAAGCGTAAACTGCATTTTTGATGATTTTCAAGTAACCAGTCATAGAACCTTCACCAGTTTTGATAACGAAATAGTCTTCACCGATAACTTCGATAACACCCAAGATTCCACCAATAGTTTTGATTTTGCTTCCAACTTCAAGACCTGCGATCATATCGTCAACTTTTGCTTGACGTTTCTTTTGGCTTCTTGAAGAAAAAACATACATACCAACTACTAAAACTATGAAAAAGATAGTCATCATCCATAGACTGCCATCAGTAGTACTTTCTGCCAATATCAAATTTCTCATAAAATTTCTCCTTTTATTTCATTTATTTTAATTTTATATTATAAACCTTAATTTTGCAAGCGTTTTTATAGTTTAGTTGTACATTTTATAAAAATCATTGACAAAATCAAGCAATTTATCTTGAAGTATTGCTTCCCTTGCATCTTTCATAAGCTTGATAAGGAAATGAATGTTGTGCATCGAAAGAAGTGTCGCACCCAAAATTTCGTCAACATTAACCAAATGACGAAGGTATGCTTTTGTGAAATTCTTGCAACAATAGCAATCGCAATTTGGATCAAGTGGTGTGAAATCTGATTTATATTTACCGTTTCTCACAACAACTTTACCAACACTTGTCATCGCTGTTCCATTTCTTGCAATCCTTGTTGGCAACACGCAGTCACACATATCAATTCCGCGAATAACCGCTTCCAAAAGATAGTCTGGCGTTCCAACACCCATCAAATAATGTGGCATTTCAGGCGGAAGTTGTGGCTGGATGTGATCGAGCAAATCAACCATGATTTCCTTTGGCTCCCCAACTGAAAGGCCACCAACGGCTATGCCGTGTTTTGCGTATTTGATTGACTCTTTGATTGAGATATCACGCAAATCTTTATACATATTGCCTTGAATGATTGGGAAAAGTGCTTGTGCTTCGTTTTTGTGGGCTTTATCACATCTGTCCATCCAATCGTGAGTTCTTTTCATTGCAATTTCAGCTTCTTTATACGTCGCGCCATATTTTGAGCAAACGTCAAACGCCATGATGACATCTGCGCCGAGATTGTTTTCAATTTGCATAACTTTTTCAGGAGTGAAAAAGAGTTTTGCACCGTCGTGGTGAGAATGAAAATGCACGCCTTCGTCGGTGATTTTATTCAGTTCAGCAAGTGAAAAAACTTGAAAACCGCCACTGTCTGTCAAAATTGGTTTATCCCAATTCATGAATTTGTGAAGACCGCCCGCATCTCTCACGAGTTCGTCGCCCGGTCTCACGTGAAGGTGATATGTGTTTGCCAATATGATTTCTGCACCCGTCGATTCAACTTGTGCTGGCGTCATAGACTTAACTGTTCCCTGCGTGCCAACTGGCATAAACACAGGAGTTTGGATTTCGCCGTGTGGAGTTTTGAATACCCCCGCACGAGCACCAGTATGCTTATCTACATGCTGGAGTTCAAATGAAAAATTGTTCATGTTTCCTCTTTTAAATTTATTATATTATATATTCTATTCTATAAACATCGCATCGCCGAAGCTGAAAAATCTATATTTTTCGCTAACTGCGGTTTCGTATATCGATAGTGTTCTTTCTTTTGTGATTTTTGCCGAAACAAGCATCAAAAGCGTTGATTCTGGCAAGTGGAAATTTGTTATAAGGCTGTCCACCACTTTGAATTTATATGGCGGATAAATGAAGATTTGCGTGTTATCGCGCATTTCTTTCAAAATTCCATTTTCATCTGCTGCACTTTCCAAAACTCTGACTGAAGTTGTGCCAACGGCAACAATTCTTCTTCCATCAGCTTTTGCTTTGTTGATTTTTTCGGCAGATTCTGCGGTGATTTCGAAATATTCTGAATGCATAACATGGCTTTCAACATCTTCAACTTGAACTGGGCGGAATGTGCCAAGTCCAACGTGAAGCATAACTTCAACAAACTCGACGCCTTTCGCTTTCAATTTTTCCATAAGCTCTGGCGTGAAGTGAAGTCCTGCGGTTGGCGCTGCCGAAGAGCCTTGCTCTTTTGCATAAACAGTTTGATATCTGTTTTGATCTTCAAGCGTTTCGTGAATATATGGCGGAAGTGGCATATAACCAATTTCGCTTATAATTTCTTCAAAAACTCCCTCAAATTCAAATCTGATAATTCTGCCACCAAAATCAGTGTTTCCAACAATTTCACCAACAAGTTTTTCTCCAAATTGGAATTTTGCACCCATCTTGGCAATTCTGCCCGGTTTAACAAGGGTTTCCCAATCTGTCAGATTTATTCTTTTCAGTAGCAAAAGTTCAATCTTGCCACCTGTTTCTAGCTTTGCTCCAAAAATTCTAGCTGGCAAAACTTTAGTGTTATTGACAACCAAAACATCCCCGCTTTTGAGGTAATCTACAATATCAAAAAAGTGCTTATGCTCAAGCGTGCCATCTTTTTTACAAACTAGCAGCCGTGACGAATCGCGTGGATAAACTGGAGTTTGCGCAATCAATTCGTCTGGCAAGTGATAGTTAAATTCTTTTGTGTTCATTTATTCGTTTCCTATTTTATTCCCTTGAATACGTTTTATTCAAGTGGTCGTATGCTTTTTTCAAAACAAGTCTGCCTTTTGGCGTTCTTGTTATCAGTCCAAGTTGCAAAAGGTATGGCTCGTAAACATCCTCGATGGTGTTTGAATCTTCATTTATTGCGGCACTGATTGTGTCAAGTCCCACAGCTCTACCTTCAAAAGTTTCGATGAGCGCTTCAAGATATTTGATGTCGATTTGGTCAAGACCAAGTTTATCAACTTCCATTGAAGTTAGTGCAAAATCTGCTGTTTCTTTTGTTATCTCGCTTTCTCCATTCACGCATGCAAAATCGCGGACGCGTCTTAAAAGGCGGTTTGCAATTCTTGGAGTTCCGCGTGACCTTCTTGAAATTTCTTCCGCAGCCCCGTCAGCAATTGGCATATTAAGCATTGCAGCCGAGCGTTTGATGATATATTTAAGTTCTTCCACGTCGTACATTTCAAGGCGTGAAATAACCCCAAATCTGTCACGAAGTGGAGAAGTTAGCATGCCCGCTTTTGTCGTCGCACCAATAAGGGTGAACTTTGGCATATCAATTCGCACGTTTCTTGCAGATGGACCTTTTCCAAGCACCAAATCAAGGGCGTAATCTTCCATTGCTGGATAAAGTATTTCTTCAACTTGGTTGTTCATTCTGTGGATTTCGTCAATAAACAGAATGTCCCCCTCGCCAAGATTTGTAAGTATCGCAGCAAGGTCGCCCGCGCGTTCGATTGCTGGCCCGCTTGTGACTTTTATTTGAACGCCAAGCTCGTTTGCAATGATGTTTGCAAGTGTTGTTTTCCCAAGCCCCGGAGGGCCGTATAAAAGCACATGGTCAAGGCTTTCACTTCGCATTTTGGCACTTTTGATAAAAACGCCAAGGTTTGATTTGACTTTCTCTTGCCCAACAAAATCATCAAAAGATTTTGGGCGGAGTGCTGTTTCAATTTCGGTGTCATAAAACGATTTTGTACTTGTTATCAATCTTTCGTCTTCCATTTCCATATCCATATCCTACCCCCCTTATTTTGCTGATTTTTTGAGTGCTATTTGAATCACGTTTTCAAGAGTTGTTGCGTTTTGCGAAATTGCATATTCAACAAGATCTTGAGCTTCTTTTTTGGTAAATCCAAGTGAAATAAGTGCAATGCCCGCATCGGAAGAAAATGATGTGTCGATAAAGTTTGCAAGAACGCTGTCGACCGACGCTTCAACTTTGTCGCGAAGCTCAACAATGATTCTTTCGGCAGTTTTTTTGCCAATTCCTTTCACTTTTGAAAGTCCAAGCACGTTGCCTTGGGCGATGTTTGTTACTATATCTTCAATTCTGCCACTTGACAAAATTGCGATGCCACCTTTTGGACCAATTCCGCTGACCGAAATCAACTTTTCAAAAAGTGCTTTTTCTTCACGTTTCAAAAATCCAAAAAGTGAGATACCGTCTTCACGCGTTTGCATGTGAATAAACAATTTGACATCCGTGCCAATCGCCCCAATTTCTTGAAGAGTTGCTGTTGTCACCAAAATTGAATACCCCATGCCGTTATTATCAACGACGATTTCACTTTCGGTTTTTGTTATCAATTCACCTTTTATGTAAGCTATCATAATATCTCCCTATATTTGAAAATTCTTTGCAAATCTTCTGCATTGATGATGTGTGATTGCAATCGCAAGCCCGTCTGCTGCATCATCTGGTTTTGGGATGTCTTTGAGTTTCAAAAGCACCTTAACCATTTGTTGCATTTGCTTTTTATCTGCTCTGCCGTATCCCGTTATTGCTTGTTTCACTTGAAGTGGAGTGTATTCATAAAGAGTTCCAAGTTTTTTTATTGCCGTCAAAACAACAACACCGCGTGCGTGCGCAACGGCGATACCGTTTGTTATGTTCTTCACAAAAAACAGTTCTTCAAGGGCAATCTCGTCTGGTTGAAACTTATCAATAAGTGCGTTCATGCCACGCTCTATCATCGCAAGACGCTGTGGGAGAGATTCTTCTTTGGGCGTATAGATAACGCCGTAGTCAACGCATTTTTGGTTGCTTCCATTTGTTTCAATAACACCGTAGCCAACTGACGCTAGCCCTGGGTCTATTCCAAGAATAATCACTTTGCACCTCCACATATTTTTACATACTAATTTTAATACATTATTAAGTTATAGTCAAGTTTTTCCATTGTTTTTACAAAATGAAAAAGCAATAAGCCAACATTGCTTACTGCTTTTTACAAAATTTAGGGCTAAACCCTTATATTTAAGCAACAGTTTTCCTTGATAGTCACTGCTGATAACTATATTTTGCGAATTTAAAAGATATATATCCGCAAAAATTCAAGGAACAATTTCCCAAAGGGCTTTATTTTCTTATTTCACCGTTTCCTTCGATGATGTATTTATACGAAGTGATTTCAGCAAGTCCCATAGGACCTCTCGCGTGCAATTTTTGCGTTGAAATTCCAATTTCAGCACCAAAACCGAACATAAAACCGTCGGTGAAACGCGTTGAAACGTTGTGATACACACACGCTGAATCAACTTGCGATGTGAATATATTTGCAACGATAGCATCTTTTGCAACGATAGTTTCTGAATGTTTTGTTGAATGAGTGTTGACATGCTCGATTGCCTCGACATAGTCATTCACAACTTTAACAGAAATTTTATAATCTACGTATTCAGTGAAAAAATCTTCATCGGTTGCTTTGTCGCAATCTATGATTTTGCATGTTTTTTCGCAACCAAAAATTTGAACTCCACCTTCTTTCAAAGCTTTTTCTGCAAGTGGCAAAAACTCGCCCGCTATACTCGCATCAACAACAAGGCTTTCGCAAGCATTGCAAACTGAAACGCGTTGAAGTTTGGCATTTTTCAATATTTCAATCGCCATATCAAAATCTGCACTTTCATGCACATATAGGTGGCAATTTCCAGTTCCCGTTTCTATCACTGGGATTTTAGAATTTTCAACGCAGTTTTTGATAAGACCTGCCCCACCACGCGGGATAAGAACGTCGATATATTCCCTTTGTCCCATCAAAAATGTTGCACCCTCGCGAGTCAAATCTTCAACAAGATATATTGCATCAACTGAAACACCGTGTTTTTCTAATGCTTTTTGGCAAAGTTTCACCAAAATCGCATTTGTGTTATAGGCATCTTTACTTCCCCTCAAAACACTGCAATTTCCGCTTTTGAGATTAAGTCCAAACGCGTCGATTGTAACATTTGGTCTGGCTTCATATATGATTGCAACTACACCGAAAGGCACTCTTACTTTCTTTATTTGAAGCCCTTCTGCTGTTTCCCAAGAAGAAAGCTCCTCGCCGATGCAGTCATGCAAATCCGCAAGCTGAAAAAGACCTTCCGCCATACCTTCAATTCTTTTTTTATCTAGTGAAAGTCTGTCAATAAAACTTTCAGGCATATTATTTTCTCGCGCAATATTGATATCAACTGAGTTTGCCAATATGATTTTATCGGCATTTTCATTCAAAATATCCGCAAGTGAGCACAAGATTGCATTTTTAGTTTCGCTTTGCAAAGCGCCAACTGAAATTGCAACTTTTTTAACTTTTTTTAGTGCAGTTATCATATTACCTCCACTGATATTATTCTTCCTCTTCTTCTCCACCAAAGTTTGAGCAGTTGTGGTAAACATTTTGAACGTCGTCTGATTCTTCAAGTTTGTCAATCATTTTCTCGAATGTTGGCATCAATTTTTCTTCAAGTTCAACTGTGTTTTGTGGCAACCATTCAATTGAAGATTGCAAAATCACGCATGAATTTGCTTCAAAGAATTTTGTTAGCGAAGAAAATTCCGATGGGTCACACAAAACTTCAAAACATTCTTCTTCGTCAGTCACATCGTCAGCTCCGCCTTCGATTGCGAGTTCCATAATATCGTCAAACGAGATTGTTTTTTCAAGCACGATAAGACCTTTTTTATCAAACATATAAGAAACGCAACCGTTCGAACCCATAGATCCGCCGTATTTATCAAATGCACATCTAACTTCGCCAGCTGTTCTGTTTTTGTTATCCGTTAAACATTCAACGATAACAGCTGTTCCACCAACGCCGTAGCCTTCGTACAAAAGGTTTTCATAGTTCGCTCCACCAATTTCGCCTGATGCTTTTTTGATAGCGTTTTTCACGTTGTCGTTTGGCATGTTGTTTTGTCTTGCTTTTTGCATAACATCATAAAGTTTTGCGTTAAGTTGCGGATCAGCTCCGCCTTGTTTAACCGCAACTGCGATTTCGCGACCAATTTTTGTGAAAATTTTCGCTTTAGCAGCATCGCCTTTAGCTTTTTTGTGTTTAATATTTGCAAACTTGCTGTGTCCTGACATTCCCTTATCCTCCAATTTGTTTTGTTTTTAATGTGTATAAAAGCAATCCCCCCGAGATTGCGGCATTCAATGATTCAATTTTATCATCCATTGGAATTGAAACAATTTTATGCGATTTGGCTTTTAATTCTTTTGAAACGCCATTGCCTTCATTCCCAACGCAAACAACATATTTATGACTGAAATTCTCAAGTGAAAAAACATCTTCCCCACCCATATCGCCACAATACACCACATGAGAGGTGAAAATTTCTTCTGGCAGATTATTTGAAAGGTGAATATTGATGTTATATATGCCACTCATCGAGCTTCTGACAGCCTTTTGAGAATAACAATCGGCACAGCTAACCAAAAAGCAATCTGTGACACCCGCTGCAACCGCCGTTCTTATCAGTGTTCCCACATTTCCCGGGTCTTGCAAATTTTCAAGCAAAAGGCAGTTTCCCACCAGCGTTTCGCATTTTTCAGCTGGAATTTTAATCACCAAAATAACCCCTTGCGGAGTTACTGTTTGTGAAATTTTTGAAAACACATGTTTTGCAAGCAAAAATACTGGCACGCCAGATTTTTCAAGCGTTGAAATAATTTCAAGCCCTTCGCTGCCTTCGCAAACATAGCATTTTTCAATCGATTGATTATATTTCACCGCTTCAGTTGCCATTTTGATGCCTTCAACGATATAAACTCCGCGAGCGTCGCGGTGTTTTTTATCTTTCAGCTTTGCATCACTAATGATTTTTTCGTTGTTTGTTGATGTGATTTTTTCCATATTTAAAAAAAACAGCCTTGAAATATTCAAGGCTGCTATATTCTTTTTATCTTACAAAGCAGCTTTAGCTTGTTCGCAAATAACTGCAAATGCAGCTGGATCTGAAACAGCAATATCAGCAAGTACTTTTCTATCAAGAGAAATGTTTGCTTTTTTAAGACCGTTGATCAAAACTGAGTATGAAAGACCATTAAGTCTTGCAGCAGCGTTGATTCTTGTGATCCAAAGTGATCTGAAGTCTCTTTTCTTAAGTTTTCTACCGATGTAAGCATAGTTTTGTGATTTCATCACAGCTTGTCTTGCTACTCTGTATAGTTTGCTTTTTGCTCCAAAGTAACCCTTTGAAAGCTTCATAATTTTTCTACGTTTTTTAACTGCGTTCACAGCTCTTTTAATTCTTGCCATCTAAATCGACCTCCTATTAGCCTTTGTATGGGATCAAATCCCTAACTGTTTTTTCTTGTGAAGCAGAAACGAATCCACCTTTTCTGAGGTTTCTTTTTCTCTTTTTAGTTTTCTTGTTCAAGATATGGCTTTTGTATGCTTTTGCTCTTTTGATTTTTCCGCTTGCTGTAACTTTGAAGCGTTTTTTTGCACCACTATGTGTTTTTTGCTTTGGCATTTTATGCTCCTCCTTTTATTTGCGTGTTATTTTTTATCCTTTATCGGAGATAGTATCATGTTGATATTTCTTCCATCTCTGTTTGGTTCTTTATCTTTAACTGAACAATCTTTGAGAAGTTCAAAGAATCTGTTCATGACGATAGCACCTTGTTCAGGGTGAGCCATTTGCCTTCCCTTCATACGGATTGAAACCTTAACTTTATCGCCATTTTTCAAAAACTTTTCAGTTGTTTTTGCTTTTACTTCCAAATCGTGAGTATCAATTGTCATTGAAAGCCAAGTTTCTTTGATTTCAAAAGATTTTTGAGCTTTTTTTGCTTCTTTCTCTCTTTTCATTGTATCAAACTTGAATTTTCCGTAGTCCATAAGCTTGCAAACTGGTGGTTTTGCCCCTGGTGAAATCATCACGAGGTCAAGTTCTTTTGCATATGCCATATCCAATGCTTTTGCAGTTTCGACGATGCCTAGTTGTTCACCGCTTTCATCGATAAGACGAACTTCTTTTTCTTTGATATCTTCATTGATTTGATGTGAAATGTTAATAAGTCAATTTCTCCTTTAATAAAAAAATGGTGGACAGAAATCTGCCCACCATTAAAGTTTCACCACTGTGAAAAATAATTCAAATCGCAACCAGTTAACTCGTTTGTCGCTGGTGAGAAGTGTGGACACCTCTGCTTTACTGAACAATAATATCACAAAATTATACTGTTGTCAATCAAAAATGCACCTTATTTAAAATTTCTTCAAGAATTTTTGCAGTGAATTCTTCTAGTTTCATTGCACCAAGGTCGCCTTCTTGTCTTGATCTCACACTGATAGTTCCATTTTCGATATCTCTGTCGCCAATAATCACCATATATGGCACTTTTTCAAGTTGCGCTTCACGGATTTTGTATCCGATTTTTTCGCCACGAAGGTCTTCCTCTGCTCTTATTCCCATCATTTTGAGTTTAGCAACAAGTTCTTTAACATTCGATTCAGTCCTTTCAGAAAGATTCATCACCCTCACTTGTTCTGGAGCCATCCATGTTGGGAATGCACCTTTATATTTTTCAATAAGAAGTGCAAGCGTTCTTTCGTAACAACCGATAGAGCTTCTGTGGATGATATATGGTGTTTTCTTTTCGCCGTCTTCGCCAACATATGTCATGCCAAATTTTTCAGCGAGTGCAAAGTCTACTTGCAAAGTGATGATAGTGTCTTCTTTGCCATAAACGTTTTTGATTTGAACGTCAAGTTTTGGACCATAGAAGGCAGCTTCGCCGTCTGCTTCATAAAAATCAACGCCGAGGTGGTTCAAAATGCCCCTCATAAGGTTTTGAGCATTATCCCATTCTTCTTTTGTTCCAATATATTTTTCAGTATCTTTTTCATCCCATTTTGAGAATCTGAAAGTAACATCGTTTTCAAGACCCAATGTGTTTAAAAGGAAATAAACCAAGTCAAGAGTTGCATTGAATTCTTGTTCAAGTTGGTCAGGACGGCAGATGATGTGACCATCAGAAAGCGTGAATTGTCTCACGCGGATAAGACCGTGCATTTCACCACTGTTTTCCTTTCTGAAAAGGTTGGCAGTTTCGCCATAACGAAGTGGCAAGTCGCGATATGATCTGAGTTCGCTTTTATAAATCATGTATTGGAATGGGCAAGTCATTGGGCGAAGTGCAAGTGCTTCTTCACCTTTTGTTTCATCTCCCATAATAAACATCTTATCTTGATAGTGATACCAGTGACCTGAAATTTTATAAAGGTCTGATTTTGCCATACTTGGTGTTTTTGTTAGCAAATAACCTCTTCTTTCTTCTTCATCTTCAACAAATCTTTGCAAAATTTGGACGATTTTGGCACCTTTTGGCATAAGGAGTGGCAACCCTTGACCAATTGTTTCTTCTGTCATGAAAAGTTTGAGTTCACGACCGAGTTTGTTGTGGTCGTTTTGTTTAGCTTCTTCAAGTGCTTTCAAATGTGCTTCAAGAAGTGACGCTTTTTCAAACGCACAGCCATAAATTCTTGTTAGCATGTCGTTGCTTTCGTCGCCTTTCCAATATGCACCAGTGAGTTGCAAAAGTTTGCTCGCTTTGATTTTTCCAGTTGAAGGAAGGTGTGGACCTTTGCAAAGGTCAACGAAGTCACCCATTTTATAAAAAGATATAACAGCGCCTTCTGGGAGTTCTTCAATAAGTTCAACTTTAAGTTTTTCGCCTTTTTCTTGCATCAACGCAATCGCTTCAGTTTTTGGAAGTTCAATTCTTTCGATTTTGATATTTTCTTTCACAATAGCTTTCATTTCTGCTTCGATTTTTGGGAAATCTTGCATTGTGATTGCATCAGTGAATTCGATATCATAATAGAAGCCCGCGTCAATAGCAGGTCCGATACCAAGAATACAATCAGGATACAATCTTTTAACAGCGCACGCCAAGATGTGGCAAGCAGTGTGTTTGAACACCTCTTTACCAACAGCATCGTTGCCTGTCACGATTTCAAGCGTTTGACCTTCGCTTAAAACATAAGACGTATCGACAAGCTCTCCGTCAACTTTACCGCAATATGCGTTTCTTGCAAGACCCTCACTGATTTGCTTTGCTGCGTCATAAACATTCGCACCATCACAAGTCTCAAGCTTGCTTCCGTCTTTCAAAAATATTTCCATAGTATTTCTCCTTATATCATTCATAAAAATAAAAAAGCCCTTATGCATAATGCATAAGGACGATAATTCGTGGTTCCACCTTATTTTGTGACTTTTGTCACCTCTTCAGTTTTACAAGTTCTCTCTTGTTTCCAATTTTGTAGAGTAGTTTGGGTGAAATTTTTGACTGCGCATTCACAGCATCTAGCGCTCTCTTTTGTCAAATGCGATAACACTTACTTGTCTCTTTGGAAAATATTTATCTACTGCTATATTATACCCTTTTTTGTTTCTTGTCAAGACTTTTTAGACACTTTTTACGCTTTTAGAGTTTTTTCTGACATCAAACAGTATCCCAAGTGCTTCGCTGACTATTCCGTCTTTTGCTTCTTCATATATTGCGACATTCATTGGATAGTTTTCAATGAGCGTGGTTATGATTTTTTCTTCCCCCGAAAGATTTTCGCTTTCAAGATATATTGCAGGCACTTTTTCAAGTTTGTCTGACAAAACCATGTTTCTGACGCCACAAAAGAGGTATAGTATCTGATATTTTGAAGATATGGTGCAAGACATACTTTTGACAAATTCCTTGAAATTATCCGCATTTTTCAGCTCTGGCACGCTGAGCCCAATAACTGTCGCTCCCCTTTGCCAATCGATTTCAAAAGGCTTTATCAAAAAGTTATAAACTCCGTCAAGCACCACGCGATTTGCATTTGTGATTTTTGAGAGGATTTCGTCCCTTTCTTTGTCAAAATCTGAAAACACCAAAACTTTAAGCATTATAAAATGCGAGCATTGCGAAGTGAACTTTTTGATATTGCTTTTATAATATCGCATCTTGACATAATAAAGCAGGTAGGAAACGCATCGCGAAAGAACTTCTGCTTTCATGATTTCAAAAGTTTTACTTTCGCTTTGCACTTCTATTATTTTGCTGTCGCCACGATCTGCCTGCGATAATTTGTGAGGATAGTTTGAAAGAATTCGCTTTACGTCTTTCTCCATATCTTGCAAAAACTCATTCTTGTTTCCCACGACAATTTGAAATTTCATATCTCACCCACCATATTTTTACTTCATATATAGTTTATGAAATTTGGTGTTATTTATGTGATATTTATTTTTTAGAAGTCACCTTTATTTGGAAACAAGTTTTTCAAATGGTCTTTTATTCCAGCCCTTTCCACATCTTCACTTGCAATAAGAGCTATCGTTTTCACAACTTCACCATCGCAAACTACTTCTAAAATTCCAATTTCATCCCCCGCTTTCACTGGCGCTTTGATATCTTCTTTTATTATTGTGTTCAGGATATATTCAGCAGTTCCACCTTTTTTTGAAATTATTGAAAAACTTTCTGAGGGCACAATCCCAACGCTTTCAGCTTTGCCATTAATGACTTTTGCTGTTATTTCAAGTGGAGTTTTATCTGACACAACCTCCTTTCTTTCAAACCCACCAAAGCCATAGTCAAACATTGTGATTGCATCTTGAAATCTTTCATTTGACGAACTGCCGTGCATCACTGTTGCGATAAGTCGCATATCATTTTTTTGCGCTGTTGCAGAAATACAGTGCATGGCTTGGTTTGTAAAGCCCGTTTTTCCACCGTCACAACCTGCGTATCTTTTCAAAAGTTTGTTTGTGTTTGAAATCTCGGTGTAGTTATCTTCACCGTGTGGGATTTTGTCCATCCAAATTTTTGAATAGTTTTTATACATTTCACGCCCCACAAGCTGTCTTGTCATGATTGCAACATCCCTTGCCGTTGAATAGGCATCATCGTGCGGAAGCCCCGTCACATTGACAAAATTCGTGTTTTGCATGCCAAGCGTTTCCGCCATGTCGTTCATTGCTGTCACCGCCGATTCAACACTGCCAAATAAATATTCCGCCATTGCAACTGACGAGTCGTTTGCCGAGGCAACAATGATTGATTTCACGAGATCATTTACGGCGTATTTATTTTTAACGTCCAAAAACACTTGCGAACCACCCATACTCATCGCTCTTTCGGAAACGCTCACCATATCTTCTTTCGAAATTTCACCGCTTTCAAGTTTGTCAAAAATCAAATTCAAAAGCATGATTTTTGTCATGCTCGCGATTTGACCGCGTTTATCGGCATTTTTTTCAAACAGCACTTTTCCCGTTTCAAATTCCATCAAAACACAGTTTTCGCTTGACAAATTTATTTCACTTGCACTCGCCGTTTCAAAATTGGTGACAACTGGTAGCACTAGTGAAAATATTAACATAATTGTAATACATAATGTAAGTTTTTTCATTTGAATATCTCCTTTTTTATATCTTTTGCAAAATATATAAAGGATATTCTATAAAATAAATATCAGTGGCAATACCAAAAATTGAATGATTGCAACTTCAATCCCACAAAGGCATAATTGACCGCAAAAAGACATGCAAGTTGACTCGCAAAGCACCTTCCACCTTCGCCCGTCACAAGAGGCATAGTGATAGCCATAGGTGCACATGCATATGTGGGTGACAATGAGTGCAATATTTATCGGTAAACTCAAAAAAATCACTATTATAATGCCATTCAGCCCATAAAGCGATGTGGCACAAAGCAGATTACTTCCAAGCATAAATCCGCGAAATGTGATAAACAGAAAACTCAGTGGCAAACACATCTTACTCAGCGAACAGATATGTATTATAGCGCAAGATGCAAATATCAAGCTGACACGTGACCAAAAAATTGTTGAAATCGGCTCGTTTTGAAAAATCACGCCGAAAATTTTGATATCTCCCGCATAATAGGTGAATGTCAGTGCTTCACTGCTTGAAATGCACCCCATTCCAATGCCACAAATTCCGCAAAAAACCAAACTGCAAAGCATGAAGCGATGCTGTCTTAATTCACCGAAAAAACAAATTAAATCGGTATTTTTAAAATATATAAATGCTTTTCTCATGCTTCATTATATTGCAAAAACGCACTTTTAGAATAAAATACCACAAAAATTTTAACTACTTTTAAAACTATCCTTTAAAGACAAGTTAACCGCGGAAGTTGCAATGAACTCACAATTCGTTGGTCTGCCTCGCATATTGTCAAAAATCAACCCCATTTCGCACATATAATCCATATCACCGCGAAGATATGCGCTTTCTATTGCGCACGTTATGTTCTTTTCAACGGTTTTCGCCGTCTTACCATGCACATTTGCAAGCTCCTTATAAAGCGAAACGCCAAGCACACGAGAATCATAGTTACTTTCACAAAATTTTATTATAGCATATTTTATATAATCAAATCCACGGTGTCGCTTTTTGAATCCCGCTAGCATCAAAAACTCATCAATATCTTTATCTTGCATAATATCTCCCCCTTTTTCTACATTATAATGCAAAAAAACGCAAATGCACCACGAGTGCCATAATTCGACAAACACTCCCATAAAATAACATTTTCTACCGTGATGAAAAGTTGGGGGACTTATAAAAAGTATCGATCAAAGATTGATTTTTAAAAAGAAAAAAGCCCCAGAAAATCTGGAGCTTAACTCGCCTCATTTATGAGACATTCTTGGATATAGTGGTAACTCAAAAAAGTCTGTGCACACTTCTTCGTTATAGTCCTGACAATGTGGGATACTGCAGTAGCCATAGGTTGGAACTACTAGTTCAACATCCATTGTCACTTTCATAATCAAAGTGTAGCAGATTGTTATTTTGAAGGTGTCGTCCGATTCATATGTTCCCGTTGGGGCAACAAGTCCGCAAATTGCAGTTATGTCATACGGCAAGATTGACGCTTGTGGCACTGCTAGCACCACATCAATAGGAATTGTCACATCAGCTGTGCCACTACCTTTTGTGCAATCTGCATCGGTATAGTTGACTTTGAGTGCAATTTTTGCATCCGCCCTCACGCGAACATGACACGGTCTTCCTTCAATTGGAGTAGTCACTAAATTTTCAAGCGTTGTTGTTCCTGTGGAATACGCGCTGTCGAATGTTAGTGGATCTTCCGGTGATTCTGGATCCAAATCAGTGATTGTCACCAGAACATTTTCTAGCGTACCTTGTTTCATGCACGCATCAAACACCCTTTTGAGCTCTACACATATCTTTTCGCAAGGACCGCAAGTGTTAGCCACTCGATCCGCACCTCCGCCCGCAGTTTCTACTGCAGGATTTTGGAAAAAAGACATACGTTTTTAGCCTCCTTTGGTTTATACAGTCAATATAAATCAAATCATCCTACTTCATTATATGCCTTTTTACAATATGTGTTACAATTTCTTAGCCGTTATTCAAAATATAGCAATAGGCTTTCATTATATTTGAATACCGTATAGTGAACTTCTTCATACCTTTCTTTTATTAGGTCGCTCACCGATGAAATATATTCGGCGGTTTTTTTATCATCAGTGAGGTCGATGATTTCACCAACATATACTTCTTCATTGCCAATATATGACAAATCAAAGTTATCCGTGTAGCAATTTTCAACAAGCCCGATGCGATAATAACCCATGATACTTCCAGCCTTACCGCTGACATTCACCACATTGTTGAGTGCGAATGTGAAAATGATTTGACCTTCGGTGTTTCTTCCCGCAATACCACCAGCATAGCTGTTTTGCGTGACAGAATTTATCACCACATCACCATAGGTGTAGCAATAGCTTATACTGTCCTCGTTATCGCCAACTATTCCGCCGGCATACATTGAACCGCTGATATAGGCATTGTTTGAAGAATACTCGATTTCCGACCTGTTTTCGCCCGCTATGCCACCTGAAATTTTAGAGTCAACTGTTCCGCTGTTTGTGCAGAGAGATATATATCCCGCGTTGTTTCCGCAAATTCCACCTGCAATTGAAGTGCTTTCAACCGTGCTGTAGTTTTTGCAACCAAGTATCATTCCGTCCATATTCCATCCGACAATACCGCCAGATGTATCACCCATGATAGTGGAATAATTTGAACATGAAACAACACTGCCATTTGTGTTATTTTGCCCAACAATGCCACCGCATGTGTTGCCATAGACATAGCTATAATTTTTACAAATTGATATCTGACCATTATTAATGGCGGCGATTGCACCAGCAGAAACACGGCCTTCAAACTCTCCTCCGTATTTCACTACGTTTGAAACGCTGCCACTGCTTCCAACAACACCAAAAATTCCCGAAAGTTGTCCCACGTATGACAAATTAGAAATTCTGTAACTGCCCCCGTCATAGTCACCCTCGAATGAGTAGACAAGCCCAATAGGCTCGTAATCGGTGATGTATCTGAAATCCAAATCGGCAGTTTGAAGCAAATATTTACCCAAAAAAGTTTCGCCGTTTACGTTGCTTTCACAAATCCATTTGAAATTTTCTATGCTTGAAATAAGATACGGATCATTTGCGGTACCCGTTCCGATTGGCACAACCGTTTGATAGTCGTCAAGATATTTTGGAATTATATAAACCTCTTTGACTTCGCTGTATTGTGATTCAAAATACGTTTCGTCGTCGCCAACTGATTTTATGCGGATTGTTTGAGTGTCGGGAAATGCAAAAATGAAACTTTCAATGATGTTTGTTTCATAATAGTATTCATTATCGTTGATTTCAACAATATATCCCGATGCATTTTCAACTGATGACCAAAACAACACTTCGCCTATGTACTGAATTTTAGTGGTTGCATCAAGAATACTGAAGGAAAATGGCGTTGATTTGTCGCTTATATCCCAAATTTTTGAGGCTCTCACCGTTGCGGTGTAGTCGATTCCGACAACTAGTCCGTCATAGTAGTTAGTTTTTAAAGTGATATCCTCACCGTTCAGGTTCAAGATATATTGGTCGACACCTGAAACATTTTCCCAATACAACACACCACTATCAACCCACATTGTTTGTGGGGGTAAAAACTCTTGCGATTCTTCACTTTCACATGCGGAAAACACGCATGAAAGTGATACAAAAACAAGAACTATCAGAAGTGTTGTGAGTATTTTCTTATTCATTGGGCTCCTTAGATGATTGTTGATAGGATATATGCAAGATATGCAAAATAGATTGCTAGCATAGAGATACCTTGTGCTTTATAGGTTCTTGATTTTAGCAAGATTGGTACAACCAAAATCAAAACGCCAAGCAAAAGTGCCACAACGCCTGCAATGATGATGCCCATTTGTGATGAATCCAAAACCAAGTTGAATGCGTTGTTTCTTGAAGCAACAAGTCCAGAACCGCCAACGATGAGGGCTGCGTTTATAACGTTTGCGCCCATGACGTTACCGATAGATATATCAATATTTTTCTTTTTGATTGCATTGATTGAAGTCGCGAGCTCGGGAAGACTTGTTCCAAGCGCCACAACAGTGAAACCAACGATTGTTGTTGAGATATTCAAATAATCAGTTGCGATTATTGAAACATTATTTACAAGCAGTTGTGCACCACAAAATATAGCAAATCCGCCGATGATGAGTTTAACGCCTGAAATAAGATATTCTTTCGTTCCAAATTTTTCTTCGTCGCCAAAATCATCGGATTTTGATTCCTTTGATTTTTTAACCGCTTCAACGACATTGAAAGCAATGAAAATAAAGAAAATCGAAAGCAAAACCAGCATTTCAACAAGTGAAAGTGTCAAGTCGAATATGAACACAAGTGTTAGGATTGTCACCAATATAACAAACGCGATTTTTGACATGAATGATTTTTTGTCAAGGCGAGCCACTGCAAAAGTGAGCGCGATACCAAGAATCAACGCAACGTTGCAAAGCATTGACCCAACCGAGTTTGAAACGGCAAGGGAAGCATCGCCTTGGAATGCTGCGATATATGAAACCGTGATTTCCGGAAGCGTTGTTCCAATACTCACGATTGTTGCACCAATGAGAAGTGGCGGAATTTTTGTTGCTGTTGCAATTTCAACGGCACCGTCAACAAAGATGTCCCCACCTTTTATTATCAAAACAAAACCTAGGGCTACTAGCAAAATAATTATTAATAATGTCATTTTTTATATCCTTATAATTTTAGCGACAATGTCGCATTAGCTGTGCAAATCAATACTTTCAGTCGTTCCCATGATATTTATTCCCTGCATTGGGATATATAGGTCACTTCTTATTTGCTTTATTCTTATTACTCTTCCTCTATATTTATACATGATATAACCCTTTGAAACTTTGCCTATTTTTGAATTTCGATAGGATATCATCTCGCCACAAGGTACCGAGACTCCCGCAAATTCGGTGTCAAGCTTTGTGACGGTTTCGGGCGGTGCAATTATTTTCAGAACTGCATTATACGGCAGAATTTCAAGTCCTTTGATTTTCTTGGTTGAATATATTTTCACCAAAAGCGTGTCGCCATTTGCAACAGTTGAAATTTTCACCGGATAGGGATAGATGTTTTTTATCACCAAATCGCTACCTTCGCTTGACACCATTGCATCAAAAGATGCATCGACATATTCTGGCGAAAGGGTGTGTTGATGAACTTCCACAATTTTTAGCCCTGCGCGCAAAACCGCGTTGTACAAAGTTGTTGATGTTTGACAAACTCCCCCACCAACACCGCCTGTGTAGACGCCATTTTCAATCACGGTTGCTATTTTATATCCATTTTCTTCGGTTCTTTTTCCAACTGCTTTATTAAAAGAGAGGGTTTCCCCACTTTTTATAACCACGCCATCAAGCTTGGATGCCGAAAGATTGATATTGTGCTTTCTTTCGGGCATTGAATATTTATACTGCGTTGAAAAACTTGATAACTCTTGCCAAGTTTCACCTTCGCAAGTCTTGTATCCGCAAAATCCAATTTGTGAAAGAAGCACCACACTGCAAAGAACTGCTAGAATAATTTTTCTCATTTTATCCTCTTTTGTTTTTTGCTTTTAGTATTCCAAACTCACAAAATTTTAGTTGTTATATCTGATTATTTTTTTCTTTTTTATCCTACATCAGCTCTCGGATGATTTTTTCATCCATCCCCCAATCTGGCTTTCCAATTTTTGCACTTCTGCCTTCGCCGTGAAAATCACTGCCCACAGTTGCAATCAAATTGTATTTTTTTGCCATTCTATTATAAAATCGCACCTCTTCATACGAGTGAGTTGAATAGTGAACTTCAATTCCATGAAGTCCTTCACTTGCCAAACTCGCAATGAACGGTTCTTGATTTTTCATTTTTAATCTGCCAGGGTGTGCAAGCACGGCTTTTCCACCGTATCTTTTTATAAGCCTTATGATTTCCTCTGGCGTTTTTTTGTGGCTTGAAATAAAACATGGTTTTCCATTGCCTATCCAAAGGTCAAACGCTTGGTTAACGTTGCGAACATAGCCTTTTTTTGCCATCACAAGTCCAATTTGACTTCTTCCAAGAACATGCCCCGAAAATTCACGCATTTCTTCCACAGTCACAATCATATCATGTTCTGCCAATTTTTGCAAGAGTTCTGCATTTCTTCTGTCCCTTGCTTCTTGCAATTCTTTGATTTCTTTTTGCAAATTTTCGTCAAGTGGGTCAAGTCCATATCCGATGATGTGCACTTCACATTCTCCCATTGATGAAAATTCCACGCCAGAAAGTCCGATTATGCCCGCTTTTTTACATTCTTCAAGCATTTCAGAAACACCTTGCATTGTGTCGTGATCGGTGAGACTCATCACTTGAACACCTCGCTTCACCCCTTCTCGAACAAGTTCGTGAGGGGTCAAGAAACCGTCGGAATATATCGAATGCATGTGCATATCTGATTTATATCTTTTATATTTGTACATTCACTATTCTCCCGTGTTTTCAAGCAGAGTTTCGCTGATGGCTTCTATTTCTTTGTTTTCACTTGTCACGTCGCGAAGTTTTCTGCCAATTGTTCTTGTTTTTCTTGACGCAAGTTCAATTTGGTTGGATGCTTCGTTGATTTTCTTTTGTGTTTTATCCAAAATATCGCTGAATTTCAAGAATTCCTTTTTAAACACCGCAAGAAGGTCATATATTTCCCCGCTACGCTTTTCGATTTCTAGTGTTCTGAAGCCCATTTGCAAGCTGTTGAGAATTGCACCGAGAGTTGATGGCCCCGCAACCACGATTCGTTTATCGCGTTGCAATGTTTCAATCAATGTGCTTTTTCTGAGAACTTCGGCGTAAAGTCCTTCAAGTGGCAAATACATGACTGCAAAATCCGTTGTTTTTGGCGGTTTGATATATTTTTGCGAGATAGAGCTTGCTTGCACTTTGATTGCTTCTTCAAGTTTTTTAGACGCCAGTGCTTCCGCTTCCTTATCCCCTTGCTCGCTTGCGTTTATGAGGCGGTAGTAGTCTTCGATTGGGAATTTTGAGTCGATTGGAATGAACATTTCTTGGTCTTTGCCAGGTAGCAAGATTGCAAAGTCCACTCTTTCCGAACTGTTTGTATCCACGATTGCTTGTTTTTTATATTGATTTGGTGTGAGCATTTGTGAAAGCAAGTTATCCAGCTGAACTTCCGCCCACGTTCCGCGGGTTTTGACGTTTTGAAGGACATTTTTAAGATCGCCAACGCCTTTTGTGAGGCTTTGAACGTCGCCAAGTCCCTTATACACTTGTTCAAGGCTGTTGTTTATCACATTGAATGAACTGTTCAATCTTGATTCTAGTGTTGAAGTGAGTTTTTCATCCACGATGATACGCATTCTTTCAAGTTCTTTTTGGTTTTCCTTGTTCATGTATTTAAGATTTTCATCCACATTTGCTTTTAGGTTACCAACTGATGCTGAAAGCGTTGTTTCAAGTTTAGCGATGTTTTCTGATGTTCTTTGGGTGAGCAAACGGATATTTTCACCTAGGCTTTGTGAAAGTGATTGAATTTTGCCGTCCATACTTTCTAGCCTTTCGCGAGTTGAATCTTTTGTTGCTGTGAGCGTTTGATTTTGAACTTCTTGAAGTTTTTCTATGCTTGATTTGACAGTTTCTGTCATGTTCAAAATTGATGCTTTTTGCATAATTTCAAAAGAAGCAAGTTTATCTTCCGTTGTTTTTTGCATTCTTTCGATTTGCACCGCCCATTGTTCTTTCATTCCGTCGATTGCACCTTTCATTTGTCCAATTTCTTTTGACGTTTGGGCACTTGCTGACGATTGGACTTGCAAAAGTCCGTTGAATGAGTCAACGATTGTTGCAATTTGGTTTGAAATGCTTGCAAATTGATACTTTTGCTCCTCAATTTTCACAAATATTTCGTTTTGCTTTGCTTGTGCGGTATCTTGATTTTGCGTTATTTGGTTTATCACCGCGTTTTGGGCGATGTTGTTTTGCTCGCTTCGGTTAAGCTGAGTTTTCGTTTTTTTCAGCTCGACAAAAAGAAGTATTATTCCGATTATTGAAAGTGATGAAATTGCTAGTATTATATAATCCATGTTTTCCTTTATTATTATTGGTGGTTTATCCCAAGATGAGAAAAAATGCCAAGTTCTTTTATTAATTTTTCATTTTCTGATGTTATATGTGGTTGAAATTTTTTGAATTCCGATAAGCACCGCTCTTTTTTGATTTGCAATATATTTTCTTTGTTTTCAAAGGCGCATTCAAGGGTATCTTTATCGATTTGATAGCCAAGGGTTAGCGAAAACCTTATCATTCGCAAAATCCGCATGCCGTCGACTTCAAGTGTTTTTGGTGAAATTTGCACGATACGCTTTTCAAAAAGGTGCTTTTCTCCATCGTGAAAATCTAAAATTTCCCCTGCTTTATTAATATAGATAGCGTTTATTGTGAAATCCCGCCTCTCGCTGTCGGCTTTTGCAGTTGAAACCCTTTCAACTTTTGAGGGAAAATATCCTTTTTTATATTCCTCCTTTCGAAATGCGGTGAGGTCGATATCGTGGTTGCCACATACAAATCTTAGTGAATGGAGTTTTTTTATGTACTGCTTGTTTTGCAAATCTAGTGTTGAAAGTTCTTCTGCACAAATGTCACCACAAATATCAATATCGCGTGGCAATTTGTTGTGGCAAATGATTTCCCTTGTTGCACCGCCAACGAAAAACAGCTGTTTTTCCGATATTTGTTGTGGCAAATTCAGTTTTTCAAAAAATTCAAACCTATTATTCATAAAAACAGTATAACATTTTTTTATTTAGCTTTCAATCATTTTACATAGACTTTTAAAAATGTTAATATAATATTGATATAAATTTAGAGTTTACTTTTTAGTGCTTCTGAATATTGGGAGGAATTATTTTGAGAATAACTATTGAAAAAGTTGCAATTTCCGAAGTTGAACAACTTGCGTTGCTTGCAAACGAAATCTGGAGCGAACATTACGGCAGTATTTTTGGCGTTTTGCAAACTCAAACGCTTATTGAAAATTTACAAAACAAAGATGCCATTTTAAAAGAAATGGATGGCGGTTATATTTATTGCTTTGTTAAACTTAAAAACCACGTTGTTGGTTATTTTAACTATATTGAAAATAAAAACGAACTTTATTGTGGCAAGATTTATCTTTTGAAAAACTTCCGTGGGCTTGGGCTTGGCAAAGAGGTTTTTTCAAAGATTGAACAAACCGCGATTTTGCTTGGTAAAAAAGAATTCCGCCTTTCTGCAAATTCTTCAAGTGAGTCAACAATCAAGTTTTGCACCACTCAAGGCATGAAGATTGACAAAACTGAAATCAATACTTTTTGCGATATTGAAAGCGTGGATTTTATCATGTCAAAAGAAATTTGCCCTGTTGAAAAAGCTTTGAAGTATTTTTATCAAGGATACAACTGCTCGCAAGCTGTGGTTATGGGGTTTGCTACATTTTTTGATATCAAGCCTGAACACGTTATCAGCTTGGGGCTCGCATTTGGTGGCGGATTTGCAAGAACGCGAAATATTTGCGGTGCCATGAGCGGTATTGGTCTTGTTGTTTCACATGTGAAAGGAACAACTTCACCTGACGCTAAGGACGAGATTTACGACATTGTTCGCACCCTTTCAGCAAAGTTTGAAGAAAGAAATTCAAGCATACTTTGTGGTGAGATTTTGAAAAATGTTAAAGATATCACAACAACGCCAAAAAGCGATGCAAGAACCGAGGAATACTACAGCAAACGCCCTTGTGCGAAAGTTGTTGAAAACGCATCGGATATTTTGCTTGAATATTTGAAATCTGAAATGATTTCATAAAACTTTTTATTTTGGCACAAATTTACTTTTTGCACACACGCTTGAAAATCATTCACTATCATAGAAAAAGTCACAAAATTGTTTTGTGACTTTTATTTTTGCTTTGTTTTGTTTTATCTGTTTAAAAATTCTTTGATTTTCAAGATTGTTTCGTCGCTTATAACATGCTCGATTTTGCATGCGTCTGCACCCGCGACTTCTGGACTAACGCCAATGCTCACAAAAAAATCCGAAAGAAGGCTGTGTTTTTGGGCGACGTATTTGGCGAGCGCCTCACCTTCTTTTGAAAGCACAATCTGCCCGCTTTCCAAAACGTCAAGCATGCCTTTTGCTTTCAAATTTTTCAGCGCAACAGAAACGCTTGACTTTGCATAGCCAAGTGCACTTGCAACGTCGATTGCACGGACGTTTCCTGTTTCCTCTTTCAGTTCATATATTGTTTCAAGATACATTTCTTTTGATTCAAATTTTTCCATATTTCACCCTTTATTATGATATGTTACTATTATATAATAAAAATAATGATTTGTAAAGGGGTAATTTTTATTTATAATTGTTTTTAGACTAGAGAATATTTATTTTTTATGCTTCAAAATCGTTGACAGTGGGTGTAAATATATGTATACTGTGCTTAATAAGAATTATCGAGAGGATTTTATGACTACATCATCACTAAACCTATTTGAATCTAACTTTTATTACGGCCGCTTTTATTTTAGCAGGTCTATTTTCAGTTAGGTAAAATTCTTAAATTTTGACGCAATAAGCGCACAACTAGGACATTAACCGTACTGAAAATATTCATTCAGTACGGTTTTTTTTATGGAGGAGACAAATTATGATTATTCAAATCAATCAATCAGCAAACCAAAACCAAATGGACAATCTTTTGAGCTGGATCAAAGATTTGGGACTTTCAACTCACATGAGCAAAGGTGACAACGTGACTATCGTTGGACTTGTTGGCGATACTTCACGAGTTGATATCGGACTTTTGAAATCTCTTGACATTGTTGAATCAGTGACTAGAATTCAAGAACCATATAAAAATGCAAACAGAAAATTCCATCCAGATGATACTATCATTGATGTTGGCGGACACAAAATCGGTGGCGAAGGCTTCCAAATCATGGCTGGGCCTTGCAGTATTGAAAGCTACGAACAAATGTATGAAACTGCAAAAGCTTGCAAAGAAAGCGGTGCGACAATCCTTCGTGGTGGTGCGTTCAAACCAAGAACTTCACCATACGCGTTCCAAGGGCTTGGTTCTGAAGGGCTTGAAATCATGAAAGCTGTTAAAAAAGAACTTGGCATGCCAATCATCACTGAACTTATGAACGAAAAACACCTTCACCTTTTCGATGATGTTGATATCATTCAAATCGGTGCAAGAAACATGCAAAACTTCGACCTTTTGAAAGAAGTTGGTAAAACAAAAAAACCAATCCTTTTGAAACGCGGTATGAGCGCGACTATCGAAGAATGGCTTATGAGTGCTGAATACATCATGAGTGAAGGCAACATGCAAGTTATCCTTTGCGAAAGAGGTATAAGAACATTTGAAACTGCGGCAAGAAACACACTTGACCTTTCTTGTATTCCAATCTTGAAAGAAAAAACTCACCTTCCAATCGTTGTTGACCCAAGTCACGCAACTGGCGTTTCAAGACTTGTGCGACCAATGTCGCTTGCGGCTGTTGGTGCTGGCACTGATGGACTTATTATTGAAGTTCACAACAACCCAAGTTGCGCACTTTGCGACGGTGCTCAAAGTTTGAGACCTGAACAATTCGACGAAGTTGTTAAAGCAATTGATGTCTTGCTTCCTGTTTGTGGCAAGAAAAGAGATACTATCTAGTATCGTTTTTTATCGAGGAAAAATATGAACATAGGTATTATTGGGCTAGGTCTTATTGGTGGTTCGATTGGTATGGCGGTGCACAAGAAAACTGAGCACATTGTTTTTGGTCGCGATATCGACGAAAATTCCGTTAGGACTGCCCTTCACAAAAATGCAATCGATTTTGTTTTGAATGATGACGATTTTGAAAAAATTGACGTTGTTATTTTGGCAGTTTTTCCGCACATTGCTTGCGAGATTTTAACTGAAATTTTGCCAAAACTTTCAAAAGGGACTATCGTTTGCGATATTTGCGGAATAAAGGGAAATATTATCTCTGCTTTTGAAAAAGCAAGTGTGGATTTCCCAGAAATCAAGTTTGTTGGCACTCACCCAATGGCGGGACGTGAATATTCCGGTGTTGATTATGCCGTGACTACGCTTTTTGACAGCGCGTTTGGTATTATCACTCCTGTTTGCGGGGATTTGGAGAGTGCTCGCGAGATTGAGAACCTTCTTTGCGAGATTGGATTTATTGGCTGTGTTTATGCCGATTCTTCCCGTCACGACGAGATGATTGCTTATACTTCCCAACTAGCACACATCGTTTCTTCTTGTTATATCAAAAATCCGCTTTCACAAAATCACGTTGGTTTTTCTGCGGGAAGTTTTCAAGATATGACGCGCGTTGCTAGGCTGAATCCCGACATGTGGACTGAACTTTTCATGCAAAACACTGCCCCACTCGCTTCTCACGTTGATTTGATAGTGGAAAAGTTGAGCGAGTTCAGCGTGGCACTGAAAAATGCTGACGAAAAGCATATTCACCAGCTTTTATCTGAAGGGACAAGTGCAAAAGAAGTGGCGGATGAAAATTTCGCTGCTGTGACAAGCAAACTGCTTAAGGTCACGTCTAAAAATTAATTTAACTAGGATGATAAGAATGAACATAAAGGTATACCCACAACAACTTAAAGGAACTGTTGAAATTGCAGCAAGCAAATCCGTTGCACACCGAATGATGATTTGCAGTGCCCTTTCAGAAAAAGGCGGAACGATTTCTGCGATTATGAAAGGCACCGACATTGAAGCCACGGCAAATTGCCTTGCAGAGCTTGGAACTGACATTCAAATTCTTGAAAATAAGGCGATTGTCACTCCAGTTTACGGCGAAAAACGCGACATTTGCAAGCTTTATTGCAAAGACAGCGGTTCAACTTTCCGTTTTATGCTTCCACTTGTGGCGGCACTTGGCTGTCATGCGGAATTTTCCGGAACAGAAAGGCTTGCCTCTCGCCCAGTTTCCGAGCTTCGCGAGGTTTTGTCGGCACACGGGATAACTTTTTCTGCCGACACGCTTCCTTTTGAAATAAGCGGTAAGCTTGAAAGTGGGATATACGAAATCGATGCCAGCATAAGCTCGCAATATGTGACGGGGCTTTTGCTTGCACTGCCACTTTTGAAAGGCGATTCTCAAATTATTTTGAAAAACCGCGTTGTTTCTTCCGATTATATCAAAATCACTCTTGATGTGATGAAACTTTTCGGGGTTGAAGTTGAAACAACTGAAAATGGCTTTTTGATTAAAGGTAGTGCGAAATACGTTTCACCTGAAACTGCGAATTGCGAGGGCGATTGGAGTTCAGCTTGCTTTTTTGCTGTTGCTGGTGGCATTGGCGGGGGTGTTTCCCTTGAAAATATTTCCATGGATTCACTTCAAGGCGACAAGGCAATACTTGAATTTATCAATGAAACTGGCGGAAGTTTTGCAAGATACATAAATCGAAACGGCGTTGATTCTTACACTTTTGGTTCAAGTGCGAACTTGAAAGCGGGAGTTTTTCACACTGAAAATACCCCCGATGTTGTGCCTATACTCGCGGTGCTTTGCAGTTTTTGCGGTGGCACTTCGGAAATTGTTGGCATTTCAAGGCTGAAAGATAAAGAAAGCGACCGACTTTCTGAAACAATCAAAATGCTTGATGCGTTTGGAATTTCAGCGTTCACTGGCGAAAATTCACTTTATGTGACGGGTGGCTCGCCTGTTGGTGGCAAATATCATGTGCCCGATGACCACAGAATGGCAATGGCGGCTGTTATTATGGCAACTTACGCAAGTGGTGAAAGCGAGATATATGACATTGACTGCATTTCAAAATCATATCCGCATTTTCTTGAAAATTTTGCGAGATTAGGAGGTAAATTCGATGTTTTGGGGATTTGAAAAATTAAAAATTGAAATATATGGCGAGTCGCATTCAGATGCGATTGGCGTTAAACTTGGTGGACTTCCTCGCGGATTTAAAATTGACGAAACTGCACTTCTAGAGTTCACTTCAAGAAGAAAAGCTGGTGGCGGGGCTTGGAGCACTCCAAGAATTGAACCTGATGCGCCTGTGTTTTTGGAAGGGGTTGAAAATGGGATTGTGACTGGGGATGTTCACGCGGTGATTTATAATCAAAACGTGAAATCTCGCGATTATTCTTCAATCAACACAACACCAAGACCGTCGCATGCCGACCTTGCGTATTGCATGAAAGAAAAAACTATTGAATGCCCCGTTGGCGGTGGCAGATTTTCTGCTAGACTCACTGCACCCCTTTGCATTGCGGGGGGAATTGCCAAACAAATTCTTGCGGGCAATGGAATTGAAGTTTGCGGTTACGTTTCGAGAATTGGCAGTGTTGAAGGAAAAAATTATAAAAATAGCGAAATAACAACTGATGAAATCAAAGATTGTTGGGCGTCCCCACTTCCTTGCCTTTCAAACGGCGAAGAAATGACACAAGAAGTTTTGAAATATCGCGAAAATGGCGACAGTGTTGGCGGAAGCGTTGATATTGTTATCACGGGACTACACGCGGGGCTTGGAGATTATCTTTTCTCGGGTCTTGAAGGAAAACTTTCACTTGCTGTTTTTGGCGTTCCTGCGGTTAAGGCAGTTGAATTTGGCATTGGCACTGATTTTGCACAGCTGAACGGTTCAAAGGCAAACGATCCGATTTTCTTTGACGGTGAAAAGATTGTCACAAAAACAAACAACTGCGGTGGAATAACTGGGGGCATTTCAAATGGTATGCCCGTGACACTTCGTGCTTCACTCAAGCCAACACCATCAATTTCAATGCCTCAACAAAGTGTTGATCTTGCGACAAATGAAAACGTTGAAATCAAAATCAAAGGCAGGCACGATTCTTGCATAGTTCCAAGAGCCGTTGCGGGAATAGAATCGGCAGTGGCACTCGCTTTGCTTGATTATATTATTTAAATAGTTTATAATGATTAAGATATTGCTTAATAACACTTAAGGATAAAAGGAGATAATAATGGATTTGAACTCAAAAAGAGACCAAATTGATGCAATTGATGACAAGCTCGTTCAACTTTATGTTGAACGAATGGCTATTGCAAGACAAATTGGTGAAGAAAAATGTGAAAAAAACTTACCGATTGAAAACACTCTTCGCGAACGTGATGTTATTGGTCGCGTGACAAGCGAAGTCCCAGAAGATTTGAAAATTTACACTAAAATGTTCTTTGAAAACATTTTTGAAACAAGCAAAGGTTACCAAACAAGATTTGTTAAAGGTCACTCACCTATGCTTGACAAAATTCAAGCTACACTTGAAAATGGACTTTTGCCGTTCCCTGAATGTGCGAACGTTGCTTGTCAAGGTGTGCCTGGGGCTTATTCGCAAATTGCAGCGGACAAAGTTTTCAAGCTTGCAAACATTTCATATTTCAAAGATTGGAGTGGCGTTTTCAATGCTATTGAAAAAAACTTTTGTCAGTTCGGCGTTTTGCCAATTGAAAACAGCAATGCAGGTAGCGTGAATGGGGTTTATGACCTTATGCACAAACACAAATTCTTTATTGCTCGTTCAATCAAACTCAGAATTCAACATTATCTGCTTGCCAAAAAAGGTGCGGATATTTCAAATATCAAAGAAATTTTCTCGCACGAACAAGCGATTGCTCAATGCAGTGAATTCCTTGCTTCACTTCCAAACGTGAAAGTGACTGTTGTTGATAACACTGCGACTGCTGCTAAAATGGTTGCGGAATCTGACAGCCTTGAAGTTGCATGCATTTCTTCAAAAGATTGCGCTGGCATTTATGGTCTTGGCGTTTTGAAAGCTAATGTTCAAGGAAGAGACAACAACTTCACTCGCTTTATCATCATTTCAAAAAATCTTCAACCATATGAAGGTGCAAACAAAATCAGCATCATGGTGAACACTCCTCACGAAGCGGGTGCGCTCAACAGAATTTTGAACAGATTCTCTACGCTTGGACTCAACCTTACTAAGCTTGAATCAAGACCAATTGAAAACACGACTTTTGAATTTGCTTTCTATTTTGATTTTGAAGCTAAAATCACGAGAAACGAAGTTCAAAACCTTATTGGTGACCTTGAAAACAGCTGTGAATTGTTTGTTTTCCTTGGTAGCTACGAAGAAATTTAACCATATTGCATAATAATTGGAGAAAATGATGAAGAAATTTTGCCTTATTGGAGAAAAATTACCACACACACTCTCGCCTGTTATTCATTCGCATTTTGGTTATGAATACGGCGTTGAAGAATTGCCTTCTGCTGATGATATCGGCCCTTTTATGGAAAACTGCAAGTATGACGGGTTCAATGTGACGGTGCCTTATAAACAAGATGTTATGAAACACCTTGATTTTATTGACGACCTCGCAATGGAAATTGGAGCTGTTAACACTGTTTTAAAAAAGGACGGCAAGTGGTTTGGATACAACTCTGACATATACGGACTTGAATACTCTCTTGAAAAATCAGGGATTTCTCTTGCGGGGAAAACTATTGCCATACTTGGGTCTGGCGGAACTCGCATGACGGCTCAGCTTCTTGCAAAAAAGCAAGGTGCAAAAGAGGTTGTTATCGTGAGCCGAACTGGGGATATCAATTATGATAATTTCTATAAAAAATATGATATTCAAGTGATTTTTAACACTACTCCTTCTGGAATGTTTCCGCATATGGACGAGCTTGCGTTTGATTTGTCGCTTATTCCGAACCTCGAAGGTGCGTTTGATGTTATTTATAATCCACTCAGAACCAACTTTTTGCTTCTTGCAAAAAAATGTGGTGTTAAATATGAAAACGGACTTCGCATGCTTGTTGAACAAGCTAGGGTTTCAAAAGATTATTGGTTTGGTGAAAAATCTTCAAAAGAAGACACCGAACGCATTTTGAAACAGCTTTTGAAATCGAGAAGAAACATCGTGCTTGTTGGTATGCCCGCTTGTGGGAAATCCACTATTGGCAGAAAGATTGCACAAGAACTCGATTTGCCGTTTTTCGATGCGGATGTCGAGATTGAAAAATACTGCGGAAGAAAACCTTCCGAAATCATTTCAAGCGATGGCGAAGAAGCTTTCAGAAAAATTGAAAGCGAAGTTATTTCCGACCTTGCATCAAGAGCTGGCGTTGTTATTGCAACGGGTGGCGGTGCGGTTTTGAAAGAGGAAAACAGAACTGCCCTTTTGCGTACTGGCGTTGTTTTTTATATCAAACGCGACGTTTCAAAACTTTCAACATACGGCAGACCACTTTCACAAGGCACTTCGCTTGCCGATTTGCTTGAAAAAAGAAAGCCGCTTTATGAAGATATCGCAGATTATGAAATAGTGAACAACGGCGAATTTGCCGACGCAGCAAAGAAAATCATTTCTATTTTGAATAAATAATTGTTAAAACAATAAAAAAGTGGCAACTCTTTGTGAGTTGTCACTTTTGTGTTTTAGCTATTCAACTTAAGGGTACTTTTTAGAAGTGTCCTTAATAATCAATCAAAATATGTTGCAAAATATTCATCAAAATCATAGCTTTCAGTGTTCATTTTGTAAATCCCTGTGCTTGCGCTCACGTCGCCTGCTTTTATGACGTAGATATAACTATCAAAAATACAGATTTGAGTGTCTGTTAGCTCGTCATAGAAATATATTGCATTTAGCTCGATGAGTTGTTGTAATTCATCAGTTAGCTGGATTTCATTATATTCAGTGTTGACTGAATCAGATATCACGACAAATAGTTTCAAATAATCATTGAATACATCTAGTTTGTCGCCTTCAAGATCGATATATTCTTCGATTTCTATATTTTCTGTTGCATAGCTCATTCTGCTTGTTACATTGATTTTTGTCAAATTTGATACAGATTTTATCTCGCTTGTTGGCGGATAAGTTTGCACTGGTGTACTGGATTCCACTGGTATTGAAAGTATATTTCCAGCAAATATAGCAATACATATGATTGCCACAACACATGCAACGGCAGCTATGATTTTTATTAGATTTTTATTTTTTAAATGTGAGATTTTTTTCTGCTTTGCATTTGCGTCTATGATAAATTTATTGTCTATTTCATTTATATTTTGAAGAAATTCTAGTGCGTTCATTATAATTCCTCCCTATCCATGTACTTTTTCAACTTATCCCGTGTTCGCATTAACATAGATTTTACTTTTGAATTGCTGAATGAATATGCCGTTGCAATTTCCGATATGCTATCACAAAACCAATATCTGCGAACAAATACCTTCCTTTCATCATCAGTCAATTTTGACAAGAAAACGTTCATATACGCTGTGAATTCTAGTTCTTGAATTTTCATTGTATCTTTTGCGGGAATGCATTGCTCCAATTCTTTCGAAAGTTCCACCATTACTGCACTGCGTTTTTTTGTATGCTGTTTTGCGTAGAGATTTAAAGATTTGTTCCTTGCAATTTTCGCAAGAAATGCAAAAAAATATGTTTTTGGCGAAGCTGGCGGAATTGATTGCCAAGTTTTTAGGTATGTATCAGATTCACATTCTTCAGCATCACTGCTGCTCTTTAGGATATTATGGCAAATTCTGAAAAGTGGCTTGCCATATTTGGTTTTTGTTTCCATTATTGCATTATCATCTTTTTCTGAATACAAATCGATTATCATTTCATCTGTCATTTTATTTTCTCCTTTACATTTATTTTGCCTATCTACTATACATAACAGCTTAAATCTGTTTTTGGTTGCATATTTTATGTTTTTTTATTAAAATAATATAAATTAACCGCCCATAAATATATAGGCGGTCTGATTGAATTTTTATTTGAGATTATTATTTGAGATTATTCTGCAATTAACAGTTCATCATTTTTGCATTTTTTATTTGTGTGGATATAAAATATCACGCACATGAAAATTTGAACGAATGTTGCTGCTGGGGTCGCAAGTCCGATGAGGAATAGCGATGTGTTTTCCAATGTGCTGAAAAGATATGACAGCGGTATTCTTATCAGAAACGCACAGCCGACAGATTGAATCATGACAAATTTCGTTTTGCCACAACCGTTGAAATACCCGCAGAATGAAAACATGAACGCCACAAACAGGCAGTCGATTGAATATGATTTCAGATATTGCAATGCTGAAGCAGTCACGTCGACGTCGCTTGTGAAAATGCGAGTGAAGATTGTGCCGTGGAATGCTGAAATATAGCCCGTGATTATGCCGAATATGAGGGAAATCGCTATGCTGTAAACAAGTGCTCGCTTTGCTCGTTCAAGCTTTTTTGCGCCCATATTTTGTGCGGTGAACGCGGCGAGTGCTTGGGAGAAACCTTGCGGAAGTATCATTATTAAAACTGAAATTTTGCTGACGATACCAACTGCGGCTGATGCAGTCACACCAAAATCGTTGATGATTGCGGTGATGAAAAGAAAAGATAGGCTGACAAGCATGCCTTGTACTGCGATTGGAAGTCCGATCGAGATTATTCTGCCCGATGTGATTTTGTCGAGTTTGATGTCTTTGGCTTTCACTTCAAACGCGAGTTTGCGTTTTCGAAGCATCAAAAATGATGCGACCACGCTTCCGCCTTGAGCGATTACGGTTGCAAGTGCTGCTCCGTTTGCGCCGAAATTAAACACGCCAACGAAAATGAGGTCAAGTATAATGTTGATTGCGCACGCGATTGCAACTGTGACAAGTGGTGTTTTTGAGTCGCCAATTCCGCGGAAAACGCTTGCAATCAAGTTATAGAACACGATAAAAGTCGTGCCAAGTCCTGTGATTAGCAGATATTGCGTTGTTTGAGTCATGGATTCAGACGGCGTTTGCATGGCAAGTGCGATTGCGCCACGGAAAACCACCAAAAGAATAGTCGAAACAACTGAAAGCACGGCAAAAAGAGCTATGCTCACGCCGACAATTTTTGAGGCGTGTTCAGGTTCGCCCGAGCCTATAAACCTGCCAAGAAGAACTGTTGTGCCCATAGCTAGGCCAATATAACCTGCTGTCACTGTTTGCATGATTTGGCTTCCGATTGTCACGCCGGAAACATCCGCCACGCCGGAAAACCAGCCGACAATCATGAGGTCAGCTGTGCCGTATGCTGTTTGCAATAATATTGAAAATAAAATTGGGATTGTAAACTTGCAAAGTACCTGCAGCACATTCCCTTTTGTTAAATCTAAGTCGCGATTCATTTCTCACCTTTTGTTGTTTATTTATGTACTAGTATATTATAGGCGATGAAAATTTTAATGTCAATAAACGGTAAAAGAAATTTTGCAAAAACGTTGACTTTTTTTTGAATATAGCGTATACTATCGGTGACTTAACTTGGTAGCGTCGACCGTGGAACTCATGAAAATGGGGGTGCACTGGTTTCGATTGGTAAGATAAGGTGGGTCGTGTAAGCGTGTCGAAGGCTCGACTTCGTAAAAACGGGTTTAAATTAAACGCTAAAACAAATTTTAACTTCAACTCTAAAGTTGCAGTAGCTGCCTAAGTCAGCAAAGTCGAAAGAGGGTTTCGCTCTGGCTCTTTTCTCGGCTTAATTATAAGAGTGGTACAGATTGGCGAATTTATTGTTTGCTAGCCATTCGGTCCTATAAAACAGCTCCTTTCATAGTGTCGCTTTATATGCAGTGAAAGGCAGTATCAAAATAAAGCTACACACGTAGAAAGCGTCCAATCGCTTGTCAAGACAAGGGTTCAATTCCCTTCATCTCCACCATTGAATATGGAATTTACGCAAAAACACCGCAAACCCTTATAAACAAAGGGATTGGCGGTGTTTTTATTTTTTTAAAATATCGTATTTTATCGCTATTTTTTGGATTTTCTTGGGAAATCTTACCCAAAGTTTACCCAAATTATATCACTGTGCCGTTTGCTGTGACCGTATAGCCTAGCCTTTCTAGTATTGCAATCTTTTCGTCTGTTGTCAAATCATACTCATTGATATATTGAATAATTGCACGCTTTGCTGATGTGGCGGAAACGCCTTTTATATCGTCGTCGGTGATTGCGTACCCCATGTATTTTATCATCATGAGTTTTTGAACCGTTGAAAATTTTTCAAGATCCATAATATAGTCAATGGTGTTTGCTTTTTTGCTTCCAGATATAGTTTCGCCATTTTCGTCTTTGTCTGAGGTGATTTTGTTTGCTGTTGACACTGCCGAGCGGAACGCCACGGAAACGCCTGATAATGCTTTATTTACGGATCTATTCGTGAAAGACGTTTCATAGTCTTGACCAATAAAGTCCCCTATGCCAACAACTGCGTCAGACAAACCAAAGACTTGCGAATATATATTCAATACCCCATCTAGTGCATTTGTAACGTTTCTCAATGGAATTCCAAACGTTTGTGTGATATCTTCCGCTATTTCGTAAATGTCATTGCCGTCAACTGTTCTACCTTCTGTCATATCTTCCCATACGCTCGCGATTGAGCCACTTACCCCAAGCAATGTATTAATATTTTGCATACCCATACTTTCGACATCATACCCTTCAATTATTGAACTATACAATTCGCTTATATAAGGTAGTCCCCCAAAAAACGTGCTAAATACTTGACCTGCAAAGTCTAAAGTAAATGATTCTTCGTCGTCACCGCGAAAGAATCTATTCCACATTAATGCAATAACAGCAATACCTAAAGTTTGCACGCCCATGTTTGCACATTCTTTTTTAAATGCAGCTTTTGTTTCTGGCGTTGGATTTGCCCTATACTCAAACCAAGCACGAGTAAAGTTTGAATTATTTTTTACCGAGTCAGACTTGAACATAAACAAACTCTTATCAATTTCATTTGCTGAACGTTGACCCCCCGCCAAATGCAAGGGATCCGAGTTAGGTTGACAAGCAAAAATCGCATAGTTGAGATTTTCGCCAGCTATCATGAACGCATCTTCCCCACTCAATCCTAAATCAATTTGCTTATTGACTTCCGCTTCATAGGCTTTCATAATTGTGTATTCGTCCACTTTGCCAATACCCGCCGTCAATGATTTCATTATATTACTTTTGCTATTGTTGATTTCAGAAACTTCCATTGACGCATTGCCTTGAAGTCTATCCCAAGCCACGCTTGAATATTGCACCATTTTTTCTTTCAATTCTGTTTGACTTAAACCATGCATATTTTTTGAGTAAAAATATTTTGCATCGATTTTTGTAAAAAATGCGGGAATACCCATAAGCTGATTAAGCAAGACTTTAGCGTTCAAGCCTAGTGAAGCTTTAACACCTAGCTTCCTGAAAAATCCTACAATTTGATTGCCAGTGCTTTCTTCTTTTGGTTTTATTTCCTGTAAGTCTTTTGAGATATTTTCCAAGTAGGAAACAGCTGGCTCGCCGTATTGTCCTTTAATTTCATTAATAACTGATGTATTTAAACCATTTTCATTATATTTTCCATTTATCAACGCTGTCATTGCTCGCATTTGCGTTGCATATGCAACATATTGTGCAACGCCAGAAACATGTGCGTTGAACACTGTTGTTGCATCGACGATTTTAATTCTTGTATGTCCTTTTCTTTGTTTATTGAAAGACTTATTTTCTACACTTGCATCGTTCGTGAACGATTCCATATGAATGTTTTTAACATTATCTGATGCAACAATTGGATAATAGTCTGCTACTGTTTTTGTAGCGTGACCATAAAGTTCAATATCCTTTGCGTTGCCATAATTTTTTATTGTGGTATTATACGCATTATACAAAATAGCAGAATATTCTATTTCAAGTGACGACATTGAACTAACAAATTTTTGCAAATCCGCTTCAGTCACGTCAAAATTACTTTCTTTTCCAGACTTGCTTTCTATTGTCATGCCTTCATCTAAAACGTATGATTTATTACATTGAATATTCAAAAACATATGCACTCGCTGTTCAAATGTTAGTCCATGCCCCATAAAATCAATAGTTTCAGCGTTTTTGCCAAGTTTACCTTTAAGCGCTTGCTTATTTTTATCGAAAAATTCAATCTGCTTTGCTTGTGCTTCCCTTTTGATTTCACATTCAAGTATTCTGCCACGCTCTAAATCTCTATATATTTGATTATACGCGCCATTTTGATTGAAGCCTGATAACATTGAGAACATAGTATCATTACGAAGAGTTGAATATCCGAGTTTTAGTGCAAATCTTCCAAGTTTTGTTTCGACAAATTTACTAGCTACTTTTGATAATGGTTTATTCAAATCCGAAATAACACTTTCAATAAGCATTTTAGTTTCTTTATTTTGATTATCTATTCTCACATTGTTTATTTTTGTCAATGCTGAATTTACTGTCGAAATCACTTTTTTGATTTCATTCAACTCATTTTCACTTTCAATCTTCAAAACTTTTTGACCATTCAAATCACTTGTTGAATTTTCAAACCTATCTTCAATATTGCCAATCATTGTTGCCATATTTTTGATATAGTTCACGTCAAAATTTGCCTCTAATACAACTGTTTCAAAAATAGATGCAGTTCCAATAAAATCTTGAGTAAGCAATACCGAACGGTATTTGTCTTCGGTAGCTCTTGCCTCAATAATTCCTTTCGTAAGCTTATTATATAAAGCGTCAAAGTTTCCTTTAAAATATTTTTTCTTACTTTTCTTTTTCTTTAGCAAACTTTGTTGAGAAAATATTTTGCTTTCAATAGCTTCTATTCTGGCATTTTCTTTCATATTGTTTATTGTCTTTTTATACTTAGAAAATTCAGCGTTATATTTATTTTTTAGCTTATTTGAAAGGTCGCTGTATCTTTGCTTAACTCCGCTTTTATAACCTGTGATTTTTGTAATTATAGCTTGTCTGCCAAGTTCGTTGACAGCTTCAATATACGAATTGATTGTTCCGAGCTTTTGCTCCATTGTATTTAACTCAGTTTTTGTCATTGATTGAATTTCTGTTGTAAGAACACTTAATAAATCGCTGTATTCAGTTGTTGCAAGATATTTGTCAAGCAATATTTTTTTTGAATTTGCAAGCATATTTTTTGATTGTTGATATACGTCATACATTTCAAAGAAGATATCCGCGTCGTTTATCGCATTAATTTGGTGTCCGCTATAATCAAAGAACTCTTCAACCAACTCATCCACCCCAATAGTGCCACCGTTCATTTGATTATATAACCTCATCATATCTCTTGACTTAAACTCGCCTTCCATACTCCGCAAGTCCAGTTTCTTTTTAAGACTATTAAAATACGTTATTGTTGCAGCTACAACCGAGTCCGCACCAGTTTTAAATTCACTTTCAATGTATATTGACGTCAATATATTTTTTGCAGTTTTTTCCGCCATTTCAGCTTTTTTTGTTTGGTCTGACTCAATCACAGTCAACAGCATATCGTAAAGTATGTTTTTTCGCTTGTTTTTTGATATAGTTGCAAATTTACTTGAACCAGTCAGCTCTTCTAGTGTTTCATTTATCAAAGAATTGATATTTTCACTCGCTGCCAAAGTTTGATTTGTAAACATCCGCACGTTCCTAGCACTCGACTTTGCGTCATTAATATTTTGCTGTGTCTTTTTATATTCAACTGGTGCATCTGCATCAGTCAATTCCCTGAAATCGTCTGCAAGGTCATATTTTGTGTTATTTTTTGAATTATTTTGCGAATGTGGGTTGACTTTTTTTGTTTTGTTGAGTATACTATCAGTAGATGAAACATTTACGTCCCAAGTGGTTCTGTTTGCAGAAGAGCTAGGGTTTCCATTATTGGATGATGTTTCATCTTTTTTTGTTATTTTATTTATATCATAGATTTGATATAGATTTTCTTTTTTATTGAAACCAACAACAATATCGCAATCATACTTTTCGTTACGTAATTTGATTCTTGCTTTATAGTAATAAAAATTATCAAATTTTGTATGCTCAACATCTAGTTGTTCTCCATCGTATATAGATATTTCAACAAGTTTCTTTAGTTCTAACGAAGCTCTTTGCTTTACATCTAATTTTGTATTTTTTATTTTGTCAGCTCCTGTTCCAGTCACTACAGCTACAAGTCCATCAACAAATCTAAATTGAATATTTCTAAAATTTTCTTTTATGTATTTCTCAACAAATTTTCTTCTTTCTCTTAATGGTTCTTTGTCCAATTTCTTTTGCACTTCTGATTCAAGATTTATGTCTAAATACTGTCCATTTTTATCTCGTTTTATTTCACTGTTATTCAAAACTTCTTCAATATCATACTGCACGACTGGTGTCGCCGTCGTTGTTTTTGTTTCGCTTTGAGTGGTTTTTGTTTCGCTTTGTTCGGTTGTTTGGTTTTTCACGGCTTTGACAAGTGTGTCGTAGGCTTTTTGGATTTGGTTTTGTTCGGCTGTGTTGAACATGCTTTTGAAGTTTTTGAGGATGTTTTTGAAGATATCTGCAATCTTTTGCGTGATTGTTGGATTATATTCTATGTCATCGAGGAATTGTTGTGGGTTTGCGACTACTGCTTTTGCAAGTTCTGCAACCACTTCGCCGTCGATATCGACTTCATTGCCAGTTTGTTCTGCGTATGCTTGATACTTTGTTGTCGTGTCTGCCACAACCTTTTTATAAACTTCGCTATCGATCGCGAGAAGTTCGCTTTTTAATGTTTGATAGTCGGCTGAACTTTCAAGAAGATGCGTTGTTTCGTGAACCGCGGTTCCAAACTTACCTTGTGCAAGGTTGATTGTCATTCCGCCGTCTGCTGTGTTGCCTTTATATGGTGACGTTTCGTTATATTCAAAGTTGATTGAAGTTGCACCCGAATCTTTTGCAAGTGCGTACATTTGCACCACTTCATGCGCTGACACTGTGCCATTATCCACCGCGGTTTGAATTGCGGAAAGGCTTTCCCCTTCAGCAATGCCCGCGAAATTGTTTTCAAGCATGTATGAATCCATTGCCATTAAACGTGATGCGGTTTGCGTTGCTTCTTCGGTGTCGGTGATCGCATAATCTTCTTTTACTTTATCAACATAGTTTTGCATAACAGATTGATTAACTTCCGTTGCGAGCTTGCCAAGTTTCAAGTTGGAAACGCTTTCGCCCGCGTCCAAAACTTTCTTTTCATATGAAACATCAATTCCCGCCGCTTCTGCTTTGAAAATCAAGTCGGAAACGCCAGTTTCGGTCGCTTTGATATTCTTGCCCACTTCCGCCGTTTGCGTTGAATTCAGTGCCACACTACCGCCTTGGAGTATGCCCGAGATTAATGCGCCTTGAACAAAGCTGTCTTTTATTTCGTCAAGTGTCGCAGCTTCTGCATCTTGGTTATATGTTGCACGTTGAAGATATGGATCTAGCCATGTAGATGCAACCTCTTCGATACCTTCCGTAATCATTGAACCACCAAGACTGCCAAGGAATGATTTTGCGAGTGATGGTGCAAGTGATGTTGCCGCTTTACTCGCGAGACCAGCTATGCCATTACCTAAAAACATTTCAATACCTGTTTCCATAACCGCTGTGCCAATACCATAAATGTTTTCTTTTGCTCCTAGCTCGCCAGTTTCTTGAACGGCTTGCGCTGTGCCTGAGCCTAGTGCCTTGGTGAAGAACGTTCCTGTCGCCAACGGCGCGGCTGCACCACCTGTTACGGCACTCAGTCCAACACCAATAAAAACTGGTATAAGAGTATCTGCCACACTACTGGATAATTCCCCCGCCTTTTGGGTGAGGGAATCGTTTGTTACATTATATGCTGTGTCAAGGTTTGAATAATCTGCTCCAAAAACCTTGTCGCTCCAATTGTTGGTGTATATTTGTGTGGCTTTTTCATTATTGCCAAACAGTTGTGCAAGTGTGGCACTGGCGGCATCGGTGATATTTTCCACACCCGACAACGCCCCCGCTTCTGATTTCTTGCCGAGATATTGCAAAGTGTTTATAATATCGCCAAATTGATACGTTCCGTCGCCTAGCACTGAGTTGTTTTTGTTTATCGTTGTGTCAACTCCCAAAAGGTCCAATATGCTTGCCATAATTTACTCCTCATTTATATTATAAGCTCCCGCCGCTGCGGCCGTTGCAATGTTTTGCGCATCCGTTTCGCTCACGCCTTTTGCAATCATATAACTGTAAACATCAAAGTTTGAGTTAAGCTCCACAAGTGCCATTGCTTCTTCCAAGTTTGCTGAATATGTGGACGCGGCGTTTGTTTCTTCGTTCATTGCGGCATAATATTCATTCCAATATGAGCTTTCTTCCTGTTCTAGTGAGGAAAGGGTTGCTTCGATTTCTGAAACTGATTTCGCGCTGGCACGTTCTGCCATAACTGAGTTATAATCCGAATATGCGGACGCGTCAAGGTTTGCTTTGCTCGAAAGATTTGCCATTTGTTGCATGCTAGAAAATCCGCCGTCGGTTGAAAGTCCGAGTGCTTGAAGATTTTCCGCCGCAACGCCATAAGGGTTTGTGGCTTGTGCGTAGGCGGAATCTGCATAGGAAAGCTGATTGTTCAAGTTTGTTTGCGCGACTGCTGCACCGTTGTCATATGCTGCCTGAATAGCGGCTTGAAGTTCTGCATAGTAGTCTGTTGAAGCTGTTGTTGCGCCTGAGCTTGAAGAACTTGTACCGCTTGTACTTCCGCTTGAAACGCTTGGCGTAACCGTTGTTGTTGGCGTTACCGTTGTTGCGGTTGTCGCACTGTCTGTTGCTGTGCTTCCAGAGGAATACACATTGCTGTAATAATCCGCTTGATCGCTTGCTGTGTATGGCACTGTTTCCGTTGTTGTGCCACCAGACGAATAAGAAACGCCAGTTGTGTTGGCTGTTATGGTTTTATCGCTCAAACTGTTTACCCAGTCTGTTATTGAACTAAGTACCCCCATTTTCCTTTCCTCCTTGTTTTTCTACGTTATACATATAAAATGGATTTTCTTTTATTGATACGTTATATCCGATATCATCAAAAAAACAGTGGACTATGCCTTTTCTGCTTTCTAGCGCGGCGTAATATACTGTTAAAATTGAATATTCAGCATAAGTTGAACCTTTCCAACAATACATACCAATACACACAAGCCTGACAATAAGATTTATAACAGATTCCATTGTTGCACCTGTGAATGTCATCACAAACGCTAATGTCATTGCAGTTATAAACAATCCACATAAGAGTGCTGGCAAAAGAAATTCCGCAAGTTGCTCTGTGCCTTTGTATTTCAAAACAGCATCTTCGTCGCGAGTGTCAAAGCCTGAAAAAATAAGATTAATGCTTTTTCTTGTGAAATTGACTTTTACAAATTCCACATCTTCACCCGCGGTTTTGATTTTATTTTCGTAAAAGTCAATTTTCTTTTTACTTTTTGCTTTACCACGTTTGTTTTTTAAATGGTTTATATAAAGTTGCAATTTTCTTTCTTTATTTTTTTTATCCAAATACTCTTTCAATCTTGAATACAATCCGTCGTTTGCTGTTATATATGAATAATATGTTGCAAGCTCGCATTGAACTCGCAAAATATTTGCTGATTTTTTCTTGCTGATCTTGACACACTCATTTGTGATAAAAAATGAAGATAACCCCAAAACTAATGTTATTGTATATTCAAACCAAAAAGAATCGTCTTGCAACCTTGACACGTCAAACGCTGCTTCTGTGAAATTTATCAATGAAATCACAAGAATGATAATCGATATAATTCCTGTGTAAAAAATTTGCAAAAGTAGCGATTTGTTTTTCCATATTGCGATGCTGTTCATTTTTTATTCACTCCTTGACGAAATTGTTATCCCCGCGCTTTCAAAGGCGGTGGTCATTGCTGTTGCGTTGGCGGTGGCGACTGTTTCGCGGTTGGTTTTCTTGATTTCTTTGTTGGCAAGCATGTTTGGCACGAACGCCAAAATGGAGCCAAATACCGACAGTGCGGAAAGTATCAATAAATCCGCCGAGATTTGTTGCAACATCCAAAAAAAGAACAGAAAGAACGTCGACACTTTGAGTTGCGCGTTATCTTTCAAAAGATGTCCTAGCTTATCCTTTAATGCCATAAGCAAGAAGAATACGCCAAGGAACACCCCCACACCGATAGACGTTGCGTTTGTGGAAAAATACACTTCGTGATTAATTCCCAAAAACACGCCTATTGGTGCGATCGATAACACAAAAGAAACCACTTTCAATGTTATTGTTTTTGTGTTCATGTTTCCACCTCGGTTGTTTCTTCGGTTGATTGGTCTTTATTTATTACTGTTGCAATAAGTTCATAAAGCTTAGTTTGATTTGCATCTTCAAGCACTTTTTCTTTAAGTTTTGTCCAATTGTCCGACATGACCGATTCGGAAAGTGTCTTTTTGATTTCGTCAAGTTTAGCTTTGAACGCGCGTTTTGTGTCCGCGGGAACTGTTGCAACATCCTCGTTGATTTCCATAAGTTCAGTTATGCCACCAAGCAATGTTTCAAGTTTCAACACACATGATGCCGTCACTGCCGTGTCGTCGGTGTTTGCGGAAAGCAATTCTTTTATGCTTTCGATTGGCATGCTTGAAACCGCGGTCAGCGTTGTGTCGCTCAGCGTTGAAACTGTTTCTAGTGTTGTGGAGCTTATGCTTGCGAAACTTTCGCTGATGGTTGAAAGCGTTTCTGATATCGACGTTTTCAGTTCAGTGAACATTTCTTCGTTTTCCGCCTTGAACGTTGCCCAATTTGCTTCGGACGTTTCGTCCGCTTGCGCTTTATACGATTCGTATGCACTTTTCAGTTTTTTAAATTGATAAAATAAAGCAGCTGCTGCAGTCACGCTCGAGAGTATTGCCAATATTGACGGCATTGCGTATTTGTCTAGCCATTCTTGCCATTGTTCAATTTTTAAAACAAGTTCTTCCGCGGACGAAAGGCTTTCCACCACTTCAAGAACTTCTTCAGTTTCAATCGTTTCCACGACTTCGATAATTTCTTCGATTTCTTCAGTGGTGGTTTTTGTTTCCGCTTCAGTTTCAGTCGCAACTTCAATTTCTGTCACGGCTTCGGTGTCACTGCTTCCATCTTCTGCATTCACAGTTTGCATCACGCTTGAGAAAATCAACGCCACGAAAATAATAAGCGAAATAAGACTCACCACAAGCCAAAAATATTGGGATTTGTTTTTCTTC